>NZ_JBEZDR010000005.1:0-628366 GCF_040648415.1 Nonomuraea sp. NPDC049141
TCATCCACACCCGAAAGCATGGACATGACGGGGTTGTGCATCATGCACTGGCTTTTAACACACTGTTGAGTTCTCAAGAAACGGACGCGTACTCCTCAACCTGCGAGAGGCGCTCATTTCGTTCTTTCGTTGTGTCTCTATTCTTTCACCAGTCCGTTTTTCTGTCAAACTGACCGGACTTGCTTAGAATGTCGACCGCCTCTTCAATTTACCATCCCGTAGACCGGGTAGCGAATCGAAGCGACTGCCGCCCAGCACAGCGCAACGCACATCAAAGCCACCGAAGTGGAAGAGGTTGGTTGCGCCGCACCCTGGCGGCTTCTAAAGATTAGCAGCGCCTCCGACCACTCGAGACGCCTTCACTCCGATCAACGGCCACAGAACGATCACGGCCAGGAACATAGACTCCCCACGTGAGCAGCAACACACCGCCTGTGGCGAAGAAATCTCCAACTGAGCGCACCCATCACGGCGACACCGTGATCGACGAGTACGCCTGGCTTACCAATAAGGACGATCCCGACACGATCGCCTACCTGGAGGCGGAGAACGCGTTCCTCCAACACCAGACCGCTCACCTCGGCGACCTCCAGGAGCAGGTCTTCCAGGAGATCAAGGGGCGCACCCAGGAGACCGACCTGTCGGTGCCGAGCCGCAAGGGCGCCTGGTGGTACTTCAGTCGCACCGAGGAGGGCAAGCAGTACGCCGTCTCCTGCCGCGTGCCCGCGGACGGCGAGACCCCGCCTGCGGTCACCCCGGGCGTGCGGCTCGACCAGGAGCAGGTCATCCTCGACGGCAACGAGCTGGCGGGCGACAGCCCGTTCTTCTCCGTCGGCACCAGCGCCATGACGCCCGACGGGACACTGCTGGCCTACTCCACCGACTACAAGGGCGACGAGCGCTTCACGCTGAGGTTCAAGAACCTCGAGACGGGAGAGTTGCTCGACGACGAGATCGAGAACGTCTTCTACGGCGGCGCCTGGTCGGCCGACGGGTCGGCGTTCTTCTACACGCGCGTCGACGACGCCTGGCGTCCGTTCCAGGTCTACCGGCACACGCTCGGCACGCGCGACGACGTCCTGGTCTACGAGGAGCCCGACGAGCGCTACTGGGTCGGCATCGGGCTCACCCGCAGCGAGAAGTACCTCGTGCTCGGCGCGGGCAGCAAGATCACCAGCGAGGTGCGCATCCTCGACGCGAACGACCCGACGGGCGAGTTCCAGGTCGTCCGCCCCAGGAAGACGGGTGTCGAGTACGGCATCGAGCACGCCGGTGACTTCTTCTACGTGCTCCACAACGAGGGCGCCGAGAACTTCGAACTGGCCACCGCCCCGCTCGACGACCCCGGCACCTGGACGCCGCTGATCGCCCACAGCGCCGACACCAGGCTCCTGGAGATCGACGCGTTCGCCGGCCACGCCGTCGTCCACTTCCGCCGCGACGGGCTGACCGGCATCCGCGTCCTGCCGCGCGAGGCCGCCGAATACGAGATCGAGTTCCCCGAGCCGCTCTACGAGGTCGGCCCCGCGGGCAACCCGGAGTTCAGCACCGGCCGGCTCAGGCTCGCCTACACCAGCATGATCACCCCGGCCAGCGTCTACGACTACGACCTGGCCACCCACGAGCTGATCCTGCTCAAGCAGCGCCCTGTCCTGGGCGGCTACGACCCGGCCGACTACGAGCAGTTCCGTGAGTGGGCCACCGCCGAGGACGGCACGCGGGTGCCGATCTCCCTCGTCAAGCGCAAGGACACCGCGAAGCCAGCCCCCACCGTCCTGTACGGCTACGGCAGCTACGAGACCTCCATCGACCCGGGCTTCTCGGTCCCCAGGCTGTCCCTGCTCGACCGCGGTTTCATCTTCGCCGTGGCGCACATCAGGGGCGGCGGCGAGATGGGCCGCCGCTGGTACGAGGAGGGCAAGCTCACCCGGAAGAAGAACACCTTCACCGACTTCGTCGCGGCGGCCAGGCACCTGAAGGCGTCGGGCTGGAGCGAGCGGGTCATCGCCAGGGGCGGCTCGGCCGGCGGCCTGCTGATGGGCGCGGTGGCGAACCTGGCGCCGGAGGAGTTCGCGGGCGTGGTGGCCGAGGTGCCGTTCGTCGACGCGCTCAACACGATCCTCGACCCGTCGCTGCCGCTCACTGTGATCGAATGGGACGAGTGGGGCGATCCCCTGCACAACCCCGATGTCTACGCGTATATGAAGAGCTACACACCGTACGAGAACGTCGACGGCCGCCCGTACCCACCGATCCTCGCGATCACCAGCCTGAACGACACCCGGGTCATGTACCACGAGCCCGCGAAGTGGATCGCCAGGCTCCGGGCGACGGCCGGTGGCGGGCCGTTCCTGCTGAAGACGGAGATGGGAGCGGGACACGGCGGCCGGAGCGGGCGCTATGACGCCTGGCGCGAAGAGGCCTTCGCGCTCTCCTGGATCATCGAGAGGGGCACCGCATGACCTACCAGCCGGACGACACCCGTTACGAGCGCCAGCCGTACAACCGCAGCGGGAGGAGCGGCCTCAAGTTGCCGGCCGTCTCGCTCGGCCTGTGGCATAACTTCGGCGACAACCGGCCGATCGACAACTCGCGGGCGATCCTGCGGCGGGCGTTCGACCTGGGCGTCACGCACTTCGACCTGGCCAACAACTACGGCGTGCCGTACGGCTCGGCGGAGCGGAACTTCGGCGGGATCTTCCGCGAGGACTTCGCCGGCTACCGAGACGAGCTGGTCATCTCCACCAAGGCCGGCTACGACATGTGGCCGGGTCCGTACGGCGAATGGGGTTCGCGCAAGTACGTGCTCGCCAGCCTCGACCAGTCGCTGGGGCGGATGGGGCTCGACTACGTCGACATCTTCTACAGCCACCGGCCCGATCCCGAGACGCCGCTGGAGGAGACGATGGGCGCGCTGGACCGGGCGGTGCGCTCGGGCAAGGCGCTGTACGCGGGGATCTCCAACTACTCCGCCGAGCAGACCGCGCAGGCCGCGCGGATCATGGCGGAGCTGGGCACGCCGCTGCTCATCCACCAGCCGTCCTACTCGATGATCAACCGCTGGATCGAGGACGGGCTGCTCGACGTGCTGGAGGAGGCGGGCATGGGGTGCATCGTGTACTCACCGCTCGCCCAGGGGCTGCTGACTGACCGCTATCTCGACGGCGTGCCCGCCGACTCGCGGGCGGCGACCAGCAGGTTCCTGAGCGCCGACCGGATCGACCTCGATCTAGCGCGCGACCTCAACGAGATCGCCGGGAGCCGCGGCCAGTCGCTGGCGCAGATGGCGCTGTCGTGGGCGATCAGGGATCCGCGGGTGACCAGCGTGCTGATCGGCGCGAGCAGCGTGAAGCAGCTGGAGGACAACGTGGCCTGCGTCGACGGCCCGGCGTTCACTCAGGACGAGCTCGACGCCATCGACAAGGTCACAGGGCCTCGTGCCGCTGGAGGTAGGTGAAGGAGGCCCAGCCCGGCAGCACCGGCAGCCAGAACGTGAGCAGCCGGTGCAGCAGCACGGCCGACGTGGCCAGCTCGGCGGGCAGCCCGGCCACGGTCAGGCCCAGCGTGAGCGCCCCCTCGACCGCGCCCAGGCCACCAGGTGTGGGCGCGGCCGAGCCGATCGCGTTGGCCGTGAGGTAGACGACGGCGACGGTGGTGAAGCCGATCTCGCCGCCGAAGGCCTCGACGCAGGCGTCGAGGCAGACGACGAACGCGATGGTGATCATCAGCGTGCCCACGCAGGCCTCGATCATCTTGCGCGGCGTCTGCAGCACGTCGAGCAGCCGGGGCAGCACGTTGGCGAACAGCGAGTGCATCCGCCCGGTGATGAACCGGCGCAGCGGCGGCACCCCGAACAGCACCACGACCAGCACCGCCACCGCCAGCATCACCACGACCAGCCCACGTGACGGACTGAACGCGGTGGCGGTGTTGGACCCGGTGATGTAGGCGAACAGCAGCAGCAGCGCGATGTGGAAGACCATCATGCTGAGCTGCGAGGCGCCCACGCTGGCCACCGCGAGCGCCGGCGAGATGCCGCGCTTCTGCAGGTAGCGGGTGTTGATCGCGACGCCGCCGACGGCGGCGGGCGTGACGAGTTTGACGAACGAGGCCGCGAACTGGACGAGCACCGTGCGCCAGAGCGGCAGATGCTCGGGTACGAAGCCCCTGAGCATCAGCGCGGCGGCCACGAAGCTGACGAACGAGGCGACCAGCGCCAGCCCCGACCAGGCCCAGTTGGCGGTGGTGATGACCCGCATCAGGTTGACCTGGCTGAGCTGCGACAGCAGGAAGTAGGCGGCCAGCGTGCTGGCGATGATCGTGACCAGGGTGCGCGGCCGGAACCGCTCCAGCCGGATCTCCTCGACCTTGCCCTGCGGCTTGAGCGCGACGATGTGCTCGCGCAGCGCGGCGAGCGCGCCCTTGTCCTTCGACAGCGCCGATCGCGTCTCGCGGGTGAGGGCGATGCGCTGGAGCAGGGGCATCGCGGCGGCCAGCGCGTCGGAACCCATGACGGCGGCGGCGGCCCTGACGGATCGCTCGGCGCCGACGCGGAGCGCCAGGTAGGTGAGCAGCTGCGCGACGTCGAGCCGGAGCAGCAGGTCGCCGGCGGCGATCTCACCGCTGCGGGCGTCGGTGAGCACGACCCGGCCGGCCTGGTCGAGGTGGATGCTGTCGCCGGTCAGCCGGCGGTGGGCGAGCCGCTGGATCTGCAGCAGCGCGACCTGTTCCCAGATCTGCGCGAGCAGGGCGTCGTCGATGTCGGCGTCGGGCACGTCGTCGAGCGGGCGCGTCTCAAGGTGCTCGTAGGCGAGCAGCGCGGCCTCGGTGCCGATCTCGCTGGTGCCGAGCAGGCGCGGCGTGCTCGCGCCCGCCGCCTGCGCGGCGTAGGCCATGAGCGCCTCGCGCTCCAGCTCGGCGCGGAGCGACCTGATCGCCCTGCGCCTGGTCTCGGAGTTGAGCCGGATCCGCCGCCAGAGCCGGTACGGCAGGCCGGCGACCTGCCGGTCGCGGTCGAGCACGGTGACGTCGAGGCGGCTTGCGTCCTTGAGCCCGATGGCGTAGCGGCGGCTGCCCTGGTGGTCGTCCTCGATGCGGCGGGCCGAGACCGGGGAGAAGGAGAGCTTTCGGAGCGCGGCGATGACCGCGTTGCCGGGCGGCCGGGTGTTGGGGCTGCCCACGCCGTACAAGGTGCCGTAGCCCACGGCCATGCCGACCAGGACGGGCACGATCGCGCCCGGCAGCGTGATCTGCCGGCCGGAGAAGAGGGCGAAGATGTCGAGCGCGATCACCGTCCACATGAGCATGCGCCAGGTGGGGCGGCGCGAGATGCGCACGGCGGTGGCGTAGGCGACCACAGAGGTGAGCAGCGTGTTGAGCGGCTCGATGGACCGCCCGCCGGTCAGCAGCATGCGCAGGTCCTCGACGCTGCCGCCGATCAGCCACTGGCCGAGCAGGAACGAGCCGACCATGCCGATGATCGCGGCGATCAGACCCTCGGCGACGCGCAGGCCGTCGCGGTGGAAGACGCGCTCGACGGCGAAGGCCACCGGCACGATGAGCACGGCCGCGCCGCCGAGGAACGTCGCGACGCGGCTGAGCAGATCGGGGACGAGGGTGGTGCCCTCTTTGACGTCCGCTTCGAGGCCGTTGAGCGTCTGCTTGGCGACCAGGGCGATGAGGACGACCGCGGCGAGCACGACCAGCGTGGACAGGAAGCGCAGCAGGTCCGAGGGCCGGCGCAGGCGCTGCGGCAGCAGCGGCTCGACTACGTAGACGTCCGGGTGAGCGCGCGCTTCGTCCACGGCTGGATCCCCCTCCGCGAGGTCCTCCGCGTCATCACGTTCCCTGATTTCGGCCACCGACAGAGATTCTGCACCTTCCCGACCGACCGTACGATCTTTGGGTCCTGCCAATCCTTCACCTTTGATTTCTACCGCGAGTCGGAGCCTGCCGTGGCGTCCCATAACGCCCGGTGGAGTGACACGTAAGCTGTGTCGCATGTCGGGTGAATTGAGGGTTTTGGGAGCATGTCCACTGGACTGCCCGGATACCTGCTCTTGGATCGTCACCGTCGAGGACGGCAAGGCCGTGAAGATGCGCGGCAACCCGGAGCAGCCCTACACCAGGGGCGCGCTGTGCGTGAAGGTCAACCGGTATCTGGAGCACACCCAGGCGGACGACCGCATCCTGTATCCGCTGCGCCGTACCGGACCCAAGGGTTCGGGGCAGTTCGAGCGCATCACCTGGGACGAGGCGTTCGACGAGATCGGGTCCAGGCTGCGGAGCATCGTCGACGAGCACGGCGGCGAGGCGATCTGGCCGTACGTGGGCACGGGCTCGCTCGGCTACATCCAGGGCGCCGAGGGCGTCGCCGGGCGCCGGTTCTGGAACATGCTCGGCGCGTCCAAGCACTGGCTGAACATCTGCGCCACGGCCGGCGGCGCCGGGCTGACCCTGACCAACGGCACGCCCGCCGGCATGGACCCCGAGGACCTCGCGCTGTCCAAGCTCATCCTGCTGTGGGGCACGAACACGCTGACCAGCGGGCATCACCTGTGGAAGTTCATCCAGGACGCCCGCGCCGCCGGTGCCCACGTGGTGGCCATCGACCCGATCCGCACCAGGACCGCCGACCAGGCGGACCAGCACCTGGCGATCAGGCCGGGCACCGACGCCGTGCTCGCGCTCGGGCTGCTGAACGTGGTGCTCGCCGAGGGCGCCCAGGACGAGGAATTCCTCGCCGAGCACACCCAGGGCTGGGAGTCCTTCCGCGCGGAGATCCTGGAGTATCCCGTCGAGCGGGCCGCGGAGATCACCGGCATCCCCGCCGCCGACATCCGCGAGCTCGGGATGCGGGTCGCGCACACCCGGCCGACCGCGATCCGGGCCACGATGGGCGTCCAGCGGCACGCGGGCGGCGGCACCGCGCTGCGGACGATCGGCGCGATCCCCGGTGTCACGGGCGACTGGCGCCATCCGGGCGGTGGCCTGGCCTACTCCACCAGCGGCCACGTGCACCTCGACATCGACACCCGCGACGACCTGCTGGCCAAGCCCGTCCGTACGCTGACCATGACCCGGCTGGCCTCCGAGCTCGACTCGGTGAAGTGCCTCTGGGTCTACGCCGCCAACCCGGTCGGCTCGACCTCCGACACCAACAGGATCCGGCGGCAACTGGCCCGCGAGGACCTGTTCACCGTGGTCATGGAGCACTTCCCCACCGACACGGTCGACTACGCCGACATCGTGCTCCCCGCGACCATGCAGACCGAGCACATGGACCTGCACGCGGGATACGGCCATCTCTACCTCCTCTGGAACGAGCCCGCCGTGGCGCCGCCCGGCGAGTGCCTGTCCACCGCCGAGACGTTCCGCCGCCTGGCCGCGCACATGGGCATGACGGAGCAGTCGCTGTACGACTCCGACCTGGAGCTGGCCGAGCAGCTGCTGAGCAGCGGCCATCCGTCGCTGGAGGGCGTCACGCTGGACCGGCTGCGCAAGGAGGGCTGGGTGCGGATGAACTACCCCCGGCCGTTCACCCCGTTCGCCGACGGCTTCCCCACCGCCTCGGGGCGGCTCCGCTTCCCGCCGCACGGCAAGGCGTACGTGCCACCCCATTCCCTGCGTACGGCCGGCGCCTCACCGTACCCGCTGACCCTGGTGACACCGGCGGCGCACACCTTCCTCAACACGATCTTCGGCAACAACCCGGAGCTCAGGCGCCGGGCCAAGGACCCCGTGGTGCTGGTCAACCCGGCCGACGCCGAGGCGCGCGGGCTGGTGAGCGGGCAGCGGGTGCGGGTGCACAACGAGGGCGGCGAGTTCCTGGCCGACGTCGAGGTGAGCGACCGGGTGGCGCGTGGCGTGGTGGCCTCGCCCAAGGGGAGCTGGCCCAAGCACAACCCCGGCGGCGCGAACCCCAACACGGTCGTGGCGGAACGCGACGCCGACATGGGCCGGGGCCCCTCGTACCACGACAACCTGGTGGAGGTCAGCCCTTGTCAGCTCAGCGACAGTTTGTAGCCCTCGTGTGAGGCCTTGAAGCCGAGCGAGTCGTAGAACCGGTGCGCGTCGACGCGCGTCTTGTCCGAGGTGAGCTGGACGATCGCGCAGCCCCGGGCGCGCGCCCGGTCGATCGCCCACCGCATCATCTCCCGGCCCAGACCCTGGCCCCGGGTCGTGGCGTCGACCCTGACGGCCTCGATCTGGCAGCGCTCGGCGCCGAGCCGCGACAGCCCGGCCAGGTAGGTGAGCTGCATCGTCCCCAGGATCTTGCCCTCACGCTCGGCGACGATCAGCTCGTCGTAGGGGTTGGCGTCGATCCGGGCGAATGCCGCCAGGTACCGCTCATCGGCCGGGTCTCCCTCGCGCTTGGCGCCGAGCGGGTCGTCGGCCAGCATCGCCACGACGGCGGGCACGTCGTCGGCGCGAGCAGGGCGGATTATCCAGTTTTCGTCCATGCCCGCATCATGCCGGAGCGCTTGCCAGAATGATGTTCTATCGGAGAGGCTGTCCGGATGAGGGCAGTCGTCTGCACCGCGTACGGCAAGCCGGTCGAGCTCGTCGAGCGGCCCGATCCCGTCGCGGGTCCCGGCCAGGTGGTGGTCGAGGTCGAGGCGGCCGGGGTCAACTACGTCGACGGGCTGATGGTCGGTGGCACCTACCAGATCAGGCCGCCGCTGCCGTTCACGCCGGGGTACGAGGTGGCCGGGCGGCTGGCCGACGGCACCAGGGTGCTCGCCATCACCGGGATCGGCGGTTACGCGACGCACGTGGTCGTCCCGGAGGCACAGGCCGTACCTCTGCCGGAGGGCTTCGAGCCGCGGACGGCGGCCGCGTTCGCGCAGAGCTACTGCACGGCCAGGTACGCGCTCAAGGAGCGGGCCGGGCTGCGGCGCGGCGAGCGGGTGCTGGTGCTCGGCGCGGGCGGTGGAGTGGGGCTGGCGGCCATCCAGGTGGCCAGGGCGCTGGGGGCCGCCGTGCTGGCGGCCGCGTCGACGCCGGAGAAGCGCGAGCGCGCGGCGCGGGCCGGGGCGGACGAGGTCATCGGCTACGAGGGGCTGAAGGCCGCCGCCAGACGCTGGGGCGTGGACGTGGTGGTGGATCCCGTAGGGGGCGAACTGTCCGAGGAGGCGCTGCGCTCGCTGCGCGAAGGCGGGCGGCTCCTGGTCGTCGGCTTCGCCGGGGGCGGCATTCCGCGGCTACCGGCCAACCAGGTGCTGCTGCGCAACCGGGCGGTGGTGGGGGTGGATTGGGGCGCGTGGTCGATGAGCCACGCGGCCGCCAACCGGCTGATGCTCCAGGAGCTGCTCACGATGCCCGGGATCGACCCGGCGCCACCGGAGGCAAGGCCCCTGGAGGAGGCCGGGCGGGCGATGGACGATCTGATCAACCGCCGGGTCACTGGGAAGATCGTGCTCGTCCCTGCATCGTGAGCGTCAGGACGCCGGCGATCAGATATACCAGGGCGCCGTGCCAGACCGACTCGAAGGCCGAACCGAACACACCCTCCCCGTCGAGCACCAGCTGCACCGGATAGTCCAGGACCGCCGTGATCGCGGCGGGCAGCAGGGCGAACCGCCACGGGTGCTTCAGCGCCCACAGGCGCGCCTGGCGGGTCACCCGGTCGCCCTCGTTCGGCTTGGACACCGCGCCGATGGCGGCGACCAGCGCGAAGACGCTGATCCCCAGGCCGAGCGCCCACACCAGGTCGGCGGAGCCGGGCAGGATCACGCCCAGCCCGAAACTGGCGGCGGCCGTCGCGCCACCGCCGATGGCGGCGGCCCTCCAGGGGGCGCCGCGCAGCGCGGCGCCGGACAACGAGACCTCATCGCGTCGACTGATTTCGTTCATGTCCTCAGAGTGCCTTTTGAGACCCCCCGATGGCATCGGGGACCTACCCTGAGCCATCCCTGACATGCTGGATCAGCGCGTGGGTCGATCCCACCAGATCGTGACCCAGCGTTCGCGCGGGAGCGGCCACATGCCGAGTTCGAGGGCCGTCGCGCCGACCTCCGCCGAGCGCGACGGGTCGAGGCAGACGCGCTGGCAGACGCTCTCCGCCAGCTCCTCCAGGGAGTTGTACCGGTTCAGCGGCGCCTCACGCTCCTCCACCCGTACGCGGTAGCCGAGCGCTGCCGCCAGCGCCACGCAGTCCTCGGCGACGGGCCTGACCGGGCGGCCCACGTTGTGGAAGTGCTGCCACAGCGGCTCCATCCAGCTCATGGGATGGCGGTGCGGGAGTTCGAGCACGACGCGGCGCCGGGCGTGGTCGTTCAGCGCGCGGAGGAAGTCGGCCAGGTCCGGCACGTTGTAGATGACGTGCGCGGCGATCACCACGTCGGCGACCGGCACCTGGTCGGCCACGTCGGGCCAGCGGCCTTGGACCGCGGTGAGCGGGACGCCGAGCTTGTCCGCCCTGAGGCTGAGCTCGTCGAGCATCCCGGCCGAAGTGTCGACCGCGTACAGCGTGGAGAGGCGATCGTGCATGGGCAGCGACGCGGCGCCGGCGCCCGCGCCGACGTCGAGCAGCGTGGCGCGCTCGCCCAGCGCCTCGATGAGGTGCGTCGCGGTGGGGCCGTCGTCGGGCTCCGCGAGCGCTCTGTCGGTGCGCGTGGCGAAGCGCGCCGGGGAATGACCCCACGGGTCGACCGGTGCCTTGGCCATGATCTCGGCGGGGATGGCCCAGGAGTCCAGTCGCTCTCGCCACCGGGCGGCGAGTTCTTCGGCGTCCATGGAGATGAGCATGCCACGCATATTCATGGTTACTCGCGGGTAGCATTTCGAGTAAGGTTACTCGCCAGTACATAACGCCCCCGGTTCAAGGAGATCGACACCATGGGCCACTACAAGAGCAACGTGCGTGACCTGGAGTTCAACCTCTTCGAGGTGTTCGGGCGAGGCGAGATCCTCGGCACAGGGCCGTATGCGGACATCGACGAGGAGATCGCCCGCGGCCTTCTGGACGGGGTCAACAAACTGGCCACCGGCGTCATGGCCGAGTCGTTCGAGGAGGGCGACCGCCACCCGCCGGTCTTCGACGCCGCCACGAACTCGGTCACCATGCCGGAGGGCGTCAAGAAGTCGTTCAGAGCGCTGGTCGACGGCGGCTGGGCGCATCTCGACCTGCCGAGTGAGCTGGGTGGCCCCGGCATCCCGCGGAGCCTGGCCTGGGCCACGGCCGAGATGATCCTCGGCGCGAACCCCGGCCTCTACATGTACGCGGCCGGCCCCAATTTCGCCTACACCCTGTGGGAGGTCGGCACCGACGAGCAGAAGCGCTTCGCCGAGCTGGCCATCGAGCGCAACTGGGGCGCCACCATGGTGCTGACCGAGCCCGACGCGGGCTCGGACGTCGGCGCGGGCCGCGCCAAGGCGATCCGCCAGCCCGACGGCACGTGGCACATCGAGGGCGTCAAGCGCTTCATCACCAGCGCCGAGCACGACATGGCCGAGAACATCTTCCACCTGGTGCTGGCCCGCCCCGAGGGGCACGGACCCGGCACCAAGGGCCTGTCGATGTTCCTGGTGCCGAAGTTCCACGTGGACCTGGAGACGGGTGAGCTGGGCGAGCGCAACGGCGTCTACGTCACCAACGTCGAGAAGAAGATGGGCCTTAAGGTCTCCACGACCTGCGAGCTCACCTTCGGCGACAAGCACCCGGCCATCGGCTGGCTGGTCGGTGAGGTGCACGAGGGCATCAGGCAGATGTTCATGGTGATCGAGCACGCCCGCATGATGGTCGGCACCAAGGCCATCGCCACGCTCTCCACCGGCTACCTGAACGCCCTGGAGTACGCCAAGAGCCGCGCCCAGGGTGCCGATCTGACCAGGATGGCCGACAAGTCCGCTCCCCGGGTGCCGATCACCCACCACCCGGACGTACGCCGCGAGCTGATGCTGCAGAAGTCGTACGTCGAGGGCATGCGCGCGCTGGTGCTCTACACGGCCACGTTCCAGGACACCATCCAGGTCAACCCCGACGACCGGCACGCGCGCGACATGAACGACCTGCTGCTGCCCCTGGTCAAGGGGGTCGGCTCGGAGCGCTCGTACGAGCTGCTGGCCCGGTCCCTGCAGACGCTGGGCGGCTCCGGCTACCTGCAGGACTACCCGATCGAGCAGTACATCCGGGACGCCAAGATCGACTCCCTGTACGAGGGCACCACCGCGATCCAGGGCCTGGACCTGTTCTTCCGCAAGATCCTGCGCAACCAGGGCGCCGCCATCAACTCGCTGCTGGCCGAGATCAACGCCTTCGCCTCCTCCGACGCCGGGAACGGCCGCCTCAAGGAGGAGCGCAAGCTGCTCGCCGAGGCCGCCGCCGACATCAAGGCCATGGGCGACACGATGGCCGGCTGGGCGCTGGGCGCGCTCGAGACGCCGCAGGAGGTCTACAAGGTCGGGCTCAACACGACCAGGCTGCTCCTGGGCCTGGGCGACCTGGTGATCGGCTGGCTGCTGCTGCGCCAGGCCGAGATCGCGCTGGCCCGGCTCGCCGACGGCGAGGACCCCTTCTACCAGGGCAAGGTCGCCGCCGCCTCGTTCTTCGCGGCGACCGTGCTGCCCCGCCTGGCCGCCGAGCGCCGGGTGCTCACCGCCACCGGCCAGGACCTGATGGACCTCCCGGAGGCCGCCTTCTAGACCTGCCTCTGGATCCGCCGCCGGATCCGCCTCCCGCTGAACGCCCGCTCCGCCGTGGAGCGGGCGTTCTGCTGGAAAACGCTCTCTCCGAACGGCTCGCACGCGGTACGTTCGCGACATGAGTGCCTCTCACCACGACGACCAGCCTCTGCCGCCACCCCGTTTGGAAGAGGTCTCGTCAGGCATCTACGCCTACATTCAGCCTGACGGGAGCTGGTGGATCAACAACACGGGCTTCCTGGCCGGGCGGCGCGGGGTGATCTCCATCGACGCCTGCTCGACCGAGCGGCGCACGCGGACGTACCGGCGGGCCATCGCCGAGGTCAGCGCCCGCCCGATCACCACGCTGATCAACACTCATCACCACGGCGACCACACGTTCGGCAACTACCTCTTCCCCGAGGCCACCATCGTCGCCCATGAGCGGACCCGCGAGCTGATCCTGGCCGAGGGCATCCCGGAGTACCGGACGTTCGCCTGGTCACCGGACGTGGAGTGGGCCATCTGGAGGCGGTGGCGCCGTTCCTCACCTACAGCGACCGGATCACGGTCTACTCCGACGAGCTGCGGTGCGAGGTGCGGCATGTCGGATTCGCCGCGCACACCACCAACGACTCCTATGTCTGGATCCCGGAGCGGCGGCTGCTGTTCTCGGGCGACCTGGCCTTCAACGGCGGCACGCCGTTCGTGCTGATGGGCTCGGTGACGGGCGGGATCGAGGCGCTCGACCAGCTCAAGGAGCTGGGCGCGGAGACGGTCGTGCCAGGGCACGGTGACGTGTGCGGGCCCGAGGTCTTCGACCGGGTGCGGGGCTACCTGGAGTTCGTGCTGGCGACCGCCGAGCGCGGCCGGGCGGCGGGACTGACCCCACTGGAGGCGGCCCGCGAGACCGACCTGGGCGAGTGGGGCGAGCTGCTCGACGCCGAGCGCATCGTCGGCAACCTGCACCGCGCCTACGCCGAGCTGGACGGACTGCCCCGGGGCGGCCAGATCGACCTTGTCGCCGCCATCACCGACATGATCACGTTTAATGGCGGAAAGCCACTCTCCTGTCTCGCCTGAGCGTGTGATCACGCATACTCGGGTATGACCGAGGGCGTACGTGCTCTTTGCCGTTGTGGAGGTCGTCATGGGTGTCGGGGTCAGCATCTTCTTCCTCACGCTCGGCGCCATCCTGCGATTCGCCATCGAGCCGGACGTGTTCGGCCAGAGTGTGCACATGGACACGATCGGCGTCATCTTCATGATCGTCGGCGGGGTGGGCGTGGTCCTGAGCATCGTGCTGGCCCCGAGGCGGGGCCGTACCTCCGACAACCAGCTGATGCACCGCGAGAACAACCCGCCGGAAGTCTGATTCGACGCCGCCACCTGCGACGTCAGGTGGTGGGTGCGGCGGCGATGGTGGCCTTGAGGGCGGCATCGAGCGGAGTCGCGGTCATGCCGAAGGTGTTCTCGAACGCCGAGGAGTCGACGACGAAGGGTCGGTCGAACTGGTAGCGCGTCTCTTTCAGCTCACGGATGACGGGGTTGATCAGCTCGAGTGCGAGCAGGATCGGCGCCGGAGGGCGGTTGAGGCGCGGTGCGGGCGCTCCGGCGAGTTCGCACAGCCGCCCGGCCAGTGCGCGGGCCGATAGCGCCGGGTTGCTGGGGGTGTGCCAGGCACGGCCCCAGGCTCGCTCATCGGTGGCGGCGATGGCCATCGCGGCGGCCACGTCGGGCAGGTAGGTCCACGAGTGGGGCTGGTCGGGGTCGCCGAGGAAGGACGTGCTCTTGCCGGCGAGCAGCGAAGGCACGAAGCGGGTGCCGACGGGGGTCTGGTCGCTGGCGCCCGGGCCGAAGTAGTCGGAACTGCGGATCTCGGTGACGCGGGCACGGCCGGCCTGATGCGCGGCCAGCGCGTCGGTCCACATCTTGGCGCGGACACGGCCCTTGACGCCGGGGGCGGCGAGGGGGAGGTCCTCGACCATCGGCGTGGTCACGGGTCCGTAGGCGTAGAGGTTACCGGCGGTGACGAGCACCGCGCCGGTGGCCTCGGCGGCGGCCAGCAACGCGGAAGCCAGCGGCGGCCAGTCCTGTGCCCAGCGGGGGTAGGCGGGACCCGCGCAGTTGTGGAGGGCGTCAGCGCCCTTGACGATCCGGGCGAGCCGGTCGCGGTCGGTGAGATCGGCCGCGACGGACTCGACGCCGGCTGGGCCCTTGCCTGACCTGGTGACCACGACGACCTGGTGCCCCTGTGCGAGCAGGTGCCCGGCAAGGTGCTTGCCGACTTGTCCCGCTCCTGCGATGACGTGCTTGCCCATGATGTCTCCTCCGTTTGAAGCGCCGCTCTCTTACGAGATCAATGCTCTCTCACGGTGGCGATCAAGTCAAGAGCAGTGCTCTCATTTCAGGTCGCCGATCTCATCTAATGTCGACCATCCTGCGGGCAATCTGATGGAAGGGTCTCCCGGGAGCGGGTAATCACAGGTGTCCCTGTTCCCCGGCAAGGGAGACCCTTGCATGATCACGTCTCTTGACGGAGCGGTGGCCGATCCCGAGCGGTTCGCCACGGTCTTCGACGCGCACTACGAGGAGATCCGCCGTTACATCGGCCGCCGCCTCGACCTCGACATCGCCGAGGACCTCGCCGCCGAGACCTTCCTCGTCGCGTTCCGCCGTCGCGACAGCTTCGACGCCGCCAAGGGCGGCGTCAGGCCATGGCTGTACGGCATCGCCACCAACCTCATCGGCAAGCACCGGCGGGCCGAGATGCGGCGCTACCGGGCACTGGCCAGGTCCGGGCCACCAGGCGACGACGGCGGCCACGACCAGCGAGTCGTGGACCGGGTCGCCGCCGGGGTGACCGTCCAGAAGCTCTCGGCCGCGCTGGCCGGGCTGTCGCGCGGTGAGCGCGACGTGCTGCTGCTCGTCGCGTACGGCGGGCTGATCTACGACGAGGTGGCCGCGGCGCTCGGTATCGCCAACGGCACCGTCGCCTCCCGGCTGAGCCGAGCCAGGACCAAACTACGTGACGCGCTGGGAGTTGAGGTCTGATGAAGGAGTTCCAGCTCATCGACGACGTGATGCCGGACGTGCCGCCGGCCGACCACGCGCGGGTGATGGCGGTCCGCGCCCGGATGCTGAACGATGCCCCGCGCCGACGTCTGCCCGGCTGGTCCCGGGTGGCGCTCGCGGCGGCGTCCGTCGCCCTGGTGCTGATCGGCGGGTTCGTGGTGGTGCCAGGATTGGGCGGGGGCTCGGACACCGCCGCGACTCAGGAGGACCCGGCCCAGGCGCTCGCAACGGCGGCGGACCGGCTGGCCGCCCAGCCGCCCGGTGAGGGCGCCTGGTGGCGGCGCGAGATGGTGCGGATCACGAGGAAGGCCACCCCCCACTACACCGTCGAGTATCGCAATCCTGAGGTGATGTGGATCAGCCGAGACGGTGTGCAGCGGATCAAGAAGCTTGATCTCACCGCCGCACCGGTGACGCGCGCCGACGAGCAGGCATGGAAGGACGCGGGATCGCCACCGCTCTGCGACTCCAAGAGCGGCTGCCAGGTCGGCAAGACCTTCTACGGGCCGGTGGAGCTGTCGGAGTTCAAGCCCGTGACAGGGTTGCCCACCGACGCGGAGGCGCTCGAGGCCGAGTTGCTCAAGCGCTACTCCGACCCCCGGGACAACCGGGAAACCTGGCTCTGGACCGTCGTCTGTCAGCTGCTGGAGGACGCCGAGACCACGCCGGGCACGCGTGCCGCGCTCTACCGGATGCTCACGGAGCTGCCCGGCGTGCGGGTGGCCGACGGGGTCACGGACCTCGACGGACGTACCGGACTCGGGCTGTTGTTCAACAGCCCGGAGGTACTCCAGCAGATCATCATCGACCGGGAGAGCGGCGACCTGCTGGCCATTCAGCGCACACCGACGAGGTCCGACGGCTCGCCGGTCGGCGAGCTGGTCGACAGCAACGTGATCAAGAAGCTCGGGTGGACCGACGAAGCTCCTAAAGACTGAGCTGCAGAGCCGCCCGGCTCGCGATGATCGGCTTGATGTGTTCCGCGATCACCTTCTGGTGCTGAGGGTGATCGCGGTACACCAGGTAGTCGTCGACGTTGTCGAAGTCGGCGACCACCCCGAACTCGTGGTTGCCCTGGTTGATGCCCGCGTCGGCGTCCGCCGTGTAGGACCGGATCTCCGGGATGATCCCCGGCAGTTTGCGCAACTCTGTCGCGACCGTGGCCTTCTGCTCCTCGGTGGCGTCTTCGGTCCAGGTGAACAGCACGACGTGGCGAATCATGAGGTCAGCCTATCGAGATCCGGTCGACGTTCGGCCCGCCGTTGGCCGTGGTGGCGGTGGCTCTGATCTTGTTCGCTCCTTGGGTGAGGTTGATGGTGAGGGTGGAGGTCTGCCAGGTGTCCCAGTCGCCGGTGCCGTTGAAGTCGCGGTTGACCGCCGTGCCGCCGTTGACCGCGATGGCCATCGGCCGGTTCACCGTGGTGCCGTTGGCGTAGCGCAGCTCCAGAGTGACCGGTCCCGCCACGGGGGCGTTGACCGTCCACTCGACGTAGCTGCCGGTCACGTTGTCGTAGTTGACGAACCCGGTGCCGGTGTAGCCGTCGTGGTTCGACTCCGCCGCGCCCTGGGAGATCGTCGCGTCCTCGGCCTGGTAGACGACCGGGCCGCTGCCGGTGGTCTCGGTCACCGCGTTCGAGGCGTCCGAGGTGTTGCCGGCCGCGTCGCGGGCCTTGACCGTGAACGTGTACGACGTGGCGGCCGTCAGGCCCGAGACCGTGGCCGTCGTGCCGGTGGCCGTGGTGGCCAGGGTCGTGCCGTTGTAGACGTCATAGCCGCTCACCCCGGTGTTGTCGGCGGAGGCGTCCCAGGAGAGCGTGACGCTGGAGGACGTCTTGGCGGTGCTGCGCAGGTTCGCCGGCGCGGTCGGCTTCTCGGTGTCCGGCGGGCCGGTCGGGACGGTGAGCGTCGCGGTGTTCCAGCCGGACACCCTGACGCTCGCCGCGCCGCTCAGGTCGGCGGCCCGGTAGGTGGCGGTCAGGGTCTTCGACTCGCCCGGCCAGAGGCTGATCGCGTTGTCCGACCACTGGATCGGCAGCACCGGTTTGCCGGACGCGTCCACGACGTGCGCGTCGAGCATGAACGCGGGGATCTTGCCCGTGCCGGTGTTGCTGATCGTCACCGCGACGGTCCCGGGGGACGGCGACGTGGCGGTGGCGGTGATCGGGGCCTGGGCCAGGCTGTTGAGCCCGGTCAGGTTGGCGTAGCTGGTGGTCGGCACGTAGTACCAGTCGTTGTTGTCCCAGTCGATGACGTCGCTCGCCGTGGACAGCGCGTACACGTTGCGGTCGATCTCCTCCCCGCCCCGCAGCAGGCTCAGCCGGACGAGGTAGGTCGTGGACAGGCCGCTGATCGACGGGACGGTGACCGCGGTGGCCTTGCCGCCGTCGGCGGGGACGGTGACCGTGACCGTGTTGGTGTACTTCGAGGTGCCGTCCATGTTGAACACGTCGGTCTTGACCGTCAGGCCCGAGGCCGCCGAGGGGCCCGAGTTGACCACGACGACGGACTTGTTGTCGTAGGAGTACTGGACGTGCAGCGGCCTGTTCGCCTCACGGGCACCCCAGTAGGAGCCGCCCTGGTCGAGGTAGTAGTCGAACAACTGCCAGTGCAGCGACGACCAGCCGCTGTTGAGCATCCAGTAGATGACGCCGGTCGAGGGGTTGCTGGAGTCGGTGAAGTTGCGGCCGTACGCCTCGAACTGCGCGCGGACCGCCTCGTACTGGGCGAGCTGCGCCTTCTTCACGTAGTCCGTCAGGCTGGACGGCACGCCGTACCGGCCTCTGAGGGCGTTGTGATAGATCGTCAGGTTGTTGAACGTGCTCGACGGGGAGCGGTGATACTGCGTCGCGCTCGGGCTCTGCCAGAGCGAGTTGATCTGCGCGGTGGTCATCATCCGCTTGAGCGAGTCGAGGGTCGGGACGTCCGGGCCCGCGCTGGTCTCGGAGTTGAAGCCGAACGCGCCGCCTTCGCGCTTGTTGTACCAGTAGTTCGGCGGCACCCACTCGTACGGGCCCGGCATCTTCAGGCCGGAGTTGCCCAGTTGCGGGCTGGACTTGTCCGAGGCCACGGAGACGATCGGCAGCGGCCACTCGGCGGCCGTCAGGGCGTCGAGGTAGTTGGTCTCCTTCTGGGCCGTCGGCGGGTTGTCGGAGCCGATCAGGAACGAGATCACGCTGGGGTGGTTACGCAGCCTGGTGGCCTCCGCCTGCATCGACGCCTTGGCGATGGGGTAGTCGGCCGTGGCGAAGGAGCCTTCCCACTTGTTACAGCACTCCCAGCCGGGCATGGTCAGGATGCCGTACTTGTCGGCCAGGTCGTAGAGCTCGTCGGTGTCCAGGTGGCCTTCGACCCGGATGGTGTTCAGGCCGAGGTCCTTGACGTACCGGATCTTGTCCTCCAGGTAGCGCAGATCCTTGCGCAGGAAGATGTCCGGTGACCAGCCGCCGCCCCTGATCAGGATCGACCGGCCGTTGATCTTGTAGAAGCGGCGGCCGCTGGCGTTCTTGGCCGACTCGACCTTGCGGACGCCGAAGCGCTGGGTCAGCGTGTCGCTCACCGCGCCGCCGACGGTCGCCGTGAGGTTGAGGTCGTACTGCGGCTGGGCGCCCATCTGGTAGGGCCACCAGACCTGTGGGTTCGTCAGCGTCTGGCTGAACGTGATGCGCTTCGTCTCGTTCGCCGCGAGCGAGACGTTCTGGGAGAACGCGAGCGAGCCGATCGTCCCGCTGACCGTGGTGGTCACCGCACTGCCGGTGCCGTTGCGTACGTCGGCCTTGATCGTGAGGTCGGCGCGGTCGAGGGCGGGCACGGCCAGGTTGGTGATCACGTGCGCGTCGCGTAAGGAGACGTCGGCGCTGCGCCTGATCAGCACGTCACGGAAGATGCCCGTGTTGTCGTCGCGCGGGACCTGCACCCAGTCGATCCAGCCGATCGTCAGGTGGTTGTTCGGGTTGTTGGCGTTGACGCGGAAGGCCACCGAGTTGACGCCCGGGTGGACCAGCGCGGTGACGTCGCGCTCGTGCCGGGTGTAGGCGCCGGCGACCTGAGCGGCGGTGGCCACCTGGGTGCCGTTGACCCACACGTCGGCGCTCGACATCACGCCGCTGAAATCGAGGAACGTGCGTAACCCGGCCTCGGAGCCGAGGGTGAAGTCCGAGCGGTACCACCAGGGGACGTCGAAGTCGGCGGTCGGGATCGACTGCATGTTCGTGGAGAAGAACGGGTCGGAGTAGACGTTGTTCTCCAGCAGCCCGGCCAGGACGGTCGAGCGCGGGCCGACCGGATACCAGCCGGAGGCCGCGTAGCCGGGAGTGGAGATCGCGGTGCCGGAGTCCGACACCTTGGCGGATGACTGGATCTTGTAGCCGGAGAGGGCTGTGGAGGAAGCGGTCGCCGCCGGTGCGGCCAGGGCGACACCCCCTGCGCTGACCAGCAAAGTGCAGGTCCAGAGCAGGATGAGGATGAGCCGGGAGCGGGCCATGGGTCCTCGCAAGCTCGATGGAGTTTGTTAATAAACCTTCTTAACAACTAAACGCGATCTCGTAAATGCCCAAATTTGTGGACATGTTGGGGTTGGCTGGTTATTCTCAGAGAGAGATTGACTCACTTTGAGAAGGACGTGCGATGGAAGAGTTCCTGGCCGGCTACGACCCGCGGCGGTACCCACCGGTCGCGGTGACGGTCGACGTGGTGGCGCTGACCATCCGCGACCGGCGGCTGCACGTCCTGATCGTGGAGCGCGGCGTCGAGCCGTACGAGGGCGCCTGGGCACTGCCCGGGGGCTTCATCCGGCCCGACGAGGACCTGGCCGAGGCGGCGGTACGCGAGCTGGCCGAGGAGACCGGGCTGGACACCGCGCCCGCGCACATCGAGCAGCTGGCCAGCTTCGGCGGCCCCGGCAGGGACCCGCGGATGCGCGTGGTGTCGATCTCGTACCTGGCCTTCGCCCCCGACCTGCCCGACCCCCGGGCGGGCACCGACGCGGCGGCGGCCGTGTGGCATCCGGTCGACGACGTGCCGCGGCTGGCCTTCGACCATCAGCGCATCCTGGCCGACGGCGTGGAGCGGGCCCGGTCGAAGCTGGAGTACACCCCGCTGGCCACGGCCTTCGCCGGCGACACGTTCACGGTCTCCGAGCTGCGGCTGATCTACGAGAGCGTGTGGGGCACGCCGCTGCACGCGGGCAACTTCCACCGCAAGGTGCTGTCGGTGCCCGGGTTCGTGGAGGGCACCGGCGAGACCACGCAGACCGGCGGGCCCAAGGGCGGGCCGCGGGCCAAGCTGTACCGCGCGGGCGACGCCCGGCTGCTGCATCCCGCCCTGCTACGGCCCTCGCGGGAAGACGAGATCCGGTGAAACGAGGAGGAGATCCGGTGAACGCCGAGGAGGCCGCGTCGATCGTCACAGGGGCGCGTTCGGCCGGCGACCTCTTCGCGGGCGACTCCCCCGCGCGGGTCTACCGGCGCCTGGCCCGGTTACTCCACCCGGACGTGTCTCCGGAGACCGCGGGGGCGTTCGCCAGGCTGGCCGAGCTGTGGTCCGACTACAACCGCGGTCAGCGGGTGGGTCCCTATCGGATCGGGCCGCTCCTGCATCGGGGCGGCACCGCCGTCCTGTACCCGGCCGACGACGACGCGCTGCTCAAGCTGCCGCGTGACCCGGCCGACAACCACCTGCTGGTGCGGGAGGCCGCCGCACTCACTCAGATCGCCTCGGACGCGGACCCGCGCTTCCTGCCGTACATTCCCCGCCTTGTCTCGAAATTTCGGCATAAAGCTGGGCGGACCGTACGGCAGGCGAACGTCCTCAGCCGGGCACCCAGCGGCTTCATCACCCTGACCCGGCTCGGCACCGGCCTCGACCCCCGGGACGTGGCCTGGATCTGGCGGCGCCTGCTGGTGGCCACCGGCCTGGCGCACCGGGCCGGAGTCACGCACGGCGCCGTGCTCCCCCGCCACGTACTCGTCCACCCCATCGACCACGGACTCGTCCTCGTCGACTGGTGCCGGTCGTATCTCACCGACGCCTCGAAGGACGCCTCGGGCGACGTCCTGGGCGTCACCCGATGCGTCGCCGGCCTGCTCGGCGACCACCCCCGAGCGATGCGCGCCTTCGTCGGCGGCTGCCTGCGGCGCCCGCCCTCCGACGCGTGGGCACTGCTCGCCGAGCTCGACGAGCTCCTCGAAGACCTTTACGGGCCGCGTACCTACCGGCCCCTTCACCTCTAGGGAGAAGATCATGGGCAGCGGAATCTGGTCCACCGACGTCTACAGCTCGGCCGCCCGCTACCGGGCCGCCACCGGCGCCAGCGCCTTCGCCTACAGCGACAGCGGCGCCTCCACCACCCACCCCGACCTCGACCCCTTCGGCGTCACGCGGGAGAGCCGCGACTCCGACGAGCACCCGGACTCGCTGGCCGTCGCCGTGCTCTTCGACGTCACCGGCTCGATGGGCAACGTCCCGCGCACGCTGCAGGCCAAGCTGCCCGACCTGCTCGGGCTGCTGCTGCGCAAGGGGTACGCCACGGATCCGCAGATCATGTTCGGCGCGATCGGTGACGCCACCTGTGACCGGGCGCCGCTCCAGGTCGGGCAGTTCGAGTCCGACAACCGCATGGACGAACAGCTCGGGCAGATCCTGCTGGAGGGCGGGGGCGGCGGCCAGATGTGCGAGTCGTACGAGCTGGCCATGTACTTCATGGCCAGGCACACCTCGATCGACTGCTACGAGAAGCGCGGCAAGCGGGGATACCTGTTCATGATCGGCGACGAGCTGCCCTATCCGCGGGTCAGCGGGAAGGCCGTCACCAAGCTGATCGGCGACCCGCGCCAGCGCGACATCGACGTCGCGGCGATGGTCGCCGAGCTGACCCAGAAGTACGACGTCTACTACATCCTGCCCGCCGGGGCCAGCTACGCCGGGAACGCGAAGGTGCTGAGCACCTGGCGCGGCCTGCTCGGCCAGAACGTGCTGGAGCTCGACGACCTGGACGCGGTCTGCGAGACGATCGCGCTCACGGTCGGGCTCGGCGAGGACGCCATCGGCCTCGACGAGGGCCTCGACGACCTGGCCGGGCTCGGCTCGCGCGCCGGCGCCTCGGTGTCGAAGGCACTGGCCAAACTCGACCGCGGCACGCTCGTGGTGTCGGAGCCGCTCGACGGGCTGGACGCGTGAGCGAACACGTCAGCTCAGAGCCGCTCGACGGGCTGGACGCGTGAGCGAGCACGTCATCGTCGCCGACCTCGGGTACGGCGACGCGGGCAAGGGCACCGTCGTGGACTGGCTGTGCGCCACCCGGCCGGTCCACGCGGTGATCCGCTTCAACGGCGGCGCGCAGGCGGCGCACAACGTGGTGCTGCCGGATGGCCGGCACCACACGTTCGCGCAGTTCGGCTCGGGGACGTTGCGGGGTGTGCCGACGCATCTGTCGAGGTTCGTGGTGGTCGATCCGCTGGCGCTCTCCGCCGAAGCCGCCCATTTGGCACGGCTCGGCGTGCCGGATCCGTTCGGGTTGCTCACGGTCCATCGGGATTGCCTGCTGGCCACGCCGTACCACATCGAGGCGGGCCGCCGGCGGGAGCAGGCGCGCGGGGCGGAGCGGCACGGGTCGTGCGGGATGGGCGTCGGCGAGACGATGGCGTACGCGCTGGCGCACGGCTCGCTCGCCCCGCGCGCGGGCGACTCTCCCGCGACGCTGACCCGCAAGCTCGGCGTGCTGCGGGAGGCGCTGGGTGTGGACGGGCCGCCGGTGGCGGACTGCGTGGCGGCCTACCGGGGGTTCGCGTCGCGGGTCCGGCTGGTGGATTCGGCTGATGACCTGCTCAGGCGGGGGCCGGTGGTGTTCGAGGGGGCGCAGGGGGTGTTGCTGGACGAGAACCACGGGTTCGACCCGTACACGACCTGGAGCACCACGACGTTCGCGAACGCGCTGGAGCTGCTGGGCGGGGCCGGGGCCGTCCGGCTCGGCGTGCTGCGGACCTACACGCCCCGGCACGGGCCGGGGCCGCTGGTCACGGAGGACCCCACGCTGGAGCTGCCGGAGCGGCACAACGGCACCGGGCCGTGGCAGGGGCCGTTCCGGGTGGGGCATTTCGACGCCGTGGCGCATCGGTACGCGGTGGCGGTGGCGGGGGGTGTCGACGGGCTGGCGCTCACGCACCTGGACGCGCCGGTGTCTCGGCTGTGTCACGCGTACGAGGGCTGTGAGACAGACCTCTGGCATGGCGACCGGGCCACACTCACCGCGCGCCTGCTGCGGGCCAAGCCGGTGTACGGCGACGCCGTCACCGACTGGCCCGCAGCGGTGACGGACGCTCTGGGCGCGCCCGTCTGGGTCGGGTCATACGGGCCGACCTCGGCCGACAAGCGCGTCCTCGCGCCCACCCTCGCCTAGACGGCAAGTGGTCGGCGGCTTCCCCGCAGAACGCCCTGGCGAGGTGGACAGCCGTGCGCGCGAACGACTACCCACCTGGTCCGGCCCAGCCTCACTCTTGAAGGACGTCATGTCCGAGTGGGCCGATAAATCACACCGGGCTGCTCAGAATCCGGGCGGCGGAGTCGCGGCCGGGTCCGGCACGACGTGCAGGACGATCACGCCGTCGTTGTAGGAATCCGCGCGCGCCACCGACGCGCCGGGATCGATGCGGGAAGCCGACACGTTCTCCTCGTAACGAACGCCTTCGTCACTGTTCCGCAGCGGCCAGTCGAACTCGTAGGCCACCTTCAAGTTACGCTCGCGCACGACGCGTACCGCCTCGGACACCGGACGTCCCTGAAGTTTCACCCCGGCCAGCGCCTCCCCCGGCCAGCTCGCATCGGCGGGGTAGGAGTACTTCTCACCGGGCTTCGCCGGGCGGCCCAGGCTGACCTCTGCGGGGCCCTTGATATCCGCGGTGACGCTGAAGGACGTAATGCAGCCTGGGAGCCGTTCAGGGCAGTTTTCACCGGTGAATAGCGCATGTGCGTCGGGGTCGGACTTCTCGAAACCGAAGACGGTGCCCGGCTGCCGCGGCGAAACGGGGGTCAGCGTCACCGTGAGGTTGTCCAGGCCGACCTTGTGGAAGGCCTTCTTCAGCTCGGCGGGGTCAGGATCTCCATCGGTGAAGTAGAAGGCGTAGTCATCTCCGACGCGGTCGATCGTCACCGCCTGGCTGGCGTACACCTGCTCGGAGGCCTCGAACAGGGACGGCCCGACGACGATGGCTCCCACCAGGGTGGCGACCGCGGCCATGCCGAGCAGGGCGCGGCGAGGAGAGGGCAAGAGCCGTCGTCGGGCCGGAACGCGCTCCAGCGAGACGATCTGCACCAGCAGCGCGTCCGCCCCCGCGGTGGACGCGCTGCCGGCCAGGTCCGCATCCAGCGCCCTCGCCCGGTCCTTGAAAATCTGGTCGTTGTTCACCCTGACTCCTTCTGGATGAGCGGCCGCGACGCGAAACCGGCGGCCGATGGGCGGGTCTTTTCCAAGGCCTTGGCGAAGCGCTTGCGGGCCCGGTGCAGGCGGATCCTGGCGGCGTTGCGGGAGCAGTCCAGCACTGTGGCGATCTCTCCGGGGTCGAGCCCCTCCCAGAGAGCCAGGGCCAGCAGCTCACGATCGCTGTCGGCGAGCATGCTCATGGCCTCGTCCACGCCGTGCTGCTCACCGTGGCGAGAGGGGGCGGCGTAGAGCTGTTGGATCTCGTCGGTGAGCTCGGTGTGCCGGGTGAGCCTGCGCCGCTCGCTACGGCGGTGATTGGCCAGAACTCGCCGGGCCACGCCGTACAGCCACAGCTTGCCGGCCTCACCGTCGGGGAACTCGGCAATCCGCTGCCAGGCAATCACGTAGGTCTCGGCCACAACGTCGGCGGCGTCTTCGGGCGAGGAACACCGCCGCACGGCATATCCGAGGATCTGCTCATAGGTTCGCCGGTACACCGCCTCGAACCAGGACCGCTCATCATGTTCACTCACGCGTCATCCTCGTCAGACCTTCCGTACGCTGAGGGCTTTCAACTCCTACGTGTCCGCGGGCGACGGCAAAATTTCCGGCAGGGTATGGCAGTTGAGCCGATCGGCGTGGACCGTGAGCCTGACATGCGGAAACACGGAGCGCGCCGCCAGATCACGTCCTCCGCCATCCACTCACATACGACACAGAATTTGAATTATCTGTCACACTGCTGGCCATCGGGTCGTGTCCGCCCATATCGGCGTTCGCCGCTGTGAGGGCGACTCGGCCACATTATGTGTCACACTGCCTGCCAGGAGGGTGCCCGTGTCCGTCGTGGCCTTCCCCAGCCAACCCGGCCCAGCCGCCGACGCGACGACCGCGGCCGGCATCGAGTCGGCGGCCGGGCGCTTCCTCGACTCCATCACCACGGCCACCACCCGCGCCGGTTACACCGAAACACTCGCCCGGCTGACCGCCGTGACCGGCCCCCACCACCAGGTCGCCGACCTGACCCCCGAGCACTACGCCGCGGTGATGGACCGCTGGAAGACCGCGGCCGCCGCCACCTGGAACCGGCACCTGTCCGCCCTGCGCTCCTTCACCACCTGGGCCCAGCGCCAGGACCTGCTGGACACCAACCCGGCCCGGCGCCTGCAGCGCCGCACACCCGCCCGCCGCGGCGACCGCTCCATCCCGCGCACCCGGCTGGAGACGCTCTTCAACGACCCCGCCCACGCCCTGCGCGAACGACTGCTGTGGCGGCTGCTGTACGACACGGCCGCCCGCGCCGAGGAAATCCTTTCCCTCAACGTCGAGGACCTCGACCTGGAGTTCCGCCGCGCCCGCGTCGTCTCCAAGGGCGGCGCAATCGAGTACGTGCACTGGGCCACCCCCACCGCCCGGCTACTGCCCCGCCTGCTGGCCGGCCGCACCACCGGGCCGCTGTTCCTGGCCGACCGGCGTGCGCCCGTCTCTGGCCCGCGCGCCCCTGCATCCGCCGACATCGACCCCGCCACTGGGCGGGGGCGGCTGTCCTATCCGCGCGCCGAGTACCTGTTCAAGACCGCCTCAGCCCAGCTCGACCCGCACCGGCAGGGCTGGACGCTGCACCAGCTCCGCCACAGTGCTCTGCAGCATCTGGCCCACGCCGGCCGGACCGCGCCCGAACTGCGGGCCAAGAGCCGCCACCAGCACCTGGCCAGCCTCGACCGCTACGTCCGCCCCGGTGAAGAGACCTCCGCCCGCGTCACCGCCGAAGCCGGTCCCATCCAGCCCCGCCGTCCCCGCTGAACTCAGCTGCCGTGACCTACGTCTGTGCGCGGCCGCCCGCATTGCTACTGAGCCTCCTGGACAAGCCCGTCCTCACACAGACGAACGGGCCTTCGCGCCCGCCCCGGTTCAGCTCCAGGCGAGCATGCGGAGCGGGTCCTCCAGCATGGCGCCGACGTCGCGCAGGAACAGCGACCCCAGCTCGCCGTCCACGATCCGGTGGTCGAAGGAGAGCGCCAGGGTCGTGACCTTGCGTACCGCCAGTTCGCCGTCCACCACCCACGGCATGTCCCGTATCTGGCCGAAGGCGAGGATGGCGGCCTCGCCCGGGTTCAGGATCGGGGTGCCGGTGTCGACGCCGAACACGCCCACGTTCGTGATCGTGATCGTGCCGCCCGCCATCTCGGCCGGTTGGGTGCGGCCCGCCCTGGCGGTCTCCGCCAGCCGGCCCAGTTCGGCGGCCAGTTCGGGGAGGGACAGCTGGTGGGCGGACTTGATGTTGGGGACGACGAGACCGCGCGGGGTGGCCGCGGCGATGCCCAGGTTGACGTAGTGCTTGACCACGATCTCCTGAGCGGCCTCGTCCCACGAGGAGTTGATCATCGGGTGCCGCCTGGCGGCCGTGAGCACGGCCTTGGCGACCAGGAGCAGCGGCGAGACCTTGACCTCGGCGAAGTCCGGGAGAGTGCGCAGACGCCGGACCGCGTCCATGGTCTCGGTGACGTCGAGCTGGAGGAACTCGGTGACGTGCGGGGCGGTGAAGGCGCTGGCCACCATGGCCTGGGCGGTCATCTTGCGGACGCCCTTGACGGGGATGCGCTCCTCGCCCTGCTGGGGTGCCGCCTGAGGGGCGGGCCCCGCCACGGCGGCGTGGACATCGTCCCGGGTGATCGAGCCGTGGGGGCCCGAACCCGCCAGGCCGGCCAGGTTCACGCCCAGGTCCTTGGCCAGCTTGCGGACCGGCGGTTTGGCCAGGACGGCGACCTGCGACGGGCTGAGGTCCGTGCGGGCCGCGCCGCCCCCCACGGGACCCCGAGGCGCGCCGATCCCCGCCGGAGTGGCACCAGGTGCGGCGGAGACCTCGACGCGGGACGGGTTCGCGACCGGAGTGGCCGGGATCACCGGCGACTGGCCGGAGCCGGAGGGCTTGTCGGGGCGGGATTTGCGGGGGCGGCGTTTGGTGGCGCCGGTTTTGACGCCGTAGCCGACCAGGACCGCCTGGCGTTCCTCCTTGGGGGCGGGGCTGCCGTGGGCGCCGGGTTCGACGGCCCCCTCGGCCGGGGGTCGCGGGACCAGGTCGTCCGCCAGCGCCTCGATCCGGCCGGCCTCCTCTCCGGAAACGTCGTCCGCCCGGCCGGAGGTGTCGGCCGCTTGGCCGGAGGCGTCATCCGCCTCGTCCGTGTCGACGGCGATGATCGGGAGGCCGACGTCGATCGTCTGGCCCTCGTCGGCCATCAGGCCGGAGACCACGCCGTCCCAGGGGATCGGCAGTTCGACGATGGACTTGGCCGTCTCGATCTCCACGACGATCTGGTTGACCTTGACCGCGTCGCCGGCCTTGACGTGCCAGCGGACGATCTCCGCCTCCGTCAAGCCTTCGCCGACGTCGGGAAGCTTGAATTCACGTCGCATGAGGCCCCTCCTCAGTAGCCGAAGGCACGGTCGACGGCGTCGAGCACCCTGTCCAGGTCGGGCAGGTAGTGCTCCTCCAGCTTCGACGGGGGGTAGGGCGTGGAGAAGCCGCCGACGCGCAGCACCGGTGACTCCAGCCGGTAGAAGCACTGCTCGGTGATCCGGGCCGCCAGCTCGGCGCCGAAGCCGCTGTTGACCGGCGCCTCGTGCACCACCACGGCCCGGCCGGTACGGCGTACCGAGTCCATGACCAGCGGCGTGTCGAGCGGGTTGAGCGAGCGCAGGTCGATGACCTCGACCGAGCGCCCGTCGGCCTCGGCGGCAGTGGCGGCCTCCAGGCAGGTCTTCACCATCGGGCCGTAGGCGATCAGCGTGATGTCGGTGCCCTGGCGCACGGTCCGGCCCCGGTCGAGGGGTGGCCACCAGTCGGTGTCGACGGTGTCGACCTCGGCCTTCTCCCAGTAGCGCCGCTTGGGCTCGAAGAAGATGACCGGGTCTTCGCAGCGGATGGCCTGCTGGATCATCGTGTAGGCGTCGGCCGGGTTGGAGCAGGCGACCACGCGCAGCCCGGCGGTGTGCGTGAAGTAGGCCTCGGGGGACTCGCTGTGGTGCTCGACCGCGCCGATGCCGCCGCCGCAGGGGATGCGGACGACCACGGGCAGCTTGATCGCGCCGAGCGAGCGCATCGGCATCTTGGCGAGCTGGGTGATGATCTGGTCGGCCGCGGGGAAGACGAAGCCGTCAAACTGGATCTCGCACACCGGCCGGTAGCCGCGCAGCGCCAGGCCGATCGCGGTGCCGATGATGCCCGACTCGGCCAGCGGGGTGTCGATGACCCGGTCCTCGCCGAAGTCCTTCTGCAGGCCGTCGGTGACGCGGAACACGCCGCCGAGCTTGCCGACGTCCTCACCCATGATGAGGACCTTGGAGTCGTCCTCCATCGCCTTGCGCATGCCCTCGTTGAGCGCCTTGGACAGGCTGAGCACGCTCATGACTCGAAGCCTTCCAGGTAGGCGGCGTACTGGGCGCGTTCCTCGTCGATCAGCGCGTGCGGCTCGGCGTACACGTGGTCGAAGATGTCGAGCGGTCCGGGGTCGGGCATCGCCAGGCAGCGCCTGCGCAGGTCGGCGCCGAGCTGGTCGGCCTCGCCCTCGACCGAGTCGAAGAAGGCCTGGTCGGCGAATTCGTTCTTGAACAGGTACGCCTTGACCCGCTCGATCGGGTCCTTGAGCTTCCACGCCTCCAGCTCGCTCGCCACGCGGTAGCGCGTCGGGTCGTCCGTGGTGGTGTGGGCGCCCATCCGGTACGTGAACGCCTCGATGAGCGTCGGGCCCTGGCCTTCGCGGGCGTTCTTGAGCGCCTGCCTGGTCACGGCGAGGCAGGCGAACACGTCGTTGCCGTCGACCCGGAGGCCGGGGAAGCCGAACCCGGAGGCCCGGCGGTAGAGGGGGATGCGGCTCTGCTTCTCCAGCGGCTCGGAGATGGCCCACTGGTTGTTCTGGCAGAAGAACACGATCGGCGCGTTGAACACGCTGGCCCAGATGAACGACTCGTTCACGTCGCCCTGGGAGGTGGCGCCGTCGCCGAAGTAGGCGATCACGGCCGCGGTCGCGTCGTCGCGCTGGATCCCCATCGCGTAGCCGACGGCGTGCAGGGTCTGGCTGCCGATCACGATCGTGTACAGGTGGAAGTTGTGCTCCTTGGGGTCCCATCCGCCATGGTTCACCCCGCGGAACAGGCCGAGCAGCTTCACCGGGTCGACGTCACGGCACCAGGCCACGCCGTGCTCGCGGTAGGTGGGGAAGGCCATGTCCGCGTCGGTCAGCGCCCGGCCGGAGCCGATCTGCGCGGCCTCCTGGCCGAGCAGTGACGCCCAGATGCCGAGCTCGCCCTGCCGCTGCAGCGCGACGGCCTCCAGGTCGATGCGCCGGACGAGTGTGAGGTCGCGGTAGAGGGACCTGACCTCTTCTGGCTTGAGATCGATGTCGTAGTCGGGGTGCTCGACCCGCTCACCCTCCGGGGTGAGGAGCTGGACGAGCTCCGGGGGTGCTTGGGCACCACGAGAGGCGTCGACGGTCACGTGCCACTCCTGTGCGGTCAGGGCCGGGGTCGATGGGGTTGCCACCTTAGGCCAGCCTTTCGAGCGTCGGACCATGTGGTGGTGGTTCGTACGCGTTTGGGGACATGGTGGCAGACGTCACGGCCCTTCGCGCAAGCCCCATGCCCTCCCACTTCCCGTTGTGTTGCCTGCCACACGCGCCGGTAGGCTGGCTTTCCCATCTCCCGCCGCACCCAGGAGGAACGCAGTGGCGCGCGTCATCGTAGACGTCATGCTGAAGCCCGAGATTCTCGATCCGCAGGGCCAGGCCATCGCCCGCGCACTGCCCAGGCTGGGCTTCTCCGGAGTCGCAGCCGTACGCCAGGGCAAGCGCTTCGAGGTCGACCTGGAGGGGCCGGCCGACGAGGCGGCACTTGCGGACGTCCGAAAGATGGCCGAGACCCTGCTGGCCAACACCGTCATCGAGGACTACACCGTGCGCGTCGAACAGTAGAACGGCACATTTGACGCCTGGAAATACCCGCGACCGGCTAAAGTCGGGTTCGGGCGTGCCACAATGCCACGAGCTTGCCAACAGTAAATAACAACAACGTGATTTTGCGGTTAGCCCCGATTTCACGGGGAAACCTACTCCAGGTGACATTCCGGAGCCCGGAGGAGTCCGGTGGATATTGAGTTCTCGTTGGCGCTGCCCCGGGATGCGATCGGCATACCGATGGTCAGGCGAGTGCTGGGAGATGCGATGCGTTCGCTCAACGTGAGCGAGGCGTGCATCTCCGACATGCTGCTCGCGGTCTCCGAGGCGTGCTCCAACGCGGTACGCCACGGCGGCCCGGCCAACCGTTACGAGGTCACGGCCTCGATCGGCTCCGGCCGCTGCGATGTACGCGTTGTCGACAACGGGGTCGGCATCCCCTCGATGCCCCTGACCTTTCCACCCCCCGACACCGAGAACGGCCGCGGCCTGCTGATCATGCGCTCGGTCGTGGATGAGATCTCCTTCGGCATCACTCCCGGCCGTGGCACCACGGTCCACCTCCGCAAGACCCTCGCCTGGGAGGAAACGGCGAACCGCCGCTCCCGCGAGCTGGCCGCGGTCTAGCCGACTCTCAACCCCGCCACGGGCCGTCCCGACGGCCCGTCTCCACGCGTGGGTGTGATGACGCCGTTGAGTGGCATGGACGAGCACCAGATAGCCTTGCTGTGCACACCACGAAACGCTGGAGGAGACGCAAGACATGAGCGCCCGCGTGGGGGTAGTCACCTTTCCAGGAACTCTCGACGACCAGGACGCCGCCAGAGCGATCAGACTGTCCGGCGCGGAAGCCGTTCCGCTGTGGCACGCCGACCACGACCTCAAGGGTGTGGACGCCGTCTTCCTGCCCGGCGGCTTCTCCTACGGCGACTACCTGCGGTGTGGCGCCATCTCTCGGTTCGCCCCGCTGATGCGGGAGCTCGTCCCGGCGGCCCGTGAGGGGTTGCCCGTGCTCGGCACGTGCAACGGGTTCCAGATCCTGTGCGAGGCGCACCTGCTGCCGGGCGCGCTGACGCGCAACGCGTCGCTGCACTACGTCTGCCGTGACCAGCGGCTCCGCGTCGAGGCGACCGGCACGCCCTGGACCAACTCGTTCGAGCCCGGCCAGGAGGTCGTGCTGCCCATCAAGCACGGCGAAGGCCGCTACGTCGCCGACCCCGAGACGCTCGCCGCGCTCGAAGCGGACAACCGTGTGGTCGTGCGCTACCTCGGCAACCCCAACGGCTCCCTCAACGACATCGCCGGCATCCGTAACGAGGCGGGCAACGTGGTCGGTCTCATGCCGCACCCCGAGCACGCCGTCGAAAACCTGGTCGGCGCGCCGAGCACGGACGGGCTCGGCTTCTTCACCTCCATCCTCAAGAAGCTGGTGAACGCGTGAGCACCGACAGCGTCAAGCGGGCCGTCGAGACACCCGCCGAGCCGATGCCGTTCGCCGAGCTGGGGATGAAGCAGGAGGAGTACGACCGGGTCAAGGAGATCCTCGGCCGCCGTCCCACGGGCTCCGAGCTGGCCATCTACAGCGTCATGTGGTCCGAGCACTGCTCGTACAAGTCGTCCAAGGTGCATCTGCGGCAGTTCGCCACCAAGGCCCCCAAGTCCGACGCACTGCTCGTCGGTATGGGCGAGAACGCCGGCGTCGTCGACATCGGCGACGGCTGGGCCGCCACCTTCAAGATCGAGTCGCACAACCACCCGTCCTACGTGGAGCCGCACCAGGGCGCCGCGACCGGCGTGGGCGGGATCGTCCGCGACATCATGTCGATGGGCGCCCGCCCGATCGCGGTCATGGACGCGCTGCGCTTCGGCGGGGCCGACCAGAACGACACCCGGCGCGTGCTGCCCGGCGTGGTCGAGGGCATCAGCAGCTACGGCAACTGCCTGGGCCTGCCCAACATCGGCGGCGAGGTCGTCTTCGACCCCTGCTACATCGGCAACCCGCTGGTCAACGCGCTCTGCGTGGGCCTGCTGCGCAAGGACCAGATCAAGCTGGCCACCGCGCCGGGGCCGGGCAACAAGGTGGTGCTGTTCGGCGCCTCGACCGGGCCCGACGGCATCGGCGGCGCGTCGGTGCTCGCCTCGGCGACCTTCGAGGACGAGTCGCACGCCAAGCGGCCCGCCGTGCAGGTGGGCGACCCGTTCATGGAGAAACTGCTCATCGAGTGCTGCCTGGAGCTGTACGCGGCCGACGTGGTCGTGGGCATCCAGGACCTCGGCGCGGCCGGCGTCTCGTGCGCGACCACCGAGCTGGCCGCCAAGGGCACCGGCGGCATGCACGTCGACCTCAACCTGGTCCCGCTCCGCGATCCCTCGCTCAAGCCCGAGGAGATCCTGATGAGCGAGTCGCAGGAGCGGATGATGGCCGTGGTCCGGCCGTCGGACATCTCGGCGTTCATGGCGATCTGCCAGAAGTGGGATGTCCCGGCCACCGTGATCGGCGAGGTCACCGACACCGGCCGGCTGGTGATGACCTGGGACGGCGAGACGATCGTCGACATCCCGCCCGGCACCGCCGCCGACGACGGCCCGGTCTACGAGCGGCCGTTCCACGAGCCCGCCGGGCAGCAGGCGCTCAACGCCGACACCCCCGACCGCCTCGACCGGCCCGCCGACCTGCGCGCCACCCTCCTGGAGCTGCTCGGCTCACCGAACCTGGCGTCGAAGGAGTGGGTGACCTCCCAGTACGACCGCTACGTCCGGTCCAACACCGTGCTCGCCCAGCCCGCCGACGCCGGCATGCTGCGCATCTCCGAGATCATGGCCGGGGCCGAGCCGACGACCAGGGGCATCGCCCTGGCCACCGACGGCAACGGCCGCTACGCGCGGCTCGACCCCTACGCGGGCGCCCAGCTCGCACTGGCCGAGGCCTACCGCAACGTCGCCGTCACCGGGGCCCGCCCGCTGGCCGTCACCAACTGCCTCAACTTCGGCTCGCCCGAGGACCCCGAGGTCATGTGGCAGTTCGCCGAGGCCGTACGCGGGCTCGCCGACGCCTGCCGGACCCTCGGCGTGCCGGTCACCGGCGGCAACGTCTCCTTCTACAACCAGACCGGCTCGACCCCGATCCACCCGACCCCGGTCGTGGGCGTGCTCGGCGTGATCGACGACGTGGCCAAGCGGGTCGCCACCGGGTTCGTCGCCGAGGGCCTGCGCATCGCGCTGCTCGGTGAGACGAAGGAGGAGTTCGGCGGCTCGGAGTGGGCGCACGTCGCCCACGGTCACCTCGGCGGCCTGCCGCCCGAGGCCGACCTGGCGGCCGAGCAGGCCATGGCCACCGTGCTGGTGGAGGCCGCCGCGCTGGGGCTCGTCGAGGGCTCCCACGATCTGTCCGACGGTGGCCTGGCCATCGCGCTCGCCGAGTCCTGCCTGGCGCGGGGCATCGGAGCGACGGTGGCGCTGAGCGGCGACGCGTTCACCGGCCTGTTCAGCGAGTCGTCGGCGCGTGCGCTGGTGGTGATCCGGCCGGAGGCGTTCGACCGGTTCGCCGCGCTCTGCGCCGACCACGAGGTGCCCTGCTACGGCCTCGGCACCACCGGCGGCACGTCGCTGGTGGTGGAGGGGGTGCTGGAGGTGCCGGTCGCGGAGCTGCGCGAGACGCACTCCGGCACGCTGCCCGCGTTGTTCGGCTGAGGTTCCCGCGAGGGCCGGTACGGGGTGCTGCCGTACCGGCCCTCGTCGTTCAGTCAGGACTTCTTGAGGCAGACCACGTAGACGGTGCCACTTATGCCGTGGTTGCCGCTGTTCTGGGTGGCCATGTTGTTGTTGTCGTCCTTGACTGCGGTGACCGACCAACCCGAGCCGCCGCTGGGGGCGCTGCTGGTGACGTTGCCGCTGCCGCTGATGGTGAAGCCGCCGCCGGTCGCCACGTCGCCGCTGGAACAGGAGACGGAGCCGCTGCCCGAGCTGAAGGAGCTCGAACGGGTGTAGGTCGTGTAGGTGATGCCCTTACCGTCGGCACCGTCCTTGCCGTCCTTGCCGTCCTTACCGGGCAGGCCGTCCTTGCCGTTCTTGCCATCGGCGCCGTCCTTGCCCGGCAGCCCGTTCTTGCCGTCGACGCCGTCCTTACCGTCCTTACCAGGCAGGCCGTCCTTGCCGTCCTTGCCGTCGGCGCCGACCTTGCCCGGAAGGCCGTCCTTGCCGTCCTTGCCATCGATGCCGTCGGTGCCGTTCTTGCCGGGCAGACCGTCCTTGCCGTCCTTGCCAGGGAGGCCATCCTTGCCGTCGATGCCGTTCTTACCCGGAAGGCCGTCCTTGCCCGGCAGACCGTTCTTGCCGTTCTTGCCGGGGAAGCCCTGCCTGCCCTGGAGGCCGGTGTCACCCTTCGGGCCCTGCGGGCCGGTGTCGCCCTTGGTGCCCTCCGTGATCGTGGTCGTCGACTGACCGCCGCCGCCGATCACCATCCGGATCTCCGTCTTCTTGCACGGAGTGGTGGGGTTGACGATACGGACGTACCGCGACTTCTTGTGCACGCAGGCGTACACCTCTTCCGCCGACGACGCGGTGGCGACTCCGCCGACGGCGAGGAGCGAGACGGCCAGCGCTCCGACAGTGGCGAGGGTGAGCGTGCGCCCACCGCGAATCTTGATGGCCACGGGTTTTCCTCCGAGGAACGTGTGTTGCTCAGGGTGAGCATGAGATTCACGTTTCAAACGTTCCAAAGGATGACAAGAACTACATAACGTGTTCATCACGCGACAATGCGTATGACGCTACTTGACGAGTCATGAAAGTCGGCTGTGGGTAAAAGGACGCATTGGCGGGCCTTGTCGGCCGTGGATAATCGGGACTGTTCGGGGGCGCACGTATTCCACGGAGGATGACCTTGCCGACCGCCAGTCCTTACCTCCCTCCTGCCACGCAGCCGGTGCGCGGGGTGGTCTGGGCCATCCATCTGGTCCTGCCACTGCTCGGCCTCTGGCTGCTCCTGGCCCAGGACCACCTCAACATCATGTGGGAGCACCACTCCAGCCACTTCTGGATGATCATCGCGGTGGCCGGCATCAACGTGGTGCTGGGCACGATGATCAGCGAGGCGTCGCGCAGACGGCAGGACGCCCGGCTCTTCCTGGTCTCCATGGTGTTCCTGGCCAGCGCCGGGTTCTTCTTCCTGCACGGCATGGCCACGCCGCAGGTCATCCTGCCGACCGGATCAATGGGGTTCGACCTCGGGCAGCAGGTCGGGCTCACGATCGCCTCGGCGTTCGCGTTCGTCTCGGCCTTTCCGCTGGGCGAGCGGGCGGCGCAGACCGTACTGAAGTCCCAGCACGTCATCCGAGGCGTGCTCTTCGGGTTCATGATCCTCTGGGGAGTGGCCTCGCTGATCCCCGGGCTGACGCCGCTCAGCGAGCCGCCTCTCAAGGAGCCGGTCGACTGGCTCGTCTGGCTGTCGCTGCCGGGCCTGGGCCTGTACGGGGCAGCGAGCGTGATGATGTACCAGCTGCACAGGCAGCGGCCGTCGGCCATGCTGGTCAGCCTGATCACCGCCTACGCGCTGCTCGCCGAGGCCATGATCGCCGGGATGTCGCAGCTCAACTGGCACCTGTCCTGGTGGGAGTGGCACATCCTGCTGACGCTGGCCTTCGTCTTCGTAGCCTACAGCGCGTACCTGCAGTTCATGCGTGAGGGGTCGAGCGCCGGCCTGTTCGACTCGGTGGCGCTGTCGGCGACCGTGGCCCGCATCCAGCGGCAGTACGACGAGGTCCTGGAGGAGCTGGTCGAGCACGTACGGCGCGGCGAGCCGCTGGCGGCGACCCGGCTGTCGGGCAAGTTCCGGCTCACCGAGGGGCAGGCCGCGATTCTCGACCGGGCCGGCGAGGCGCTGGCCAGCGAGCGCGAGCTCTCCCAGCGCTTAGGCGCCCTGGTGGCGGTGAGCGCCCAGACCCGCGTGCACCAGTCCGAGACCGACCTCCTGGCCACCGCGCTGGAACGCGTCCGCCAGGCGTACGGCGACGTACGGATCGGCCTGATCGCCGACGGCAGGACGCAGATCGGCTCGCGCGAGTACGAGTTCTCCGGAGACGCCCCGATCAGACGCGACAACCTGTTCGCCTTCCCGCTGACCGTCAAGGGCCACCTGGCGGGCGTGCTGGAGGTGCCGGTCGGCCGCACGTCGCAGGACGAGGCGCTGGCCGCCACCCTGGCCGGGCAGCTGTCGATCTCTCTCGAGAACGCCCGTCTCTACCAGGAGCTCAATACGCTGTTCCGGCAGTACATGTCGCCCGACGTGGCCGCCGCCCTGCTCGCCGACCCCGCCCAGGCGGCGCTCGGCGGCCAGATGAAGGAACTCACCGCGCTCTTCGCCGACCTCAAGGGCTTCACCACGTTCTCGGAGCGGGTCACGCCCGGCGAGATCGTCGAGATGCTCAACCGCTATCACACGGCCGCGGTGCCCTGCATCCTGACCAACGGCGGCACGATCGTGCAGTTCGTCGGCGACGCGCTGCTCGCCCTGTTCAACGCCCCGGCCACGCAGACCGGCCACGCCAGGGCGGCCTGCCGGGCGGCCCTGGCCATGCAGGAGGCCGCCGCCGAGGTGGCCGAGGAGATCGCCTGGAAGCGGGAGGACGCGGAGGCGTGGCCGACGTTCCGCGTCGGCGTCAACACCGGTCCCGCCCTGGTCGGCAACATCGGCAGCCCGGAGCTGCGCGGCTTCAACGCGATGGGCGACTGCGTGAACGTGGCCGCCAGGCTGCAGGGCCTGGCCGAACCGGGCACGGTGGTGATCGGCGAGACGACCCGCAAGCAACTGGGCGTCGGCGTCACGGTGAACCCGCTGGGAAAGCTGAGCCTCAAGGGCAAGGAAGAACTCGTGGACGCCTACGTTCTGACGTCATTGACCTAGATGGGCGGTGTTCGTACCGACATAATCGGCGCATGAACCCAGATCCCGGCGAGTTCCTCTCCATGCTCACAGCCGACGATGTCGAGGAGATGCGCACCGCGGGACGTCCGCGCAGGTGGGATCGCGGGACGACCGTGATGAGCGAGGGCGACACCTCCGACTGGGTGCTCGTACTGACCGAGGGCCGGGTGAAGGTGTCGTCGCACACGAGCAGCGGCACCGAGGTCGTGCTGGCCGTACGTGGGCCGGGCGCGCTGCTCGGTGAGATGTCTGCCATCGACGGCTCCCCGCGTTCGGCCACGGTCACCGCGCTGGAGCCGATCGCGGGCATGGTGATCCGCGACTTCCCCGCGTTCCTGCAGGATCACGGACGTATCGCCGTACTGCTCATGCAGCTCGTCACGGGGCGGCTGCGCGACGCCGACAGGAAGCGGATCGAGTACGGCGCGTTCGACACCACGGGCCGGGTGGCGACCAGGCTGATCGAGCTGGCCGAGCGCTACGGCGAGAAGACCAACAGCGGCGTACGCGTGGCGCTGCCGCTCTCGCAGGACGAGCTGGCCGGGTGGACCGGGGCCTCGCGCGAGGCGGTCAGCAAGGCGCTGCGGACGCTGCGCGACCGCGGGCTGATCGAGACCGGGCGGCGGCGCGTGGTGATCCACGATCTCGAAGGGCTGCGCAAGCGGGCCAGGTGACCACCTGCGACAAATCGGACGTACGTCGTACGTCATAGTGGAGGGCATGGTCGCGGTCTCCCCCGATTACGACAGCCGTCTCCGCTATGCCTGGCGCGTGTGTTCCGTGACGAGCCTGGGGCTCGTCCTCATCGGCATCGCCGGCAGCACGCTGAACGTCGCGCTCCCCTCGGTGGTGCGGCACTTCCACGCCGGCGCGTTCGAGTCGGGCTGGATCCTGCTGTCGTTCCTGCTGGTCAACACCGCGAGCCTGGTGTTCTTCGGGCGGGTGGCCGACCTGCTCGGCAGGCGGGAGATCTACCTGACGGGGTTCGCCCTGTTCACCGTGGCTTCGTTGCTGGCCGGGCTGTCGCCGGGCGTGTGGTTCCTGGTAGCCATGCGCGTGCTGCAGGCGATCGGGGCCGCGATGATCCTGGCCAACGGCACGGTCATCATCACCGACGCGTTCCCGCCCGACCGGCTTAGCCAGGGCATGGGCGTCTACATCGGCACCCTGTCCGTGGCACAGCTCGCCGGGCCGACGCTGGGCGGCCTCATCGCGGAGACGGCCGGCTGGCAGTGGATCTTCTGGGTGAACGTGCCGGCCGGCCTGATCGCTCTGAGCTGGGGCGCGGTCGTCCTGCGCAAGATGCCCCGGGGCCCACGTGAACCGGTGGACGCGCTGGGCAACGCGCTGCTGTTCGCCGCGCTCTCGGCCGCGCTGATCGCCCTGTCCGAGGCGGGTTCCGCCGGGCTGTCGAGTCCTGCCGTGCTGATCGGGGCGGCGGTGTTCGCGGTGCTGGTGCCGCTGATCGTGCTGGTGGAGCGCCGGGCCGCGCATCCGGTGCTCGACCTGCGGCTGTTCGGCGGGCGACTGCTGGCCTTCGCGAACCTGGCCTCCTTCTGCAACGCGCTGGCCCGCGCGGCGCTGATCCTGGTCGTGGCGCTGTACTTCCAGGCGGCCAGGGGCGTGGACGCCTTCACGGCCGGGCTGAGCGTGCTGCCGGTGCCGGTCGGCATGGCCCTGGCCTCGCCGCTCGCGGGCTCGCTGAAGATCTCCCCGTACTTCCTGTCGATCGGCGGCACGCTGATGAGCGCCCTGGGCCTCGGCATCCTGATGCTGACGGCCGATCCCGCCACGCCGTACTGGATCATCGGGGTCGGTCTGTTCGTGGCCGGGTGCGGGAGCGGCACATTCCTGACCGGCAACACCACGCAGGTCATGCGGGCCCTGCCGCGCGGCAGTCTGGGGGTGGTGAACGGGTTCCGGGTGATGATCATGAACGTGGGGATCGTGATCAGCGTGGGCGCGTCCCTGAGCGTCCTGGCCGGCTCGGTCGGCCCCGTCGAACGGGCCCAGGTGTACGCGGGGACGCTGGCCAAGCTGTCGCCGGTGGCGGTGGGGCAGGTGATGCACGGGTTCGAGCGGACGTACGCGCTACTGTTCGCCGTCGCCCTGACCGGCACGTTGTTCGCCTCCCTGGCCCGGTCTCAGAGCGCGGTGGCCAGCCTCGATTCGACGTCGCGGTAGCGGCTGACCGGGATCAGGTGGACGCCGTCGAAGGCGCCCGAGTCGCGGATGGCCAGGACCTGCTCGCAGGCCGCCTCCACGCCCGCCATCCGGTCGGCGGCCACCGCGCGGATCAGCCGGTCGGGGATGGCGATGTCGGGGATGGCCGCGGCCAGGGCGCCGGCGTGGCGCTCGCTGGCCAGGACCATCACGCCCGCGTAGACCGGCACGTCGACCTGGTTGGCCTCGCGCCAGCGCAGCAGGGCCTCCAATGAGAAACCGACCTGGAGGAACAGGAAGTCGGCCGCGCGCTTCCAGGCGGGCAGCGGACGCAGCCCGGCCGCCGCGCCGACGCGGAACCCGGCGTCGAAGTCCCTGGCCTCGTCGATCATCGAACGCACGGTCAGGTCACTGGTCCGGCCGCCGCTCGCCGGCTTGTCACCGTAGACGAACAGGAACTGGTCCACCCCATAGGCCGCAGCCGTCAGCAGGTCGCGCCGGAACCCGAGCAGGTTGCGGTCACGGGAGTTGAGGCAGGCGATGCTCCGCCCGCCCATCGCCTCGACCTCGTGCGCGACGGCCACGCTGGACACGGTCGCCCGGCCGATGTGGTTGTCGGGGATGAGGAACGAGTGCGCGATCTTGCTCATCGTGCCGATCTGGTGCCGGACGTGCTTCAGATCAGGCTTCGTGGGGGGTTCGATCTCGCAGACCAGCTCGAATGCCATGGTCAGCACCTTAACGCTTGGCCGCCAGCGCCTCCACGCCGCCGATCACCAGGTCCACGCCGAACGAGTCGTAGAAGTCGGCGGTCATCCCCTCGACCATGGGGCCCGCCATCTCCACCAGGTTCGGGTACTTTTCCGCCGGCAGTGACTGCAGGCCCACGCGCTTCACCCGGACGATCTCGGCGATCTCCTCGGAGGTGTGGCCGGACCGGAAGTGGACCGGGGCGTCGGCGATGGAGATGGCGCTCTGCAGCAGATACTTGGAGATCAGGCAGCACTCCTCCACGGTGAACCCCGCCGTCCGAGCCAGGCCGAGTGCCTGGTCCCAGACCGCGAGGAAGCTGGGCACCGCGCCCTGGTCCACCTGCTCCAGCACGTTCTTCGCGCAAGGGTGGGTGCGCAGGACCCGGACCAGGCCCTCCACCAGCTCTCTCAGCCGGTCGCGCCACGGGCGGTCCTCGCCGTCCTTGACCACGAAGTCCAGGATCAGGTGGTCCGCCATGCCGATGAGCAGCTGGTCCTTGTTCTTGAAGTGCCAGTAGAGGGCCATCGGCGTCACGCCCAGGTCGGCCGCCAGGCGCCTGATCGTCACGGCGTCGAGTCCTTCGGCGTCGCCGATCTCCAGGGCCCGCTCGACGATGGCCCTCGCGGTCAGTTTTCCCATCACGGTTGACAACTATACGCCGTACAAGTTCACTATACGACGTACAAGTACGGCGTATAGGAGACGAACATGGACCGGCGCTGGTGGGCGCTCACCGCGGTGACGCTCGGGACATTCATGACCTACCTCGACAACAACCTCGCCAACGTCGCGCTGCCGACGATCCAGCGAGAGCTCGGGCTGACGATCTCCGGCCTGGAGTGGATCGTGAGCGGCTACATCCTGGTGTTCGCCGGGCTCATGCTGGTCGGCGGCCGGTTGGCAGACGTGTTCGGCGCCAGGCGGGTCTTCACGACCGGCCTGGTGATCTTCACGCTGTCGTCCCTCGCCGCCGGGCTGGCCGGTGACGGCACCACGCTGATCGCCGCCCGCGCGGTGCAGGGGTTCGGCGCGGCGCTGCTCACGCCGACGGCGCTCGCGTTGCTGACGCAGATCTTCCCCGACCCGGGCGAGCGTGGCCGGGCCGTGGGCATCTGGAGCGCCTCCGGCGCGCTGTCGATGGCGCTCGGCCCGGTGACCGGCGGCTTCATCAGCGAGCACCTGCACTGGGGCTGGATCTACCTGATCAACGTGCCGATCGGGAGCTTCACGCTGGGTCTCGCGCTCTGGGCCGTCCGTCCCGCCTTCACCCGGGTACGGCGCAGCCTCGACCTGGCGGGCCTGGCCACCTCGGCGCTCGCGTTGTTCGCTCTGACGTACGCGCTGATCGAGGGTGACGGCGCCGGATGGACCTCACCGGAGATCCTGGCCGCCTTCGGCCTCTCGCTCGCGGCGGCGCTGGCGTTCCTGCTCGTCGAGGCGCGGGCCGCGGAGCCGATGATCGACCTGTCGCTGTTCCGGGCCAGGGCGTTCAGCGGCGGCCTGGTCACCATGGGCATCTGGTCGTTCGGTGTGTTCGGCATCTACTTCTTCAGCGCCCTCTGGCTGCAGAACGTGCTGGCCTTCTCCCCCACCGAGGCCGGCGCCGCGTTCGTGCCGATGGCCCTGCTCATGGCGGTCATGGCGATCCTTTCGCAGCGGATCAGCGCGCGGCTGGGCATCGGCCCGACCGTCGCGCTCGGCATGGCCCTGATGGGCGGCGGCATCCTCATGCTCTCCGGGATCGGCGCCGACGGCGAGTACGGCGACGTCCTGCCCTGGTTCCTCCTGTACGGCCTGGGCGGCGGCCTGCTGGTGCCCCTGACCTCGGCGATCCTCACCGGAATGCCCGCGGGCAGGTCGGGCGTGGCCTCCGGGGTCCTGAACGTGTCACGCGAGGTGTTCGGGCTGCTCGGCATCACCGTCCTGGGCGCCATCCTGAACTCCAGGCAGAGCGCCAGCGACCGGCCGCCGCTGATCGCCTTCCTCGACGCCTACCAGTTCACGCTGGTGCTGGCGGCCGTGCTCGTCCTGGCGGCGGTCCCGGTCAGCCTGTACGCCCTGCGCACCCGCCGTACGAGCGGCCGGACGGACCAGCCCCGGGCCGCCCGGCAGGAGCGCGTGACAACCGGTTAGCCTGCGGCGACAGGCTCACCGATGACCTCCTCGATCAGCGGGTCGGCGAACTGGGTCCGGTACAGCTCCTCATAACGGCCCCCGGCGGCGAGCAGTTCGGCGTGCGTGCCCCGCTCGGCCACCCGCCCGTCCTCGATCACCAGGATGACGTCGGCCGCGCGGATCGTGGAGAGGCGGTGCGCGATCACCACGGCGGTCCTGCCCTGCAGGGCCTCGCCCAGCGCCTCCTGCACGGCCGCCTCCGAGGTGGAGTCGAGCGCCGCGGTGGCCTCGTCCAGGATCACCACCCTGGGCCTGGCCAGCAGCAGCCGGGCGATCGTCAGCCGCTGGCGCTCGCCGCCCGACAGCCGGTAGCCGCGCTCGCCGACCACGGTGTCGAGGCCGTCGGGCAGGGACTCGATCAGCGTGGCCAGCCTGGCCCGGCCGAGCACCTCCCACAGCTCGTCCTCGTCGGCCTCGGGCCGAGCCAGCAGCAGGTTGGCCCTGATCGTCTCGTGGAACAGGTGCCCGTCCTGGGTCACCATGCCGAGCGTGTCGCGGATCGAGTCGGCGGTCAGGTCCTTCACGTCCACGCCGCCGATCCGTATCGACCCGGAGTCGGCGTCGTACAGCCTCGGCAGGAGCTGGGCGATCGTCGACTTGCCCGCGCCCGAGGAGCCCACGAGGGCGACCATCTGGCCCGGTTCGGCAGTGAAGGAGACGCCGTGCAGCACCTCGGCCCCGCCGCGCGTGTCGAGCACGGCGACCTCCTCCAGCGAGGCGAGCGAGACCTTGTCGGCCGAGGGGTAGGCGAAGCGCACGTCGTCGAACTCCACCGAGACCGGCCCGTCGGGGACACGGACCGCATCCGGCCGTTCCTTGATGAGCGGTTCGAGATCGAGCACCTCGAAGACCCGCTCGAAGCTGACCAGCGCGCTCATCACGTCCATCCGGGCGCTGGCCAGCGCGGTCAGCGGTGCGTAAAGGCGGGTGAGCAGCAGCGCCAGCGCCACGACCGAGCCGGCGTCGAGCTGGTCGCGCAGGGCGTAGAAGCCGCCCAGGCCGTACACGAGGGCCAGGGCCAGCGCGGAGACCAAGGTGAGCGCGGTGACGAAGACCGACTGGGTCATGGCCGTACGCACGCCGATGTCACGCACCCGCCTGGCCCGGCTCGCGAACTCCGCCGACTCACGGGCGGGCCGGCCGAACAGCTTCACCAGCGTCGCGCCTGGCGCGGAGAAGCGCTCGGTCATCTGCGTGCCCATGGCCGCGTTGTGGTCGGCCGCCTCACGCCTCAGCCGGGCGATCCTGGTACCCATCCGCCGGGCGGGCAGGACGAACACCGGCAGCAGCACCAGCGCGAGCAGCGTGATCTGCCAGGAGATCCCGATCATCACGATGAGGGTCAGCACGAGCGTCACGACGTTGCCCGCCACGCTGGACAGGGTGTCGGTGAAGGCGCGCTGGGCGCCGATCACGTCGTTGTTCAACCGGCTGACCAGGGCGCCCGTGCGGGTCCTGGTGAAGAAGGCGATCGGCATCCGCTGCACGTGGTCGAAGACGGCGGTGCGCAGGTCGAGGATCAGCCCTTCGCCGAGCCCCGCCGACAGCCATCTGGTCAGCAGCCCGAGCCCGGCCTCCGCCAGGGCGAGCACCGCGATCAATCCGGCCAGCCCGGCCACGAGGCCGAACGTCTCACCCTTGACGATCGCGTCGACGACCTGCCCCGCGAGAACGGGCGAGACCACCGCCAAGGCCGCCATCACCACGCTTAACACCAGGAAGAGCACCACTCTTCGCCGATGCGGGCGGGCGAACGCGGCGACGCGACGGAGCGTCGCCCTGGACAGCGGGCGACGCTCCGTCTGATTGTTCAGCGAGTACAGCTGGTGCCATGCGGTCATTTCCATGCTCATGCATGGCAGCTTAGGAGCTCAAGTTAACTTCAGGTCAAGCGCCGACCTTCTGTCCCTTGGCGTGCCAGACGACGGCGACCGACGGGCGCGGCTGGTCACCGTCGGGCCAGTGGCTGGCCGGCTTGTCCGGGGTGGCACCGTCGAGCTCGCCCGGGTGCTGCACCGCGACGAACACGCTGCGCTGGTCCGGGGTGACCATCGGCCCGCAGGTCTCCGCGCCGAGCGGGACCGTGAGGAACTGGCGCAGGTGCCCACGCTCCTTGCCGCGCACCGGCATGACGAACATACCGTCGTTGCTGCCGAGCTGGTTGCCGTCGGTGGCGATCCAGAGGTTGCCGTCACGGTCGAAGGCCACGTTGTCCGGGCAGGAGATCGGCGAGACCTTCGTCTTGTCGTAGCCGGCGAAGTAGGTCGCGGGGTCGTTCGGGTCGCCGCAGATCAGCGGGAGCGACCAGGCGAACGTCTTCTCCCCCGCGTCGTCGCGCCGCTCGACGATCTCCAGCACGTGGCCGTGCTTGTTGGACGGGCGCGGGTTGGCCTCGTCGACCTGGGCCGCGGTGCGGTTGGTGTTGTTGGTCAGTGCCACGTACACGCCGCCGGTGACCGGGTTGCGCTCCATGTCCTCGGGGCGGTCCATCTTGGTCGCCCCCACCTTGTCGGCGGCGACGCGGGTGTAGACGAGCACCTCGATGGCGGTCATGCCGTCCACGTACGACCTGTCGCCCGAGACCAGCGGGATCCACTGGCCGGAGCCGTCGAAGGCGCCGTCGGAGGGCAGCTTGCCCGACCCGTCGATCTCGGCGGCGGGGCTGTCACCGGTGAACTTGGCGACGTAGAGCGTGCCCTCGTCGAGCAGGTTCCGGTTGTGCCGGTCGTTGCCGGGGATGTAGCGGTTCTTCGAGACGAACTTGTAGATGTACTCGAAGCGGGAGTCGTCCCCCATGTACACGACCACGCGGCCGTCGCGGGCCAGCGTGGTGTTGGCGGCCTCGTGCTTCAGACGGCCCAGCGCGGTCCGCTTGACCGGCGTCGAGTCGGGGTCGAACGGGTCGATCTCCACGACCCAGCCGAACCTGTTGGCCTCGTTCGGGTGCTTGGCCAGGTCGAAGCGCTCCTCGACGCGGTCGAACCGGCGGCTGCTCGCCGGGGTGCCGGTGGTGATCGTGTAGCGGGAGATGTACGGCAGTTGCGCCGCCGGGACCTTGTCGCCGTTGACGAAGTACTGGTCGATGTTCTCCTCGGCGGTCAGCACCGTGCCCCACAGCGTCGATCCACCGGAGCAGTTGTTCAGCATGCCGACGGGGGTGCGGCCCTCCGGGTCGGCGGCGGTCTTGAGCGGGTCGCTGCCCGCGGCGGGACCGCTGAAGCGCATCGGCGTCTGGGCGGTGACGCGCCGGTTGTAGCGCCTGCGGCCGGTGGTGACCAGCTTCCACTGGCCGGTTCCGCGTACGCGCTCGATCTCGACGACCGAGCCGCCGTGCGCGGCCAGCGCGATCTTGATCTGCTCCTCGGTGGCGGCGGCGCCGGTGGTGTAGCCGCGGAACATCAGGTTCTCGTTGGTGTACTCGTGGTTCACCCACAGCAGCCCGCGGTTGGCGCCCATCGGGAAGAGCGTGACGAAGTCGCAGTTGTACCCGAACTGCTTCGACTGCGCCTCGGCGCTCTGGTGGTCGAAGTCGAACGCGGGCGCGTCGGCCGTCACGGGGTCGCCCCAGCGCGCGACGACGGCCGAGGTGTAACCGTCGGGGACGCGCAGCGCGTCCTCCTTGTTCGGCGGCACGGGGGTGAAGCGGATGTCCCCCGAGGAGTGCCCCAAGAGTTCGGCCTCCGGCTCCGTGGGCTCGGCCAGGGCGGGCACGGCTCCGGCGAGGCCGACCCCGGCGACCCCGGCGGCCAGGGCGCCCAGGGTGCCGGCGCGGAGCATGCCCCTGCGGGAGATCGCCTGCGCGACCACGTCACCGAAGTAGGGGTTGTCACTGGTGTTGGCCACGTCGTGCGCGCAAGCGTTGCCGCAGCGGAACCGGCAGGTCATCGCCGATCGGCCAGATGTATGTGTGGGCAGCAGCGGTAGCAGCCGGTTCGCCACAGGTCCTCCAAAAATGTACGGTCTTCCGGCGGGGACGCTACGACCGTCATCGAAACCGCAGATGAACGACGACCGCCAGCGCGATGAACGCTTCCTGGGGACACAATGGTGGGGTGCCATCGAGGAAGCCGGACCCGGACAAATTGCGAGCCGCACTGGACGCCCAGCTCGTGGCGCTGGACGAACCGCCCTTCGACGGGCCGCCGTCGGCACTGGCCGGTGCGCTGGTCTCAGCCGTGCTCGCCGCGTACGAGCGGGACCTGCGGCCCGAGCGGGACGCGGCCCGGCAGGCCGTGCGCTACCTGCTCGACCGGCTGGCGACCGCCGCACCCGGAAGGACGGTGGAGGTGCGCGTGCCGCCGTACGCGGCCGTACAGGCCATCGCGGGGCCACGCCACACGCGCGGCACTCCCCCGAACGTCGTGGAGACGGACGGCCGCACCTGGATCGAGCTCGCGCTGGGCCGCCTCACGTGGGCCGAGGCCATGGCGAAGGGCGCCGTCTCGGCGAGCGGCGCCCGTGCCGACCTGTCCGCCCATCTCCCCCTTTAAGGGGTACGCCGCATCCAGGGGAACTTGTCCTCGAAGCACTTGTCGGCGAGCTGGCCGGGAAGGTGGCCGCACTCCTGGACCACGTTCCAGAACCAGATGGCCACGATGGCGAAGATGATCAGAGCGACGACACTGATCGCGATGCCCGTGATGGCGCGGCCCTTGCCCACGCCCCTGCTGAGCGCGACGCTGCCGAAGACGATCGACAGGATCGCGGTGAGCAGGCCGGTGAAACAGACGAAGACGAGGAACGGGCTGGCGACGCCCAGCACCAGCGAGGCCGTGGCCAGACCACTGCCCGGCTTGATGGGCTGGCCGGTCTGGTAGGGGCCGTACCCCGGGGGCGGGCCGTAGGGGGGACCGCCACCGCCGGGCGGGCCACCGTACGGGCTGGAGGGCGAAGTGCCAGGAACGGCGGGAATGGGCTCGGTCCTCGGTGGAATGTCCCGCTGCTCGCCGTATGCCCTGGGCCCGCCCTCGTACGGCGACCCAGGCGGAGGGGCTTCCCCGTACAGCGGCCCGGCGCCCTCACCGGACGGCCGCGGGAGGGCTTCCTCGAACGGCCACTCGGGACCTTCCTCAGAGGGCTGCGGGCGGCCTTCCCCGTACGCCGGGCCGGCGCCCTCACCAGGCGGCGTCGGCGGGCGCGTCCCCTCGGACGGCGGCGGCACGCCCGGAGGCGCGAACGACGGCCGCTCGTCCTGCGATGACGGCGGCGACTCTTCCGGCGGCGTGGTCGCCGGCTCGTAGCGCGACGGTGTCGTGGCCCTCGGCTCGCCGGGCTCCCCGCCGTCGCGCTCCCAGCCCGGATAGGGCGGCCGCGCCCCGGGCATCGGGAACGCCTGGGTCTCCTCCGCGTCGCGCTCCTGGGCCGCGGCCGGACCCGGCGTCTCGGGTGAGGTGGGCAGGTCGGGGTGGAACGGCCTCAGCGGCTCCCCACCCGGACGCGGCGGCTCCTCCCGGGGAACCACCGGCGGCGCGGGCGTGATCGGCTCCTCGGGCTCCCCGCCCTCCCCGTTGGCGCCCGTGCCGGAGTCGCCGGGCGCCCTGCCGGTGGGCTCGCCCTCCTGCGGCGGCCGGCCGGGCTCGTCGCCATCGTTCGGCCGGGGGTGGTTCGGATCTCCAGGTGTGGTCACGTCTGCGTCTCCCGACGGGTCAGCATGCCGGATACTTCACCCTTTCGCGCATGCCACCACCGAAACCGCACGACACGGTAAAACCCCCCTCATCCTTGGGTCACCATGCGCCAAACCGGCAGGCGGCGGCAGGATGAGGGCATGCTGGAAGAGACCCTGACCTACGCGCTGATCATGGTCATGAAGGCGAAACGCCACCGGATGGCGGCGGCCCTGGTCCCCCTGGGCCTGCACAGCGGCCAGGAACTGCTGCTCAACCAGTTATGGCAGCAGGACGGCCGCACCCAGAGCGAGCTCATCGGCAAGCTGGGCGTCGAGCCGCCGACCGTCACCAAGACCGTCCAGCGTCTGGAACGGGCCGGCTTCCTGCACCGCGCACCCGACCCCGACCGGCCGCGGGTGAGCCGCGTCTGGCTGACCGACGCCGGCAAGGCCGTCCGCGAGCCCGTGGAACAGATCTGGGCCCGGATGGACGAAGAACTGCTGGGCGCGTTCGACGCGGAGGAGCGCGACGTGTTCGCCCGCCTGCTGCGTGCCATGACCTAACGGCCCTTTCACTCCCAGCGAAACCGCCTCGCGGAGCGCGGCGGATCCAACGCCGGCCGGTCGGCGCATGCCCGCTGATCTGGCCCCCGGGTGCGCGAGCAGGGGAGCGGCCGACCTAGACTGAAGCACGTGCTGAAAGGCGACGGCCGGCTCGGCCATGACCTGGACCCCCAAGACCGTGCTCCGCAGGACGCCTGTGGCGTCTTCGGAGTCTGGGCGCCAGGCGAGGAAGTCTCCAAACTCACCTACTACGGACTGTACGCGTTGCAACACCGCGGACAGGAGTCCGCGGGCATCGCGGTCAGCGAGGGCAGCCGCATCCTCGTCTACAAGGACATGGGTCTGGTCTCCCAGGTCTTCGACGAGTCGGTGCTCGGCACCCTCAGAGGGCATCTGGCCATCGGCCACTGCCGCTACTCCACGACCGGCTCCAGTGTGTGGGAGAACGCGCAGCCCACGCTGAGCTCCACCGACGTCGGCGGCCTCGCGCTCGCCCACAACGGCAACCTGATCAACACCCCGGAGCTGGCCCTGCGGCTGGAGCCCGGGACGACCAGGGCGACCACCGACACCGACGTGCTCACCACGCTGCTCGCCCAGGACGACCGGTCCATCGAGGACGCGGCGGCCGATCTGCTGCCCCAGGTCAAGGGCGCCTACTCGCTGGTGTTCATGAACGAGAAGACCCTCTACGCGGCCCGCGACCCACAGGGCATCCGCCCGCTGGTCCTGGGCCGTCTTGAGCGGGGCTGGGTGGTGGCCTCCGAGACGGCCGCACTCGACATCGTGGGCGCCACCTTCACCCGCGAAATCGAGCCGGGCGAAATGCTCACCATCGACGAGCGCGGCGTCAGGTCGCGCCGGTTCGCGCTGGCCGAGCCGAAGGGCTGCCTGTTCGAGTACGTCTACCTGGCCCGCCCCGACACCACCATCGCCGGGCGCGGCATCCAGGTCACCAGGGTCGAGGTCGGCCGCGAGCTGGCCCGCGAGCACCCTGTCGAGGCCGACCTGGTCATCCCGACGCCCGAGTCCGGCACGCCCGCCGCCGTCGGCTACGCGCAGGAGAGCGGCATCCCCTACGGCCAGGGCCTGGTGAAGAACTCCTACGTCGGCCGCACCTTCATCCAGCCCTCGCAGACCATCCGTCAGCTCGGCATCAGGCTCAAGCTCAACCCGCTGCGCGAGGTCGTCGAGGGCAAGCGCCTCGTCGTCGTGGACGACTCCATCGTCCGGGGCAACACCCAGCGCGCGATCGTCAGGATGCTGCGCGAGGCCGGCGCCAAAGAGGTGCACGTACGCATCTCCTCGCCGCCCGTGGCCTGGCCGTGCTTCTACGGCATCGACTTCGCCACCAGGGCCGAGCTCATCGCGGGCTCGCTCACCGTCGAGGAGATCCGCGCCTCGCTCGGCGCCGACTCGCTGGGCTACATCTCGCTGGAGGGCCTGACCAAGGCCACCACCATCCCCGCCGAACGCCTGTGCCGGGCCTGCTTCGACGGTTCCTATCCCATCCCCATCGACCAGGACAACGTGGGCAAGTTCGTGTTGGAGAGCAAGGCGTGACGACGTACGAGGCCGCCGGAGTCGACATCGAGGCGGGCGAGCGCGCCGTCTCGCTGATGAAGGCGAAGGTGGCCCGCTCGCGCCGGCCCGAGGTGGTCGACGACGCCAGCGGCTTCGCCGGCCTGTTCGACGCCTCGGCCCTGCTGCGCTACCAGCGCCCGCTGCTGGCCACCTCGACCGACGGCGTGGGCACCAAGGTCATGCTCGCCCAGCGATACGGCAAGCACGACACGATCGGCATCGACCTCGTCGCCATGGTCCTCGACGACCTGGTGGTGTGCGGGGCCGAGCCGCTGTTCATGACCGACTACATCGCCTGCGGCAAGGTGGTGCCCGAGCGGATCGCCGAGATCGTGGGCGGCGTCGCCGAGGGCTGCCGGCTGGCCGGGGCGGCCCTGCTCGGCGGCGAGACCGCCGAACACCCGGGAGCCATGGGGCCCGACGAATACGACCTGGCCGGCGCGGGCACCGGCGTCGTGGAGGCGTCGGCGATGCTCGGCGCCTCCCGCGTGCGGGCCGGCGACGCGGTGCTCGGCCTGGCGTCGTCGGGAGTGCACTCCAACGGTTATTCGCTGGTCCGCCACGTGCTGCGCGAGTCGTCACTGTCGCTCGACGCCGACCTCCCCGAGCTGGCCAGGCCACTGGGCGCCGAGCTGCTGGAGCCCACCCGGATCTACTCGCTCGACTGCCTGGAGCTGGCCCGCGCGGTGGACGTGCACGCCTACGCCCACATCACGGGCGGCGGCATCGAGAGCAATCTGTCCCGCTCACTCCCCGACCACCTGGACGCCACCCTCGACCGCTCGTCGTGGACCCCACCACCGATCTTCTCGGTCCTGTCCGGCCACGGCAACATCGAGCAGAAGGACATGGACAAGACCTTCAACCTGGGCATCGGCATGGCCGCCATCGTGGCGCAAGAGTCTGCGGACGAAGCCCTACGCCTCCTGACCGACCGCGGCCTGGAAGCCTGGGTCCTGGGCGAAATCACCGAAGGCACCGGCAAGGCCAGCTACCGCTGACACGGGTGGCAGGGGTTGCCGCCGGCAACGCCTGCCACGTCGCACCGGCTCAGGCACCGGCCGACAATTCACCACCCAGATGGTCTCACCGTCTTGTAACGGCGCCGGGCCCTGTGCGGGCTCAGCGGCCGTATTCCTGGAGGCCCCCAGCCACGGACGGCGGGTGGCGGCCAGGTTGGCCGTGCCGTAACCCCACAAAAAAGAAAATTCACCCCACGGGTGGGTGCCGTGGGGTGGACTTCGCTCAACCAGAAGAACGACTACGAACGCCCAGACGAACGATCGTCGTCGTTGTTGCTGTAGTCATCGGCGTAATCGGCATAGCGATCCGCCAGCTCATCGCTGAGGTCGTCGGCGTCGTCATTGTCGCTGGAGTCTCCGACCCCGAGTTCATCGCGAAGACGATCAAGATCCGTGCCACCGCTGTTGTACTTCAGCTGGCGAGCAACCTTGACCTGCTTGGCCTTTGCTCGGCCGCGCCCCATTGGCTCGACCCCCTCGTGTGGGGTCGTCCCCGACCCCTCGTCGCTAACGCACCACACACTGACGCCGCCTGACTTTGGGCGTCAGCCTATCGTTCGCCTATTACCGTACCTGTTTTGTGCCCAGCTCGGTACGTCGTATGGGCGTGGGGCATCAGTGGCCCAGCCAAATGCCCCTAATACGCCCGACTTCCGACATTCTGCGCTCGGCCAGCCTATCTGCTGCGACCGCCGGAGGTACGCCCTCCTCGGTCGCGATCGCGAAGATCTTCAGAGTCGTGTCATAGATCTGGGTCGCCTTGGCCCTGGCACGCTCCATGTTGAAGCCCTCGAGCTCGTCCGCGACCTGGATCACGCCGCCCGAGTTGACCACGTAGTCGGGCGCGTAGAGGATGCCGCGCTCCGCTAGCTGCTTCTCGACCCCGGGATGGGCGAGCTGGTTGTTGGCCGCGCCACAGACGATCCTGGCCCGGAGCGTGGCCGAGACCTGGTCGTCGAGCGCCCCGCCCAGCGCGCACGGGGCGAACACGTCGATGTCGGCCGTGGTGAGCGCCGCCGCGTCGGCCACGACGTCCACCTCGGGGTGGCGCTGCCGTACGCGCTCGACCGCCTTGGGGTCGACGTCGCAGACGACCACTTCGGCCCCGTCCTCGCGCAACAGGCCCACCAGCCGGTGGCCGACCTTGCCGACGCCCTCGACGCCGACCCGCCTGCCGAGCAGCGACGGCGTGCCGTACACGCGCTCGGCCGAGGCCCGCATGCCCTGGAAGACGCCGAACGCCGTGAGGATCGAGGAGTCGCCGGCGCCGCCGTGGGCGAGCGTGCGGCCGACCACGGAGCGCGACTCCCTTGCGATGACGTCCATGTCCTCGCTGCACGTGCCAACGTCACAGGCGGTGATGTAGCGCCCGCCGAGCGACTCGATGAAGCGGCCGTAGGCACGCAGCAGCGCCTCGCTCTTGTCCCGGCCCGGGTCACCGATGATGACGGCCTTGCCGCCGCCGAGGTCGAGACCGGCCAGCGCGTTCTTGTAGGCCATGCCCTTGGCCAGGTTGAGCACATCGGCCAGGGCCGCCTGCTCGTCCGGGTAGGGGTAGAACCTGGTGCCTCCCAGGGCCGGCCCGAGTGCGGTGTTGTGGATGGCGATGATGGCGCGCAGGCCGCTCTGCTCGTCCGCGCAGAATACGACCTGCTCATGGACGTCCTTGTGGGACGAACCGAAGACATCGGTCACGGTAGTGACTCCCTGTCCGTTACACTCCGTCGCTCCGTCGCGACGGATATCGCTTCTCAGCGTAATAGCCGCGACGGTGCGAGCAGGTTGTCTTCATGACACGATGCCTCCGTGCTGCCCTATGCCGCTTACCTCCGGGTCTACGAGCCGCTGACCGCGTTCGCCGAGTCCGAGCGCAAGGTCTGGGCCGAGTACGCCGAATCGCGCGACCGCCCCCGCCGGGCCACCGCGCTCAACGCCGAGCACGACGAGGCCGTCAGGCGCCTGCTCGGCATGCCGCCCCACCCGGCACCCGCGCAGGAGAGCCCCAACGCCTATCTGCGGCGCGTTGAGGACCGGCTCTATGTCTGTCCGTGGCAGACGCGGTTGCGCTCGTGGCTGGCGTTCTCAAGGCTGCGTGGGAGCACTCCTGTGAAGCTCATGGACCGGTTTGTCCCGAAGGCGATCGCCGAGCAGACCGTCGACGACTTCGACAGGTACAAGCGCACGGGTGGCTCCTCCGCGCTCCGGACCCACATCCGCACCACGGCCTGGCACGTGCCACCCGCGTGGTTCGTGCCCTTTGACGGGAACGAGCGCTGGCTGGTGCTCGGCTCCTCGACCCCGGGACAGGACGTGACCACCACGACGGGACGCAACCTCATCTACGTCACCTCCATGGCCCAGGCCAGGAGGCGTTCCGCGCGGGCGTTGCAGGTGCTGCGCAGGCACCTGGGCGAGGTGTCGGCCAACCTCGACGTGGAGGACGTGGCCAGGTGGCTTGAGGAGTTCCATCCGCACTCGCTGGTCGAGCTCGATTACGGCGGGTTGGTACGCCTTATGGATGATGACGCTCTGCAAGCGGATCAGTCCGTCGCGGAGCTCTCCGCGGCCCTCACGGGGCTGGACACGGGTCAAGAAGAGCTTGCCTACGCCATGTATCAGAGGGTGATCCTGCGCTGGAAGTCAATGCAACTTCTGGAATCTGCCAACTGAGCCCCAATACAACCGTCTGACCTGCATAAGTAGGTCATGACTCGCGGCTGCTCTCTTCTGCGAACTGAGTAGTTTGCCGTTTTCACTGCGATACCACGAAACGTGTCGCTAGAATCACCGAGCGTGACATCGCCATGTGAGCGGGCAGTTGGGTCAAAGAAGGGCTCGCAAATCGCTCTGCGTGGCGGTATGGTCACTTCGGGTGATGCCGCATATGGCTCAGAAAAGCCGCACGCTCTGGGCTATAGGGGGACATCCGTGACACGCGCAAAGGGAGTCACAGGATCGCTGAGCCGGTCCACACGGAGGAGAGGCCGCACAAATGTCAGCTCGTACACCCGAGGCCGAGCCGCTGCTCACGCCCGCTGAGGTCGCGACCATGTTCAGGGTCGACCCCAAGACCGTTACCCGGTGGGCGAAGGCAGGCAAGTTGACGTCGATTCGTACCCTCGGCGGTCACCGGCGTTACCGGGAGACCGAGGTCCGGGCACTGCTGGCGGGCATTCCGCAGCAGCGTTCGGAGTAGTGCCGGGGTCGTCACGAACCTCAGGGGGGTTGAATGGTGGGCCGTGCTGGACAGCCCGGTCCACCCAGGTGACGACGTCATGTCGTAGTGGGAAGCTGGCGCCGCCCGCCCGGCGCCATCCTTCCCTAGGCGAGCTGTTCCCTGGTCAGTAGATCCAGCAATCCGTCGACCTCCGCGTCATAGCCGGCGGCTACTCTGAGTAGCGCCACCATGTGATCGACGAGCATCTTCTCCAGCGTCGCGCGTTCGATGTCGCGGTGCTCCAGCCAGTCCAGGCCCGCGGTCTCCACCGACGCGATCCACGATCTCAGCGTCGTACGCAGCACCGGACTCGGCCGCTCGACCCGCATCTGCCGCTGGATGAGCCGGAAGAGGCGTTGCCGCACTCCGTCGACGATCTCCCCGATCTCTCCCGCCCGGTTGGCGGGGCCGCCGCGCAGCAGCGCCGCGAAGCCGGCCGCGTGCTCCTCGACGAAGTCGAAGTAGCGCCGCAGCCCCGAGGCGAGTTCGTCCAGCGGCCTGCCGCCGCCCTGCGGGCGCAGCCGTGACTCCAGTTGCTCGGCCGCGCTCTTCAGCGCCGCCACGTACAGCTCCTGCTTGCCACCGAAGTAGTGGTAGACCAGTGCTCGCGAAGCGCCGGCGGCCGAGGCCACGTCGTCGATCGAGACGTCTTCCGCGTCGCGTGTGCTGAAGAGCTCGAGTGCCGCGGCCATGAGCTCCTCGCGACGGCGATCCACGCTGAGCCTGCGCCGAGCCGGTCGGGCCGCTTCGGCTGACTTCCCGAGTGTCACAACTGCACAGTATCCGACCCCCTGCCTAATAGCGGACATGTAGCCAACCGGTCAATATCAGCCTTCCCTAACCTGAAGCCGTACCCTGTGGCGAACTCGATCGTTTGGTCAGACAGGTGCCCAACTTCGCATCGCGGGGGAGACACATGTCAGGACCACCCGTCAACACTTCAACTATCGCCGAGCTCCGTGAGGTAGACGCGGTGCCTCGGCCAAGACCCACCATCCGCAACGTCGCCGAGCGAGCCGGCGTCTCGAAATCGCTGGTCTCACTCGTACTGCGCGGATCCCCGCACGTGAGCGAACACCGGCGGCAAGCTGTACTGCAGGCGGCCCGCGAGCTCGGCTACCGGCCCAACGCGGTCGCGCGGAGCCTCGTCGAAGGCCGTACCCACCTCGTCGGCGCGCTCGTCGCCGACCTGCACAACCCGTTCTACGCCGAGTTCCTCGACGGTCTGCAGGAGAGCCTGCACGGCGACGGACTGCGCATGCTGATCGGCAACAGCCAGTGGGACCCCGCGTTCGAGGACGAGGCCGTGGAGGCCTTCCTGGAGCTCAGGGTCGACGGGCTGGTGCTGCTCGGCATCGCGCCGACCAGCGAGACGCTGATCGAGGCGACCTCCTACACGCCCACGGTCGTCGTAGGGGAACGTGACATCGAGCTCGAGGGCGTCGACATCGTCGTCGACGACGACCAGCTCGGCGCCCGTCTGGCCATCGACCACCTGGTCGACCACGGCCACAAGCGGATCGCGCACATCGAGGGTCCGCGTTCATCCCGCTGCGAGGGTTATCTCGTGGCGATGCGCAGGCACTCGCTGGCGCCTTACATCATGGTCGAGGCCGCGGAGTCGACCGAGGAGGACGGCCGGCAGGCCGCCCTCGCCCTGCTCAGCCGCGAACCCAGGCCCACGGCGATCTTCGCCGCCAACGACGTGGTGGCGCTCGGCGTCCTGTCGGCCGCGGCGGAACTGGGCCTGAAGGTGCCGGACGACCTGTCGGTGGTCGGTTACGACAACACCCACCTGGCCGCCTCGCACCACATCAATCTCACCTCCGTCGACCAACCGCGCCGCACCATGGGCCGGTCCGCGGCGGCCCTGCTCAGCGACCGGATCGGAGACCCAGCGAAAGTCGCCCGGCTGCGCCAGGTGACCCCCGAACTGATCGTCCGGCGAAGCACCGGACCCGCCTAGGGAGGGCCGAGGGAGCACGGGTCGCGTTTAGAGAGGGCCAAAGCTGGGTCAACCCGTGCGGTGGCGGCGCCGCACGGAGGTTTACTCGTCAGGTCAAGCGACACGATCTGATCCGGGGGGACAGCCATGCGTGATCCGGAACTGGTGTCCTGCGCCCAGCGCGCGGCGACCGAGCTCGAACGCGCCTGGGCGCAGTGGCGCGCGGGCAGGGACAGGGGTACCGACGTCGGCGCGGAGTCCGTGGCCAGCTACGTCGCCCACTCCCTCGACCACCCATGGGGCCGTCCCCGCGTCGTTCTCGGTCTCGACGCCGAGGACGCACGGGAGCTGGCCGCGCTGCTCGAACGGCAGGAGGTGGGCGAACACGTCTGGTGACGCCCGCCCCTGAGGTGAGCCTCCGGCGGGGACCGCTCTGGACATAAGCGTCTGGCGAGGACCGCTCTTGACGTAAGTTGGAACGCATGCGTGCTCTTCCTGCGTCACTCCTCGCTGTCTGCGGCCTGATCGCCACCGCGTGCGGCAGCACCGGCAGCGGTGGCGCCGCGGCAGGTCAGGCCGCCCAAGCGGACGCGACGACCCTGGCCCCCGCCCCGGCTCAGGCTCGTACCAAGCCCCAGGCCCGCGCCAAGCCGCAGGCCGCGGCCCGGCCGCTGGAGGGCAAGACCATCGTCATCGACCCGGGGCACAACGGCGGCAACTACCGCGATCCGAAGGCCGTCAACCGCAAGGTCAACGTGCTGACCAAATGGAAGCCGTGCGACACGACGGGGACCGAGACCAACAGCCACTACACCGAGGCCGCCTTCACCTGGGACGTCTCCAACCGCATGGTCAAGATCCTCAAGGCCCGCGGCGCCACGGTGAAGCTGACCAGGGCCGACAACAGCAGTGTCGGGCCGTGCATCACCGAACGGGCCGCGATCGGTAACAAGGCCAAGGCCGACGCCGCGATCTCCGTGCACGGCGACGGCGCCGCGGCCGCCAACCACGGCTTCCACGTCATCATGCCGAAGAAGATCAACGGCCCGGTCGACCCCGTCGTGGCCGACTCGCGCAAGCTGGGCCTGGCCGTGCGTGACGCGTACAAGAAGGAGACCGGGCTGCCCTACTCGACCTACATCGGCAGCAACGCCCTCGACTTCCGCGACGACCTCGGCGGCCTCAACCTGTCGACGGTGCCGAAGATCTTCATCGAGTGCGGCAACATGCGTAACGCGGGCGAGGCGGCCAAGTTCCAGAATTCCGCGTTCAGGCAGCGCATCGCGGTGGCGCTGGCCGACGGTTTGCAGCACTATCTCAAAGCATGATTCCTCGCCCCAATCTGCTGAGCAATCTCTCCGGTTCCTACGAGCTGACCTCGGGCGCGGCCGTCTCGGGGCCCGAGGACCTGGTCGACGCCGTACGGCTGGCGCTGCCGGTGCTCGACCTGCGACCGGGCGACGCGGGAGCCGTCGATCTGCGGCACGACCCAGCCCTCGGCCCGGAGGCGTACCGGCTGGTCGTGGGGTCGCGCGGGGTGGAGATCACGGCGGGTGACCGGGCGGGCGCCTTCTACGCGGGGCAGTCGCTGCACCAGTTGCTGCCGCCCGCTTCCTACCGCTTCTCGGCCGAGGCGGCGTGGATCGTTCCCGGGGTGCGGATCGAGGACGCTCCCCGCTTCTCCTGGCGTGGCCTGCACCTCGACGTGGCCAGGCACTTCTTCCCCAAGCGTGAGGTGCTCCGCCTGATCGACCTGATGGGGATGCACAAGCTGAACCGGCTCCACCTGCACCTGGTCGACGACCAGGGCTGGCGGGTGGAGAGCAGGGCGTACCCGCGGCTGCACGAGGTGGCCTCGCACCGCTCGCGTACGGCGACCAACCACTACCGCGAGCCCGACGCCTACGACGAGATCCCGCACGGCGGCTACTACTCGCTCGACGACCTGACGGAGATCGCCGCCTACGCGCGGGCCCGTGCGGTCATCGTCGTGCCGGAGATCGACGTGCCGGGGCACGCCCAGGCGATCCTGGCCGCCTATCCGGAGTTCGGCTCCTCCGACGACGACTACCAGGTGCTGGAGCGGTGGGGCATCACCCCGGCCATCCTGTCCCCCATGCCGCCCACGGTCGAGTTCCTGACCACGATCTTCGACGAGCTGATCGGCGCCATCGGCGAGACTCCCTACGTGCACATCGGCGGCGACGAGGTGGTGCTCGACCACTGGGCCGCCTCCCCCGAGATCACCGCCTACCGCGACTCGCTGGGTCTGTCGTCCATGGGTGAGTTGCAGGCGTGGTTCCTGCGCCGGCTCGCCGACGTGCTCGCGGACCGCGGCGCGCGGGCGGTCGTGTGGGACGAGGCGTTCGTCAGCGGTGAGCTGCGGCACGACACGCTGGTGATGCCGTGGCGCGGCATGGGCGTCGGCCGGCGGGCCGCCGCGGCGGGCCACGACGTGATCGCGACGCCGGTTTTCCCGCTGTACTTCGACTACGCGGAGTCGGCGTCGGCCGACGAGCCCATGGCGATCGGTGACGCGATCACCGTCGCCGACGTCGCGGCCTTCTCCCCCGCCCCGGACGACTGGTCCGGCGAAGAGCGGTCGCGGGTCGTCGGAGCCCAGGCCCAGCTCTGGACCGAGCGCATCCCCGACCCTCGCACGCTCGACTACCGGGCGTGGCCGCGGGCGTGCGCCCTGGCGGAGGTGGCGTGGTCCGGCTCGGCGGGGGCCGACTTCCCCGCCCGCCTGGAGGAGCATCTCGGCCGGCTCGACGCGATCGGGGTGGAGTACCGGCCGCTGGACGGGCCCAAGCCGTGGCAGCGGCGCAGACCCCACCGGCCCGCCACGGTACGCGTGGCCGAGGTGATGAAGCGGGTCGACTCGATGACCCACGACGCGGAGTCGACCAGACCCAGCGTGTGACCGTCCGTCACATCTCCAGCACCATGGTCATGAAGGCCAGCAGATCGGCCCGGCGACGGAACGGATTGCGGTAGAGCGCGGGCCCGCCCAGCCTGATCCGCAGCGCCTCGCGCACGATCCTGTGCCAACGCGCGTCGAACACCTCCAGCGCGTATTCGCCGGCGGCGGTCTTCGACGTCACCTCGCCCACCGCTAGCGTCTGGCGCAGGCGGGTGACGCCGAGCGCCCCCCACGCGGTCTGGTACTCGCTCAGCGCGGCCACGCCCGCCCGGGAGGCCGGCCGGGCGCTGTGCTGTACCCACCTGGTCCAGTACGTCGCCAGGTTCTTCCTGGTCTGCCTGGCCAGGGTGTCCCAGTCGGTGTGGATGCCGAGCTGGGCCGCCGACGGCCCTCTCACGGCCACGCCACCCTGGGCCAGCACGTGCCAGGTGACCAGGCCGCGCTCGAACCTTCCGGACTCGGTCAGCCGCCATTCGTGCACCGACGGCCCCTCGGGCGCCTGCGCCGGGTCCTTGCGCAGGTCGTCCCAGGTGACATAGAGGCCGTCGAAGTGCGGCTTGGCCCCACGGGTCTTCAGCTCGGCGTGGATCGTACGGAGCGCGGCGGGATCGGGCGGCCGGCCGGTCACCGCGACGAAGTCGACGTCGCTCACCCGCGGCCGGTAGTCGCCCAGCGCGATCGACCCCTGCAGGTACAGCCCCTCGATCAGACCCGGTGCGTGGCGATCGGCCAGTTCGAGGTAGTCCCGGCACAGGCGCGCGGGTGTGGCGTGCAGATCATCGAGCATCCGGGAACCCTAGCAACGCCGGGAACGCGTGCCGTCCCAGTTGGCTCGTTCTTCGGCCTGCCGTGAACTCCAGGCCGTCCACCCGTTCCAGGCCGTACGACCGATCGTCGGCTGTCTCAGGCCGTACGACCGATCGCTTCCGAGATCGAGGTGAGGCCGTGGCGGCGGACGCGGCGCGCGAGCTGCCGGTGGATGCGCGCGGCCCAGAACGGCCCGCCGTAGATCCACCCGGTGTAGCCCTGGACCAGCGTGGCCCCGGCGAGCAGGCGTTCCCACACGTCGTCGACGTCCTCCACGCCACCCACGGAGACCAGCGTGAGCCGGTCGCCGACGCGGGCCCGCAGCCGGCGCAGCACCTGCAGGGAGCGCGCCTTCAGCGGGCGCCCCGACAGCCCGCCGGTCTGGCCGCCGTGCCGGATCGTGGTGTTGGTCGCGATGATCCCGTCGAGCCCCAGCTCCAGCGCCAGGTCGGCGACCGCGTCGATGTCCTCGTCCGCGAGGTCGGGGGCGATCTTCACCAGCAGCGGGGTACGGCGCGGCGTGCCGTCGGCGACCTCCTTGACCGAGGCGAGCAGCGGGCGCAGCAGCGACACGGCCTGCAGGTCGCGCAGTCCGGGAGTGTTGGGCGAGCTCACGTTGACCACGAGGTAGTCGGCCAGCGACGCCAGCTCCTTGGCGCTGGCCACGTAGTCGGCGACGGCCCCGGACTCGGGCACCACCTTGGTCTTGCCGATGTTGACCCCGACCACGACCGGCAACCCTCTGGGGCGGCGCAGGCGGCGCGACGCGGCGACCGCCCCGGCGTTGTTGAAACCCATCCGGTTGATGACGGCCCGTCCCGGCACCAGCCTGAACAGCCGGGGCCGAGGGTTGCCCGGCTGGGCGTGCGCGGTGATGGTGCCGACCTCGACATGGCCGAAGCCCAGGGCGGCGACGCCCTCGGCGCAGGCGGCGTCCTTGTCGAACCCGGCGGCCAGGCCGAGCGGTCCGGGGAAGTGCACGCCGAACGCGCTGACGCGCAGAACCGGGTCGTGCGGCGCGAGCGCTCGATAGAGCAGCCGCTTGAGCAGGGGCAGCGCCGAGAGCAGCGCGAGGGCCCTGACAGTCAGATGGTGCACGGCCTCGGCGTCGAAACGTCGCAAGACCTGCGTGAACACGAGGCGATACATCAGGGGTCAGGCTACCAATCACGGTGACCCCCTATATTGACCGGCATGGCGCAGCTCAAGATCTATGGTCGGCGGGACGTGTGGGCCGGACGGCAGCGGGAGCTCTCGGATCTCCTGCACTCCTGCGTGGTGAGCGCGTGGGGGCTGCCGGAGGACAAGCGCTTCCACCGGTTCCTGCTGCTCGACGCCGAGGACTTCGTGTGCCCGCAGCGCGGCCCGGACTACCTGATCATCGAGGTGGTCTGCTTCACCGGTCGCAGCGACGACGCCAAGCGGGCGTTGATCCGGACGATCTACGAGAGGTCGGGGCTCGCCGCCGAGGACGTGGAGATCACGATCATCGAGATGCCCAAGGTCAACTGGGGCATCCGCGGGGTCCCGGCGGACGAGCTGGCGCTGCCGTACAAGGTGGAGGTCTAACCGAGGGTGCCGAGCACCACCGCGCCCGCGCCGATGGCGAGAGCCAGGGGGAACGCCCACCACTTCGGCGCGGGGCCGTCGCGCAGCACCTTGACGCCGAAGGGCACGAGCGCGACGCACAGGCCCGCGGTGGCCACGATCGACATCACGCCGGTGCCCTTGAGCACACCGATCGGCAGCGCGGACATGAGGCCGAGGGCGACCGCCCGTACGAGATCCAGCGTGCCGGCCCGCCACAGGCCGACGGCGAGCACGATCCAGCCGAAGAACAGCGCCACGCTGAGCGAGGCGAAGACGTGGAAGGCGCCGTAGGAGTCCGCCACCGCCCGCTGCGCGGCCGGAAGGCCCTGCACGGAGACCAGCTGGAACGCCAGATGGCTGACCCCGGCGTGGAAGGCCCGCTCGAACAGGCCCAGCATCACCATCACCCCGCCCCACAGCACCCACCGCGAGCCGGGCGAGCGCCGCACGAGGCCGAGCACGCCGGGCCAGAGCAGCACGTTGCCCGCGGCGAAACAGCTGTAGGAGGCGGTCATCAGCGCCGGGTCCCCGGCGAAGGCCGCGAGCTGGCGCGGGAAGAAGGCGTCGTACGGCAGGCGCAGCAGCACGCCCGCCAGCATGAGGACCGGCGCGATCACGAGGCTGACGCCTTCGGCCCACCGTCCGGGGAATTCGGTCATGCCTAGATCCAACCGAGCGCGATCGGCCGGGTCATTGGCACGGGGGCGAGGTTCAGGGGTAGCGCTAGGTGGACGGTACGGTCTGACTCATGAGCACTCACTATGACGTCGTCGTTCTCGGCGCGGGTCCCGGAGGGTACACGGCCGCGGTCCGCGCCGCCCAGCTCGGGCTGCGCGCAGCGGTCATCGAGGAGAAGTACTGGGGTGGCGTCTGCCTGAACGTGGGCTGTATCCCGTCCAAGGCACTGCTGCGCAACGCCGAGCTCGCGCACATTTTCCACAACGAGGCCAAGACCTTCGGCATCAGCGGCGAGGTCAGCTTCGACTACGGCGCCGCCTTCCAGCGCAGCCGCAAGGTGGCCGACGGGCGGGTCAAGGGCGTCCACTACCTGATGAAGAAGAACGCCATCACGGAGTACGACGGCCGCGGCACGTTCCTCGACGCCAACACGATCCAGGTGAACGACGAGACGATCACCTTCGCCACCTGCATCATCGCCACCGGGGCCAGCACCAGGCTGATCCCGGGCACGTCGCTGTCGGAGCGGGTGGTGACGTACGAGGAGCAGATCATGACCGATCAGCTTCCCGGCAGCATCATCATCGCGGGCGCGGGCGCGATCGGGGTGGAGTTCGCGTACGTCCTGCACAACTACGGCGTCAAGGTGACGATCGTGGAGTTCCTCGACCGCATGGTCCCGCTGGAGGACGCGGAGGTCTCGGCCGAGCTGGCCAAGCGCTACAAGCGGCTCGGCATCGAGGTGCTCACCTCCACCCGCGTCGACGGCATCGAGGACACCGGCGCCTCGGTCAAGGTGACCGTCACCCGCGACGGGCAGCAGCAGGTGCTGGAGGCCGACAAGGTGCTGCAGGCCATCGGCTTCGCACCGCGCGTCGACGGCTACGGCCTGGAGAAGACCGGCGTGGCACTCACCGACCGGGGCGCGATCGCGATCGACGGCAGGTGCCGGACGAACGTGCCGCACATCTTCGCCATCGGCGACGTCACCGCCAAGCTGATGCTGGCGCACGCCGCCGAGTCCATGGGCATCATCGCGGCCGAGACGATCGGCGACGCGGAGACCATGGAGCTCGACTACGTGATGATCCCGCGGGCCACGTACTGCCAGCCGCAGGTGGCCAGCTTCGGCTACACCGAGGCGCAGGCCCGGGACCTGGGCTATGACGTGAAGGTGGTCAAGTTCCCGTTCACCGCGAACGGCAAGGCGCACGGCCTGGGCGACGCGAACGGCTTCGTCAAGATCATCAGCGACAACAAGTACGGTGAGCTGCTCGGCGCGCACCTGATCGGCCCGGAGGTGACGGAGCTGCTGCCCGAGCTGACGCTGGCCCAGCAGTGGGACCTCACCGTGCACGAGGTCGCGCGCAACGTGCACGCCCACCCCACGCTCGGCGAAGCGGTCAAGGAAGCGATCCACGGCCTCGCCGGCCACATGATCAACATGTGACGAACAAGTGATCGGTACGGCCGGCGCCGTGCCGATTACTGCTTGCCAACTAGTTATCCGTGCGGATAAATTTACTCGCATGGATAACAAAATCTGGACTCATGTCAGGACGCTCTTCGTCGTCATGCTCGCCGTCTCGGTCCTGGCTCTGGTGGTGGCGGCCATCATCGGCGGGGACTGGGTGGTGTGGGTACGCGGCGTGGCCGTGGCCGCCGCTGCCGCCTGGCTCATCGCGCTGACCGGCCAGGCCGAGAAGGGCAGGCGGGCCGCCTATGTCCGCATCCGCTTCATCGCGACCATCGCCCCCATCGGGATCCTGCTCATCGTGGCCGTCCCGTCCAGCGGCTACCCGCTCTGGATGCGGGTCGAGCAGGGGCTGGTCGGGGTGCTGCTGGTGGCCGTCGCGACGCTCGTCAACCGCCGGACCGTACGGCAGGCCTACCCGAAGCGTGGCAAGCTCGGATGACATGGAGACAGCTCGTCATGCGGCGACTGAGGCACGCAAGGCCCAGATCACCCAGGCCACGATCGCCCTGCTGGCCGGACGCGGTTACGCCGCGACGACCTTCGAGGCCATCTGCGAGCATGCCGGGCTCAGCAGCAAGCGGCTCATCTCCTACCACTTCTCCAGCAAGGACGAGTTGCTGGCGGCCGTGGTCCGCAAGGTCGTGGACGACGCGGCCGCCTTCATGCGGCCCGCGCTCGACGCCGCCGACGGCGCCCGCGACCTGCTCCAGGCCTACATCCGGTCGAACGTGGCCTTCATCGCCGCCCATCCCGACCATGTGCGGGCCGTTCAGCAGATCGCCGCCAACTCCGCCCCGCTCGGCGGCCAGGAGCGGGACGCGGCGATCGCCCGGTTGGTGGCGTTCTTCGATGATGGCCGGCGTACGGGGACGTTCCGGTCGTTCGACTCGACGATCATGGCCACGACGCTGCGGGCCGCGGTCGACGCCGTGGCCGATCGGCTGGTCGACGGGCTGGATCCGGAGCTGTGCGCGGACGAACTGGTCGAGACGTTCGACCGCGCGACCCGCGCGTAGCGCCACCATCAGGTGGTCGTCAGGGCGACCGTCGGGGACAGGCGGGCGGCTCGCATGGCCGGGTAGAGGCCGGCGATCGTGCCGATGACGAGTGTGGCGGCGATCGCGCCGCCGAGCGCCCACGGTGGCACCACGGCCGGCCAGCCGCGTGACAGCGCGTAGCCGGTGGTGGCCAGCGCGCCCAGCACCGCCCCGACGACCCCGCCCAGCGCGGACAGCAGCAGCGACTCCGAAAGGAACTGCACCCGCACCTGCCCACGCGTCGCGCCGAGCGAGCGGCGCAGGCCGATCTCGCTGCGTCGTTCCAGTACCGAGATCACCATGGTGTTCGCCACGCCCACGCCGCCGACCAGCAGCGCGACCGCGCCGAGGCCGAGCAGCAGGTTGGTGAACGCGCCCGCGGCGGCCGCCCTGGCCGCCAGCGCGTCGGACGGCCTGCTGACGTTGACCTCCTGCGGGTTCTCCGGGTTGACCGTACGCGGGAGCACCCCTCGTACGCCCTCCACCGATTCCTCCGCCGACCGCTCGTAGATCGTCGACGGGTGGCCGTCGAAGCCCAGCAGCTCCGCCCCGGCGGGGAACCCGACCAGCACCGACCGCTCGATCTCCGGGGCGAGCGGCATCGGGGTCAGGATGCCGACCACGGTGAACCACCGGCCGCCCATCCACACCCGCACGCCGGTCCTGGAGATGCCGAGCGTCTCCGCGGCCTTGGCGCCCAGGACGACGACGGGTTGCCGCTCGGTGGCGGCGTTCAGCCAGGTGCCCTTCGACAGGCCGCCCTCCAGTGTGGCAAGCAGGCCGGTGGTCGCCGCCTGTACGGCGATGCCGCCGGTCACCTCCTCGGGGATGTAGCGGGTGCGCCGCACGGTGGCGGTGATGGCTCCGGTGGCGCCGGCCGTGCGGACCGGGCCGATGCGCTCGACCATGGCGACCGCGCCGGTGGGCAGTTCGGCCGGTTTGCCGAACATGGTCTGGCCGGCCGAGACGGTCAGCAGGTTGGTGCCGAGCCGGTCGAGCTGACGCAGCAGTTGCTCGCGGGAGGAGGCCGAGATGCCGATCACCGCGATCATCGTCGCGATGCCGATGGCGATGCCGAGCGCCGACAGGATCACTCTCGTCGGGCGGGTGCTGAGCCCGGCCGCGCCGACCCGCAGGACGTCGGCGAAGCCGAGACGCGCGGGTGTCAGCCGGTTACGCGTCACTCTGGAGCTCCTTGCTCGAAACCGGCGGCCCGCTCTGGGTCGGCGTTGCGCGTGAGGTCGGCGGTCCGTGTGAGGTCTGCGACGATCCGGCCGTCGCGGAGCCTGACCTGGCGGTGGCACCAGGCGGCGATCTCCGCGTCGTGGGTGATGATCGCGATCGTCGTACCGGCCGCGTGCAACCCGCCCAGAACCGTCAGCACCTCGGCCCCCGAGGCGGAGTCCAGGTTCCCGGTCGGCTCGTCGGCCAGCAGCAGCGGCGGGTCACCGGCGACGGCTCGGGCCACGGCCACCCGCTGCTGTTCGCCGCCTGAGAGCTGGTTCGGCCGGTGGCCCAGCCGGTGGCCGAGGCCCACCCGTTCCAGGGCGGAGGCGGCCAGCTCGCGTCTGGCCCGCAGCCCGATGCCGCTGTACAGCAGGCCGTCGGCCACGTTGTCCAGCGCGCTCACCCCCGGAGCCAGATGGAACTGCTGGAACACGAACCCCAGATGCCGCGCCCGCAGCGCGGACAGCTCCCGGTCGGAGAGCTCGGCGACGTCGTACTCGGCGACGCGCACGGTCCCGCTGGTGGGCAGGTCCAGGGTGCCGATCATGTGGAGCATGGTGGATTTCCCGGAGCCCGACGGCCCCACGATGGCCACCAGCTCACCCCGCTCGACCGTCAGGTCCACTCCGCGCAGCGCCTCGACGTGGCCCTCGTAGACCTTGGTCACGTCGTGCAGCTCCACAACGCTCATGTCGCGGGCACCCCGACCTTCATGCCCTCGGCCAGCCCCGCGCCGCTGATCTCGACCCGGCTGCCGCCGAAGCCGCCGACCTTCACCTCCACGACGCGGGTCGCGCCGCCCTCGACCACCTCGACGCCGAAGCCGCCCTCGCGCAGCGCCAGCAGCGCCTCCACCGGCACGCTCAGCACGTTCTTACGCCGCTCGCTGACCAGCTCCACCTCGACCGGGGCCTGGTCCAGCTTGGACTTCGGGGGCTTGGTCAGCGTGATGTCCACGTCGATGGTGGTGCTGTCCTCCTGGCTCTTGGCCACCGTGCCGACCTCGCTGATCTTCCCGGCCGCCTGCTCGCCGCCGGGCAACTCCACGCTCACCTTGGCGCCCTTCCTGGCCATCGCCTGGTCGCCGGTGTCGAGGTCCACGTGCACCAGCCGCCGCAGCTCGCTGACCGTGAGGACCGTCCGGCCGGGACCGGCCTTGCCGCCGACCGCGGCCTTCGCCTCGGTCACCCGTACCGCCGAAGGCAGGAACGTCACCTGCGCGGCGTCCACCTCTCCCGTCTCGGACAGTCCCACGCCGTCCTGCCACTCCTTGACGGCCAGCCGCGTCGCGTAGCTGAAGTGGTCGTCCACGGTGAGGTCGTCGCCGTAGCCGAGCGCCTTGAGGTTGCGCTCCAGTTGCTCGACGTCGGGGCCGTCCGACATGCCGGAACGCAGTGTCCGGTAGAGCGGCAGCTTGCCGTACATCAGGACGAGCGGTTTCCGGTCGATCCTGATCAGCGGGCGTCCCCGGCGGATCACCGCGCCCTCCGCGGCCACCCACGTCACGGTGCCCGCGGAGCCGGCCGCGAGCTCGCGCTCGCCGGAGTAGGTGAGCGCGCCGCTGACGGTCTTGGTGTCGACCAGGTCCTGCCTGGTGATCTCCGCGGTGGCGGGCACCGGGGGCTTGCTCGGCGCCGCCGCGCCCGTGCCGCCGCTCTGGTTCAGTACGGTCAGCGCTGTCCAGGCGGCGGCGACCGCGAGGAGGGCGGCGCCGGCGACGACCAGGGGCCGCCTCACGGCTTGGCCCGGAAGCTACCGAAGCCCGGAGCGAGGCTCTTGCAGGCTTCCTGCGCCTCCTGGAGCTTCTTCTCGCCGCCGCGCATCTTGATCTTGATCTCCCCTTTCGGCCCCGGGTCCGGCATGTCCACGCCGTGCTCCCGCATGCAGCGGGCGAACTTCACCATCTGGTCCCGTTGCTTCGGATCCATCGGCTGGTTCACCTTGTCGCCGATCACGTCCTTCATCAGGGGCTGGCACGCCTCCATCGCCTTCTTCATCTTGCTGGGGTCCTCGCCCTTCTTCTGCCTGAGCAGCACGCTGCCGTCGGCCCCGGGGTCGGGCATGTTGACGCCGTGCTCCCGCATGCACTGGGCGAACTTCAGCTGCGCCGCCTGCCGGTCGGTCTCCGACACCGACCTCGACGCGGTGGGCGTGGCCGTACCCTTGCCCGCGCTGGCGATCCCGTCGTCGGCGGCCTTGCTCTGCCCGCATGCCGCCAGTGCCAACACCAGCAGAGGTACTGCAGGCAGCAGTCGAACTCTCATGACCCGCTCCTTCGCCGCCCGGGTCACTCGCCCGGGATGCGGAGCCCACTCCACTCCCAGCCGTGCTAAACCCGGATAAGGCGCTTACTCGCGGCTAACACCCGACCCGCCACGCTCGACCACATGCGAGTGCTTGTCGTGGAAGACGAGGAAGAGCTGGCCGACGCGGTCGCGCGCGGCCTGCGGCTGCACGCGATGGCCGTCGACGTGGCCTACGACGGGCAGGAGGCGCTGAACCTGGCCTCGTACGTCGACTACGACGTCGTCGTCCTCGACCGCGACCTGCCCGAGGTGCACGGCGACGACGTCTGCGGCGAGCTGGCCAGCTCCAGCCGGATCCTCATGCTGACCGCCGCCGGGCAGGTCCACGACCGGGTGGACGGGCTGTCGCTGGGCGCCGACGACTATTTGGTCAAGCCGTTCGCGTTCGCCGAGCTGGTGGCCAGGATCCGGACGCTGGCCCGCCGGTCCTCCCGGGCCGCGCCGGCCGCGCTGGAACGGGCCGGGATCCGGCTCGATCCCGGCCGCCGTACGGTGACCAGGGACGAGCGGGTGGTCGCGCTGAACCGCAAGGAGTTCGACGTCCTGGAGCAGTTGCTGCTGGCCGGCGGCGACCTCGTCACCTCCGCCGAGCTGCGCAGGCGCGTCTGGGACGAGCACGCCGACACCGGCACCGGCGTGCTGCGCGTCACGATCACCTCGCTGCGCAGGAAGCTCGGCGCGCCGCTCGCGGTCCAGAACGTGCCCGGCAAGGGCTACCGGCTGTGACGCGTGCGCGGCCGTGGGACCGGCTCGGACTGCGGATGCGGCTCGCCCTGCTGTACGGCGGGCTGTTCTTCGTCGCCGGGTCGATGCTGCTCTGGGTCACCTATCTGCTGACCGCCAAGGCGCTGAACACGCAGTTCGTCACGAGGTTCGGCGGCTCCGCGATCGCCGTCACGAAGGATCCGCCCATCGTCGGCCCCTCCATGCAGCAGGTACAGGTCAACGTGGAACAAGGGGCGGCCACCGTGCTGAGTGACATGCTGCGGTCCTCGGTCGTCATCATGATCCTGATCGGGGTCATCGCGTTCGTGCTCGGCTATCTGGTGGCTGATCGGGCGTTGCGGCCGTTGGATCGGGTGACGGAGACGGCGCGGCGGTTGTCGGAGAGTACGTTGCGTGAGCGGATCGGGTTGCGGGGTCCGCATGATGAGGTGAAGCGGCTGGCCGATACGTTCGATGCGATGTTGGATCGGTTGCATCGGGTGTTCGAGGCGCAGCGCAGGTTCATCGGTAATGCCTCGCATGAGTTGCGGACGCCGTTGGCGATCAACCGGACGATTCTGGAGGTGTCGCTGGAGGAGCCGGCGGCCTCGCCGGATCTCAAGGCACTGGCTCGGGCGCTGCTGGGCACCAACGCCCGTTACGAGCGGCTGATCGAGGGCCTGCTGCTGCTCGCGCAGTCGGAGCAGGAGCTGACCGCGCGCAAGCCAGTGGAGCTACCGCGGATCGTCCGGATCGCGCTGGAGCAGATCGAGCTCGCGGCCGGGAAGCGGCACGTCACCGTGCACGAGGACCTGCGTCCGGCCGTCGCCGGGGGCGACCCGCTGTTCCTGGAGCGCTGCGTGTTCAACCTGCTGGAGAACGCGATCAAGTACAACGTCCGCGACGGCGAGGTGTGGGTGACCGTCCGCCCCGACGGTGACGGCGCCGTCATCGTGGTGGAGAACACCGGCCCGCCGGTCTCGCCGTACGAGGTGGACGACCTGTTCGAGCCGTTCCACCGGCTGCACGCCGATCGGGTGCGGTCGGCCAGGGGGTCGGGGCTCGGGCTGTCGATCGTGCGGGCCATCGTCGACGCGCACGGCGGCACGGTCACGGCCGCGGCCAGGCCCGAAGGCGGCCTGGCGGTGACCGTACGGCTGGCGGGCGTCGCTCAGGCAACCCCCGTCTTGCCGAAGGCCATAGTACGTAGAACGTAGCTTTATCCAAGGGTCTTGCGCGTCTCCTCGACCGAGCGCAGGATGCCGTGGGCGCCGGCGGCCTCGGCGAGCTCGCCCGCCTCGGCGAGCACCTCCAGTGCCTCGTCACGGCGGCCTTCGGCGGCGGTGATGTAGGCCAGGCCGATCAGGTTCGCGGCGACGCCGGGCAGGAAACCGAGTTCGCGGCGCAGGCGTACCGACTCCTCCAGCCGTTCGCGGGCCGGGCCCAGCCGGCCGGCGACGTGCTCGGCGATGCCCAGGTGCCGGAGGGCGTACGACATGGTCAGCTTGTCGCCCGCCTGGGCGGCGAGTTCGCGGGAGCGTTCGAGTGCGGGGACCGCGGTGTCGTCGTCCTGGCGGACGACCTGGTGGAAGATGCCGATCCAGAACAGCGATTCGCCCTCGCCGCGCACGTCGCCGAGCGCTTGGTAGAGCCGCGCCGCGCGCTCGAACAGGGTCAGTTCGGCCGGGTCCTCTTTCTCCCCGTCCAGGAATCGACCATGGATGATCCGGCCGCGGGCCAGGGCGAGATCCGCCTCGGCGGCGTCCAGTTCCCGGTCGGCCGTCTCCAGTGCCGCGGCATCGCCGTCGAAGACGGCGCGCTCGTACAGCAGTCTGGCTCGCTCGATCCGTTCGTCCACGTTCGTCCCCCGCCCTCGGCTACGTCGGCATCGAGCGTATAGGGGCTCTTTCTACGTAGGAGGCCGTCCGTATATTTCAGGATTGCTGTAACAACGATGGGGCTCGGACCACTTCCTGGTGTCAGAAGAACGATGTCCGGGATTAAGGGGCTGAGGCGGTGACGGATGACGCGCACCGGTTCACCAGCATGTACGACGGATGCCGACAACGTGTGTGGGCCTACGTGGTCAGTCGCGCGGGCCGGCAGGTGGCGGACGAGGTGGTGAGCGAGACGTTCGCGATCGCCTGGCGGCGGCTGGACGACGTACCGGAACCGGCCCTGCCATGGCTGCTCGGCGTCGCGCGCAACGTCCTGCGGGACAACATCCGCGCGGAGACCCGGCGGGAGGCGCTGAACGCGGAGCTGCGGGCCTGGACCGAGGGCGACGTGGCCGACCAGGTGACCGAACGGCTCGGCGTACTGCGGGCGCTGGCCGAACTGCCGGAGGACGACCGGGAGGTCCTCCTCCTGATCGCCTGGCAGGGCCTGTCCCCCAAGGACGCGGCCCGGGTCATCGGCTGCTCGTCCGCCGCCTTCCGTGTACGGCTGCATCGTGCGCGCAAGCGGCTCAAGCAGGCGATGGAACCGGCGGGACAGTCCCGGACCCGGGTGCGGAACCTCAGTGAGGAGTGGTCATGAACCCCATCGACGAACTACGGGCCGCCCGGCCCGCACACCTCGGCGACACGCCGGTCGACGAACGCACCAGGGCCGCGGAGCTCTCGTACGCCATGTCCCAGCCGCGGTCGGCGCGGCGTAAGCGCAGGACCGTACGACCGGTGTGGGGTTTCAGCCTCGTCGGCGCCGCCGCGGCCGCGACCGCCGTGGCCGTCGTGGTCTCCGGCACCGGCGGCACGACGCCGCGGGCGCCCGACGCGGCCCCGGCGACGCTCACCTCGTCCACGCCCAACTCCGCCACGCCCAAGGTGAAGCTGTCGGCTCGGGACATCCTGCTGACCGCCGCCGCGAAGGCGGCCCGCCAGCCCGGCGGGACGGGCGCCTACTGGCACACCGTGTCCGTGCAGCGGACCCTGTTCGTAGCCGATGGCGCGGACTACCTGGTCATGGACCAGCAGCGGAACGAGGGCTGGACGCCCAGCGCCACCGGAGGCGACCAGTGGGGCAGCACCAAGCCGCTCGGCGCGCGACCGGCCACCGCCGCGGACGAGGAGGCGTGGAAGCAGGCCGGTTCCCCGGCCAAGATCTCAGTCAAGGTGCCGGGCAAGCTAGGCGCGCTGACCCTCTCGACCTCTCCCCAAAAGACGAGCATCAGCCACAGCCCCCTGGTCGACGGGGACAAGGTGTTCTGGCTCGGCCGGAACGTCACCATGAAGGACCTGCGCGGCCTGCCCTCCGACCCGGCCAAGCTCAAGGCGTGGCTGCTTCGCTCGTACAAGGGGCACAGCACCGAGTCCAGCAGCGACCCGATGCCGGCCGACACCTGGCTCTTCACCGTGAGCGTGGGGTTGATCACCGACATGCCGGTTACACCCCAGGTACGCGGCGCCGCCTTCCGGATGCTCGCCGACCTCGACACCGTCGACGTCATCGAGAACGTCACGGACGCGGAGGGCCGCCAGGGCACCGCCGTGGCGGTCAAGTCGCACACCAAATACTCCGGCGTCGTGGAGACTCGGCTGATCTTCGACCAGGCGACCGGGCGGGGCCTGGCGAACGAGAGCGTTTTGGTGAAGCCCGACGGTGTCCAGAGTGCCTTCGAACCCGGCACCGTGTGGAGCTCGCAGGCCGTACTGGAAGCCGGCTGGACCGACAGGAAGCCGTCATCCTGAGCCTCAGGGAAACGACCGCCCTCGCTGGTTCGGCGGGGCGGTCGTTTCGCGTGGAGGCTCAGACCCTCTTCCACCGCCATTGCCCGTTGCTGTACTGGCTGCACTGATATTTACGGTTGGTCACCTTGGCGAATCCGTACCGGCTGTGCGCGGCTTTCGGGCAGTAGGCACCCGGCGTGACGCAGTTCCAGTGGTTGCCGGATCGCTGGTAGGTGCAGGCGGCCGCCGTGGCGTTGACGTGCACTTGAACGGCGGAAGCAGGCAGGGCGGCCGCGACGGGCACGACCAGCGCCGAGCCTACGAGAGCGGCGGAAACGAGCAGACGTCTGAGCAACAGGCGCTCCCAGATAAATACCGATAAAGCAGGACTAATCTGGGACGATCACTGCCTTGATCGCGTTGCCGACCAGGCATGTCCAGATGCGGACATCTTTCGATTTGATAGGCACCTCGGCAAAACCGGAACCGCCGCTCCAGCGAAGCCCCGGATCGGTCATCAATAGAGCCACAGCTGTCGGTGTGAAAGTTTCACTGTTGTTTGACGGGCTTGGCGTCACCCCGCACGATCATGGTGCCTCCTGGGTCGGAAGGAGGCGTCGAGTGATTGCCGCTATCCATGGCGAGGTGCGCCGATGCCGAAGTTCTCACTAAGAGCAGCGTCCGCCGTCCTGCTGACGCTGACCGCCCTGAACGCCCCCACGGCGTACGCCGACGAGGTCACCCCGGTCGCGGTGACCGTCAACGCCCGCGCCGCGCTCGCCACCGTCCCCGAAACCGGCATCGGCACCAACCATGCGATCTGGGACACCAATCTCGGCACCGACGCGACCGCCGACCTCCTCAAGGACGCCGGCGTGAAGCTGCTGCGCTATCCCGGCGGCTCCTACTCGGACATCTACCACTGGGCCGACCACACCGCTCCCGGCGGTTATGTGGCGCCCAACACCGACTTCGACACCTTCATGCGTGGTGCGCGTCGCACCGGGGCGCAGCCGATGGTGACCGCCAACTACGGCACCGGCACCGCCGAGGAGGCCGCGGCCTGGGTACGTAGCGCCAACGTCACCAAGGGCTACGGCGTCAAGTACTGGGAGATCGGCAACGAGAACTACGGCAACGGCCACTACGGCTCCGCCTGGGAGGCGGACAACCACGCCGACAAGAGCCCGGCCGAGTACGCCCGCAACGTCGTGTCCTACGCGGACGCGATGAAGGCGGTCGACCCCACCATCAAGATCGGCGCGGTGCTGACCACGGCCGCCAACTGGCCCGACGCCATCGTCGCCGACGGCGACAACGGCACCTGGAACAAGGTCGTCCTGTCGATCGCCGGACCGAAGATCGACTTCGTGATCCTGCACTGGTATCCCGGCGCCCTCGACAAGGCCGCCCAGGTCCCCGACATGATCCAGCTCACCAGGCAGCAGATCGCGAAGTACGCCGGGACCGGCTCTGAGCGGATCGGCATCGCCATGACCGAGTTCAACACGGGGTCCAGCAGCGCCGGCACCAACACGCAGCCCGGCGCGCTGGCCGCCGCCGACGCCTACGCGACGGTGCTGGCGAACGGGGTGTTCACGGTCGACTGGTGGAACGTCCACAACGGCATCGGCAACGTCACCCAGGTCGAAGGACATACCGATTACGGAGACTTCGGCCTGCTGTCGAGCGCTACGTGCACCTCCGACGGCAGCGTCTGCGAGCCGCCGCTGAACACCCCGTTCGCGCCGTACTACGCACTCCAGATGATGAGCAGGTTCGCCCGCCCCGGCGACCAGTTCATCCGGGCCGCGACCGACCAGGCGAAGGTCACCGCGCACGCCGCCCGCCGCCCCAACGGCGATCTGTCGGTCCTGTTGATCAACACGTCGTCGGACACGTCCTACCCCGTCACGATCAACTACTCCGGCTTCAGCCCGGCGTCCGGCGCGCCGACCGTACTGACGCACACCAACGGCGCCACGAGCATCACCAGCTCGACAGCGGGAACCGCGACCAGCCAGACCCTGTCACCGCTCTCGCTGACCACGATCGTCCTGCACCCCTCCACACCCCAGACCGGCCGTCCGGGCACGCCGGGGCAGCCGACCGCCGCTAACGTCACGGACAGAACCGCCACGATCTCCTGGCCCGCCGCCGCCCCCGGCGCACGCCCGATCGTCAAGTACGAGCTCCACCGCCAGAACGGCGCCATCAGCGAGCAACTCAGCGAGACCCCCGGCACCTCCCTCACGGTGAACAACCTCACTCCAGGCACCCGTTACACACTCAACGTGATCGCCCGGGACAGCGGCGGCGGCCTGTCGTGGGCCTCCCCGCCGCTGACGTTCACCACCGGCACACCCGCTTCCAGCTCCTGCTCGGTACGGCTGACCATCCAGACCGACTGGGCCAGCGGCTACGTCGGCGCCCTCGACATCACCAACAACGGCGCACCGATCAACGGCTGGACCCTGAACTTCAGCTGGCCCCGAACGTGGCAGAGCCTGGGCAGCGGCTGGAGCGCCGTCTGGACGCAGACCGGATCGGACGTCAAGGCCGTCAACGAGACCGGAAACGGCTCACTACCCACCGGAGGATCGACCTCGATCGGCTTCGTCGGCAACTACAACGGCCCGAACGTGCTGCCTGCCGTCTTCACCCTCAACGGAACCGTCTGCACGACCCAGTAGCAGCACTCGTCACGGCACGCGATCGGCCACGGGCTCCCAGGTCGGGGCCAGGTACGGCAGGCCGGCCGAACCGTAGAGCACGACGATCAGGGCCACGACGGTCGCGAACCACGCGATGGTCGTGGCAGGTCCCAGATCGGCGTAGCCGTACCCGGACAGCAGGCCGAGCACGCCCAGACTGACCACGGCCCAGCGCAGCACGTCGAGGAGGGCGGTCCTGGAGCTCTCCGCACGGGGACGAATCCGTCCGATGATGGCCTCAACCACGAGCCAGACCGTGACCAAGGCACCGACTGTGTTGGCGAGGCCGAGCACGTGCGAAAAGGAGAAAACCGTCAGGGGATGACCCGAGCGCTCGCCGGACGCGAGCATGACGACGAACGAGGCGCAGGCCATGACGGCGGCGAAGAACCTGGCCCGGCTGAAGGGGTCGTCGACGGATCGCTGCAGCTGAGCCAGCCCGGCCGCGCACAATCCCCATCCGACGGGGTCGAACAGCAGGTCGAAGCCATTGAAACGGAGGGCACCGAACACGAACACGAACCCGGTGGCGATCTTCGTGACGGGCGGCATGCGCCACAACCTTCCAGGCGGGTCTGAGCTGACTGTCAGGGCCACTGCGGGCTCACCGCGTCATTGCACACGTCGTCGGCGAGGCCTCGCTGCCAGGCGAGCGGGATACTACCTGTGGGTCCTGTCAGCTGCCATGAGTCCGCCAGCGCCTCCGCTGACCCTGAGCCCGTCCAGGTCCGGAAAGTGAAGCGCATCGGCTGGGGCTCATGTGGCACCGCCGCGCAGTCAGTGATGACGATGCGCCTACTCACGGTCGCCGAGCCACCGCGCCTCAAGGTGACCACGGAACTTTCCTCGTCCACCTTGTCAGCAGGTAGCAAGCGGAGGCCCGGGATTTCCGCCGAGATATCGGTGAGGGTGACGGAGACCGGTCCCTCGTTTTCGAGCTCGATGAACGCCCTGGTGGACAGGACGCCATTCTCGTCGACGTCCGCATGGACGAAGAACGGGTCGACCTCCCAGCGGATATGCGGTGTTATCGCCGTTGACCACCACGGGGCGGCGGCGATAATCACGAGCGACAGTGAACTGCATACCACGACCAGTAATCGCGCACGCCGTGCACGCCACGTGGCGATGCCAAATTGCTGCCATATATCGTCCGAACTCACGATATAGAACCATATATGGTGGCCCTTCGTGACGATACCTCCGATGATCGCTTGGGTAGTCTCCGCCATCGCCCTGCTGGCGGCAGCCGTTCCGGTCACGCGAGAACGGCTCAACAGGTTCGCCGCCCTGATTGGCCTTTCCGTCACAGAGGCCAACGCCCGCCAGGTCATCGACCATTTCGCCGGCCTGCGCCGGTGGCGGCTGATCGCCCTCACCCCCGCCGTTCCCTTGGCTTGCCTCACCAATGACCTGTTCTATCTGGTCCTGGGGTGGTGCGCCGTTTCTGTCTTCCGCGATGTACGGCTGCTCCATGCGCACGACGAAGCGAATATCTATCGGAAAGCATGGCTGCTCGGTTTGGGCGGCGCCGTGGTGGCAGAGGGCTATCTCCTGGCGATCCAGGGCGCCACCCCGGCGCGTCTGGCCCATGCCGTCATCGTGATTGTCGTGGCGGCAGCCGTACCACTCGCCGCCCGGAAACTGAGCGCCAGGCCGGCACCCGAAGCTTCGGATGACATAGCCCAAGCCGAACTGGCCATCGGTCAATGGTCAACGCGGACCCTCTACCTCGCGGGAACCGCGATCGTTCTGTCAGGGGCGCTGCTCATCCCTGGGCAACCGCCACAACGCGAACTGCCCGAATACTCGATGCCCCAGTCGTTTCCTGAACGTATAGGGACTTTCGCGACGGTGGACAAATTCAAGGGGCCTACCTGTCCGTGGACCACTCAGATGGACAATCCCTGCCGGTACTGGCTGGTTAACGAGGCGCCATTTTCCCAGGCCGCGCCGTACATCGTCAGCAAAAGCGGAGCACCTCAGCGGGCGCCGTTCGTCCGCAGCTCCGACAAGAAGGCCGTCGTCTACCTGGGCAGACACGATCGCCGCATGGTGTATCAGGACGCCGGGGGTGTCCACTACCTCACCGGCAGCCTGACTGACACCGCAGTGCCTACGCCCACGTTCGCCGCCCAGAGCAGGTACGTCGCCCTGGCCAAGGACAGCGCGCAGATCACTGACACCAAGACCTGGACCACGCTGTCGATCCCCGGCGCTCGGCAGGTCCATGACCTCAACGAGAGCGGAATCGTGGTCACGACGGCATCTCAGGTGCTCGTTCTGGACCATCGGGGAAAGACGAGAATGGCGCTTCCCCTCAGGAAAATCGAGAAAGACGATTCCGAGGACACGTACCACCTCCGATCGGACGGAACCCACTTCGTGGCCGTCCGAGGCAGTGAGGGCCGTGTTGACACCTTCGACCCACGGACCGGCGAGCGTGTGTCCAGCGTTGTTCCCCATATCCCCGACGCCGACTTCCTCGACATCGGCCTCGGCTGGTCGAAGGAGGGTTCCTTCCTGGTCCGCACCTACAACAACGACCGCGTCTACAACCTCGACCTGGCGACAGGCAAGCTCTGGAGACGCCAGAAGTGAACCATATTTGACAGGTCGTTCTAGAAAACCGTAGGCTCTGCGTCGTGGCAAGGACCAAGGAGTTCGATCCCGACGAGGCTCTGCAGGCAGCCCTGGAGCTGTTCTGGGAGCGGGGGTACGAGGCGACGTCGATGGCCGACCTCGTCGAGCACCTGGGGATCGGCAGAGCCAGCATCTACGCCACGTTCGGCAACAAGCGCGACCTCTACCTGAAGGCCTACGAGCGCTACAAGCAGAACGGTATCGACTACATCGGCCTGCTGTCCCAACCGGGGCCGGTGCTGCCCGTCGTACGCGCGCTGGTCGAGCGGTTCGCCGAGGAGTCCGCCCACGACGAGAGGCGGCGCGGCTGCCTGGTGGTCAACACCGCCGTGGAGGTGGCGCCGCACGACCCCACGGTAGCCCGGCTTGTCGAGTCCAACTGGGATTTCATCGAGACCACGCTGACCTCGGCGCTGACCAGGGCCCGCGCCCAGGGTGAGCTGGCCGAGGAGAAGGATCCCCGGGCGCTCGCCCGGTTCCTGCTGACCGTGATGCAGGGCATGCGGGTCATCGGCAAGAGCTCCAACGACCCCGAGCGCCTCTACGACGCCGCCGCACAGGCGCTGCGCGCTCTCGACTAGCCCGAACCTCCCCTAGAAGCTTCAGACTTTCATGCCTTCATACTAGAACGATCGATCTGGAAAGAGCGTCCGTGGCCGTCCCCATAGCCGTCTCGCCCGCCCCCGCCTTCGCGCTGCTCGGCGGTGTCCAGATCATGCTGATCTCGGGCATCACCGTCGTCTCCGTCGCCCTGCCGGCGATCCAGGATGAGTTACGGCTCAGCGGTGGTGATCTGGCGCTGGTCAGCACGGCGTACGGGCTGGCGTTCAGCGGGTTGCTCCTGCTCGGCGGCAGGCTGGCGGACCTGTACGGCAGGCGCCGGATGTTCATGCTGGGCCTCGGCCTGTTCGGGGTCTCCTCGGCCGCGGCCGCCCTGGCCCCGGGGCTCGGCCTGCTCCTCACCGCGCGGTTCGCCCAGGGCATCGGTGCCGCCCTTGTGGCTCCCTCGGCCATGGCCCTGCTCGGTGTGGTCTTTCCCGACCCCCACCGGCGAGCCCGGGCCACCGCCGTCTGGGGTGGTCTGGCGGGCATCGGGGCGACCGGGGGCATGCTGCTGTCCGGGGTGTTCGCCGAGTGGGCGTCATGGCGGTGGGCATTCGGCGTGCCGGTGATCGCCACGGCAATCGCCCTGGTGGCGGCACCCCGGCTGCTGCCCGCCGATCGGCCGGTCCGGCGTACACGCATCGACATCCTCGGCGCCGCACTGGTGACGGCAGGACTCTCCACACTGAGCTACGGGCTGGTGGAGAGCTCGTACGGCCCGCTCATCGGCGGAGCCGTCCTGCTGCTCGCCTTCATGATCGTGGAATCCCGTACGGCCGCCCCTCTGGTGCCACCGGCGTTCTTCGCCGTACCGCGGAGAGCCGTCGCCCTGGCGGCGATCGTCCTTGGCTCAGCGGGCATGGCCACCAGTTTCTTCTTCCTCTCGCTGCATCTCCAGCAGGTTCGCGGCCTGTCTCCGCTGCTGACCTCTGCCGCGTTCCTGCCGTACGGCGCGGTCCTGATCGGTACGGGCGCGGTCGCCGGGCGGCTGCTCGCGCGCTTCGGCATCCGGATCGTTCTCACGACCGGGCTGATCACGGCCGCGGCCGGACTGGTGCTGGTCGGCAGGTTCGACGGCGCCCTCATCGCCGGGCTGCTGGTCCTGCCGCTCGGCATCGCCCTGACGTTCGCCGGGGCGACGGTGGCCGCGGTCACCGACGTGCCCGACGAGCAGGCCGGGCTCGCCGGTGGCGTGGTCAACACGGCGATGGAGGTCGGACCGACCCTCGGCCTCTCCGCGCTGGTGTCGCTGGCCGGTGGCACGACCTCCGGCTATGGCTTCGCGCTCGGCATCGCCGCTGTCGCCTTCATCCTCATGGCCCCGATCGCAGCCCTACTGCTGCGCACCCCTCGATAAAGGAGAACATCATGACCGCTCGATTCATCGGCAAGGTCGCCCTGGTTACCGGCGGTGGCTCCGGCATCGGCCGGGCGACCGCCCGGGCCTTCGCCCGTGAGGGCGCCACCGTCGTCGTCTCCGGGCGTGACGCGGAGAACCTCGACCAGACGGTCAAGCTGATCGAGGCCGAGAACGGGCGAGCGAGCCTGGTCATCGCCGACGTCACCAAGCAGGAGGACGTCGCCCGGATGGTGGCGACGACCGTGGAGCGTCACGGCGGCCTGCACGTCGCGCACAACAACGCCGGTGTCTTCGGCCAGGTCGCTCCGCTCGCCGACCTCGACGTCGACGGCTGGCGCAACGTGCTGGACGTCAACCTGACCGGCGTGTTCCTGTCGATGAAGTACGAGATTCAGCACATGCGCTCCAACGGCGGAGGCACGATCGTCAACACCTCCTCCAACATCGGCGCCCATCGCAGACTCCGCGGGGCGAGCGCCTATGGCACCTCCAAGGCGGGTGTGAGCTTCCTGACCCGTACCGCGGCACTCGACCACATCGATGACGGCATCCGCATCAACGCGGTCAGCCCCGGAGCCAGCGACGCCCCGATGTCAACGCGGCCCGGCGAGAGCCGGGAGGAACGCGACGCCCGTCTCGCGCCGCACATTCCGCTCGGCAGGGTCGGCACGCTCGAAGAGGTCACCGCCACCGTGCTGTGGCTCGCCTCCCCCGAGTCCGGATTCGCCGTCGGCCACGATCTCGTCATCGACGGCGGCGCCACCGCCTGATCACGAAGCGGGGTCCGGGGCGGGGTTCGGGGTGGCCACACAGCCCCGGACCCCGCCGTCGTACGAGGTCACCTCCACACGACCTCCACATCGTGTTCCGCGAAGATCGTCTGGATGAGCGCGAAATACGGTTGAGCGTCCGCCAATGCCCTCGTCAGGGACCACCGCGCCACGTGGGAGTCGTTCCAGATCAGGGTGAACGGCGTCCTAGCTCCGAAGCGACCCCGCAGACAGTCGTCCAGCGCATCAAGATTCCCGCCGAAGTAGCCACCGGGCCCGTTGATGGCTTCTCCGAGCGCGAGGTAGAAGGCGGCCTCATCGGTGACGTGAGTGCCTTCGAGGTGGTAGACGCGTCCTGGCGGATGATCGAGCTGTCTTACCCGCCGGGAGTTGCTGCGGCGGACGATGGTCAGCCATTCCGCCCGGTCCTCCGGCCCGTACTCGGCCCACTGGTTCGGCCGATCAGGCCGAGCCACCCGCCAGCGCTCCCAGAGATGCCGCATCCGGGGCGGAGGGCTGTCGAATCCCCACAGAGCGACGATGTCCACCCGCTCGGGATCAAGTCGCGAGGGTCGCCAGTCGATGATCTCGCTCATCCAGAAGTCCGCGAGCGGCTCTCCTGCCGTGTCGAGCATCCGAAGCCCTTCCAGGCCCAGAGGGTTCCTCTGGCGGTAGCGCTTGGATCCTGCGAGGTGGTCGCGTAGCCGCTGAGTGGGAAGGCAGCCCAGGAGTTCGGCCGTCACGTCCTCGCCCGGGTCGGCGAAGAAGCCGTCCGCGTCGAGGCAGACCCCGAGAACCTGATCATCACCGTCGATCAGGAGGAATTTCGGCTCGACGGAATCCACGGGCTCCATAAACCGTCCCAGAAGAGCAAAAAGCCCCGAACGATGATCCGTTCGGGGCAAAAAAATGTGGTCAGGGGCAGGGTCGAACTGCCGACCTTCCGCTTTTCAGGCGGACGCTCGTACCAACTGAGCTACCTGACCCAGAGCGGTCCTGACGGGACTTGAACCCGCGACCTCCACCTTGACAGGGTGGCGAGCACTCCAAACTGCTCTACAGGACCTTGCTTTCTTGCTTTGCGACTCGCTTAGCTTACCAGTTCTTCGGTGGCCTTCGACCAACCGTTTTGTGGTGCGCTTTGCGGTGCCCCCAACGGGATTCGAACCCGTGCCGCCGCCTTGAAAGGGCGGTGTCCTAGGCCGCTAGACGATGGGGGCTCAGGAACTTTCCCTGTCGCCTTCCGTCGGAGACCTCTGAAGCATAGGGGACGATTGCCCTTGATGCCAAAGTGGCGGACCGGCGGCCGGCGTTGTCGTGCCAGTGATCGATCCCGTTGGCGACGGGGCGTTCGTTGGCGCTGGAGAAATCATACGTCCCGGGTCACGCTCCACGTGACGCTGGATGTACACAGACTGCTCCCCGAGGCCCCCGAGCGTGATGTCGTCCCAGGCCTGCAGGCGTCTGGTCTCCTTGTCGAAGTACATGACAGAGGCCTGTACGGGGGTCGGCTGGGGGTGTTCGAGGGCACGCAGGCCGGCGCCGCCCGTGGAGCCCTGGACCAGCAGACGGGTGCCCGTGGGCAGCACGGTCGTCGATCGTTCATGGGTGTGACCTGCGAGGATGATCGGTGTGGCGCCGGAGAAGCCGCGGCCGACCTCCGGGTCGTGGACGGCGACCACGTCCGGTTTCTCGATCTTCGGCACATGTGAGCGGCCGAACTGCGCCAGCACGGCCGGGTCCGAGTCGACGGCGACGGTCTTGTCGGGGGTGAAGCGGGGGTCACCCAGGCCGTAGATGTTCAGACCTGCCACCTTCTGGGCCTTGTCGTCCAGAACTATGGCGTTCTTCTGCTTGGCGACCGCCTTCTGGGTGATCATCGAGTCGTGGTTGCCGCGAACGTAGACGTACGGGACACCGAGGGTGGAGATCTCGTCCACGAACTTGTTCTCGGTCTTGGTGCCGTGGTCGGAAATGTCGCCCGTGTCGATGATCATGTCGACCTTGAACTGGTCCTTCAGGGAGCGGACTACGTTCCAGGCGATCGGGTTGATGTGGATGTCCGAGATGTGCAGGACCCGGATGGATCTGGGGTCCGCGTCGTACAACGGCAGTGTCGACACCGTGTCGTACAACTTCGAGACGTTGGTGACCAGCTTGGTGAGCTGCGACCGGTACGACTCGAACTTCGTCACGATCGACTCCGCGCTGCCCACCAGCGACGGCGCGGCGGCGATCAGGCCCGAGTATCTGGGCTCGACAAGCGAATTGGGGCGGAATGTGAGCGCGGCGAGCGCGCTCGTGCCGGCCAGCGCCACCGAGGCGGCCAGCAGGCCGAGCAACGCCACCCGCGGGCGCCTGAACACCAGCAGGCTCGCGATCAGCGCCCCAGCTCCCGCGCACAGCATCGAGCGGATCAGCAGCAAGCGGACACCGTCCAGCAGGTCGCGCTCGATGATCTCCGGCAGCCGGTCCGCCAGGCGCGGGTCCTCGAGGAGCGCCTTGGCGCGTTCCTGGTCGATGTTCTCGAGCGAGATGCGGAGTCTGAGCGGGGCGTCATGGGTGCGGAACGTGAGCGTGCCCAGCGGGCTGGCGTCCACGATCGTCTCGCCGTCCCAGGCGGGCCGGAGCGACATACCCGTCTCAACCGGACCGACCTGAGCCCTGAGAGTCCCGCTGAGGAAGATGCCGAGCCAGGCGCCCACCGCGGCCACGATGAGGACGGCCACGGCCCTGGACACCCGCGACTGGAGGACTGCCTTCACTCTGTCAGTGAACTTCATACAGTTTCTTGCTTACCCGACCAGCGGGGCAGAATGGCAAGGGTGATCGAGGTTTCGCGGGAGAAGTTCGAGGAGCTCGTAGCCGAGGCGTTGGACACGATTCCCCCAGGTCTGACCCGGGCGATGAGCAATGTCGTCGTCACGGTCGTCGACGATGCGCCCGAACCCAACCTGCTGGGCCTGTACACCGGAATCCCCCTCACTGAGCGCGGCGATTGGTACTCCGCAGTCCTGCCCGACCGTATTGAGATCTACCGGAACCCGATATGCCAGATTTGCGATACCGAGGACGACGTGGTCGACGAAGTACGCATAACGGTCGTCCACGAGGTCGGGCATCACTTCGGCATCGATGACGCCCGGCTTCATGAACTAGGCTGGTAACCGTTCGCAATGGGTTGGCTGCTTTGGGTTGCGGGCTGCTAAAGGATCGGGCACCTTAGGTGACATAGCGAGCACTCTGAGTCAGGCACAGCGGAGTCCAATGGGGGCCATGCGGACGCGACGGCTGCTGGGACGGCATCGCCGCGCCCTCCAACGCCAAGCCACATACGGCGAGGTCATCGCCATCAGGGAGTTTCGCGCGCTCTGGTACGGCCAGGGCCTCTCCCTGCTCGGTGACCAGCTCGCCCAGGTGGCGCTGGCCGTCCTTGTCTATGACCGCACACGATCACCGCTGGCGACCGCGGCCGTCTACGCGCTGACCTACCTGCCGACGATCCTCGGCGGCCCGCTGCTGGCCGGCCTGGCCGACCGGTTCGCGCGCAGGGGCGTCATGATGACGTGCGACCTGCTCCGCGCGGGCCTGGTGGGCGTGATGGCGCTCCCGGGGGTGCCGTTCCCCGTGCTGTGCGGGCTGGTGTTCCTCGTGGTGCTGCTCAGCGCGCCGTTCTCGGCCGCGCGCGCGGCACTGCTGCCCGAGGTGCTCGAAGGCGACCGGTACGTCGTCGGCTCCGCCTTGCAGAACATGACGAACCAGGGCATCCAGATGCTCGGTTTCGCGGCCGGCGGCGCGATGATCGCCACGATAGGCCCCTACCGCGCGCTCGCGCTCGACGCGATCACGTTCCTGGGCTCCGCGTTGATCCTGGTCATCCGCGTACGACCACGTCCAGCCGCCGCCCGCGAGGGCGCCAGGCCGTCGATGTGGGCGATGACCAGGGCGGGAGCCCGCCTGGTCTTCGGTGACCGAAAACTCCGCACCCTCGTGCTCTTCGCGTGGCTCTGCGGCTTCTACATCCTGCCGGAGGGCCTGGCCGTCCCCTATGCGGCGAAGCTCAGCACCGGCGCCCTGTCGCTCCCGGTGGTCACCGGACTGCTGATGGCGGCGATGCCGACGGGGACCGCGGTGGGGGCGTTCTTTTTCAGCAGGTTCGTCACGCCGCCGCGGCGCCTGCGCATGATGGGGTGGATGGCCATGTTGAGCTGTCTGCCGCTGGTCGTGACCGCGCTGCGGCCACCGTTGGCCGTGGTGCTGGCCGCGTGGTTCCTGTCAGGGGTTGGTGGGGCGTACCAGCTCGCGGCGAATGCCGCTTTCGTTCAGTGCGTACCGGCGGATCGACGGGGTCAGGCGTTCGGCCTGGTGCAGTCGGGGCTCATGGCCGTACAGGGGATTGGGATCTTGATCGGCGGGTTCGCCGCGGAGAGACTCGGCCCAGAGCCGGTGGTCGCGCTGGCCGGCGTCATCGGTGTGACGGCCGCGGCCGTGCTCGCCATCCTCTGGTCCGAGTCCCGCGCCGAGACCCCCGCCCCCGCCTGATCACTGCTGCGGCTTCTGCTCGCCGCTGTAGTCGGTGTGGTCCTGCCAGGTGGACTTGGCCTGCTGCTTGTCGAGCAGGTCCTGGACGATCGAGGCGTCCCGGCCCTCTTCCGGCATGAGCAGCCAGCCGACCGCGTACACGCCGATCCCGAGCCCACCGAACAGCGTGACGATCGCCAGGCCGATCCTGATCAGGTTGGCGTCGATGCCGACGTACTCCCCGATCCCCGAGCAGACACCCGCGATGATCCGGCCGTTGTTGGTCCGACGAAGCTTCTTGACGTTGTATTCGCTCATGCCTCAAGAGTGCCCTTCGGCCCGGCGTTCGCACATCAGGATTCCCCCTGGTAGAACCCTGGTAGGCCCTTACTTACGGAAGGACGATCGATGGATGATCTGTTGCGCCTGGACGACCGGCTCAACGGCGACCAGCGGCTGATCCGCGACACGGTCAAGTCCTTCGTCGCCGACCACGTCCTGCCGTACGTCGGCGACTGGTTCGAGCAGGGCACCTTCCCCGCCCGCGAGCTCGCGCCCGCACTGGGCTCGCTCGGCCTGCTCGGCATGCACCTGGAGGGCTACGGCTGCGCCGGCACGGACGCCATCTCCTACGGCGTCGCCTGCCGCGAGCTCGAAGCCGGAGACTCGGGTCTGCGGTCCTTCGTCTCGGTTCAGGGATCGCTGGCGATGTTCCCCATCTGGCGTTATGGGTCCTCCGAGCAGAAAGATCAATGGCTGCCCCCGATGGCCGCCGGTGAGGCGATCGGCTGTTTCGGCCTGACCGAACCCGACCACGGCTCCGACCCCGCCAACATGCGCACGTACGCCAAACGAGACGGCTCCGACTGGATCCTGAACGGCTCCAAGATGTGGATCACCAACGGCTCGATCGCCGACGTGGCCGTCGTATGGGCCCAGACCGACGAGGGCATCCGCGGCTTCGTCGTACCGACCGATACACCCGGCTTCTCCGCCCCTGAGATCCACAAGAAGCTGTCCCTTAGGGCCTCCGTCACCTCGTCCCTGTACTTCGACGACGTACGCCTGCCCGCCTCCGCCGTACTCCCAGGCGTGTCCGGCCTCAAGGGCCCTCTCTCCTGCCTCTCAGAAGCCCGCTTCGGCATCATCTGGGGCGTCGTGGGCGCGGCCCGCGCCTGCCTGGAGGCGGCGGTCTCGTACGCGAAGACCCGCATCCAGTTCGACAAGCCGATCGGAGCCTTCCAGCTGACACAGGAGAAACTCGCGTGGATGTACGTCGGGACGGCCCAGGCCGGCCTGACGGCCCTGCATCTGGGCGCCCTGAAGGAGGCCGGAAAGCTGGAGCCCCGGCAGATCAGCTTCGGCAAACTGGCCAACGTACGGGCAGCGCTGGACATCGCCCGCCAAGCTCGGACGATCTTGGGCGGGAACGGGATCACGCTGGAGTACCCTGTGATCAGGCATATGAACAACCTGGAGAGCGTGCTCACCTACGAAGGCACCCAGGAGATCCACACACTGGTGCTGGGCGAGGCGCTGACGGGGCTCGCGGCTTACCGGTGAGGGGGCGAAAGGGCGTCGCGTGGGGGGCGGTAATCTCTGTACCCTTGCTGTTGCTGGGGGCGTTAGCTCAATTGGCAGAGCTGCGGACTTTTAATCCGTAGGTTCCGGGTTCGAGCCCCGGGCGCCCTACCTCAATGACCTGGGCGGACTCCCCGATCTCCATGATCAAGAAGTCCACCCAGTTGCAGTTAACCCCAGAGAGCGTCGAACGGCGGCGAGAACACGGGCCGCCCGCCGCACCAAGCCTCACCCGCCGACCAGGGGCGCGCCGCCGCCGTACAGATACAGCACGACGATCGCCATGCTGTGGCCAGCCATCGCACGGGGTAGGGGGCGATCGACGGTCCGGGACTCCGTGCCTCAGCCCCGGCCCACCGGGGAACCAGATTGCTGTCCTGCCTCGGACTGGTGCTCTGCGGTACATCAACCGCTAGGTCAACCCGCGCTTACACCGGCCCGTCGCCCGAGTCGCGCGACCTCAGATCACATGTCGAGCAATGGAAGGGCACGTTACGCCTCACTGGCAACAGCTTCCTTTGGTGCGGCCCTAGGCGCGGCGATCAACCCGATGGCCATGATCAGTCCATACGCGAGAAAGGGCCAGCCGTACGGTCGGCGAGGTCCCCACTCGTCGAAGATCGTCGTCACTCCCACCAAGACGACGACAGCACTCAGCGCCCAGCCGATCACCATCGCCACTGGACGGGTCCGCCTCCACATCAACAGGAGCGCCAGGGCCCCGGCCGTGACGATCCCCGGCCAGGCCATCAAGACGTAGTCCCAGGCGTAGTTGTAGTTCCAGCCGTAGGTGGGATCATCGTGGCTCTGACCGATGATCGTGTCCTCCAGCGTCCCGTACAGCGAGCCCCCGACAAGGGAGAGAGGGAAGGCCATCAGGATCATGGCCATCACTCCGAAGGCTGCGTCGCCAAGATAACCGTCATGGGTCAGCCATGTCAGCGTGAGTACAGCCGCCGCGTACCCGCACACGATCAAGACCGTCGGCAGGCTGCGGACCTGAGCGATAACTCGGATCATAGGATGCCCTTCCATATCGATCACTTGACGGGACGAATGCAGAGGGCGAATGCACATCTCAGGGGCTTGCCAACAGGCTCGCTGGGCTGGTGTTGAGCGTAGTAGAGGGCCTCGTACTCCTCCGGCGGGATGTTGCCGATCGAGGAGTGCAGGCGGGTCGTGTTGAACCATTCGCCCCATGACCAGCACCGCGAACTGCTCGTGATCACCGACTGGCTGACCGCCCTGCTGGGGTGCGTGCACTACGACCTCGGGGAGCGAGAAGAGGCCGAGACCGCCCGACGTGCAAGCTCGCGGCCTGGCCCGCATCGGTGACCGCTGCTGGCTCACCGGGGATCGTGGCTGACCACCACGCGTTTCTCGCCGTCGTGCAGCACTCGCCCGTCCTCCAGTGGCACCGCTCGCCCCTGAAACCGTCCAGCAACAGCCCGAACCACCAGCGACGACATAGCGGAGGTAGCAAGGGCACCATGCGTCGAGCGTCTTCCGTCAGCCCTGATAGAGATCGATGCGGTTCCCATTGGGATCTGCCACGCACGAAGACCGCGGCTTCCACGGCTTGTCCACCGGCGGGTAGACCTCGATGGCCCCGGCATCAACGGCGCGGCGGTGCGCAGCGTCCACGTCCTCGACGAGCAAACCGAACCGAGACACCCCGGCTGGACCGTCCTGCTTGCCATGCTCGTTGGCCTCATGCGCGACAGTCAGCAGGAAGAACTCCTCACTCGGCCAGGCACCGAACTGGAACGAAGAGATCCCCTCGTTGAACACCGCGTCGAACGCGGCCCGGTAGAAGGCGATCGACTCGGCCAAGTCTGCGACGTTGATCGTCACCTGGACGATGCGCGGGGTCTTCAGGTCAGGCATAGCCACTCCGTGTTCGATGTAGTGGTCCACAACGCGGACCATGCGGGACAGAACCTCGGCGCGATCCACCAGCCGCTCTCGGTGCTGGTGCAGCACGGTGCGCAACGACTCGCCGTCCGGGTCGTCCATGACGACGCGAACAGCGTCGATCGGCACATCGACGCGCCGTAGCGCACAGATCAGCCTGGCTTGCCGGACCTGCTCAGGGCGATAGCGGCGATAACCAGTGACCGGATCAACGACCGCCGGCCGCAGCAAGCCGAGTTCGTCGTAGTGCCGTAATGCATGGATCGACAGGCCGCAAACCAGAGCGAAGACACCGATACCCAAGAGATTGTCGCTACTCACTCAGACAGCATCCGGTCTCGGGCTACCCGAGAGTCAAGCGGGCTTGGCCCCAACACGACCGCACTGCCAGTCCGGCTCGGTTCGTGCTTATGATCTTCAACGACGTGTGTGGTCGGTTAGCCGCCGGGTTGCAGTTCGGGTTGCAGTACGAGGCCGTTCAGAGCCGTTCAGGATGGACCTCGTATGCCCTCTGACCTGCATTGAACGATCTGGAACGGGCCGGACTGGATCTTTTAATCCATAGGTTCCGGGTTCGAGCCCCGGGCGCCCTACTACTCCACACTCGATCTGACCTGCGATTTCTCGATTCTCGGGGCCTCGCGGGGAGGCCGAGATACGCCGTCGGCCGCTCGCTGGTTGCTCTTCGGCACGGTTCCGGCACATCACCGGGCATCCCGGCTCCTGGATGGGGCCCGTTTTTCAGGCCAGAGCTACAGGAAGGCCAGAGAACACCAAGCCGGGCAGCCCGATCCGGGTTTCGCCTGCTACCACATCAAGACTTGATCAAGCCGCTTTCCCCGCAGATACCAGCATTACACGGGCGGCCGACGTATCGAACTCCTCGCGCGAGTTCTTGGCACCCACAGGCGAACACTTAGAACGGCGGTGCCTGGGGTAGACGCAGGCAAAAGCAAGCGCCTCCTTGTTCGCCCGGTTCGAAGTAGGTGTCGCCACCGTTGGCCTGGGCCAGGCTTTGGACGATCCACAGACCCAGCCCCGAGCCCTCGGTCTCCCGCTGGGTGCGCGATTCACGGCTGAACCGCTCGAACAGGCTCGGCCGGAACTCTTCGGACACGCCGGGCCCGTTGTCGCACACCCGGATCTCCACGCCGTCGGGCTGCTCGGCTACCCGTACCTCGAACGGCGGGGCTCCGTATCGGAAGGCGTTCTCCAGATAGTTGATCAACATCTCTGACAACTCGCTACGATCCACCAGAGCCCGGACTTGGGGATCGCACGACACGTACACGTCCTTGGGCCGATCGGCGAACTCGGCCAGCCGTTCGAGGATCACCTCCAGCACCGGCACCGGCTCCACAGAGACCCGCACGGCGTTCGCATCGATCTTCGCCACGGTGAGCAGCTTCTTGACCAGTGCCTGGAGATTCGCCGTACGAACCGCGATGCGGTCGAGGACGTCGACACGCTCCTCGTCGGAAAAGCTCTCCTCGGGCTCACGCAGCATGTCCACCAGCAGGCCGATCCCCGCCAGCGGGTTGCGGACTTCATGGGCAACCACGGCGATCACCCTGCTGTGGCGTTCGAGTTCTGCTTCGAGCTGCTGTTCGGCCTCGCGCCGGAGAGTGAAGTCGCGCAGCGCGGCGACGTACAGGTGTTCTCCTGCCACCGTCGCGGTGGTGGCGCGCATCTCGACCACTCGCGTCTGGCCGCCGGGCAGCATCAGGTCGATCTCGGTCGATTCGCCGTTGACGACCGGGTAACCGAACGGGGTGCCGATGAGTTCGTCCGACGGCCGGCCGAGCAGTTCCTCGGCGGCGGGGTTGCAGATCCGGATCACACCGTCCTCGTCGACCGCGACGATCCCGTCCGCCAGCGCCGCCATGACCATATGTCCGGCGTCGCGTCCGGGATCGGAGAGCCGCATCGGTTCGGTGTTCGGCCTCTCCGCGCTGTCGCGGGGCTCACCCATCAGCTCTCATCCTGGTCCCCGGCCGTTGCGCGGTCTGGGTCGATCGGCCACTCCGGGTGGCGTGGCAGTACGCAGGCGTCGGAGAGCATGTGGAAGGCTTCGGTATAGGGGTCACCGATGTGCATACCGGCACCGTCGATGGCGACCTGGCGGATGGTGTGGTCATGTGCCGAGCCGCGCGTCTGCAGGACGGCGATGGCACGCCGGACCACACCCGCCCCTTCGATGTAGGGCAGCAGGATCGTCACGTCGGCGATGCTGGCGACCTCCATGATCGGCGCTGTGAACATCGATGTTCCCCCGCCGGTCGGTGCGGAGGTGAACAGGGTCGTGATCTCGTGCTGCCGCACGACCCCGCCCAGTGCGATGACGAAATCCAGCAGTGTCCGCGGCGTCGCTCTCCGCTCAAGGGCGGAGAGACCGTCGATGATGAGCCGAGCGGGGGCAAAGTCCTCGGTGTCTCTCCTGATACGCAGGAAATGATCCTCCACTGAGGCCACTTCCGGGTACGTGGCAGTTACTCGGAGCAGTCCCGACGCCTCCATGACGTCCAAGTCCAGACCCCAGCCAGCGGCGTTGCGGCCGAGTTGCCCGCGAGTCTCGTCGAAGGCATGGAAAAGACAGCGTTCGCCCGCCTGGAACGCGGCATCGGCGAACTGCAGAGCCGCCAGGGTCTTTCCGCCGCCGTACGACCCGATGAGCAGGACGACCGCGTCCCGGAAGACACCACCGCCCACCATGGCGTCCAGCTCGATGTTCCCGGTGGAGACCCGCTCCTGCGATGCCCGGTCACGTGGCACGAGGAACGCGACCGGGATGATGACCAGCCCGTCTTTCGGGTCGATGGTGAACAACCACTCCCCGGTGCGGTGAGTGGTGCCGCGGAACTTGACAATCTCGATCGTCCGGTGTCGTCTTTCGTCCCGCATGACGTTCCGCATGATCATGACGTTATCGAATACGAACTCCTCTATGCCTTGCCGGGTAATGTGGTTGTATTCTGCGTCGCGTTCGGCGGTCAGGACCGATGTGACCTCGAGCGACTCCAAGACCCGGGCGAGCCGATACAACTCACGGCGAATGAGTTCCCGATCGTCGAAACGCATGAAGACCGCGCCGAGCGAATCCAAGGAGACCCGTTTGGCGCCGATCTGACGCACGGCGCGATCGACGCGGGCCATCAGCGCGCCCAGGTCGTACGTCCCCACGGTGGGCGTCTGCTCACCGGCCTCCGGCGAGGCGTCGACGAACGTCCACTTTCCCTCGGCCTCCCAGCGTGCGATGTCGAAGCCCAGGGAGCCGACGTTGCGGCGGAGGTTCTCAGGTGTCTCGTCGAAGGCGACGAACACGCCGGGGTCACCGAAACCGGCGATGCCCCGGGCGAGGAACTCCAGGCAGAACAGCGTCTTCCCGGTGCCGGTCGTGCCGGCCACGAGCGTGGACCGACCGGCAGGAAGCCCCCCGATGGCGATGTCGTCGAAGCCATTGATACCGGTCGGTGTCCGCCCGACCGTGGCACTGCCCGTCATTGCGCCTGCCCTTCTGGGGACGATCTGCCCACCTCAGGAAGGCCGAGCAAAGCTGCAGCCCGAGCCTGATCGGACAGATCTCCGATAACCCGGAAACGTGGGAGCGGCTTGGTCCTGATCACGATTGGGATGGCCAGAATCCGCTCCTCCTCCGCGAGGTCCGGTTGTTCGGCGGCATCGATGACCTCGATCTCATGGCAGCCGGGAAGATAGGTGTCACACAGGGCCCGCAGATTCGCCACCGCGGCCAGCGACCGCGGTGTCTGCCCTACCACGTACAACCTGAACGAGTAGGTCGCCATCGGCGTCAATACCGCAGTGCCGTCAGGAACTCGTGTTCCGACTCGGCCGGAATCCCTATCATGACGCCCCCTCGCCGCACCGACCCGTGGCGGCCGACACGCTCATCACGGCCCTGGCCGCTTGCGCCTGGTGCCTATTGCGGCCGGTCGCCCCCCACCGGCGCCAGTCGGCCCCCACCAACCCCGGTATACCCCCGCTGACCGCCCGCTATCTGCCCGTCGATGTCGACCGACGGCTGTCCGAAGCCCTGCGGGAGCAACCGGTGAAGCTGCCGGCCATCGCCGCCCACACCGGGACCAGCCGTACCGGCCACCGCTGACCCACGACTACCTTCCGCCACGGTCTCAACCGCCCAAGCCCGCTCTGGCCGCCGTTGATGTCCCGTCCCAGCGAACCTGACGTAGCTCCGATGCTCTGAGTCACGTCCAGCGAAGTGGCGTATGAGTTGACCTTCGCGTGATCCAGTTCCGCTGGTCAGCGTGACACGCTGACGATCACGTCTCTCCGATCGGAGCGCCCTGGCGATTCCCCCTCAGAAAGGTCGCCGCCGTTTCCCCTGTCAAGACGGGAAGCCCTCGCCGAAGAATTCGCCGGTACCGCCGAGGTCGAAGAACAGAGCGGTGAGGGCGCCGTCGAACAGCGCACCCGCGATGCCGAGCAGGCATGTGACGACGATGCCTTGTACGTCCTTTCCACCCATGACGAGCTTGACGACGCATCCTACGATGAAGCCGAGAATGATCCAGGCGACGATGCCCATGACCGACTCCTGAGTGACGATGAATATGCTGGTCGGTTTCGTGTCGGATCATGACAGGAGAGTCGCCGCATTTCACCGCCTTCAGTTCGCCTTTCACTGCCCGTGCCGGCCGTACATGAAAGACGCCCCAAGCCTTTCCGACTCGTCCCGCACCTTGCATCGGCTACGTAGGACGAAAGCGACATCTTCAATATACGCCCAAAATTATCCCCGGAAAGCGCCAATCGAACTGAATTCCACCGAAGCGAGTACAATGGAGTCGCTAAAGATATTTAGCGCGCCGGCAATCACGTCGGCGCCGTCCGGGGCGTTTCACCACTGCGGCCCCAGCCGGCCGAGACGGCCGGTCGATCATGACGACAAGGCAAGTCACCTCACCTGCCGCCCGCGTTCCATTCAGACCTCCGGCCGGAGCATCCGCCCTACGGCTGAGCCTCGGACCTGCGCGCGGCCAGGAGGGCCCCGTGTACGGGCATTGTCCCTCTGGGGAGATCGCCCGCAGGACCGCACAGAGCCCAGGCTTGAGCCGCTGCCTGAATCCGGTTCTGATGAAAGGGGGCAACAGTGCCTGACAACTGCGTACTGATCATTCGATTTCACTCACTAAGCGGTGAAGATATCTCCATGATCAGTAAAGATTTCGATGGAGAGCAGGGGGCGCTCGAGGTGATCGCTCGCGCTCTTGACGAGCAGCGCAGCCTGGTTTTGACCCGCGCTAGGTACGACCGGGAGACCGAGACGAACGGCGTGGTCATCAACCTGGCCAACGTGGTGTTGGTGCGGGTGTCGAAGACAGACAGCGCCGAGGCGGGACAGTACCTGTAGCGGGAAAGCCGGCCCCGCGATTGACACCACTCCCGGCACCTTTGCGGCCGTCCTGGAATCGGCAACTCGATTGACGAGGAATCGGGCTCGGTCGGCTGTAGTGTTGTATGCAGGGCGTGCACTCTCATGTGCAACGGCCTGGAAGGGACGGCCCCGGCGCGAACACGCCGGGGTCGTTTTCGCGTCCAGCGAGCCCATGTTCACCGTGACGCCGGTCGGCACGGCAACATCCGCTCAGGCCACCATCGGCAGGCTGCGGTCCAGGCCCGTGATGCGCAGCAGCGCGGACATGTACGGGCGGGGAGCCGCCAAGGCGACTGAGGGGCCAAGATCGTTCCGGACAGCGGACCTTGCGGTGTGACTCTATGCGGCTATCGGTGGTGCGTAGTACTCGTTGACACCAGGGGTGAATGCTCGGCAGGTGCGCATCGGCATGCGATACGACATAACAGAGAGCGGCATTCTGTAGTCACGGTCATCTGATCGTGAGCCACGGTGCGACACGCCTCCGCGGTGTCGCCCCGTCGAGGCGGCGGTCATCGGCCTGGAGTTCCTCACCGGGGAACCGCAAGGTCATCGGCGTCGCCGATGACCACATGCTCTCCTTGACCGGCGTCCGGTTGAGAAGGGCAGGCTGTTGTGTTCCTGCCGTCCTCGGCCTTGTGATGTCCTCCGACTACCGTGTCGTGGCCGCGGCGGCGGCCGGAGTCACGACGCTCGTGGCCGCGGTGTGGCGGGCGCTGCGCAATGTGCTGATGCTGACCACGAGGGTCCACAGACTCCAGAGGGCGCCCATGCTGGCGGTGGTCCCCCAGCCCTGTGCGCTGTAGAAGTCGGCGGGGTTGTCGCCGAAGTACAGGGCCGGCAGGAAGGCGAGGTTGATCGCGGCGAGGACGTACGCGGAGCGGCCCACCCAGCGCGGGAGCAGGCCGAGCCTCGACACGGCGATTCCCAGGGCGATCAGGAACAGGCCCATGAGGAGTCGGGAGACGGCGCCCTGCATGAGGTACTGCGCCGCGGCGAAAGGCCCCTGCGCTGTCGTGTCGAGGTCGTGGTCCACCGAGATCGCCGCGCCCACCTCCATGGACTGGGGGACGAACACCATGGCCACCCAGAGCACACCCGCCGTCTGGACGATGCCGGCGATCCAGTCGTAGGCCGGGTTGACGTGGCGGATGAGCTGACGAAGTCCGATGAAGTAGACGATGTAGAAGGTGCAGCCGGTGATGCCGATGAGACTGCGGGTCAGGATGTCCCAGTCCGGTGGGGTCTCGTAGATGAAGTACAGCGGCACCTGCACGACGATGAAGAGGCTGGCGATGATGCCGAACAGGCCGGTGTACCTGCGGATCGTGGGTTCGGTCACGATGTTCCTTTGATCGTTTCCTTTGTGGATATTCGGGATGGGGCGTCGGTCGGCGATCCACGCCCGTCGCCGCTCGCGCTCGTGGCGAGATCGGCGCCGGCGCGACCCGGCGGGCCTGCTCGCCGCAGGGGTACACAACCCGCGCGCGGTAGAGGTCCTTCGCGGCTTCTTCCGTCGAACAAACCGCCGCTGCGGTCATCGCGGCGGCGAAGGCCGGGGCATATCGGGCCCGGTTACGCCGCTGGTCCATCACCTACCAGCAGCCCTGCCACGCTCCCGCTAGACGCGGTCGTACCGCATCACGACCACTTGCGCATCGTAGGTACGCGATTCGGCCAGCCTCAGACCCAGGCGCTCGTCGCGCGGGACGAACAGTGGGCGGCCGCCGCTCAGCACGACCGGGTGGACCGCGATGTGGTACTCGTCGATCAGGCCGTGGTCGGTGAGCGCGGCGGCCAGGCTGGAGCCGCCGGTGAGCAGCAGGTCCTTGCCGTCCTGCCGCTTGAGCTCGGTAACCCGCTCGGCGAGGTCGTCGCCGATGACCCGGGTGGCCCAGTCGGTCTCCTTCAGTGTCCTGGAGAAGACGATCTTGGGTGTGTCGCGCCAGAGAGGTGCGAACTTCAGGACGTGTGGGTGGTCCGACATCGACTCGGCGTTCGGCCAGAAGGCCGCCATGCCCTCCCAGACGCCGCGCCCGTACAGGAAGGTGTCGCAACGGTCGCTCAGCGTCTCGGAGTACGCCGACAGTTCCTCGCCCATCAGGGGCCAGTCGAACTCGCCGTTCGGGCCGTCGATGTGGCCGTCGATCGAGGTGTGCACCCAGTAGATGATCTTACGCATGTTTCGCTCCCGCTCTCTTTGCTCGCGAAGGTGGGTCGGAACCGGGGCGACGTTCTCTACATCATTCCGGCGCGAAATGTTCTCGGTCCTTTACGACGGCCGGTGGGCTTCAAACGGCGGCCCAGCAGCGCCAGCAGGACCACTGTGAGCAGCCCCAGGGCGGACAGTTCCAGCTTGTCGGCAAGGGTGACGGCGTTGGACACCACCCCGAACGCGGTGTGTCCCACCAGCGCCCCGCCGGCCAGGCAGAGGCTGTGCCGGTCCGTCCACTCGCCGCTCGCCGTCCACCGGCGTACCAGCCAACCGGTCAGCACGGCGAGGGCCGCCGCGCCCAGCATCGGCACGGCCACCCAGGCGCCGTGGGTGAAGGCGGGCTGACTGGCCCCGCCGAACGGGTACAGCAGCGCCAGATACCCGAACCCCGCCAACACCCCGAAGACCCCCGCCACCGAGGCCCCGACCCGCGCACCTCGCACCGTCGATGGGGCGGCGGACGCCTCGCGGAGTACGCGCAGGGCCACGAACGCGAGCAGCGCCACGGCGACCACACACCCCGCCAGGACCGCGACCGGCGCCTGGTAGCCGGGGTCGATGGAGGTTGCCACGGTTACCCGCAGCAGGAGTCCGCCCAGCACGAACACCACCCCGGCCACCACGAGTCCGGTCCGCTTCAGGTACGGCCGGTCGCGCAGGCTGGGGAAGATCAGGTCGGCCAGCAGGATCGGCAGCGCCACGCTGAACACGGCGTGGTAGGGCAGGTTGAGCTCGGTGTAGGCGCTGTTCAGCCCGAGGAATCTGGGCGCCCATCCGGCCACCCCGTACATGGTGGGGCTGCTGAGCGCCTGCAGCACCAGTCCCTCCTCGACGATGCCGTACGCCAGCCCGAGCAGCAGGATCGGCGGCCAGCCCCCGCCGCGCCGCCGTACCAGCTCACGGATCAGCACGGTGCCCGCGCCGTAGATCGGGATCCAGAGGAGCATCAGCCAGATCTTGCTGAGCGGCGGGTTGCCCAGCAAGAGCTCGGCGATGACCGGCGTGATCACCGCCAGCGTCAGCGCGGCGCGGCGGCCGCCCTTTGGCCTGTCGGGTGCGTTCATAGGGCCAGCGTGCCGGGTGGCGGGAGCCCGTTTCTGCTGGCGAACGGCCGGAACGTGGCAACCCCGGTTACTTCCGCCAGACACTTTGGATGCCGGTCTTGGTGACTTTGGTGGTGATCCACTCGGATGAAGTGCGGATCGGCTGGGCTGGTGGGGGTGGTCAGGGGCCAGTGGGCTGCTTCTGGCGGGTGGCGGTCAGGTAGGTGATCGCCGCCCCGAAGGCCAGCAGCGCGGTCCAGACGTTGAAGCGCAGCCCGAGGATGTGCGGGGCGGGGTCTATGCGCAGCCATTCGATCCAGGCGCGGCCGGTGGTGTAGGCCGCGGCGTACAGGGCGAATGTTCGGCCACGGTCCAGTCGGAAGCGCCGCTCGGCCCAGAGGACGAGGCTGGCCACACCCAGGTCCCACAGCGACTCGTAAAGGAAGGCCGGGTGGTAGGTGGCCGTGGATTCCAGGCCCGGCGGTCGGTGGGCGGGGTCGATCTCCAGCGCCCAGGGCAGGGTGGTCGGCCCGCCGTACAACTCCTGGTTGAACCAGTTGCCCCAGCGGGCGATCGCCTGCCCGAGGGCGATCCCGGGCGCGACGGCGTCGGCGAAGTCGCGCAGCGGAATGCCGCGCCGGCGGCAGGCCAGCCACGCGCCCAGCGCGCCGCCGGCCACGGCGCCCCAGATGCTGATCCCGCCCTCCCAGATCGCGAAGGCGCGCAGGGGGTTCTTGCCGGGGCCGAAGTACTGCTGCCAGTCGGTGGCCACGTGGTAGATCCGCGCACCGATCATGCCGAACGGCACGGCCCAGGCGGCGATGTCCCCGATCGTGCCACGTTCGCCACCGCGGGCGGTCCAGCGGCGCTGGGTGACCCAGATGCCGACGGCGACGGCGAGCACCATGAGCAGGGAGTAGGCGCGGATGGGCAGCGGGCCGAGGTACCAGACGGCTTGGGACGGGCTGGGGATGGCTGTCACGCCGTCGAGTCTGGCTCCGGTGTGGCTGCGCGCACATCGAACGGGACACCGATCGCCGGGTCAGTCGACTGGTTGATGCCGGACAGACGGGTGGCTGATTATCGTCGGTGCTGTGGAGTCCTGGGAGCGGTCCCGGCGTCGGTGGCAGCATGCCTTCTTCGCCTCGTGGCTGGTGCTGACCTCGGCCGGGCCGCTGATGGAGGTGCGTCAGGTCCTGCCGGTGGCGCTCGTGGCCGGGTTGGCCGCCTGGTACGCGGTGTGGTTCGTGCTGCGTACGCCTCCCGCGGGTGAGGTGCCCCTGCCCTATGTGGTCGGCGGCGGGTTGCTCTGGCTGGGGCTGTTCGCGATCGACTCGTCCTTCCTGGTGGTCTGCTTCAGCGTGCTCGTGCCGTACTGCATGGACGCCCTGCGCGTCGGGCTGGTCGCGGTGCTGTCGTGCGCCGGAGGGTGGTTGTGGCACAGCTACCACGAAGGCGGGTCGATCACCTGGACCGAGATCGCCATCACCGGGCTGATCGCGATCAGCGCGACCGCCGCGGTCGGGTACTTCTATTCGGTGGCCCGGCAGAGCGCCGAGCGCAAGGAGCTGATCGACCAGTTGCAGGCCGCCCAGGAGGCGCGGGCGGCGGCCGAACGGCAGGCGGGCGTGTCCGCCGAGCGGCAGCGGCTGGCTCGCGACATCCACGACAGCCTGACCCAGGGGTTCGCCAGCGTGGTGATGCTGCTGGAGGCGGCGCAGGAGCGGTTGCCGGACGACCGGCACCTGACCCAGGCGTTACGGGCGGCCAGGGAGAACCTCGCGGAAAGCCGCCGCGTGGTGCGGGCGCTGCGGCCCGGCGAGCTCGACGACGGCGGCCTGCCGGAGGCGCTGCGGCGGCTGTCGGGCCGGCTGTCCGACGAGACCGGCATCGACGCGCACACCGTGATCACCGGGGCGCTGCGGCCCCTGGACACGCACCTCCAGGTGGAACTGCTGCGGGTGGCGCAGGAGGCGCTCGCCAATGCCCGCCGTCACGCCCATGCCGAACATGTCACCCTTACCCTGTCGTACATGGAGGACCTGGTCGTGCTGGACGTCCACGACGACGGCGACGGCTTCGATCCCGAGCGGGCCGCCGCCGGCCACGGACTGCTGATCATGCTTGAGCGGATGGAGCAACTTGGCGGGACGCTTCTCGTGGAAAGCACCTCTGGGGAGGGCACCACGGTCGTGGCCAGCCTCCCGGCGGTGGCGCGATGACCGCGCGGGCGGCGATCCGGGTCCTGATCGCCGACGACCACCCGGTGGTCCGTGACGGCATCCGGGCGATGCTCGGCACCCAGGACGATCTGGAGGTGGTCGGCGAGGCGGTCTCAGGCTCGGACGCGGTACGGCTGGCGCGCGATCTGCGGCCGGATGTCACGCTGATGGACCTGCAGATGCCCGAGCTCGACGGCGCGGCGGCGATCAGCCGGATCCGCGAGCACGACCCCGGCGCCAGGGTGATCGTCCTGACCACCTATGACACCGACAGCGACATCTCCCGTGCCATCGATGCCGGAGCGATCGGCTACCTGCTCAAGGACACCCGCCGTGAGCAGCTGTTCGACGCCATCAGGGCGGCGGCCCGAGGCGAGAGCGCCCTGTCGCCGGCGATCGCGACCCGGGTGTTGTCATGGGCGCGCACCGACGCGCCCGGCGCGCTCAGCGGCCGGGAGATCGAGGTCCTGGGCGCGGTCGCCCAGGGGATGAGCAACAAGGCCATCGCCGCCCACCTGTGCATCAGCGAGGCCACGGTCAAGACCCACCTGCTGCACATCTTCGCCAAGCTCGACGTCGACGACCGCACCGCCGCCGTGACCGTGGCGGCCACGCGGGGGATCATCCGGCTCGGCGGCTAGGGCAGGTCTTTCGGCGTCCTTGGACAACCGGCCACGCCCCACAGGTATCAGCTGAACGCTACCTCCGTGTTGGTCGTGGGGTCGCAGCTCACCCGCCATCGGATCACCTGTGACATGCGCGTACGCCTGTACGAGGGCGCCTGTCGGACAGGCTGACAACACCGATCTTCTTGCGGACATGTGAGCAATCCGAAAAGTTGGCTTCCGCCGCACCGGAATCGCCTCAGCCCCCGCACCAGGAGTAACTATGAAGTTGCCGTCATACGCCGCTGCCCTCGTGCCGGCCGTCCTGTTCGCTTCGCTGATTGGAGCGTACGGGGCGTCGGCGGCACAAGCGGCCGACGCTGGGGCGCTTCCGAGCGTGAACATGGAAGCCACCGTCAAGGCGGCCCAGATCGACCCGCGACGGCCCGACAGCACGCTGACCCCGGGTGCCAAGGCCAGCGTGCTCCTCGTTGAGCAGGCGCTGCGTGACCGGCAGCTCCTCGACGCGAAGTGGGTGGACGGCTACTTCGGTTCCACGACGGTCACCGCCTTCGCCAAGTATCAGAAGTCTCTCGGCCTCACCGGTCTCGACGCCAACGGCCTGCCGGGCAAGACGTCGCTCGCCAAGCTCGGAACCGGCCGCTTCAAGGTCACCAACGCCATCGACTCGGGCGCCCGGGTGTCCACCGGCGGGTTCACCATCAACACCCGTACGCGAAGCATGCTGGCCGAGGCGAAGCGGCTGCTCGGCCGCAACCTCAAGCTGGATCAGGGGTCGTACAACCCCGGCGGCGACCCCACGTCCGCCGGCACCCACGACGGCGGCGGCGTCGTCGACATCTCGGTCGAGGGGATGAGTTCCGCCACCCGGACCTCGGTCGTCCGCGCGTTGCGCCTTGTCGGCTTCGCGGCATGGGTGCGTAACCCCCAGCAGGACGACTGGCCGTGGCACATCCACGCCACCGCCATCAGCGACACCGCCCTCTCCAGCCAGGCCCAGCACCAGATCGGTGACTACTACCTCGGTCTGAACGGGCTCGCCGGCCGTGGCCCCGACGACGGCCCGAAGGTGACCATCCGCACCTGGGAGGAGTACCAGCGCCGCTGACTCCACCCCCGTTGACCATCCGAAACACAGGCTCGCAGACATTCCGCAGACAGAAGGAGAACAACATGACCACGCTCACCAGGATCCTCGCCGCGACGACCGCCGCGATGGCGCTCGGCGGGACCGTACTCGCCACCTCGGCGCCCGCCTCGGCGGCAAGCCGCGACGGCGTCTGCGATACAGGCGAGTTCTGCTACTACTTCAACAGCGACAACCAGGGATCGGTCTCCGACTTCACCGGATCGATCGACGACTACGACACCACGCAGCCCACCTGCTACGACTTCAAGGGAGCCGGCGAGGGCAAGGGCAAATGCATCAAGAACGCCGCCGCCTCCGTCTGGAACCGCAGTAGCAAGCCCGTCCGCGTCTACTTCAACACCGGCTACGCCGGCACCTACCAGGACTTCGCCGCAGGCGCAAAAGGCAACCTGAACGCCAGCCTCAAGAACCAGAACGCCTCGCACCAGTTCAGCCCGTCATCATCGACGCGCACCAACATGTCGTTCTCGCTGTACGGGACCAGCGGCGGCGGCATCTCCTGCGGCTTCGACGGTTACACCTCCACCTCCGGCCGGCACGAAGGCATCGACATCGCCCGCGCCGTGGGCTCGAATGTTCGCTCCCTGGTGACGGGCCAGATCATCAACGTCGCACGTGGCGCCACCGGCAGGGCGGGACTTTCCACGATCGCCATCTACATCTCCTCGGTGAACAAGACGGTGATCTACCTGCACTCCGCTCCGCTGTCCTCCTTGCGCGTGGGCCAGCAGGTCACCCGCGGCCAGGTCATCGCCACCGAGTCGTGGCATGGGGTGTCGACCAAGGCATCCGCGCACACCCACGTCGAGATGCGCCCCGGACGGGTCACGCTCGCGGCCAAGAGCGTCGGCGACCCGAACCTGCAGAACCCGAACCCGACCTCGTTCTGGAACTCCCAGGGCTACAACGTCCGATAACGAACCCTGACCGCTGACAAAAGGAAGACACCTGTGCCTTCACGAACTGTACGGCTGATCTCGGGGTTCACCGCGACGATGGCGCTCGGCGGAACCATGCTGGCCACAGCGACGCCCGCCTCGGCGGCCAGCCGCGACGGCGTCTGCGACACCGGCGAGTTCTGCTACTACTTCAACAGCAACAACAAAGGGTCGGTCTCCGACTTCACCGGATCAATCCCCGACTACTCCACTACGCAGCCCAGCTGCTACGACTTCAAGGGCCCCGGCGAGGGCAAGGGCAAGTGCCTCAAGAACGCCGCCGCCTCCGCCTGGAACCGCAGCAGCAAGAAGGTCCGCGTCTACTTCAACACCGGCCTCACCGGCACGTACCAGGACTTCGCTCCAGGTGCCAAAGCCAACCTGAACCCCACCCTCAAGAACCAGAACGCCTCGCACGAGTTCCTGGGTAGTTCCTTGCCGCCGACCCAATGCAAGACCGACGGCACGGACAGCAAGCTGCCCACGACGATCCTCGTGTACCGCGAGTCTCTCAATCGCGTGGAGCGGGTGGACTTCAAGACCTACGTCAAGAACGTCCTGCCCAACGAGTGGGTGACGACCTGGCCGAGCGAGTCCCTCAAGGCCGGGGCGATGGCCGTGAAGAACTTCGGCTGGTACTGGGCGCTGCACTCCGCCAGCAAGACGCCGAGCGGCCAGTGCTTCGACGTCTATGACCACACCTCGAGCCAGGTGTACAAGCCCGGCTCCGCGAAGGCGGTGACGAGCGCCGCGGTGGACGCGACATGGGGCACCCGGCTGACTCGCAATGGGAAGATCTTCCGGGCCCAATACTGCTCCACGACGACGGCGTGCGGCAATTGGGTCGACGGGGACTGGATGTCGCAGTACGGCTCTCGCGACAAGGCCAATGCGGGCTGGAGTTACTCCAGGATCCTCAAGAACTACTACACGGGGATCGTTATCGGCTCCTGAACCCCCTAACTCTGGTTCCCCGCCGTGTCATGCGCGGCGGGGAATTAGAGTTCCTCGACGATGATCTGGAAGTTGATCGGCCGGCTTCCGGGGAACACGACCGTTCCCGAAGCGTCCACCATCTTGAATCGCACGTAGCACAGGCCCGGCTTCCTCGGCGTGGTGATGTCCGTCCGAATGTCGACCATCTCGCCGGGTTGCGTGTCCTTGATCGGCACGTCGGTAATGGTCTGGCATTGATCGGCACGCTGCGTGACGTCTAGACGCCGCAGCGAATATCCCTTCCACGGCACGGTTCCGGTGTTCTTCAGCCGCCATACCTTGGTCATGGTCTTGCCGGCGCCGACGCGCGTGCAGTCGGGGAGCGTGAGGTCCGCGATGAACACGGCCGCATCGCCCTCGTGCAACGGCTGGGCCCAAGGCGGGTTGGTCGAACGCACCGGGCAACCGACTGGGGCCACCGCGGCAATCGATGGGCTGCCGGTCGGGTTCAGGGTGTGTCCGTCGGGCGTGGAGTCGCGATTGACGGCGGCCACGATGAGGACCACGGCCCCCACGGTGACGGCCGCTGCCGCGAACACGGCCGGGCGGGTCGGCCGTAATCTCTCTTTGCTCCCTCGCGTGGGGAGCAGATGCTGAATGTCGCCCGCGATCTCGTCGGGCGACGACGTAGGCACGGATGCCGAGATCTCGCCGGCCGACCGGGGCGCTTGCGACCCGACGGCGAGGTGCACGGTACGAAGTTCCACGGCGCCGCCTGTGGCGGAGGCCGCGAGTCCACCGGACAGACGGTCCGCCGAGGTGTCCGTGCGGATTGACGGGTCCCCGGCGCTCGCCGATCTGACCGCCAGGTTCGCTCTCTCCCAGAGTTCGCGGTAGGCGGCCGGGTCCGCGTTACACGCCTTAACGAACTCGACGGTGGTCTCCCAACTCGGGAGCCGGTTACCCTTTGTGGCTTCGTGCAACGTTGTGTGAGAAATCGCCCCTGAACGGCCGGACATCTCACGGAAAGGTGGGTTACCGACTACGTTACGCAATTCCCGCAGAGTCGCCGCAAAGCCTTCGATCGTCTCCGCACGTGCACGCCTGTCGTCCACCGTGTGAAGGTAACAGCACTCACGGTCTTCACTCAACTCAAACCGGTATCGGCGCGAAGCCAGGCGAGGTACGAACGGCCAAGCCCCATAGTTGCTGTTTGGATGCGCATCGGCACCTGATACGGCATAATGCCGGGCGGCATTCTTGGACATTTCAAGTACGGTGAGACACGATTCAATAGTGGGCGGCATTTAGCACTGCGACTTTCAATCCGCAGGTTCCCGGGCGCCCTACCACTCCGCTCTGCGGTCCCCGATGATCGTGGGTCCATATCGGAGGATGGACCGGCAGGTCAGTAACACCAGGCGGCGTCTCGGGTGATACTGGCAGGATGCCGGTCACCTACGGGCCCGAATACTCCCGCCCCGACCTGCCGGTCCCGCCTGTGCCGCTGCCCGGGGTGCCCGTGACGATCCGCCGTGTTCTGGGCGGGACGTCGCCGGAGCGCGCCGCCACGGCGACGTTCGGCTGGGCGCTGGTCACCGCCGCGCTCGCGCTGGCGGCGATCTTCGTGCCGCATCCGGCCTTCTCCGCCGCCACCTGGCTGACCGCGGCGTACGTGGCGGCGCGGGTCGTGACGCTACGGCTGCTGGCGCGGGCCCAGCGGCGATTCGAGCCTGACTGGCTGGCCGCGCAGACGCGGGTGCTGCGCGGGCACGGCTTCGACGTCCTGCGCTGTACGGTCGCCGGGCGGGTCTGCGACCTGACCAGGCCGGGTGACATGGCGGCGCTGACGTGGGCCGCGCCTGACGCGGAGGTGGTGCTGGAGTTCGGCTACCGGCCCGCGGCGAGTGGGCGCGTCGCGGTCGAACGGATTCGTCGCGAGCGCGCGGAGCTGGAGATACAGTACGCGCGCTTCGCGCCGGACAGTGGCCGGGTGCGCTTCCCCGAGGCGAGCTACGTCATCGGCGCGAGCGGCCGGGTCACGGCTTGGTCGCTGGCCGGGCGGGTGCTGCTGACTCCGGCGGTGCCGGCTCGGCTGCGGCCTGATCCTGCAGGAGTTCGTGCCTGAACTGGTAGTAGGGTCCGGTACGGCGGAGCACCCCGCGCTCGTAGGCGTCGTGCAGGAAGGCCATCAGCCGCAGCGGCAGCGTCCGCCGCGAGGCGTACCATATCCGGACATTGATGAACCGCCCCCACGCGCTCGGCGCCATCATCGTGACGCCGAACCCGGCCGCCCCGAGCACCACGCCACCGGCGGCGCCGATGAGCGTCTGTTGCCACCGGTCGAGCGTGAGCAGCAGCACGTGGTCCCTGACCCGCAGCCCGCTCTCCATCCACCAGCCGAGGTAGGCGCCGACGGCGAGCCCGACCAAGCCGCCCGCGGTGAAGGCCAGCAGCACGGCCGCCCGGTCGTTACGCAGGAAGCCGTCAGGCGTGCCCGCCTTGTCGGCGTTGGCGGGGGCCAGGGCGAGGGAGGCGGCCAGGAAGCCGAGCAGGAACACCGCACCCTCGGTCAGTGCGAAGGTCACCCCGTCGTACAGCACCAGGACGATTACCATGCCGGGCACCACGCACACCAGGCCCTGGCCGAGGCGGCGCAGCAGGTAGCGCCGGGTCAGCGTCTTGCGCAGCTTCGGCCGCGCCTCACGCGGGTAGTGCTGCCTGGCCAGCGACACCGCGAAACCACCGGCCAGCCCGACCGTCAGGCCGAACCACCAGCCGACCTGGCCCAACCCGAACAGCGCGAACTCCGCGGCGCAGAGCGGCCCGAAGAAGGCCATCCCGAGCACGGTCTGGAAGGCGGGGAGCACCGCGCGGGGCACCGCATGGTGGAGTTCCCACCAGGCCAGGTCGCCGGTCCCCCTGCGGCGCAGGAAATCGGCCAGGAACCGGAGGTAGCGGGCCGCCTCGTCGGGGCTCCACCGCTGATCGGCCTCCGGTTCCGGCCGGTAGACGGCCGGCACGAACCCGGCGACCAGGCTCTGCCTGATCCGCGTGGCGGTGCCGTCGATGCGTGGGGGGTGGCCGCTCTCGCAGATGCGCGCCGCCAGGAAGATCATCAACGGCGTGTCGAGCGCCTCGGCCAGCGGGCCGTCCGGCTCCGCGCGCAGCTGGGCGACCAGCGCGGCGGCCTCGGGTACGTCACCCCAGCGCGACTCCAGGTATCCGGCGATCCCAGTGGCGTCCACCGGCAGCAGCCGCACGACCGGCGTCCCGGCGAGCCTGCGGGTCACGGGGCCGGTGAACGCCTCGACGCGGCTGGTCAGCACGTACGGCGAGCCGGACCAGTCCTCGTCGATGGCCCTGACCACCTCGGCACGGCGCGCCGGCGGCACCTCGTCGAAGCCGTCGAACACCGCCAGCAGGCTGCCGCCCCTGATCAGCCGTTCCAACGCGAGAGGCGCGGCCCGCAGGAACGGGTACTCGGCGGCCAGCCGCAGCGCCACCCACTCACGCAGGGCCAGCTGCGGCTCCCACGACGACAGTGGCAGCGTGACCGGGATCGGCCGATGCCGCACCGAGGACAGCCGCAACGCGAGGAGCAGGCCGAGCGTGGTCTTGCCGGAGCCCCGCTCTCCTGTCACCACCACGCGCCCTTTCGTGGTGAGCAGGTGGTCGGCCAGCTCCTCGATCGTTGCGGGGAGCGGGTGGCCGGACTGGCAGCGGATCGGGATGCCACGGCTGTGGGGGACGTCTCGGTTGCCCGCTTCCCGCCTGGCCGCCTGCATGACCTCGTCGGCCAGCCGGTCGGCCAGGTCGGAGGTGTCGTCCGAGGGCCGCGTGCCGCGCAGGGTGCCGATGTAGGCCACGACGAGGGCGGCCGCGGCGATGACCGCCTCGACGTTGGACCAGCCGCCCACTGCCAGCCGTACGACTGCCAGGATGACGAACGCCAGCGGGAGGATGACGAGCAGCGCGGTCTGCAGCCTGCGCATCTATGAGGCTCTCTTCGGGGGGATGGCGTGGGTGCCGCCGGCGAGCAGCAGCCCGAGCGGGGTGTTTCGCTTTCTCGTGGCCCGTCTGTTCTGGTGGTGTTTGAGCACGTCAGCCACCAGGACCAGAAGGAGCGTCGCGGTGAAGGGCCGGGCGGCGGCTGCCCCGTAGCAGGCGGCCAGGCGGGGCCGCAGCGCCCGCAGCCGGGCGCCCACCTCGGCCAGGCTCACCTCACCCCGGTTGAGCGGGGTGCCGATGCCGTCGCGCAGGTCGGCGTCCTGGTCGAGGTAGTCGTCCAGGAGCTGCAGTGCCTCCCCCGCCTCCATCACCGCCTCGCGTTGCACCACGCTCATGTCCGGATGCACCAGGCCGAACAGCACGACGCCCGCCAGCCCGCCCTTCCCCCGAGTGATCTTGCCGAGCTGCGCCGGCGGGGTGCCGGGATCGCGCTGCGTACGGGAGAGCACCTGGTAGTCGTGCAGTTCGAGCAGGGCGGTGTGCCAGAGTTCGCCGGGAGCACGGCGGTGGATCTCCGCGTAGAGCGCGGCCAGCAGGCGTCGGTGATGATCATGTGGTACGGCATGCCCGCCGGCCTTGAACAGGGACGACACCCAGGAGTCGATCTCCGGGTCGCCGCCGTTGTCGATCAGGTCGTCGTAGAGCCGGGCGACCGATCCGGCGAGCATGACCAGCTCGCCGTCACAAGGCTGCCCCGCCATCCTGGCGTAGGCATGGATACCGACGTTGAAGGACAGTGCGGTGCCGCGCAGCGAGGCGATCATCGCCTCGCGCTCAGGCTCGGAGAGGAGGTCGCGGACGATCGGTTCCACGGCCCGCTCGAAGTCACGCACGGCGCCGGGAGCGCGGGCGACGGCGTCTTTGAGCGCGACGGGAAGGGCGATCGCCAGCCGGGCACAGCGCAGAACGGTCAATAGGTCGCGAATCACTACGCTCCCATCGGCAGACGCTGAGCGCATGATGACATGGCGCCGAGCTACGGTAAATACGGGCTTTCTGTGCTGACAGGTGAGGGTGAACATGGATGAGCGGGAACTGACCGAGCCGTGGGAAGGCGTCTTGATCAGTCCGGGACCGATCGGTCACACAGGCGTTCTCGTTCTGGCGGGGTCGAGCGGTCGTATCGAACGGGACAGGGCCCGCATCCTCGCTCAGGAGGGGATGACCGCGATGTCGATTCGCTGGTTCGGCGGTCCTGGCCAGTCACCGGGCATCTGCGAGATTCCGCTGGAGACGTTCGTGTCCGCCGTCGATCTGCTCGAATCCACCAGAGTACGGCGCATTTGCCTGATGGGGTCGTCCAAGGGCGCGGAGGCCGTCCTGCTCACCTCCGTTCATGACCCGCGTGTCGACGGCGTCGTGGCGATGTCGCCCACCTCGGTGGTGTGGGGCAATGTCGGCCCAGGGCGAGACGGGAAGCAGCGCCCTTACCGGTCGTCCTGGACCTGGAAGGGGCAGCCGCTGCCCTTCGTGCCCTACGACGATGACTGGACGGCCGCTGAACCGGCGGACGGTCCGGTCGCTGTCCGCGGCTGGTACGAGAAGAGTGAACAGACGTTCGCCGACCTGCTGCTCGCCGCCGAGATCCCCATCGAGGAGACCCGTGCCGACGTGCTGCTGGTGGCGGGCGGGGACGATGCGATGTGGCCGTCCCTCCCGTTCGCTGAGCGGCTTGTCGGCCGTCGCAGTAGCGCCGGCCGTACAGCTCGGCTGATCAGCAGGGCCGAAGCCGGCCATCGGCCGCGGCTTCCGGGGGAAGGGCCCGCTTCGGCATCGCCGCACTTCCTTTACGGCGGTGACGCTGTCGCCGACGCCGAGCTCGGAGCTGCCGCCTGGCCGCACATCCTCGATCTGCTCCGCGGCTGACACGATCGGCCGCTCAGGCGCGGACCTGGGTCTGCTCCTGTGCCCAGGCGCAGATGGCGGCCAAGGGCTCCTTCAGGGAGGCGCCCAGCTCGGTCAGTGCGTACTCCACATGCTGGGGAGCGCTCTGCTTGACGATCTGGCGGCTCACCAGGCCGTCGGCCTCCATCCCGCGCAACGTCTCGGTCAGCACCTTCTGCGTGATGCCGGGCAGGCGGTGGCGGAGCCGGGCGTGGCGCTGGGGGCCGTCGAGGAGGGCGTAGATCAGCAGGATCCGCCACTTCGCCGCGAGCCGTTCCAGAGCCTGGCGGGTGGCGCACGATTCCTCGAACACGTCAGGGATCATCAACGCCATCCACGTCTCCCAACCGAGAAGGGCACCTGAAAGTGCCTTCTGTCCCGCCGGTGGCCTCGCGGCCTACGTTCGGGATCAACAGTAACCGGAAGGGACCTCTATGACCGACTTTCGTGTGCACACCTACAGCGCGGCCGAGACGGGCATCTTCGTCAACAGCTACCTGGTCGAGACGGCCGAAGGAGTCGTGCTGGTGGATGCGAGCCTGCTGGTGTCGGACGCCAGGGCACTGGCCGCCCGGCTGGCCGCGTTGCGCAAGCCTCTGCTGGCGGCGTTCGTGACGCATCCCCATCCCGACCATTTCAACGGGCTGCCGTACGTGGTCCCCGATGAGGTGCCCGTCTACGCCACCGCCTCGGTGGCGAAGGTGATCCAGGACAGCGCGGTGGCGAAGCGGGAACAGTGGCAGCCGATGTACGGCGAGGAATGGCCGGACCGGTTCCGCGTCCCCGAGGAACTGCTGGAGAGCGGTGGCAAGGTGGAGATCGGCGGGGTGCGGCTGACGGTGACCGACGCCGGCCCCGCCGAGAGCCACGCCGACTCCTACATCGTCGCCGAGACCGGCGGGCAGCGCGTCGCGTTCATCGGCGACCTGGCCTTCGCCGGGACGCATTCCTACCTGTCCGACGGTCACACCGGGACGTGGCTGACCGCGCTGGACCGGCTCGCCGGCGAACTGGCGGGGACACGGCTGTATCCGGGGCACGGGCCCGCGGGCGGGGTCGGTCTGTTCGACGACCAGCGCAAGTACCTGCTGATGTACCGGGAGGCCGTGGCTCGCCTGGCCGCCGGAGGAGCTTCCCTCGACGAGGAACGGAAGCGGGAGCTGACCGGCCTCATGGTGCGCTACGCCCCGGACGCGCCGCTGGACTGGCTGCTGAGCCTCGGCGCCGACCCGGTCGCCGCGGAAATGGCCGCCCCATGAAAGCCGCTCAGGCTGAGTCGGCATTCGGCGAAAGGCGGGCGGGGAGGGTGACGACGAACTCGCTGCCAGTGCCAGGGGATAGTTCGATGGTTCCCTGGTGTGCCTCGGCGATCGCGCGTGCGATGGAGAGGCCGAGCCCGCTGCCCTGACGACGTACCGGATCGCCCTGAGAGAACCGCTCGAAGAGGTGCGGGCGCAGGCTGGGGGCGATTCCGGGGCCCTCGTCGGTCACCACGAGTCGCATGCGGGGGACGGCGTCGTGGAATGCGCCCCATCGGTGATCGACTGCCGCCGGGCGACCGTCGTGCCCATCGTGCCCCCGGCCGCCGGGGATCCGAACGTCGAGCAGGATCAGCGGGAGTTCCGGCTGGCGCCGGACGGCCGGCATGTGGCGCTCAGCCAGGTCCGCCGCACGGCGTCGGGACGGCCCACCGGAGTGGGCATCGTCGGCAGGCTGGCTCGCCACGGCGACGCCTACCACGTGGAGGACGCCCGAGTGGTCGCGACGGACGGCGAACTCAAGGGCTTCACCCCCGACGGGCAGGCCGTGACGTTCGCGCGATTCCTCAACGCGTTCGAGGCGGGCAATCCAGACGTCGTGGAGGTCGACCTGCGCTCAGGGCGCGAGAGCCGGTTGACCTCGGCGTTGGACTGGGATGAGGATGTCGACTTCTCACCCACCCCCCACAAGGGACGGCGATGGATGGTCGTCGGCAGCGCCCGTACGACCGGGCTGCTCGAAACCTTCTCGCAGATTCGCCGCCCGCCGTTCATCGAAGAGGGCGTCCCCGCGCTGCCGTTCGCGGCGTTCACCGCCCGCAACCCGGAGATCGCCGAACCGTGGCTCGTCGACGAGCATGACACCCGCGGCTCGTACACCGGACAGCCGCTCGCCCCCGGCGCGATCGCCGCAGGCTGGGACGCCAAACCCAACTTCAGGTGGAAGCCCGACGGCACGGCCGTGCTGTTCTGGCAGCAGCAGGTACGTGGCACGCGGACCAGGGTCGTCGTCGCCCACCTTCCGGAACGCACGCCCGCCCAGCGCGGACCCGCCCGCCCGGCACCCACCCCGTCCTGGGCGCCACCGGTCGCCGGCCACGTCCCACCCGACCCCCGGCCCGTGGCGCACCACGCCGGGAAGATCTCCGGGAGCATCGACATCACGCGCCGGTCCTCGCCGCTGCCGCCGTTCGAGTCCCTGCTGGAGGTGACCTACACGAACTACTCCGACGAGCCGGGATTCGTGCTCAATGGCGTCGAGCGGAGCCACCACGGAAAGCCAGGCCTCTACGGGGCACCCTCCCGCTACAGCGCCGACCTCGCGGTATCCGGACGGCACAGCGGACATCTCACGGCGAACAACGTGCTGATCCAGCCCAATGCCATAGCCGGCACCATCGAATCCGAGCTCGACGGCCGGCATCTCAGCCTCGGCCCTCTCCCCTGACCCGGTCAACCGGCTGCGGTATGGCCGCCCGCGTGTATACCGCCGATGGCGGAGGGGAGCTGCACCCTGCGGATGATGAGGATCCTTGATGGCCGCGGTTAGCATGCGCTGATGCGGGCAAAGGTGCTGTCGTCCCTCAGACGGCTCGCCGTCGCGAACCCTTTCCTCACCGACCTGGTGTTCGGCCTCGTCATCGCCGGCATCACGCTGGCGTTCGGATTCGCCATGGGCGGCAGCTCGGCCGATCAGGGTTACGCGCAGCGCCCCCTGGACGTCTGCGGCGTCGGGCTGACGCTGGCGGCCAACCTCGCGCTGGCCTGGCGGCGGCGTGCGCCGCTCACCGTGCTGGGGATCTGCTGCGCCACCGCGATCATCCTGCACGCGGCCGGCTACGACACCAGGATCAACCTGGCGGCGACCCTTCTGTCGCTCTACACCGTGGCCAGCCGGCTGCCGCCGGCCGTGTCCGTCCCGTGCGTGCTGCCCGTCGCCGTCTCCTGGTGGCAGTCGGCATTCCTGGCCCCGCACGAATTCACCGGTCTCAACATCCTTCAGGGCAGCATCATGATGGCCGTGGCCTGGACGTTCGGCAACGGCACCCGGCTGCTGGTCGAGCGCAACAGGCGGCTCGCCCATCTCACCGAACGACTGCATCGTGAGCAAGACGACAACGCGCGCCGCGCCGTCACCGAGGAACGGGTGCGCATCGCCCGCGAACTGCACGACGTGGTCGCCCACCACATGTCGGTCATCATCATCCAAGCGGGGCTCGCCCGCTACGTCTTCGATTCCGACCCCGGGACCGCGCGCGGCGCGCTGACCACCATCGCCGACACCGGCAGCGAGGCCATGGGCGAGATGAGACGGCTGCTGTCCGTCCTGCGCATCGACGTCGACGACGAGAGCGACGGCTACGATCCGGCGCCCGGCCTGCAGCGGCTCGAACCACTGGTGGAACGGGTGCGCTCGGCGGGCGTGCCGGTGCACGTGAAGATCAACGGCTCGGCGCGCCCGCTGCCACCCGGAATCGACCTGTGCACCTACCGGGTCATCCAGGAGTGCCTCACCAACGTCCTCAAACACGCCGGTCCGGCCACGGCGTGGGTCACGGTCGCGTACCACGGCACCACGCTGGAGCTGCGCGTCACCGACGACGGGCGCGGGGTGGCGGCGGCCCCCAAGGAGGACGGTCACGGCTTGATCGGCATGCGCGAACGCGTCAAGCTCTACAAGGGAACGGTCACAGCCCAAGCGAAGTCTTCCGGCGGATTCGAGGTCGTGGTCACTCTGCCGCTGTCGCCCATCAAACCGGACGCTCCTCTGCAACACGGTGAACCGAACGCATGATCAAGGTAATCGTCGTCGACGACCAGATTCTCGTCCGTGCCGGGCTGACGGCGCTGCTTCGTGCCGTACCCGATCTCGACGTCGTCGGCGAGGCGGCCGGTGGTGAGGAGGCCATCGCCCTGGCAGCGGCCGTCCGTCCCGACGTGATCCTCATGGACATCAGGATGCCGGGCATGAACGGCGTCACGGCGACCGAGCGCATCCTGTCCGCGGACAGCGACCATCGGCCCAGGGTGCTCATCCTGACCACCTTCGACCTCGACAAGTACGTCTACAACGCCTTACGCGCCGGGGCGTCGGGCTTCCTGCTCAAGGACACCCCGCCCGAACGGCTCATCGCCGCCATCCAGACCATCGCCTCCGGCGACATGCTCTTCGCGCCCAGCGTCACCCGGCGCCTGATCGAGGCCTACACCCGCCAGAGCGACCAGCCCGCCGCCTCGCCCTCCCCCGCGCTGGCCTCTCTCACCGCCCGCGAGAGCGAGGTGCTCAAACTGGTCGGGCACGCCCTGTCCAATGCCGAGATCGCCGCTCGCCTGTGCGTCAGCGAGGCCACCGTCAAAACCCACCTCAACCGCGCCATGGCGAAACTCGGCGTCAGCAGCCGTGCCCAGGCGGTGTCGCTGGCGTACGAGTCCGGCCTCGTCACCCCCGGCCAGGGCATCCCCTCAGCGTGATCCACTGACGCCGCGCGGTCTCACCGTTCAGGAGAGCGGCATCAGCTCAGTGATCTCGGCCAGTTCGGCGGCGGTCGGTTCCCAGTCGCCGGCCGCCGCGTTGGCCCGGATCTGCTCCGGGCCGGTCGCACCGGCGATCACCGAACCGCAGCCGGGCAGTGCGGCCAGCGCGCCGATGGCCACGTCCAGGAGGGAGCGGTCGTGCTTGTCGGCCCAGGTCCGCAGCACCTCCACCCGGTCCAGCCTGTCCGGTGTGACCAGGTGGGGACGCGCCGCGAGCCGGGTCCCGGCCGGCGGCTCCTGCCCGCGTCGTACCTTCCCGGTCAGCAGCCCGTGGGCCAGCGGGAAGTACGGCAGTACGCCGACCTTGTAGTGCGAGGCCGCCGGCACCACCTCGCGCTCCGCGCCGCGCTCCAGCAACGACCAGTGGTTCTGCGCCGACACGAACGACGCGCATCCTCGCTCGCGGGACACGTGCGCGGCCTCGGCGATCTGCCAGCCGGCGAAGTTGGAGCTGCCGATGTATCGGACCTTGCCCTCACGCACCAGCTCGGTCAGCGCGTCCAGTGTCTCCTCGATCGGGGTGACGCCGTCGGGGAAGTGGTACTGGTAGAGGTCGATGTAGTCGGTACGCAGGCGGCGCAGCGACCCCTCCACCGCGCGCCGGATGTACGACCGGCCGCCCAGCGTTCCGCGTGCCTGGCCCTGCCCGTAGTCGGGGCGGTTGCCCTGGCTGCCGAACTTGGTGGCCAGCACCACCTGGTCCCGCCGGCCGGCCAGCACCTCGCCGAGTATCTCCTCGGAGGCGCCCGGCACCGCGCCGTACGACTCTGCGGTGTCGAAGAGCGTCACGCCCTCCTCGATCGCCGCGTCCACCACCTCCCTGGTGCGGGCCGCGTCGATACGCGAACCGATGTTGTTGCAGCCCAGCCCGATCACTGACACCCGGAGGCCCGAGTCGCCCAAGGTCCTGTAACGCATGATCCAAAGCTACCTTCCGCTAGAACGGCCCCAGGCGACCGGCAGCCGGTCCACTCCGTACACCGCCATGCGGTCACGGGTCGGCACCTCGGCCGCCGGAACGGCCAGCCGCAGGTCGGGGAAGCGCTCGAAGAGCGCGGTCAGCGCGATACGGAGCTCGGCCCGCGCGAGATGCTGCCCGAGACACTGGTGGATGCCGTGCCCGAACGCCAGGTGCCCGGTCGCGGACCGGTCCAGGTCCAGCTGGTCCGGGTCGGGGAAGTGTTCCGGGTCCCGGTTCGCGACCGGCAGGGCCAGCACCACGGTCTCGCCGGCCGCGATGACCTGGCCACCGATCTCGACATCGGCCAGCGCGGTGCGTCGTACGTCGAACTGGAGGATCGACAGGTACCGCAGCAACTCCTCGACCGCCGGTCCGGCGAGTTCCGGGTCCGTGGTCAGACGGGCCCGTTGGGCCGGGTCGGTCAGCAGCGCGAACGTCCCGAGCGCGAGCATGCTCGACGTGGGCAGATGGCCGGTGGCCAGCAGCACCATCCCGAGGTTGGTGAGTTCGTCGTCGGTCAGGTCACCGGTCGCCATGGCGTGCGCCAGCAGCCCCTCGTCCGATGGACCGGATTCGGCGCGCAGGCGCGCGAGGAGGCCGCGTACCGTCTCGATGATCGACAGCACGGCGCCGGCGGTCTGTTCCGGTGTGGAGTCCAGGTTGTTCATCACCGCGGTCGCCGCCTGGATCACGTGCCGGTCCTGTGCGGGGACACCGAGCAACTCGCAGATGACCAGCGCCGGAACGGGCATGGCGAACGACGTCACGAGGTCGGCGGGCGATCCACCGTCCGCCATCGCGTCGAGCACCTGCGCGGTGTACCGCCGGATCGCGGGCGTCAGCTCGGTGACGCGACGTGGACCGAAGTGACGACTCAGCAAGCGGCGGTACCGAGTGTGGTCGGGCGGGTCCATGTGCGGGAAGATGCCCGGCTCCGCGGGTGTCGGCCGCTGGTGCGCGCGCTCGCCGCCGACCGGCTGGTGCAGCAGCTCACGCCGGGTGCTGAAGCGTGGATCCGCCAGGATGGCGCGGGTGACGGTGTAGCCGGTCGCCACCCAGCCGAGGTGCCCGTCGGGATAGGCGAGCCGGCTGAGCAGTGGTCGATTCCGCAGGTCGATCGGTGGGTCGAAGGGGGTGGGCCGGTCGGTCTCCAATGGCTGGGCGCCAGCGCTCATCCGCAGCCTCCCGCATGGGCACCCGGGGCAGGAAGCCCGACCCGGCACGCCGTTGATCATCAGCGTTGAAGATTATGCATGGTTGGTCCGAAAAATGACACCACTAGTCATATATGGATCATCCGATTAGCATCGGCGCTGACCGCCCCGGACACATCTGTCAACACTCAGGTTGCGAGACCGCCGTACACATCGCCGGTCTGTGATCAGCAACCCGACAGCTTTTCCAGCAGGCATTTTCTCTCCCCAGCAGAGGTGTTAATGGCGTACCCGGAGGCACAGGTCGCGGTTGTCGGTGGGGGTCCCGTGGGGCTCATACTCGCGTGCGAGTTGGCTCTCCACGGGGTCCCGGTGGTGGTGCTCGAACGATTACCCGCGATCGAGTGGCGCCCGAAGGCGGAAGGCATCACCGGACGGGCGATCGACATCATGGACCGTCGCGGTCTCATGATCGGCGTCACCGAGGCCCCTGCCACGCCACCGACGGCCGAGCAGCAGGCACGCATCGCCGCGGGTGAGCAACGGCCGGACAGCCTGCTCCCCAAGGCGTTCCCCGGCGCGCGGCACTTCGCCAGCATGTTCCTGCTCCGGCCGGAGTCTCCCGACCTGCTGGTGCCCCAGCAACTCCTGGAGGAGGACCTGGCGCGGCGCGCGGCGGAGCTCGGCATCGAGGTTCGGCGCGGCCATACCGTAATCGGTTTCAGCCAGGACGACGACCGGGTGCGTCTTGACGTCGAGGGTCCGGACGGGCCGTACCGGATGGAGGCGGAATGGCTGGCCGGCTGCGACGGCGGCCGGAGCCTGATCCGGAAGCTGTCCGGCATCGGCTTTCCCGGAACGGACGGCATCACGACCGGATACCGGGCCTTCGCCGAGATCGACGACCCCGAATTCCATCTCCCCGGCTGGTTCCGCAAGGACGGTGGGCTCCTCGTGTACGAGGAGGGGCCGGCCCGGTTCATCACGTTGGAGTTCGACGGCGCACCGGCGAACCGGGACGCGGCCATCACGCTGGAGGAGTTCCAGGAGGCACTGCGCCGGCTCAGCGGCACCAAGGTGACGGTCACCGAGGTCAAGAAGATCACCCGGTTCACCGACAACGCGCGGCAGGCCGAGACGTACCGCAGCGGACGGGTGCTGCTCGTCGGCGACGCGGCACACGTCCACTCGCATTGGAGCGGCCCGGGGTTGCGGCTCGGCATGGGAGACGCCCTCAACGTCGGCTGGAAGCTCGCCGCGGTCGCGCGCGGTTGGTGCGGCGAAGAACTGCTCGACACCTACACCTCCGAGCGGCACCCGATCGGCGAGCAGACGCTGGAGGTCCAGCGGGCCTCGATCGCGCTGATGCGGCCCGGACAGCACGTCGACGCGTTGCGCCGGCTGCTCACGGAGCTGCTGCTTCGCGACGAGGCGAACCGGCAGCTCACCGCCCTGATCGACGACCTGCACATCAGCTACGACATGGGCGACCCGTCGCTGACCGGTCCGCTGGTCGGGCGCTACAGCCCGGACCTGCGGCTACGGTGCGCCGACGGCACCGTACGGGTCGCGGAGCTGCAACGCACCGGGCGGCCGCTGCTGCTCGACCTGGCCGCCGATCCCGAGCTGCGCGCGCTCGCCGAACCCTGGGCCGACCGGGTCGACGTGGTCACGGCCGAATGCGCCGAGCCCCCGGCGGACGCGCTGCTGATCCGGCCGGACGGCTTCGTCGCCTGGAGCACGCCCGCCGACCCGGCGTCGCTGCGGGCCGCCCTCACCCGATGGTTCGGCCCGCCCGGACCGCCTGACCGCCTTCGGAGGCCGGAATGAGTGATCGCAAGCTGACCACCCTGCCCGCGTCGGCCCCGGTCGACGAGGCGATCGAGGTGGTCGAGCGTGACGGAACAGTGATCATCGAGGACTTCATCGACGCCGGTACGCTCCGCGGCCTGTGGGACGACCTGGGCCCGGACCTGGAACGCCAGGAGGACGGCGACGGGCGGCTGGTCGGGGTGAAGACCCGGATCCTGCCCGGGCTGATACGCCGGAGCGAGCACTCGATCACGATCATGCGGCAGCCGCACTTCCTGGGCAGCGCGCGGCACTTCCTGCAGCGCCCGGTGCGGGCCTGGCTCGGCGAGCAGCGGGTGGAGCTGGTCCCGACGATCCAGCTCGGCATCTCGCGGGCGATCCAGATCCGGCCCGGCGTGCCGATCCAGGGACTGCACCGGGACGACACGGCCCACCTCCGTAGCCACCCGGGTCCGGAGAGCCGGGTGCAGATCATGATCGCCGCGAGCGAGTTCACCGCGCGCAACGGCGCCACCCGCCTGATCCCGGGCAGCCACCTGTGGGACGACGAGCGGGCGCCCCGCGATGACGAGGCGATCCCCGCCGAGATGCGGGCCGGTTCCGCGTTGCTGTGGCTCGGCAGCACGTACCACGGCGCCGGTGTCAACGCCTCCGACGCGCCGCGCACCGGCCTGTCGTACGCCTACGACCTCGGCAACCTCCGCCAGGAGGAGAACCATTACCTGTCCCTGCCACTGGACACGGTCCGCGGCTACCCCGAGGACATCCAGCGGCTGCTCGGCTACGAAGCCTGCCCGCCCATGTGCGGCCTGTACGAGCTGAGCGATCCGATGCTGCTGCTCCGCGACGGGGCGGAGAACCCCACGATGGCCGACAGCCAGTGAGATCCGACGACCTCTCGTTCCCCCACGCCCCGCGCCGCGCTGCTTCAGCAAGGAGGACGGATGCGCACATCTGACATTTACCTGCGCAGTATCGGCGTCCATCTGCCGCCGGTGGTCAGCATCGAGACGGCCGTCGCCGAGGGCCGCTATCCGGCCGACGAGATGGAGTACTTCCGCCTCGGCGGTGCGGCGATAGCGGGCGACGTACCGGCTCCGGAGCTCGCGCTCCGTGCGGCCCGGCACGCGTTCGAGCGCTCGGGCGGGATGTCGCCGCGCGAGCTGGATCTCATGCTGTACGCCGATGTCTGGCATCAGGGGCCGGAGGGCTGGCAACCGCAGTATTACCTGCAGCAGCACCTGGTCGGCGGCGACGTCCTGGGGATCGAGGTGCGGCACGGGTGCTGCGGGCTGTTCAGCGCGCTGCAGCTCGCCTCCGGCTATCTGCGGCCGGGCGGCACCGCGCTGCTGGTCGGCGCCGACAACCACGGCACTCCGCTGGTCGACCGGTGGCGCATGATCGAGGGCAACGTCATGGGCGACGCCGGGTGCGCGCTGCTGCTCACCACGGACACGGGCTTCGCGCAGGTGCTGTCGGTCAACGTGGTCGTGCTGCCGGAGGCCGAGTCGGTCAACGACGGCGGCGTGCCGATGTTCCCGCCGGACGCCACCGTGGGCCGGCCGCTCGACTTCGCCGCCCGCAACCGTGAGTTCCGCAAGCGGCTCTTCGACCGCGACGGATCCGAGATCATGCTGGCGATCCAGACGACGCTGATGGAGCTGGTCGACCGCACGCTCAAAGAGGCGGGGATCACCCTCGACGAGGTGGCCCGCGTCGCCTTCCCCCACGGGCGCTGGGACGACCTGGAGCACCGGGGGGTGAACTGGTTCGGGCTGACGTTGGCCGACACCACCTGGGAGTACGGCGCCGGCATCGGCCACCTCGGGGTCAGTGACCAGTTCGTCGCCCTCGACCACCTGCTGGCCGACGGGGCGCTCGCCCGCGGGGACTACGTGCTGCTCATCGGGCTGGGCGCCGGCACCACCATGGCCTGCGCCGTGCTGCGGATCCTCGACCTCCCCCAGGAGTACGCCTCCGGCGGGCCCGGCTGAGCGCGCGTTGCGCATCGACGATCGACTGTGGAGGCGGCATGGAGACGGCGGACATGTACATCAGCGGAGTCGGGTCGTACCTGCCCGCCACGGTGAGCGTGGAGCACGCCGTGGCGGCGGGCTGGTACACCGCCGAGGAGGTCGAGCTGCACCGGCTCGCCGCGGTCGCGGTGGCCGGTGACATCCCGCCGCCGGAGATGGCGTTGCGCGCGGCGCGGAGCGCCGTGGCCCGCAGCGGGCGCTCCCCCACCGATCTGGACCTGCTGCTGTACGTCTCGACCTGGCATCAGGGTCCGGAGGGCTGGCCACCGCAGGCGTACGTGCAACGCCATCTGGTCGGCGACGGTGTCCTGTCGACTCAGCTCAAGCAGGGCTGCAACGGCATGTTCACCGCGCTGGAGCTGGCCGCGAGCTACCTGCGCGCGCCCGGCCGCCAGGCGGCGCTGCTGGTCGCCGCCGACAACTACGGCACCCCGCTCGTCGACCGGTGGCGCATGCTGCCCGGGGCCGTCGCCGGTGACGCGGGCAGCGCCCTCGTGCTCGACACCGAACCGGGATTCGCCCGGCTGGCGTCGGTGTGCACGATGTCGGTGTCGCAGGCCGAGGAGATGCACCGCTGCGCCGAGCCGTTGTTCCCGCCCGGCGTCACCGAGGGTCGCACGGTGGACTTCGCGGCGCACAACGACGTGTTCCGGCGGCGCGCGGTGGTCGAAGGCGACGGGACCAAGGTGCTGGTGACGCTGGACGAGCGGATGGTCGACGTGATCGACCAAGCCCTGTCGGAGGCCGGGATCAAGGCCGATGACGTGACCCGGGTGGCGTGCATGAACACCTCCCAGGAGATCGCCGACCAGATCTGCGAGCACCGGCTGGGCATTCCGGCGTCCCGGTCGGTCTGGGATTTCGGCCGGACGATCGGCCATTGCGGGGCCAGTGACCAGATCCTCGCGCTGGAGCACCTGATTCGCGGCGATGCTCTGGGACCCGGCGACCACCTGCTGATGTTCGGCTTCGGACCCGGCGTGACCATCTCGGCCGCCGTGGTGGAGATTCTCGAGTCGCCCATGTGGGCGCGGATGCGGGGAGGAGATTTGTGATGGATCGACCGGTCGAGATGATCGCGCTGATCGGGATCGGCTGCCGTCTGCCTGGCGGCGTCGGCTCGGCGGACGAGTACTGGAACCTGTTATGCGAGGGCCGCGACGCCAGCGGACCGGCACCCGCCGACCGCTGGAGCGACTACGCCGATCGCGGCCCGTCGTACGCGGCGGCGCTACGCCGCACCCTCTCGTACGGGAGCTTCCTGGACGGGGCGGCCGACTTCGACGCGGAGTTCTTCGGGCTCTCGCCGCGCGAGGCGGAGCTGATGGACCCGCAGCAGCGCCTCGTGATGGAGACCGCGTGGGAGGCGCTGGAGCACGCCGGGGTGTCGCCGGACGCGCTGGCCGGCACGGACGCGGGCGTGTACGTGGGCGTCTGCACCGGCGACTACGGGCATCGCCTGCTGGAAGACCTGCCTGACATCGAGGCGTGGACCGGGATCGGCGCCGCCGCCTGCGCGGTCGCCAACCGGGTGTCGTACGCGCTCGACCTGCGCGGCCCGAGCCTGGCGGTGGACACGGCGTGCTCGGCGTCGCTGGTCGCCGTCCACCTGGCCGTGCAGGCCCTGCGCACCGGCGAGACCGACGTGGCGCTGGCCGGTGGGGTCAACCTCATCCTGTCTCCCGGCGAGACGCTGACCCTGGACGCCGCGGGCACGCTGGCACCGGACGGGCGGAGCAAGTCGTTCGACGCCGCCGCCGACGGGTACGGGCGGGGTGAGGGCGCGGCGGTCGTGGTGCTCAAGCGGCTCGCCGACGCCGTACGGGATGGGGACCGGATCCTCGCCACCATCCGCGGCAGCGCGGTCAACCAGGACGGCCGCACCGCGGGCATCATGGCGCCGTGCGGACAGGCGCAGGAGCACGTCATGCGGCGCGCGCTGCGGCAGGCGGGCGTCGAGCCGGGCACGGTCGGTTACGTCGAGGCGCACGGCACCGGCACCGCGGTCGGCGACCCCCTCGAAGCCGGCGCGCTGGGAGCCGTGTACGGCGCGGATCGGCCGGCGGAGGAGCCGTGCCTGATCGGGTCGGCCAAGTCCAACATCGGTCACCTCGAAGGTGCCGCCGGCATCGCCGGGCTGGTCAAGGCCGTGCTGGCGCTCGAACGCGGTGAGCTCCCGCCGAGCCGGCTCGACACGCCCACTCCGACCATCGACTGGAAGGGCGCCGGGCTGCGGGTGGTCGACGCGCCGACGCCGTGGCCGGCCTCCACGCATCCGCGCCGGGCCGCGGTCTCCGCCTTCGGCTACGGCGGCACCGTCGCCCACGTCGTCCTCGAACAGGCGCCACTGGCCGACAGGAGCGCGGACCGGCTGTATCCGGTGTCCGGCGAGGGGACCGCGGGCCAGCCGCATCCGGCGTCCACCGAGGAAACGGCGGGCCGGTTGTATCCGGTGTCCGGCGAGGGGACCGCGGGCCAGCCGCATCCGGCGTCCGCCGAGGGGACCGCGCGTCGGCTGTATCCGGTGTCCGCCGCGTCGCGGGCGGCGTTGCGGCAGGCCGCCGGGAACCTCGCCGGCGTCGTCGGCGGTCTGTCCGCGGCCGATGCCGGGCACACGCTCGCGCTGCGCCGAGCCCACCTGCCGCACCGGGCGGTGGTCGCGGCGGAGAACCCGGCCGCGCTGGCCGACCGGTTGCGCGCCCTGTCGACCGGCGCCCCGCACGACGCGGTGACCACCGGGCGGGTGCTCGTCGATCCCGGTCCCGGCCCGGTGTTCGTGTTCTCCGGACATGGCTCGCAGTGGGCCGGCATGGGCCGGGAGCTGCTGGCGACGGAGCCGGCGTTCGCCGCGGTGATCGACGAGCTGGAGCCGGTGTTCGCCGCCGAGATCGGCTTCTCGCCCCGGGAGGTGCTCAGCGAGGATGAGCTGACCGAGGTGGACCGGATCCAGACCATGATCTTCGCGATGCAGCTCGGTCTCGTCGAGCTGTGGCGCGCGTACGGGGTCCGTCCGCACGCGGTCATCGGCCATTCGGTCGGCGAGATCGCCGCCGCCGTGACGGCCGGGGCGTTGAGCCGTCTGGACGGCGCCCGGTTGATCTGCCGCAGGTCCCGGCTGCTGCGGCGGGTCGCCGGCCACGGTGCGATGGCCATGGTGCAGCTGCCGTTCGCCGAGGCGGCGCGGCTGCTGGGGGACCGTACCGACGTGGTCGCCGCGATCGCGTCGTCACCCGGCTCGACGGTCGTCTCCGGCCATCCGGACGCCGTGGCCGACGTACTGACCGGCTGGATCGAGGAGGGCATCCCGGCCCGCCGGGTCGCCTCGGACGTGGCGTTCCACGGGCCGCAGATGGATCCGCTCCTGGCTGACCTGACCGCCGCCACGGCCGATCTCAAGGTCGGTGTCCCCGACGTCCGCGTCTACTCAACGGCGCTGGACGACCCACGGGCGAGCCCCGGCTTCGACGGCGCGTACTGGGCGATCAACCTGCGCCGGCCGGTACGCCTGGCCGACGCGATCGCGGCGGCCGCGGCCGACGGATACCGAGCGTTCGTCGAGCTCTCCCCGCACCCGGTGGTCACCCACTCGGTGCTGGAGACGCTGAGCATGGGCGGGCACGAGGAGATCTTCGTCGGCGCGTCGTTGCGGCGGAACCGTCCCACGAGGGCCGCCCTGCTGACCAGTGTGGCCGCCGCGCACTGCGCCGGCGTCGAGGTGGACTGGCATCGGCTGCAGCCGACCGGCGGCCCGGTCGTGCTCCCCTCATACCCCTGGCAGCACCGCAGGCACTGGCGTACGCCGTCCGCCCCGGACACCGCCGGTCGCGGCCACGATCCCGACACGCACACGCTGCTCGGCGACGGCCTCGATCTGGCGGGCACCAACGTACGGCTCTGGCGGACCGGCGTGGACGACCAGACCCGGCCCTATCCCGGCAGCCATGCCATCGAGGGCGTGGAGATCGTACCGGCCGCGGTGCTCGCGGCGACCTTCTTCGCCGCCGCCGGAGGTCAGGTGCTCGGCGAGGTGACGATGTCGGCGCCGCTGCTGACCGCCGACCGCCGCGAGGTCCAGGTCGTACGGCAGGGAACCGGGCTGCGGCTGGCCGCCCGTCCCGCGGGCGAGGCGGACGCCGCCTGGCAGATGATCGCCACCGCCACGGCGCTCGCCGAACCGGGCGAGGCGCCGACTTCCCCGGCGCTGCCGCTCACGTCGGCGGAGCCGGACCTGGTCATGCAGCGGCTCGCCGCCGTCGGTGTACCCGAAACCGGGTTCGACTGGACGGTCAAGGAACTGCTGCGCGGCCACGGCGCACTGCGCGCCCGGGTACGGTGCGGGCCGGCCGTCACCTGGGCACCCGTGCTGGACGCGGCGATGTCGGTGGCGCCGAGCGCGTTCCCCGGTGACCCGCTGCTCCGCATGGTGACGCACGTCGACCGGCTGGTCACGATCGGAGAGCCACCGGACACGGTGGACATCGAGGTGTGGCTCGACCCCGAACACGCCGACACGGTGCAGGTTCGGGTGACCGACGACGCCGGCGCCGTGGTCGGCTGGCTGTCGGGACTGCGGTACCCGGTGATCGACGTGCCGGCCCCCGCGGAGAACGGCGCCGAGGGCGTACGGCCCGCCGAATCGATCGCTGCCCTGGGGCCCGAGGAACTGCGGGCGTTCCTGCTCGAGGAGGTCAGCGCGCAGATCGCCCAGGAGATGCGGCTGGCCCCCGCCGACCTGTCGCCGCACCGGCCGCTGGTCGAGCAGGGGCTGGACTCGGTGCTGACGGTGGTCGTCCGGCGGCGGCTGGAGAAACGGTTCCGCTGCTCGCTGCCGACGACCCTGCTGTGGCGGCAACCGACCGTCGCCGCGGTCTCCGACTTCATCGCCGGTCTGGTGTCCGCCTCGAACGGTAACGGTAACGGTAACGGGAACGGTGACGCGAGGTGAGGAAATGGCTGCCTCACCCGCTCGCGCGGTGAGTGCGTAGGAGGCGAACACCACCGGCAATGATGTCGACGGATGAGGCCGGGGCGATCACCATCGCCGCGGCCCCGTCCGCCTTGCCCCTCTCAGCCGGAGTCGCTGCGGCCTTCGAGACGGGCGGACCTTCGCCGCTTCACTCGGCCGCCGATCCGGGCCGGGCCCGCTCGATGGCGGCCGGACGCGACTGGGCCTCGCGGATCCGCGAGACGTCCAGCTTGCTCGTACGGTCGAAGCGATAGATGCCGTTCTGTTCCTGGAAGACGTCGGTGAGCTATGTGCCACCGATCTCGCCCGCTGGATGATCCGCGTCCGGGACGACCTACCGGAGGCGGCCTATACCCTCAAACGCGCACCACACAACTGGCGTTAGCGCTCCCGTCCTTGATCGTGCCAGCCCGGTCGCGGCGTACTTGTCCCCCGTGCGAGCTACAGGCGAATGTCCACCGTGCGGTGACGATTCCTGACCAGTCGATTCCATAGCGTTACTACATGGACATCTTGCTCCGCAAAATCAAGGCATCCGCTCTGGCCGCGCTGTGCTGCACCGTGGTCGGTGCGGGGCTCGCCGGCTGCGACAGCGACTCGGTAGAGAACTGGGACCCGTTCGCCCCCACAACGCGCAAAGCCGATGCCGGCCTGATCACCGGAACCAAGAAGATCAATGTCGCGGGCAGGTCGGTGAACGTGTCCTGTTCGGGCGACCCGGCGAAGGGCAAGCCGGTCATCGTCCTGATGCACGGCGGCGGTGACGGGCTGGACAAGATGGCCGCCCTCCAGAAGACGCTGAGCACGAAGAACCGGGTCTGTTCCTACGACCGGCTCGGCGCGGGCAAGAGTGACCAGCCGGACGGCCCGCAGGACTTCGCCAGTACCGGCAAGATCCTGACCGGAGTGCTCGGCCAGATCGCCGGCGACAGCCCGGTAGTCCTGGCTGGGCACTCGCTGGGCGGCCTGATCGCCGCCAGGTACGCCCCCGACCACCAGGACAGGGTCAAGGGGCTGGTCCTGATGGACGCCACCCCACCGACCATGGTCGCCGACATCAGCAAGGCGATCCCCGCGTCCGCCAAAGGCCCGGCGGCCGCGGTGCGCGCCCAGAACCTCGCGATATTCCACGGAAAGAACCCGGAGCAGCTCGCCATCACCGACGGGAAAGTCAGTTCAGCCGGAAACACCCCGGTGGAGGTGATCAAGCACGGCAAGCAGTACCTCGCGGCCCTCCCCACGTACGGGCCGCGCCTGGAGCAGGCGTGGTCCGCGGGCCAGCGCGAGTGGCTCGCGCTTTCCAGCAGCGGCAAGCTGAGCACCGCCGCGAACAGCGGGCACTACATCTACGTCGACCAGCCCGACGTCGCCGTCCAGGCGATCGAGCGCGTCACCTCGCAGGTCGCACGCCAAGCGAACGGTGGATGACTGCTTACAGCCGGCCGTGTTCACGCGCGTACCGCGCCGCTTCGTGCCGGGTCCGCTCGTGGTGGGCGTCATCGCGCCCGGCTGCGGCGGCCCTGACAGCCTGTGCGGCATCCCGCACTCTCGTGACGGTGTCCTGCGGGCGATCGCGGAACGCCTCGCCGGCGGGAGTGCGATGGGTCAGTGGTGGAGCAGCGTCAGGCTTGTCTCAGTGTCGGTGATGGTGAGTCGGCCTTGGCCGCCGATCGGGAAGGTGGCCAACGGGTAGGTGTGGCCGACGTCGACGTTGGCCAGGACTGGGACGCCGGTCAATGCCGGTTGGGCGTCGATGATCTGTTCAAGCAGTGGACGGGTCATGCGACTGGCCTGCTGGAACCGGCCGATCGCCAGCCCGCGGACTCCCGGAGCGTCTGGCAGCTGCAGCAGTGAGGTCAGGTCGCGGGCGAAGGTCGCCGGGTGCGACTCGAGGTCGTCCTCCAGGATCAGGAGCGCCCCGTCGAGGGAAGGCATCGAGGCGGTGCCCTGCAGCAGGTTCAGCGTGCAGAGGTTGCCGCCGACGATGCGTCCCTCAGCGGTGCCGGGCCGGATCGGCCACCATCCGTCGTTGGGGGTCAGGTCGCGTTCGTCCTGGTCGAGGAACCAGAGATCGTCGCTCCAGTGCGCCGCCGGGGCCAGGCTGATCGGAGCGGTATCGAACATCACCGAGGTGAACCAGCGCAGGGTCTGCTCGAAATGGTCGCGCATCCCGAACGTCGACCAGTGGGGACCGGAGTAGGTGACCAGCCCGGTCCGGGCGAGGATGGCGTTCTGCAGGGCGGTGATGTCGGAGTATCCGCACAAGATCTTCGGATTGGCCCGGATCAGCTCCCAGTCCAGGAACGGCAGGAGCTCGTTGCAGTTGTAGCCGCCGATGACCGTCAGGATCGCGGCCACCGACGGGTCCGCGAAGGCCTCGTGCAGATCGGTGACCCGGGAGGCGATGCTGGAGGAGTCGAACGCGTCTCGCTCATCGACATGGCTGCCGTACGAGAGCGTCAGGCCCAGCTCGGCGAACCGAGACCTGATGATGTCGGTGTGGTCGTGCTCCATCACCATCGCGCGGGACCTGGACGGCGCCACCACTCGTACGACGTCGCCCGCGTTCAGCTTCGGAGGAAACATCACCGCCGAAGCCTAACCGCGACTTGCGCGGCAAGGGGATGATCGGTCACCATCGTCGGCATGACTAGTGGAAAGGGCGTCCTACGCCCAGGCCGTTGAGGCCCATGGAGCCGGCCGAGGAGCCGGTCTCCGACATCTCCGCCGCCGCTTTGCTGGCGCGTCTCGAACCTCTGCCGTACCCACGGCGCATGCGGGCGCTGGCACTCCACGCCCGCCGCCTGGCCGGCACCTCCCAACTGCGCATTCTCCTGGACGAGCTGTCCGCGCAGGACCAGTACGCCCGGCGCACGGCACTGCACGTGGCCATGGCGGCCCGTGACCTCGATTTCATCCAGGAGGTTCTCGCCGGACCCGACATGGGGCTGCGACGCGCGGCCCTGCGCGCGGTGCGTACCCTTTCCGTGCCGGATCCGGCGGTGGCCGCCGCGCTTCAGGACGCGCCCACCGAGCTGCGGCTCGCGCTGTACCGAACGCTGGCGCAGAGCCGCCGGCAGGTGCTGGCCGAGTCCCTGCTGCCGGACGTCCATGCCCGGTGGGGGGACCGGGAGGCCGCCGCGCTGCTGCCGGCCTGCGGCGTCAGAATCGTCGCGCGATGGCTGCCCGAGCTCGCCCACGCGGTGACGTCCTGGACGGCATTGGCCAAACGGCACGCGGGGGCGATCATGTCGGTGGCCGAGGAGGAGCTGTCCACGGGCGTTCCCGCGTGGACTTGGTGGCGCCGCCGCGGCGCGGGCGTGGAACTCGCCTCGCTCGCCGAGCCAGCACGTCTGCTGGCCCTGCTGGAACGGCACGACCTGCGCCACAACCTCCTCAGGTTTCCCGGTACGGTCCTGAACGCGCTGTTCAGGGCTGACTCCGCACGTACCAGGAGGTTGCTCATCGACGCCTCGACGACCAGCTGGGCAGGCCCGCCGAAAGCGCTGCTTCGCCACCTGCGGTCAGGCTCGGACGCGGAGATCCTGCGCCTCGCCTCGGCCGATGACGGGCTCGGGCTCGGGCTGGTGTTGCGGTGGCTGCCGCCTGCCCGCCGGGGCGCGATCTTCGAGGCTGCCGCCGAGCAGAGAGGCGGTTCCACCGGGTTGTGGGCGATGCGGCTGCTCAGATGGCTGCCTGCCGAGTCGGCGGGGGCCGAGGCCAGGCGCATGCTCGCCTGGCACGACTCGGTGTGGCATTCGGCCCGCTCCCGCCTGGATGATCCGGACATCCCGTTGAAGCTCACCTCCTACCTGCCGTACGAGGAGGCCGTCGGCCCGCTACGCGAGGCCGCCGTAGGTGGGGACCCGCGGCGGCGCGGGCTGGCCAGGACGCTGCTGGTGCGGTGCACGGCCCGCACCCGGGACCGGGCGGCGCTCCATGGGCTGCTGGCCGACCTGGCCCTGCGCACCGTCAACGAACAGGACCCGCTCCGCCGGGACCTGCTGACCGCTCTGGGGGACATCTCGCCGGTGCTGTTCGACGACTCCTGCGCCGAGACGCTGGACCGCATCGCCACGGATGCGGTCGATGCCCCGGATTCCTCTCCCGCCACGCAGGAAGCGCTCCGGAACCTGGCCGGACGGATCCTGCGGCACCATGACCCGGCCATCGCACCCGCGCTGACCGCGTGGGCGCTGGGCGCGTACGGAAAGCTGGTGGCCCGGCATGGCGCGGATGGGCTGCCCTCGCGGACGTTGCAGTCCTCTCCCGCCTACCACCGTCGTTACGCCCCCGACGCGCCCGTTGAGCCGCACCGTCTGGACCGGGTGCTGCGCGCCGGTCAGGAGCACGACCTGCTCGCGGTGCTGCGCCCGCACCTTCGCGCCGCGCGTGAGCGGGCGGATTTCACCCTGGCCGTGGCCCTCGCGCACGCGCTCGGCCGCCGCTCGTGGGCGTTGGCCGAGCTCCAGGACGACCTGCGCGCCGCCATCCGCACGGCGCCCGAGCCACTCGCCCGCGAGGCCGCCGACCTCTGGCTGACCCGCCCGCACAACCGCCGCCCGGCGAATGCGGCAGCCGAGCGGGCGGAGCAGGTTGAGCGGACGGAGCGGGTCGTCGAGCTCGTGCGCGAGGATCCGTCCGCCGTCACGCTGCCCGCCGTCTGGCGTACGGTGGCCCGCCACCGCACCGACCTCCTCCTGCCGCTGCTGGACGGCAACCACGGCGGCCGGTTCGCCGACCTCGCCTGGGTGCCGCCGATCGGCGGCGGCGACGCCGGCCGATGGACCCCCGACCAGCGCGACCGGATACACGCCAGGCTCGCCGCCACCGTCCAGGACGAGCAGCTGGCCATCGCCACCCGAGTAGCCGCCATCCAGGCGACCGGACGAATCAGCGACGGGCTGGACCTCCTGACCGCCTGGGCGAACCGGGAGGAGACGGTGCTGGCCGAAGCCGCCATCGCCGCCATGGCGAAGGCCGGTATGCCTGGCCAGGCGGTGGCCGTGCTCCTGGACCAGGCCGGCGGCCAGGCCTCTCGTGTCGCGGTGGCGGCGCTGGCCCGACGCTGCCGGGCGGTCTCCCCGTCCCAGCTCGGCCCGCTCCTGGAGCAAGCGCTGACCGCTCCCGGCAGCAAGGTGACCCTGCGTAAGCTGGCCGCTCGCCAGTTGGGCCACAACCGCCCGCCGGGCGCGGTGGACGTGCTGCTGCGGGCGTGGGCGGACCCCGGGCTGCACCAGGACGTACGGGTGGCCGTGGCCTCGGTGCTGCGCGGAATGCCCGAGGACCCGCGGACCCTGGACGCGCTCGGGGAGGCCGTGGGCCGGCACACCGACGAGCTGATGCTGCGCACGCTGTTTCAGGCCCACCCGACGGAGTACGCCCCCGGCGTCCGTCCTCGGTACGCGGACCTGGTACGGCGGCTGCTCATGGCCGCCGACCTGCCCGGGGTGCGCTTCCGAGGGTCGAAGGCGTTCGGCTTGTGGGCGCCCTGGTACCGCGGCGGCTTCGAAGAGATCATCGAGGCCGCGGCTGACCCAGGGGCGAACGAACAGGTCATGGAGGTGTTCCTGGCGCTGCTGCGGACCGGGGCGATCCGGTTCCAGACGCTCGACGTCCTCGCCCGGCTGGCCGCCGCCGTACCCGGCGAGGACTTTCGGACGCCGGCGCGGGGGCGGGTGGCGGCCATCACCGCGAGCCTGGCCGTGATGCAGGACGAGGCGGAGCCATGGCAACGGCGGCTCGCCCGTGACGCGATGGGCGTGCTCGCCGTTCAACCGCTCCTGCTGCCTCATGTGGTCCGGCTCGCCGTGGCCCTGCTCCCGACGGACACGGACGGAGATGGCGAGCCTGCGGGGTTCGGCGACGCCTTGTGCGCGCTGGCCGATCTGCTCCGGGACCGGCCGGTTCTCGCGGCCCGGACGGCCTACGGGGAGATCTCGGAGCTGTTCAGCGACTACCGCAGACGGCAGGCGATGCCGATCTCGGCCGCGCTGCCCTCGGCTCGGCGGTTGGCGGACCGGGGTGACCTGGCCGGGGCCTTGTTCGCCCTCTCTCTCACCCAGGCCGGCGGGAGACGCACCGACTGGGCGCCCCCGTGGCGGGAAATCCTCCGTGACCTACGCGACTCGCCGCACCTGGAGGTGCGCCAGCAAGCCTGGGACACCTCCGTCATCGACTGATCGTGGGACTGTTCTAGCCGGCGGCGCGGAGCACCGCGACGCCGAAGGGGGGCAGGATGACGGTTCCGACGGTCTCGTCCGTCGGGTCGAGGGCGTCGGCCCACTCGCCCGTGAGGGTGATGTCGTGTTTGTCGCCGGTGTGGTTCAGCAGGATCAAGAAGCGGCGGCCGTCTCCGGTGCGGACGCTCGCCTGGGTCCCGGAAGGCAGGCTCTCGACGACGGGGGTCACTCCCGCCTCGGCGAGCGCGAGGCCGAGGATCGCCCGCATGCTGGGCGGGTCGAGGCGGGTCGAGAGGTAGCGGGCCGTCCCCTCACCGAACTCGTGCCTGGTCACGGCCGGGCGGCCGGCCCAGTCGTGGGCGTCGAAGGTGACCTCGGCCTCGGCGCCGTTGAGTCGCAGGTCCTCTCGCCACAGGTCGGCGACCCCTTCGAGGTGCGAAAGCGCCCCGCGGCCACGGACCGGGAAGCTCTCGTGCTCCGACGCCGGGCAGAACTCCTCCACCCGCACCCCGAGCACCTCGCGGAGCGGCGCGGGATAGCCGCCCAGGTGGACTCGGTCGTGCTCGTCCACGATCCCGCTGAAGAAGGAGACGACGAGCGCGCCGCCGCCGGAGACGTACGCCGAGACGCGCCGCGCGTCCTCGCTCGACAGAAGGTACAGGTTCGGTACGACCACGAGGGCGTAGCCGGTCAGATCGGCTGAGGGCGGCACCACGTCCACGCCGACGCCCAGGTCGAACAGGGGACCGTAGTGGTCCAGCAGGCGGTCCTGCTGGCGCACCCCGTCCGAGGGGTGGGAGTCGAGTTCGAGCGCCCACCAACTGTTCCAGTCGAGCAGGATCGCCACCTGGTTATGGACCCGGGTGCCGGCCAGGTCGGGCACCGAGGCGAGTTCCCTGCCGAGCGCCACGATCTCGCGGAAGACCCGGCTGTCGGCCCCCGCGTGCGGCACCATGCCCGAGTGGAACTTCTCGGCGCCGCCTCGTGACTGCCGCCACTGGAAGTACAGGATCGCGTCGGCGCCGTGCGCGACCGCCTGCCAGCTCCACAGCCGCATCTGGCCGGGCTGCTTGATCGGGTTCCTGGACCGCCAGTTCACCGCGCTCGGCGCCTGTTCCATCAGGATCCAGGGATCGCCGCCCTTGGCGCCGCGCATCGTGTCGTACACCAGGCCGGGGGCGAGATACGGCTGCTCGTCCTGGGGGTCGGGGTAGGAGTCGACCGCGGCGATGTCCAGCCTCGGCGCCCAGTCGAAGACGTCCACGGCCTTCAGGCCGCCCAGGAAGTTCGTGGTGACGGGCACCTCGGGGGTGACCCGCCGCAGGATGCCGGCCTCCAGGTCGAAGCAGTCGCGCAGCGCCTCGTTGCTGAAGCGCAGGTAGTCGAGCTGCTGGGCCGGGTTGGGGTACGTCGGAGCCGTGCGGGGCGGCCGGATGTGGTCGAAGGAGGCGTAGCGCTGCGACCAGAAGTCCGTCGACCAGGCGTCGTTCAGCGCCTCGACGTCGTCGGCGTACCGCTCCCGCAGCCAGCGGCGGAAATCGTCCGCCGACACCTCGCAGTAGCAGGCCGCGATGTGGCAGCCGTACTCGTTGCCGACGTGCCACAGCCCGAGGGCCGGATGGTCGCGGTAGTGCGTGGCCAGCCGCTCCACCAGCAGCGCGGCCCGTTCCCGGTAGACCGGGCTGGACGGGCAGAAGTGCTGCCGCCCGCCGGGACCCAGTACGGTCCCGTCCGCGGTGACCGGCAGGATCTCCGGGTGCTCGTGGACCAGCCACGGCGGCGGTGACGCCGTCATGGTGGCGAGGTCGGCGGTGATGCCGTGCGCGTGCAGGTCATCAAGAACCTGGTCGAAGAACGAGAAGTCGTACGCTCCGCGCGCGGGCTCCACACGCGCCCAGGCGAACACCCCGACGGTCATCAGGTTCACCCGGGCTTCGGCCATGAGCCGCAGGTCTTCAGCCCTGGTCTCGGCCGGCCACTGCTCCGGGTTGTAGTCACCGCCGAACGCCACGCCGCCGAGCCGGCGCCAGAACCGGTCGCCCGGTGACGGGGCGCCGGCGGTCCCGGAGACCGGCATGACATCGCGAGGTACGGCGTTCATTGTCGGCGCGGCGGCCTCGGCTGGCGAGGGCGCCGCTCCTCCCTTCTATGGGTGTAGTGCGGGGGCTCCGGTGCTCTCTCTGACGATCAGCTCGGGGGTGATGAACGCGGTGGCGGAAGGGGCCGCCCCGGTCTCGATCTGGCCGATCATGAGCGAGACGATCCGCTCCGCCACCACGTCGAAGTCCTGGCGGACGGTGGTGAGCGGCGGGGAGAGGTACGCCGACTCGTCGATGTCGTCGAAGCCGGCGATGCTGATGTCCTCGGGGATGCGCCGTCCCGTCTTGATCATCGCGCGCATCACCCCGAGTGCCATCTGGTCGTTGGCGGCGAAGACGGCCGTCACGCCGGGCCGCTCGGCCAGGACACGGCCCGCCGCGTACCCGCTGGCCGCGCTCCAGTCACCGAACAGGACCTGGGGAACCGCGGCTTTCGCCTCCTTGAGCGTGGCGTGCCAGGCCTCGGCCCGGCGCCGCGCGGCATAGGAGTCCTCGGGCCCGGCGACGTGCCAGACCGTTTCGTGGCCGAGGTCGAGCAGGTGCCGGGTGACGAGCCTGGCGCCGAGGGCCTGGTCGGTGTCGACCATGGCATGGCGGTGGCTGGCGTCGCCGTCGGCCATCACGACCGGCACGCCCGGCGGCAGCCGGAGCGCCGGCGTGTCGAGGATCTGCGCCTCGATGAGCACGATGCCGTCGACCGCCTGCAGCGTGAGCTGGTCGAACGCCTCGTGCACGGCCTGCTCGGTCTGCGACTCGATGGCGACCATGTTCACGGTGTAACCGGCCCGCTGCGCCACCCTCGTGATGGCGTCGACGGTGCGGGCGTTGCCGAAGTTGCCGAGCCCGAAGCTGATCAGGCCCAAGGTGCGGAACTGCCCGGTGACCAGAGCGCGCGCGGCCGTGTTGGGCCGGTATCCGAGGACCCGCATGGCCGACAGGACCCGCTGACGGGTCTCTTCCTCGACGTTGCTGCGGTTGTTGGCCACCCGGGAGACCGTCTGACTGGAGACCCCGGCCATCGCGGCGACATCCGCCATGGACGGCCGCCTGCGCGGGCGCCGCCCTGACGCCGATTCCTGGGTCGCCCCGTCCACTGTCACCTCTGGTCGTCCGATCGGCCCGCTGCCCGTGCAAACTCTCGCATGATGTTTACGTGAACACGACCCATCCGTCAATGGCACCCGCCCTTGGCGACCACAGCGCCTAAACATGGATAAATCAGGCAGCGTTGTTAACTTTGGGTTACCTATTGACACGTCTCGCGGCCCGTTCCAGACTACGGAACGTCCCCATCATGTTTACGTAAACACGCAATCCCCCGCATCTCCCGGCCCCGAGCGGAACACGGCAGCGCAGGACGGAGTGCGGCTCCAAGGAGGGTTCAGTGCCAGTCTTCGTGGCAGCGCGAACATCGCGCGGCAGGAGCAGGAGATGACCGCGCCCGCCGTACGCGCGGGTCTCCCCCGGCCCTTCCTGCGCCTGCGTGTCGCCGGCTACGCCTTCTTCCTGCCGTTCTTCGTGGTCTTCCTGGTCACGGTGGTCGCGCCGCTGGCGTACGCGATCTACCTGAGCTTCTTCCAGGACCGCATGATCGGTGGCACGGTCTTCTCCGGCCTGGCCAACTACACCCGCGCCATCGGCGACGCGCTGTTCGGCGCCGGCCTGCTGCGCGTCGCGCTCTTCCTGGTGGTGCAGGTGCCCATCATGCTGCTCATCGCCCTGGGCTGCGCGCTGGCGATCGACAGCGGCAGGCTGCGCTGGCCGTCGCTGTTCCGCATCACGATCTTCATGCCGTACGCGGTGCCGGCCGTGGTGTCGGCCCTCATGTGGGGTTACATCTACGGCGACCAGTTCGGCCTGGTGGGGCAGATCGGCGACGCCCTCGGCGTCGCCGTACCCAACCTGATGTCGCGCTCCTGGATGCTCGGCTCCATCGGCAACATGGTGACCTGGGAGTTCGTCGGCTACAACATGATCATCCTGTACGCCGCGCTGCGCGCCATACCGGAAGAGCTCTACGAGGCCGCCGAGATGGACGGAGCGGGAGCCATCCGCATCGCCTGGAGCGTCAAGCTGCCCGCGCTGCGTCCCGCGCTCCTCGTGGCGACGATCTTCTCGATCATCGGCAGCTTCCAGCTCTTCAACGAGCCGAACATCCTCCAGAAGCTCGCACCCGCGGTGGTCACGACGAGCTACACGCCCAACATGTACGCCTACAGCCTCGCGTTCAACGGACAGCAGATCAACTACTCGGCGACCGTCGCCGTGGTGCTCGGCCTGGTCACCGTCGTCGTGGCGTACGCGGTGCAGATCCTCACGGCGAGAAGGGAGAACACCCTGTGACGGCCGTAGCCGCCGCGCACCGATCCTCCAAGGCGAAGCGCCGGAGGAAGAGCCCCACCCTCACCGTGATCATGCTGGTGATGTTCGGGTACGCGGTGCTGCCGCTGTTCTGGCTGCTGGCCAATGCCAGCAAGAGCGGCGGGGACCTGTTCTCGACCTTCGGACTCTGGTTCGGCGGGGACTTCCACCTGTTCGCCAACATCGGCGAGACCCTGAGCTACAACAACGGCATCTTCGTGCGCTGGTTCGGAAACACCGTGCTCTACTCCGTGGTGGGCGCGGGCGGGGCCGCCCTGCTGGCCACCATCGGCGGGTACGCCCTGGCGAAGTACGACTTCCCGGGCCGCAAGCTGCTGTTCGCGGTGGTGCTCGGCGGGATCTCCATCCCGGGGACGGCCCTCGCGGTGCCGACGTACCTGCTGTTCAGCCAGATCGGGATCGTCGACACCCCCTGGGCGGTGCTCATCCCATCGCTGTGCAGCCCGTTCGGGCTCTATCTGATGCGGGTCTACGCGGCCGACGCGGTGCCCGACTCGATCCTGGAGTCGGCCCGCATCGACGGAGCGAGCGAGTTCAAGATCTTCCGTACCATCGCCCTGCGGCTGCTCGCCCCGGGATTCGTCACGGTCCTGCTCTTCGCGCTGGTCGCGACGTGGAACAACTACTTCCTGCCGCTGATCGTGCTGAACACGCCGGACTGGTTCCCGCTCACCGTCGGACTCAACCAGTGGAACGCCCAGGCCAACAGCGGCACCTCCGGCGCCGGTGACGCCACCTATTCCTTCATCCTGACCGGCAGTCTGCTGTCGATCGTGCCGTTGATCATCGCCTTCCTGGCGCTCCAGCGGTTCTGGCAGTCGGGCCTCGCCACCGGAAGCGTCAAGCAGTAACTCTCCAACCTCCCTGTGAATGAGGAAATGTCATGAGAACACGTCCATCGCGGCGCGGTGTCGTAGCCACCGGGGTCGCCGCGGCCCTGTCCTTGGCCCTGGCCGCGTGCGGCGGCGGCACCGGTGGAGGCGCCACAGCCGCCCCGTCCGCCGCCCCGAGCGCGTCGGCGGCCGTCCAGGACGCGCTGAGCAAGCCAGCCGAGCTGACGTTCTGGACGTGGGTCACGGGGATCGAGAAGACCGTCGCCCGCTTCCAGGCGAAATATCCGAACATCAAGGTCAACGTGGTGAACGCGGGTCAGTCCGCGGACCAGTACACCAAGCTGCAGACCGCGATCAAGGCCGGCTCCGGCGCGCCCGACGTGGCACAGATCGAATACTTCGCGCTGCCCCAGTTCGCGCTCGCCAAGCAGGTGGTCAACCTCGCCGACCATGGCGCCGCCGCGCTCAAGGACAAGTTCGCCCCCGCGGCATGGGGCCAGGTGGCGATCAACGGCGGTGTCTACGGCATCCCGCAGGACACCGGCCCCATGGCGATGTTCTACCGGAAGGACATCTTCGACAAGCTGAAGATCAAGCCGCCGACGACGTGGGCGGAGTTCACCGAGGCAGCAAAGAAGATCAAGGCCGACAACCCGGACAACTTCCTCACCTCCATCGATCCCGGCGACGCCGGCGGTGTGGACAGCCTGATCTGGCAGGCGGGTGGCGCGCCGTTCAAGACCTCGGGCGAGAGCTCGGTCAGCGTCACGCTCGCCTCCGACCCAGGCGTCAAGCAGTGGGTCGGCACCTGGAGCACCCTGCTCAGCGAGAAGCTGGTGGACCCGCAGCCCGGCTGGACGGACGAGTGGTGGAAGGGCATGGGCTCCGGCAAGTACGCGGCCTGGCTGACCGGCGCCTGGGCCCCGAACGGCATCATCAACTCCATTCCCAAGACGAAGGGCAAGTGGGCGGTCGCCCCGATGCCCCAGTACGACGCGGCCAAGCCGATGAACGCCGAGAACGGCGGCTCCTCGGTGGCGGTCATCCCGCAGAGCAAGAACATCCCGGCCGCCGTCGCCTTCGCGGAGTGGCTCAACTCCGACCCGGAGGCCGTCAAGTCGCTGAACACCGAGGCCGGACTGTTCCCCGCCACGAAGGCGCTGCTCGACGACCCGGCCTTCCGTGACGCACCGCAGGAGTTCTTCGGCGGACAGAAGATCAACCAGGTCCTGGGCGACGCCTCGGCCGCCGTCCGCCCCGACTGGCAGTACCTCCCCTTCCAGGTGTACGCCAACAGCATCTTCAAGGACACCGTGGGCCAGGCCGTCGACGGCGGCGGCGACCTGGCCGCGGCTCTCAAGACCTGGCAGGACCGGATCACGGCCTTCGGCACCGAGCAGGGATTCACCCTGAGCGGCGGCTGATTTTCACGACGACCGACGGCCCGGCGGGAGACACTCTCCCGCCGGGCCGTCTTCATGCATGCGCCTACAGGTCGAACGCTCCGTCTTTCACGCCACCGGTGAACGCCTTCCATTCCGAATTGGTGAACACCAGGGCCGGCCCCTCAGGGTCTTTGCTGTCTCTCACCGCGATGCGTCCGGCAGACAGGGGAGCTACCTGCACACAGTTCCCTTGGCCGTCCGACAGAGGACTCTTCCGCCACACCGCGTCCTTGAGTTCCTCGCTCAAGTCCAGATCCACTCTTGGTCCAGCCTCTCTTCGATCAGCGCCATCGAGTCTGCCCGGGACAGCGCATTTGCGGTGACACAGACAAAGTTGGTGAAAAGTCATGCCAGCGGCGCTCCAATCTCCAGCCCATTTCCACACTTTCACGATGAAAGACCTCGATCCCCACGTGATCTCCGCGAGAGCAAGGGCCACCATCACGTCATGGGTTGGAACCGACCACCCCCGAGCATTCGACCTGCAAACACTCGCGACGGAGTTGGTTACCAACGCCATCCGGTACGGTCTCGGGACCATGCCCGCGGCGCGTTGGGTGCGCATGAGGCTGGAGCGTGAGCCAAGCTTCCTCCGCCTGGCCGTGATCGATCCTGGACACGCGAACACCTTCCCCCAACTGCGCGAACCCGTGAACGATCCCCGCCCCGACGATGAGGATGCGGCGATCGAGGGCGGCCGTGGGCTGCACGTCGTACAGAACATCACCAACGGCTGTTGGGGCCACTACTACAACATCCAAAACGAGCGGGTCGTCTGGGCTCTGGTCCCCATCGCTAGACCTCCCCACGGCTGGTACGACGGTGCCTCTGCCTGCCGTGGGGTGCAAGCCTCCCCGTAGGCCCTGGAGAGGAAAGGCCCCCAGCCCGGACACAGGCTGCCTCCTCGTTGCCGCATTCGACGGGTCGGCGCCACACCGTCAGTTCTCCCGTCAGAGAGTGCAGGATCTCCAGCTGTACCTGCCAGGGACGTCGGGTACAGCTACAAACTGAGAAGCACTATCGGCGATGAGACGTCCTCATGGCATGCGTCGACGGTCTACCGCCGGACCTCTGAGGGCTGGCGCGTTGTCCTCCTCCACCAGACACCCATGTAGGGCGTGGCGTGCCGTGGTGGCGTTCGCGCCGCCGCCTCCACTGTGCGGCCATACCAACCAGACGCCAAATACCGCCGGGTAAGTCACGCCATCCACCGGCAGACGCCGGGTGATCTAGCTAGCGCTCTGGTTGGGGTGGGGGCTGCTGGGATGGCTCCGGCCGGTGCAGAAGGGCCGGCCAGGTGGTTGGCCACCCGTATTGCGGGCTGGAGGACGATCGTGGCGTCCGTCCGCTTAGCCGGGGTCGGCGCAGAGTTGCGAGGTCAAGGTGGTGTGGGCCCACTCTTCCCATGCGTCCGGTGACCAGCCGCGGTCGCGGACGAAGATCAGGTAGAGCTCTGGGCTGAGCAGGCCGAACAGCAGGTCCGCCGCCATCTCGATGGAGAGGCCGGGACGGGTGTCGGGCTTGCCGGCCAGGGCTTCGGCCGCTGCGTACTGCACGGTGTAACGCGGGTCGGGGCCGTCCGGCCACTGTGCGGCGATCTCAGGGTCGGTGGCCGCGGCAGTCGCAATCAGCGGCATGATCGGGGCGACCCGGCCCAGGATCTCGCGGGTGCCGTGGACGTGCGCGCGCAATTGCCCGGCTGCGGTGGGCTCGGCGCACGCGGCGCGAAACCACTCACGATCCATGGTGGCGACCGGCTCGGTGTCCCCGGCGATGGACGTGTCGACGACGTCCTTGAACAGCGTGCGCTTGTTGCGGAAGACGAAGTAGACCGTCTGGACGGCCACGCCCGCCCGGTCCGCGACCTCCTGCAGGCTCGTCGCCCCGTAACCCTGCGCGACGAACAGCTCGCGAGCCGCCTCGACGACCTTTTCACGGGTGCGGCGTGAGCGCTCGGCTCGCTTGTCCGGCCGCTTGACGTTGTCCATATTGCGAGTATATCTCTAGAGTATGTCACTAGAGTTCAACTCTAGATTCTTGGAGGAGACGATGGACCAGCCCAGCGCCACCCAGAAGCCGGAACCTGACCTGGCCTCAACGCAGCGAGACCCGGAGGAGGAGTCCGTCCACCGCGCACTGGAGGGCTACTACCGCACCGGCAAGCCACCGTGGGACACCGGCGTGACGCCGCCCGAGCTGGTCGCCCTGGTAGAGGGGCACGGCGCGCTGCCGGCCGGCCGCGCCCTCGAACTCGGCTGCGGCACGGGGACCAACGCCATCTACCTCGCACGGCACGGCTGGGAGGTGGCGGCCGTCGACCTGATCGACCGCGCTGTCGACCAGGCCAGGGAGAAGGCCGCGGCGGCGGGAGTGGCGGTACGGCTGCTGCACGGAGACGCCACCCGCCTCGACGAGCTGGACGTACCGGGCTCCTTCGACCTGTTCTTCGACCTGAGCTGCTTCTGCGGGGTCCCGCTGCACCGCCGCGACGCCTACGCCGCCGGGCTCACCCACCGCGCCGCTCCCGGAGCACGGTTACTGATGTTCGGGTACGGCCCCGAGCCGCTCGGCAATCCGATCCCCGAGGTCACGTCGTGGGCGGCGGGCGTCACAGCCGACGAGCTCCGCGCCAGGTTCCCCGGCTGGGAACTACTCGACGTCACACCGGGCACCAACTCGGTGCCGACCTTCTGGTTCACGCTGCGCCGCGACGCCTAGCAATCTCCGGGTCGCGGCCTATATGTGACGTCACACCGGCGATCCGGCAAGGTTGGCGGCGATCGGGCATCAGTTGGCAGCCTGCCGGTAGCAAGCCACACCTTGACCTGGTGACATTGCCTCCATGCGGAGTGGTCCTCAGTCGCGCAGGGCGCCCGGCCGAACGCCGCGGCATCGAGGCAGCGTGCCCCGATGCCGCGGCTTGGGAGAGAAGGAGAAACGCATGGCGACGTTCGTCCTCGTGCCCGGCGGTTGGCACGGCTCCTGGTCGTTTGAGGCGGTGGTTCCGCTGCTGGAGCGTGCTGGTCATGCCGTTCACGCCCTGACCCTGACCGGTCTGCGGCCAGACGACGACAACGCGACCGTCGCGACCGCCAACCTCGACACGCACGCCGACGACGTGTTGCGGCTCCTCGATCGCGCCCACATCACCAGCGCGACGCTGGTCGGCCACAGCTACGGCGGGATGGTGATCGCCGCAGCCGCCGATCGTGCTGACGGCCGGATCTCACGACTGGTGCATCTCGACGCCTACGTACCGCGCGATGGCGAGTCGTGCTGGTCGTCAACGACCGAGCGCTACCGGAAAGCGTTCGCGGCCGGCGCTGCGACCACCGGCTACGCCGTCCGACCGCCGGACGGCGGCGATCCCCGCCGCCGTCCCCATCCCCTCGCCTCGTTCCTGCAGACGATCCGGCTCACAGGCACGCTCGCCCAGGTCCCCCGTCGGGAGTTCATCTACTGCTCGGGATGGGAAGACCGGACGCCGTTCGCCGAACTCCGCACCCGACTCCAAGCCGATCCCGAGTGGCAGGTCCACGACCTCCCAACCGGCCATGACGCCATGCATGAGGCCCCGGAGGCGGTCGCTGCGCTACTGCTCGGCGAATGCGTAACACCAGTTAGGGCGACAAGTACGTCACTGTGATCATCGACTTTATGAACAAACTCTGACGCCCACGCTTCTTCTGCTAAATGGAAGGTGATCGAGCTGTGAACATGCGATTCCGGAGCGCTTGGCGGTACCGTGTCGCCAATGTCTGCGGCTTTTAATAAGCGGCTGGCTCGGTTAACTACGCGGCCGAAACCCCTATAAGGTTGTGCGCGGCGCGCGGTCAGGCACGGCAGCTTTGCCGCGATATCTGACCAATCGTAGGTCGAGGAGACACTGGTGAGTGGCGATACCCACCGCGAAGACCAGGCGATACGCCGGGCGACCGATCGCCTGGTCCAGGTCTTCGCCGGCACCCACTCCGCCGAACACGTCAAGGACGTGATGGCAGCGGTCCATCGCCGCTTCGACGGCTATCCCGTCAGGGATTTCGTCCCCGTCCTGGTCGAACGCATCGTCCGCGGGGAATTGGCAGCAGAGGCGGCGACCGCTGAAGCGGCATCAGAGGCCTCCGCAGACGTTCAGCCGAAGGCCTCAGCGAACCCGGCGCCGGACACTCCTGATTCACCCAGACGTCATTCTCCAGAAAGCAATCGTTTATCGCGAATCCGCGGCAAGGGATTTCTCTCGCTGCTCCTGGGTGTCGCGGTCGCCGTGGTCGCCGCCGTGGTGGTCGTGAACATCAGCCAGAAAGAGACGCCGCCGCCTCCACTCACTACCGTGCGCGGCGTGATCGGCTCCGAGAAGAAGGCGTTCTTCGAGGATCCACAGGTGCTGAAGGCCTTCGCCGCCAAGGGAGTGAAGGTCGAAGTCGAACCGGCCGGCTCCCGCCAGATCGCCACCTCGATCGACCTCGGACGCTATGACTTCGCCTTTCCGTCAAGCGCGCCGGCGGGCGAGTTGATCCAGCGCAAGCGTCATGTCAGCGCGAAATACACGCCGTTCTCCTCCCCGATGGCGATCGCGACGTTCAAGCCGATCGCGGCCCTGCTGACCAAGGCGGGCGTCGTGAAACAGGGTGCCGTCCTGACCTTCAACGTCGACCGCTACCTCGAACTGCTCACCACAGACGTCAAGTGGAGCCAGCTCACGGGCAACACCGTCTATCCCGTCGGCAAGAACATCCTGGTCTCCACGACGGACCCGCGCACCTCGCCGCCGAACACGGGTTCCGCTCGGGCGACGCCACCCAGTTCGCCAAGGTTGCCGCGGACCACCACGTGCCCGTCGCGAAAGACCTCATCGACGTGGTCGACATCCCGTCCTATGACACCCTTGAGCACCTGCTCAAGGGTGTCGGCAAAGCGTACGGTTAGCGAACCGCCTGATGGGAGTCAGGCGGCGATGTCGGTCAGGGAGCGGTCGCGGGTTCGGACGCCGAGGCGGATGATGGCGGCGGCGATGACGAGCAGGCCGACCATCACGAAGGACGCCGGTCGCGCGCCGAAGCTCGTGAGGATGGGGAGCACCACGAAGGGCGTGACGGCGCCGCCCAGGTGGCCGACACCGTCGGCGATGGCCGAGGCGGTGCCGCGGGCGCGGGTGGGGAAGACCTCGGCGGTGTAGGTGTAGGCCGGGGTGGCCATGAAGGCGATGCCGAACGAGCTGAGCAGGGCCCCGGCGGTGGCGACCGCCTCGCCTAGGTCCAGGGTGATGAGCAGCAGGGACGCGGCGAACACCAGGGTGCCGATGACGATCATGGTGCGGCGTTCCATCCGCTCCACCAGCAGTACGGCCGCGAGGACGGAGATCAGCGGCATGACCCGGCCCAGCACGGTGACCAGGATCGCCTTGGAGGTCGAGATGCCGATGCCTTCGAGGATGAGCGGCAGGTAGCTGGCGTAGCCGTACATGGCCACGTAGAAGATGAACCAGAAGCCCAGCACGATGAGCATGCGGGCCAGGTACGGGGCCTTGAACAGGGCCCGGGCGGACACCTCCCCCTCGGCGGGGGCACTCTCCTCATCGAGGAGGTCGTCGGTGAGGAGAGTGCCGCCAGGCGGCAGGCCCACGCGGGACTCCATCTGACGGACGATGTGGTCGGCCTCCTCCGCCCGGCCCATCGCGACCAGCCAGCGTGGCGACTCCACCAGGGCGTTCTTGTTGACCAGTGGCAGCACCAGCAGCACCAGGCCGCCGAAGCCCAGCAGGAAGCGCCAGCCGGTGGCGGAGGCCGCCAGCACCGGCAGCGAGGCGAACCCGATGACCAGGAGCAGCACGGTGCCGACCATGTACAGGCGCGACAGGTAGCCGCCGCGCTGGTTCTTCGGGGCGAGTTCCCCGATGTAGGCCGAGCACAGCGCGAGCACGGCGCCCATCCCGCAGCCGGTCAGGAACCGGAAGAACGTCAGCGACCACACGTCCCACGAGAACGCCGTCAGGAACCCGCCGACGCCGAGCGCGGCGATGGTCAGCGTCAGGCCTTTCTGCCGGCCGTACCGGTCGGCGACGCGCCCGAACAGGTAGGCGCCGATGCAGTAGCCGACGAGATTCCAGGTGACCGGGTACCCCAGCGCGGCCCCGGCCAGCCCGAACTCGTCGCGCATGGCCGGCAGGGTGATGGCGAGGACGGAGATGTCGTAGTTGGCGAAGAAGAAGCAGAGCATGAGGGCGAGCCAGGCCGCCCGGTTGAGCCCAACCTTGGGCATCGCGTCGATGCGGGCGTCCACGCCGCGGGCCGACACCGGCGCAGGCGGATCGAGGGGCATTTGAGACATCGCGGCCTCCTGGAATGGGACGAATGGAGCGTGGGCTGGAGGCGCTCTCTAGCGGCGGGGCTTGTGGCGGGGCTCACATAGAGGCGGTGCGACGAACGGTAGGCAGGTCACGGCGGCGGTGACCATCGCGGTTTGGCGCACGTGCACATGCGCCAAACCGCAACGTGCGCGGAATCGCGACGCGCCGAGCGGGGAGAGCTACAGGGTCAGGGCCTGTGCGGCCCACTCTTCGCGCATGGCCGCGACGAGGTCGCTCACCAAGGGTTCCCGCTCCACCCGGGAGCGCCGCCAAGCCACTCCGAGCAGGAACTCCATGTCCTCGCGGAGCGGGATCACCGCGAAGGCCGGGTCGTCGAAGACGCTGGCGCTGCCGCCGTTGCGCGGATCGATCGTCAGGGTGAGGCCGTGGCTGCGACGGACGTGGCTGGCCAGCATGACCGAGTCGTTGTCCGGCATCTGGTGGAACGAGGTGATGCCGGCGTCCTTCAGCCGCTGGTGCAGCCGGTTCATCGCCACCGGCTGAGGCGTGGGCGGTCCGACGGTCAACGTCCGATCCGCGAAGTCCTTCAACGTCAGCTCCGGAGCACCGGCCAGCGGGTCATCGGCCCGGATCACCACCGAGAACATGTACCGGGCGACCACCAAACTGTCCAGCTCAAGCCGGTCCAGCGGCAGGTGCACCAGGACCGCCTCCAGCTCACCCCGCTCCAGGGCGGGCAGCAGCTCGGCGGACGGCGCCATCGTCACGTCCACGGTGTGCGCGGGGAACCGCTGCTCGGCCACCGCCACGAACCGGTCCATCACCGCGGGCGGGCACAGATGCGTGCCGCCCACGCGGATCACCCGGCTCTCTGCGGCCGACGCCTGGTGAATGGCCTCCTTCAGGCCGTCCACCTGCTCCAGGATGCCGCGTACCCGCTCGACCAGGGCCGTGCCGCCGGAGGTCAGCTCGACCTGGTGGTAGCGGCGGACGAACAGCTCGGCTCCCAGCTCTCGCTCCAGGTCCTTCACGGCGCGGCTGACCGGCGACGGCGTCAGGTGCAGCCGCTCCGCGGCACGACCGAAATGCAGTTCCTCGGCGACGGCGAGGAAGCACCGCAGCTGCTGTACGTCCATGAGCGGGAGTCTGTGACAGACCGTCATCGCACGTCAACCCGCGCATCACGGTGGGGGCCCGGTAATCCGGCCGAAACGAGCGCCGTTCACACGTTGCCGATCGGGACGCGTGCCACGTTGCCGTTTCGGACGTTTTCAGACAGGAATCGTCGTGGCATTCTCCGTCATAAGACACCTGTCGGTAACAAATCCGGCGCGCAAGCCTGAGCCGTCGGCCGCCGGTCCGGATCGCCTCCGAGGTCCGTGACAGGCCACGTCTGGCGTCATTCACGCACACTCTTCACACACTGGGGTGATTCACCATGCCCGCGATCAGGGGCCTTCCCCTCGCCGGCCTCCGCGTCATCGACCTGGCGGACGGCAAGGCCGAGATGTGCGGCCGGTACCTCGCCGACCTCGGAGCCGACGTCATCCGCGTCGAGCCACCCGGGGGCGCGCCCACCCGCCGGCGGGAACCGCTCCACGACGGCGTGAGCCTCTACTTCGCCACGCACAACGCCAACAAGCGCGGCATCACCCTGGACCTGAGCGACCCCGCAGGCCGTTTCGGGCTGCTCGACCTGGCGGCGGGCGCGGACTTCCTCATCGAGACCGAACGGCCCGGCACCCTCGACCGGCTCGGCCTGGGCGTGGACACGCTGCTCGCCCGTAATCCGGCGCTGGTCGTCGTCTCGATCACCGATTTCGGGCAGACGGGACCGTACCGGGACTGGACCGGCACCGACTGGACGCACCTGGCGCTCGGCGGGGTGCTGTCGCGTTCGGGCATCCCGGGCCGGCGGCCGGTCATGCCGCCGGGGCCGCTGGCCTACGAGTCGGCGGCGATCCAGGCCGCGTGGGCGGCCCTGCTGGCGTACCTGAACCGGTTGGAGACCGGGCGCGGCGATCACGTCGACTGCTCGGTGTACGAGATGACCGCCCAGGCGCTGGACCCCGGCTTCGGCATCGGCGGCTCGGCCACCGGCGGCGTCCCGGCCACCAAGCTGCCCCGCGGCCGCCCGGACGCGGGCAACCTGTACCCGATCTTCCCCTGCGCGGATGGGTATGTGCGGATCTGCGTGCTGGCCAGGCGGCAGTGGCGCGGGATGTTCGGCTGGCTCGGCGAGCCCGAGGAGTTCGCCGACCCCAAGTACGACTCGATCGCCGCCCGGTTCGGCGCCACCGAGCGGCTGCACGCCCTGATCGGCGCGCTGTTCAGGGACCAGACCAAGGACGAGCTGGTGGCGCGCGGCCAGGAGTTGGGCGTGCCGATCGCGGCGCTGCTCGATCCGGGCGAGGTGCTGGCCGGCCCGCACTTCCTGGCCCGCGGCGGGCTGCTCGACGCCGAGGTCGCCCCCGGGCTGACCGGGCGGGTGCCGTCCGGGTACGTCGAGGTGAACGGGGTACGCGCGGGATTCCGGCACCGGGCTCCCGAGGTGGGCGAGCACGACGACGAGGTGTCCGCCGAGCCACCCCGCGCGAGGATCACCAAGCCCACCGAACCCGCGGGCCCGCGGCGGCCGCTTGACGGGATCCGCGTGCTCGACCTCGGTGTCATCGTGGTCGGGGCCGAGCTGGGGCGGCTGCTCGCCGACCAGGGCGCCGAGGTCATCAAGGTCGAGAGCCGGGCGTACCCGGACGGCAGCCGCCAGTCGCTGACCGGCGAGGCCATGAGCGTCGGCTTCGCCTGGGGTCACCGCAACAAGCTCAGCGCCGGCATCAACCTCCGCTCCCCGGAGGGCCTGGAGCTCTTCAAGCGGTTCGCCAAGGAGTCGGACGTCATCCTGTCCAACTTCAAGCCCGGCACGCTGGAGTCCCTCGGCCTCGGCTACGACGTCATCAGCGAGCTGAACCCGCGCATCATCATGGCCGACAGCAGCGCCCTGGGCTCGACCGGGCCGTGGAGCAGGCGGATGGGCTACGGCCCGCTCGTCCGCGCCGGCACCGGGGTCACCGGGCTCTGGCGCGACACCGACGTCGAGGCCGGGTTCTGCGACGCCATCACGATCTTCCCCGACCACATCGCCGCCCGCGTCGGCGCGGTCGCCGTGGCCGCCGCGCTGATCGAACGCCGGCGTACCGGGAAGGGCGGCACGATCAGCGTCTCCCAGGCCGAGACCATCCTCACCCAGTTGTCCACCGGCTTCCTGCGCGAGTCGCTGGAGCCCGGCTCGTTCACCGCCTACGGCAACAGGGGCGAGTGGGACGCGCCCCAGGGCGTCTACCCGTGCGCGGGCGACGACGAGTGGTGCGTGGTGAGCGTCGAGGACGACGAGCAGTGGCGCGGCCTGTGCGCCGTCATCGGCCGCGCCGACCTGCGCGCCGACGCCCGGCTGGGCGACGCGGCCGGCCGGCGCGCGCACCGCGACCTCGTGGACGCGGCCGTGACCGCGTGGACGACCGGCACCCCGCCGCGCGAGGCCATGGAACGGCTGCAGGCGGCCGGAGTGCCCGCCGGGATGATGCGGCGCGTCACCGAGTACCTCGACGATCCCCAGCTCACGGCCCGTGGATTCCTGCGCGAGACGCATCACCCGACCATCGGCCACGCGTTGCGCACGGAGAACGCCCCGGCCACGTTCCGGGGGGTCGCCGACCCCGAGCTACGGCCGGCGCCGCTGGCCGGGGAGCACACCCGGATGCTGGCCGCCAAGCTGCTCGGCCTGGCCGAGTCCGAGATCCAGGCGCTCATCGAGGCGGGCGTGCTGGAGGAACCAACCATGCAGAACGAGAGGAACTGACCGTGGGTGAGCCCGCCGCGCTCGTCGAGCGCCGCGACCACATCATGTTGATCACCTTGAACCGTCCCGAGGTGCGCAACGCCGTCAACGCCGACCTGACCCGCGCCGTCGGCGAGGCTCTGGACGAGGCCGACGCCGACTCCTCGGTACGCGCCGTGGTGCTGACCGGAGCCGGGGACAAGGCGTTCTGCGCCGGCGCCGACCTGAAGGCGGTGGCCCGCGGCGAGTTCTCCACCGAGGGGTTCAAGCCGCACTGGGGCTTCGCCGGATGCGTCACGCACCCCATCGCCAAGCCGGTCATCGCCGCCGTCAACGGGTTCGCGCTGGGTGGCGGCACCGAGATCGCCCTGTGGGCCGATCTGGTGGTGGCCGCCGAGACGGCCGCGTTCGGGCTGCCCGAGGTCAAGCGCGGCATCATCGCGGGCGCGGGCGGCGCGTTCCGGCTGGCCGCGCAGTTGCCCGCCAAGGCCGCCCTGGAGATCCTGCTGACCGGTGAGCCCGTGAGCGCCGCCGACGCCCTGCGGCTCGGCCTGATCAACCGGGTGGTACCGCCGGACCAGGTCGTACCGGCCGCGCTGGCCCTGGCCGAGACGATCAGCGCGAACGCGCCGCTGTCCGTGCAGGCCAGCAAGCGGATCGCGCGGGGCATCTCCGACGGCGCGATCCCGTCGGAGCAGGCCGCCTGGGAGCGGACCGCCGCCGAGACCGCCGCGATCATGCGGTCGGCGGACGCGAAGGAGGGGCCGCGCGCCTTCGCCGAGAAGCGCGCCCCGGTTTGGGAGGGACGATGAACCGCGCACCTGTCATCGCCGGTCTCGGCATCACCGAGATGGGCAAGGTCTACGGCCGCAGCGCGCCCGAGTTCGCCGCCGACGCCGTACGCCGCGCCGCCGCCGACGCCGGGCTGGACCTGCACCAGGTGGACGGCCTGCTGACCAACACCGGCATCACCGGCGACGTCGGCCTGTCCCTCCAGCGCGACCTCGGGCTGCGCCACCTGCGCCTGTTGTCGGAGGTGCAGGGGTACGGCTCGTCGGCCGGGGCCATGGTGCAGTACGCCGCCATGGCCGTCTCCTCCGGCATGGCCGACGTCGTGGCCTGCGTGTTCGCCGACGCTCCGCTGAAGGACAGGTCGATGGGCGGCGGCGCCGCCTACGCCGGCGCGCGGACCCTGACCGGCTGGCAGGGCATGGCCGCGGCCTCCGGCATCTACAGCGCGAACAGCATGTACGCGCTGGCCGCCCGCCGGCACATGGCGACGTACGGCACCACCAGCGAACAACTCGGACACATCGCCGTCGCGCAACGTGCCTGGGCGGGCCGGAACCCGCTGGCACAGCTGCGCACCCCGATCACCCTTGAGGACCATCAGAGCTCCCGGTGGATCGCCGAGCCCTTCCACCTCCTCGACTGCTGCCTGGTCAGCAACGGCGGCGTCGCGGTGATCGTCACCTCCGCCGACCGGGCCGCCGACCTCGCCCAGCCCGCCGTGCACATCCGTGGCTGGGGGCAGGCGCACCCCGGGTACGTCATGGGCAAGGACAGCGAGTTCGGGCTGGTCAGCGGTGCCGCCCTGTCGGGTCCCACGGCGCTGAAGATGGCCGGGATCACGATCGCCGACATCGACGTCGCCGAGCTGTACGACTGCTACACCTACACCGCGCTCATCTCCCTGGAGGACTACGGCTTCTGCGCCAAGGGCGAAGGCGGCCCCTTCGTCGCCAGTGGGGTGCTCGGGCCGGAGGGCAGCCTCGCGGTCAACACCGGTGGCGGGCAGCTGTCCTCGTACTACATGTGGGGGATGACCCCGCTGTCGGAGGCCGTCATTCAGGCCCGCGGCCAGGGCGGCGACCGGCAGGCCCCGCGCAACGACATGGTGCTGGTCAGCGGCAACGGCGGCGTCCTCGACCATCACTCCACCCTCATCCTCAGCCCGCACGCGCGATAGGAGCACGCCGATGCCCGTGGGAACCGTCCACCGCGACGCCGCCACCGCCGAGTTCTTCGACGGCACCGCGCGCGGCGAACTGCTGATCAGGCGCTGCGAGGAGTGCCGCGGCCCCGCCGCGCCGCAGGCCCGCACCTGCCCGCACTGCGGCTCGCCCGCCCTGTCCTGGACTCCAGCCGCCGGGACCGGCCAGGTCGTGAGCTGGTCCGTGGTGCATGCCAAGGGAGCCCCGCCCACCGTGGTCGCGATCGTCGAGCTGGACGAGGAGCCGTGGATGCAGGTCCAGCTCAACGGCGTCGCGCCCGAGGAGGTGCACGGCGGTATGCGGGTGCGCGTCGCCTTCGAACGGCCCGAGGAGGGTGAGGCGATCCCCGTGTTCCGGCCCGCGAACTGATCGCCGGGGGCCGCCGCTACCCTGAGCTGGATGGACATCCAGCAGCTCCGCTACTTCGTGGCCGTGGCCGAGGAGCTCCACTTCGGCCACGCCGCCGAACGGCTGCACGTGACGTCCTCCCCGCTCAGCCGCCGCATCCGGGAGTTGGAGAAGGAGCTCGGCAAGGACCTGTTCGACCGCGGCTACCACCAGGTCGAGCTGACCGCCTTCGGACGGGCGTTCCTGGAGCCCGCCCGCGACGTGCTGGCCCGCTTCGACGCGCTGGCGGACGTCGCGGCCGGACCCGCCGCCGACGCCGACGTCATGCGCGTGGGGGCTACGCCGCTCGCCCCCACCCAGGTCCTGGATTTGGTGCTGGAGACGTTCGAGCAGGTGAGCCCCGGGATCGAGCTGCCGGTGAGCCTGGAGCCGTCGGCGGGGCTGCTCGCCCTGCTGGCGACGCACAAGCTGGACATCGCCGTCGTCCACCTGCCCGTGGACGGCCCCGGCCTCGACAGTCTCGCCCTCGCCGAATACCGCTTCGCCATCGCCATGCGCGCCGACGACCCGCTCGCCGGCCGTGCCCGGCTCACGCTCGGCGATCTGGCCGACCGGCAGTTGCTGCTCACCTCGTTCAAGGTGCACCCGACGGTGATGAAGGGACTGCGCGATCACCTGCGCGAGGGCGGGGTCACCCGGATCCGGGAGCTGCCGCACAGCGACGTCGTACAGATCGCCGCGCACGTCACCCACTCGCGCGCCCTGTCCCTGACCACGCCCAGCACGATCGCGGGCCGCATCCTCGCTGAGACCGGGCTGGTCCTCGTGCCGCTGGATGACCCGGACCTGCACTTCCGGCTCGGCGTCGTCTGGCCCGCGAGCACAGCGGCTCGCGGCGGCCCGCTCGCGAGCGTCATCGCCGCCCTGCGCGAACGCGCCGGCGACTCGCTCACCTTCCTCTGATCACCGCGTTCACCATGAGGCGCCCGAGCGGACGATCATCACGACGACCGGCGGACCGTGGATCGTGGGTTCGTGTTGCCTCCGCCCTACCACGCTGACCTGCTGATTGGTTGGCTCTGGCACATTGACGCGGCGTTTCGGCCACATGTGCCTGGGTAGCGTCCGGGATACCTGGGATGCAGGAGCCGCGGATGTCCAGGATCACGCTCACAACCGCCGCCCGCGAAGCGCTGCGCACCGATGAAGTGGTCTTCTTCGACTGGCATGCCACCGGCCTGTGCTGTGCGAGCGCCGGAGAGTTCTCGATCCGGCCACTGCGGCGGTCCAGTCTGCCCCGGCGGGCGCGGCCGCTGGAGACGGATCTGGTTTACGCCCATCCCATCGCCTGGGTACATCTCGCCGACCTGCTGGTCACGGTCGACTGCCGCCCGATGTGGCGTTGGCGACACTTCACGACCGATCTGCCACCGGACGCGGGACTGCGATGCTGCCTGGGCCGGCCCGTGTGGGGAGGCAACCGATGAAAGCCCGTTCCATCATCATCTGGACGTTGGTCGCCGCCATCGGCGCTATGGGATGGGGAGTGCTCGCCCTGTCCCGAGGCGAGAACGTCAACGCGGTTTGGCTGTTGGCCGCGGCGCTCGGCTCCTACGCCATCGCCTACCGCTTCTACGCCCGGTTCATCCTGCACAAAGTGCTGGGCGCGGACAGCCGCCGGGCCACTCCTGCCGAGCGGCTCAACAACGCCATCGACTACCACCCCACGGACCGACGGATCCTGTTCGGCCACCACTTCGCCGCCATCGCCGGAGCCGGGCCACTGGTGGGACCGGTACTGGCGGCCCAGATGGGCTACTTGCCAGGCACCATCTGGATCGTCGCCGGCGTGATCTTCGCTGGGGCCGTGCAGGACATGGTGATCCTGTTCTTCTCCATGCGGCGTGACGGCAAGAGTCTGGGGCAGATGGCTCGCGAGGAGATCGGCCCGGTAGGCGGTGCGGCGGCGCTCGTCGCCGTCTTCGCCATCATGATCATCTTGCTGGCTGTGCTGGCGCTGGTCGTGGTGGGCGCCCTGGCCAAATCCCCTTGGGGCGTCTTCTCTCTCGCGATGACCATCCCGATCGCCCTGTTCATGGGGTTCTACATGCGCACGATCCGGCCCGGCCGGGTTGTGGAGACCACCCTGATCGGCGTCGGGATGCTGATTCTGGCGATCGTGGCCGGCGGCTGGATCCAGGAGTCGAGTTGGGCGGCCACGTTCACGCTGAGCCAGTCATCGCTGGCGCTGTGGCTGATCGCCTACGGCTTCGTCGCCGCGGTGCTGCCCGTGTGGATGCTGCTGGCACCCCGTGACTACCTGTCCACGTTCATGAAGATCGGCACCATCGTGCTGCTCGCCATCGGCGTGGCCATCACCCTGCCCCCGTTGAAGAACACCGCGTTCACCGCGTTCGCCTTCAACGGCAAGGGGCCGGTTTTCGCGGGGTCGCTGTTTCCCTTCGTGTTCATCATCATCGCCTGCGGAGCCTTGTCGGGATTCCACTCGCTGATCGCCTCCGGCACGACGCCCAAGATGATCCAGAAGGAGACCCAGGTCCGGATGATCGGTTACGGCGCCATGCTCATGGAGTCGTTCGTCGCCGTCATGGCCATCACCGCGGCCTCTCTGCTGAGCCCCGGGCTGTATTTCGCGATGAACTCCCCGGCGGGGGTCGTCGGCGCCACCGTCCAGTCCGCCTCGCAAGCGGTCAGCAACATGGGCTTCGTCATCACGCCCGAGCAGTTGCAGGCGGAGGCGCAAGCCGTACAAGAACAGACATTGATCGCGCGGACCGGGGGCGCGCCCACTCTGGCCGTCGGCATCTCGCAGATCTTCTCGGGCTTCCTCGGAGGAGCCGCGTTGAAGGCGTTCTGGTACCACTTCGCGATCATGTTCGAGGCGCTCTTCATCCTCACCACAGTGGACGCCGGGACCAGGGTGGGCCGCTTCATGCTCCAGGACACGCTGGGCAACCTGTGGAAGCCCATCGGCCGAGTGAGCTGGTGGCCCGGACTGACGGCGGTCAGCGCGGTGGTCGTGGGCGCCTGGGGATACTTCCTCTACCAAGGCGTCAACGACCCGCTCGGCGGCATCAACCAGCTCTTCCCGCTCTTCGGCATCGCCAACCAGTTGCTCGCCGCCGTGGCACTGACCGTCGCCACCACGCTGTTGATCAAGAGCGGGCGGCTCAAATGGGCGTGGGTGACCGCGATACCACTCGCCTGGGACACGGCGGTCACCCTGACCGCGAGCTACGAGAAGGTCTTCTCCAGCGATCCGACGCTCGGCTTCTTCGCACAGCGCACCCGCTTCCAGGGGGCGCTGGATCAGGGGCAGGTGCTGGCTCCGGCCAAGACCGTCGACGCGATGCGGCAGATCGTGGTCAATTCCACCGTCGACGGGATCCTCGCCGTGCTGTTCGCCATCCTGATCATCATCGTGATCGTGGACGCCATACGGGTGTGGGTGAAGGCGATCAAGGCCAAGGAGCCGCTGCCGAACACCGAGACGCCGTTCGAAGAGTCCAAGCTCCTCGCGCCGGCTGGGCTCATCGCCACCCGCGAGGAACGCCGACAGATGGCCACGGCGGAAGGCGGGTAGCCGCTCACTCTCCGAATGGCGGACATTGCCGGGATTCCGGGCAGACTCCGGTTGTGCGCTCCGGACGGGTTCGCGTCGTCGGAGTCACCCAGATATGTCGGCCGTGCTGTCGTTGCCTTGGCCTCGGACCCTGACCGGGCGCGGTGGAACCAGCGGTCTGTCAGCTCCGCTCAGCTCGCGGACGAGTACGGGTTCACCGACCTCGATGGCTCCCAGCCTGATAGCTGGGAGCTGTAGGTTCACCGGTAGGCGCCCGGGCGGACGATCATCATGACGACGACGGCCGCCCACAGCAGGTTGTAGATCCCGGCGAGCATGGAGAGCGTGCGCAGCGCTTTGGCGTTGCCGGGCTCGGCGAGTGCGTCGCGCTGGCGTGGATAGATCTGCACGGCCAGCAGGCCGCCCGCGGCGGCGGTGAGAATCATGGAGAGGTTGATCCAGATCTCCCCCATCCTGCCCTGGACGACGGCCAAGGCGATCCCGACCACGGGCACGACGAGGCCGAAGACGCTGTAGCCCCGGGTGATGCGGTGCAACATGACGGCCACGGCCCGGTTCCGTTCTTCGGAAAGCGGCGCGTCGCCTGGGGCGCCACCGGCGGGAACGCCGATGGCGAGCGGCGCGTACCGGGGAAACAGGCTCGCCGCGACGGCCGAGCCGCCCACGAGCACGATGCCCGCGAGCACGTGCAACGACAGCAGCAACTTTTCCACAGACCCTCCCCAGGGCAACCTTCAGGCAGCCTGAAGCCTAGCACGGAAGCTTCAGACAACCTGAAGGTTGCCTTTCGCGACGGGTCAGGAGGTGGCGGCACCGCCGAACGCAGCGGGTCAAGCCGGGGCGCTGCCGTCGAACGCGGCGCGTACAGCATCGGCGACCTGCCGTTGGATCGGGTCCGCGGCCGGGCCGAACAGCCGCTCGTCCACCTCCGCCACCACCTTCTTCGCCGCCTCCAGGAGGCGCGCGCCGTCCGGCGTGAGCTCGATCGTCGAAGCGGAGCCCGCGCGGGCGGTGTTGTCGCGCACCAGCCCGGCCCCGGCGAGCACCTTCACCGCCGTGTGGACGCTCTGGACCGTCGTCCCCGACATCCGCGCCAGATCGCTGAACGACACCCCGGGCACCCCGGCGATGTGACCGAGCAGGCCGAGCCGGCCGACCGTGAGATCGAGCGGCGCGAGAGCGGCCCCGAGCTCGGCCTCGATCCGGCGCGCCAGCGTGAGCAGGACGATGGAGGGGCTGGTCGCGGGCGGGCTGTTCTCGATGGTCACCTCCCCAGTCTCCCCCCACCGATCCGGCGGCACGACCTCGGTAGCGCTGGCTGTACCTCCGGACTCCAGTGCGCGGTATCGATCATGGAGGGGTCCCGCCGACATGCTTGGTGACATCGCAAACGAGCCACCGAGCAGGGAGCCCCCGATGTCGTACGCCACCGTAAAGTCCCCCTCCACCAAGCGTCGCGGCCGGCTGGCGCTGGCGGCGGTGGCCATCGCCGCGCTGAGCGGCCTCAGCCTGAACGCCGCGCCGGCGACCGCCGACTCCGCGGACACGGTGCAGCAGGCCCTGGACGGTCTGGTCGGCAAGGGCGGGTTCCCCGGCACGCTGGCCGCCGTGCGGGACGCCGACGGTCGTACCCGCGACTACACCGCCGGTGTGGGCGACCTGAAGACGCGGGACGAGGTGCCGGTCGACGGCCGGGTACGGATCGCCAGCAACACCAAGATGTTCACCGCCGTGGTCGTGCTGCAACTGGTCGGCGAGGGCAAGATCGGGCTGGACGCCCCCATTGAGAAGTACCTGCCCAGGCTGATCCGCGGCAACGGCAACGACGGCCGCAAGATCACCGTCCGGCAGCTGCTCCAGCACACCAGCGGCCTGCACAGCTACACCGCGAACATGCCGCCGATCCTGGAGACCCGGCACAAGTACACCGAGCCTCGCGAACTCCTCGACACCGGGCTGGCGCACAAGCCGGACTTCGCGCCCGGCAAGAGCTGGCTGTACAGCAACACCGGCTACGTGGTGCTCGGCCTGCTCGTACAGAAGGTCACCGGCCGGCCGATCAGCGAGGAGATCACCAACCGGATCATCAAGCCGGTCGGGCTGCGCGACACCTACTGGCCGGGCATCGGCGAGCAGACCATCCGCGGCGCCCACCCCCACGGCTACACCCCTGACGAGAAGAAGAAGATGGTGGACATCACCGAGCTGGACCCGTCCTGGGGCTGGTCCGCCGGACAGCTCATCGCCACCCCGAGCGACGTCAACCGCTTCCTGGCCGCGCTGATGGACGGTGAGCTGCTCAAGCCGGCCCAGCTCAAGCAGATGAAGCAGACCATCAAGGCGCCCGGCCTCCCGTCCACCTGGACGTACGGGCTCGGCCTCGTCAAGATCAAGCTGAGCTGTGGCGAGTCCGCCTACGGCCACGGCGGCGACATCGACGGCTACGAGACCCGTACCGGCATCACCGAGGACGGCCGCGCCGCCACCGTCGCGGTCACCGCCCTTCCCACCTCGCAGGCCGGCGCCAAGCAGGTCAACGCCGCCCTCGACACCGCCCTCTGCGCTGCCAAGTAGCCCCCAAGCTTGCAGGTCGCGCGGCTAAGGTTTGCTCATTCGGATTGTGCGGATGATGCGAGCCCGCCGTTGCGTGAGGGCGGCGAAGGAGACGTGTGGACGAGAGCGAGTCGTTGATCCAGCTTGCCCATCGTCTGGAAGAGGTGGTGGGCGAGCTACGCGGCATCCCCGTCGACGTCGAACGGCTGGAGAACAGCGAATGCGTTCGGCTGCAGATCGGGCATGCCTCGCGCTCAGCCCGCGAACTGCGCGCCATGCACCCGGTGGGCTCGGCGGAGAAGGGGCGCGCGGAGCAGAAGAGCAGGCGCGACGTGCTCGACGCCCTGCGGGACGGCATGACGATGCGTACGATCATCCACACGAGCGTGCTGGACGACCCGCGCAAGGCGGCCCGGCTCAGGGAGCTGCACGCCGCCGGTGACCTCCATCGAGTCGTCGACGAGCCGATCCAGCAGTTGCTCATCTTCGACCGCACGGTGGCATTCCTCCGCATCACCCCCGTCGCCTACTCGCCGGGTGCCCTGGTGATCAGGCAGCAGAGTCTGATCAGCACCCTCATCGACCTGTTCGAGCAGACCTGGACCAGGGCCAGGGAGGTCACCGAGCCGGCGCACCGGCTGAGCCCGCGCGAGCGTGAGGTGCTCGCCCTGATCGCCGAAGGGCGTACCAACAGCGCCGTCGCCCGCGCCCTGTCGGTCTCCGAGGCGGCCATCAACAAGCACATGGCCAGCGTGTTCACCAAGCTCGAGCTACCCGCGTCGGAGGACGACAACCGGCGGGTGCTGGCGGTGCTGGCGTATCTGCGCGGCACGGCGAAGTAGCGCCCCTCGTGGGTAGTGCCAGGTCTACCTTGTCCTCGCCCCAGCCCCCATGCGAACGGACTCCGGTACGCACTTCAATGGTGTCATGCAGCGAATGACTGGATTGCTGGTTGGCGCGGTCTTCGGCGCGGTCTTCGTCGTCGTCAACGCGCAGAGCCCGCTGAACACCTTGACCGCGAACCTCCTGCGGGTGGCCGCCTGCCTGGCGGCCGCGAGTGTTGTCGCCATGTGGATCATGACCGCCAGGAAGGAGCGGTCCGTCGGGGGCCCGCGACGGAACATGTTCGGCCGCGGTTACCTGATCATCGTGGCCGCCGAGGTGATTCTGCTCTTCGGCGGGATCCGGGTGCTGGCCGCCTGGGAACGCCCCGAACAGACCAACGTGGCCTGGGTGGCGTTCGTGGTCGGTGTCCATTTCATCGCGTTGGCGCCGATCTGGAAGGACTGGGGGATCGCCGTACCCGGTGTGGTGCTCACCCTGCTCGGCGCCGCCGGGCTCGTTCTGGCGTCGACGGCCGCCGTAGCCTGGGTGCCGCTCATCAGCGGTGTGCTGTCCGGCGTGGTGCTCCTGACCGGCGCCCTCACCTTCGGCTGGCGCGCGGTGGCCCGGCCGGCCTAGGTCGCTGGATGTCTCGGCCCGGCTAGATCGGGAAGCGGCCGCGGCGGATGCGCCAGTGGCGGCCGGCCTTCAGGTGGTCGACGATCGCGCGCTGGAGCGCGGTGCGGCGCGGCAGCCGGTCGAGCGGCGTGGTCAAGGTGCGGAACACGAACCGCAGCACCTCGACGTCGGCGTCCTGTCCTTCCGGCTCCTCGTAGGGCTCCAGCTCGAACCTCCGCTGGAACCGGACGATGTTGGAGTCCCCTGGCAGGTACTCCAGTAGCTGCGGGTCGAGCAGCCACGAGCCGCAGGAGAACGCCGTGTAGCGCTCGCCGGGGAAATGGCGTGGGAAGAACGCGCGGGCCTCGTCGAGCGACGCCGCGACCGCCTCCGGGGTCATCGGCCCCGACTCGGGGATGTGCAGGTCGATGGTGGTGCCGCCGCGATGGTGCTGCAGCCGGCCCAGCTCGTAGATGGCGCCGCGCGCGTGCAGCGTCAGCCAGCTCTGCATGACCGGCCAGCCCTCGCGGTGCATCCGCCGGTCGATCGCGAGGTTGCGGCCCAGGTCCGCGAGGGTCGCCCACGACACGGCATCGGCGATGCCGTGGTCGCGGTGGTACCCCGTGACGACGTCGACCAGGGCCAGGTACGCGTACACGTAGAGATGCCGCCAGGCGGGGCCTCGTTCGCGCGGCAGCTCCGGACCGGGCGACAGCCAGCCGTGGCCCCCGAGATCGGCGCGGACCAGGGCGATCGAGCGGTCGAGCAGCCAGCGCAGCTCCGGAGTCCACAGTGGAGAGTCGGGGTCGGGCCAACCCGCCATGATCTCGGCGGCGTCGTCCGGCCGCACCGCGAGCCGGTCGAGGATCGCGGGCGCGTCGGCCTTGGTGGGCAGCGGAGCCGACGGCCGGTCGCCGGCGAGCCGGTGCACACGGTCGACATCCTCAACGGGTACCCCGAGCCGGGCGGCGGTGTCGTCCAGATCCACGCGGACGATCCTACGATCACCGGCAATTCCCCGCAGAAGTGAGACGGGACACCGGCGAACGCCTCATCCGAGAGGTGAAAGTTTCAGCGTCACAACGGCCCCACCGTGCGGGAATGGCCGCGCCTCGAAAGTTTCGCTTGATGGTCTGAAATCTTTCTGAGACGCTCAGCCATCGTCGGCCCCGCCCCCACGGAGGACGCAGTGCACCTCAACCGCACCCGGTTCTGGGCCATCGCGGCGGCCTTGGCCGCGATCGCCGCCGCACTCATCACCCCCACCGCCCAGGCCGCCCCGGGCTGCCGCATCACCTATACGGTGACCAGCCAATGGCAGAGCGGTTATGGCGCCAGTGTTAGCGTTACCAATCTGGGTGATCCGCTCACCAGCTGGAATCTGACCTGGTCGTTCACCGCCGGCCAGGCCATCACCCAGCTCTGGAACGGCACCTACACCCAGTCCGCCGCCCAGGTCACCGTCATCAACGCCGCCTACAACGGCTCTCTGGCCACCGGCGCCAGCACGTCGTTCGGCTTCAACGCCTCCTGGAACAACTCCGCCAACCCGGCGCCGACCGACTTCGCGCTCAACGGCACCACCTGCACCGGCAGCACGCCGACCCCGACGCCCACCCCGACGGTCACACCCACCGGCGGCACCGGCACGCTGCCCAGCAGCTTCCGCTGGCGCTCCAGCCCCGCGCTGATCGCCCCCAAACCGGACGCGAGCCACAACATCGCCGCCGTCAAGGACCCGTCGGTCGTCTACTACAACGGCCGCTGGCACGTCTTCGCCAGCACCGCGAACGCGAGCGGCTACAACATGGTCTACCTGAACTTCACCGACTGGGCACAGGCGGGCGCCGCCACGCACACGTATCTCGACCAGAGCGCGATCGGCACCGGCTACCGGGCGGCGCCCCAGGTGTTCTACTTCGCGCCGCAGAACAAGTGGTATCTGGTCTACCAGACCGGCAACGCCTCGTACTCGACCACCACCGACATCAGCAACCCGAGGTCGTGGAGCGCGCCGCAGAACTTCTACGCCAGCATGCCGGACATCATCCGCCAGAACATCGGCAACGGCTACTGGGTCGACATGTGGGTCATCTGCGACACGGTCAACTGCTACCTGTTCTCCTCCGACGACAACGGCCACCTCTACCGCTCCCAGACCACCGTGGCGAACTTCCCCAACGGCTTCACCAACACCGTCATCGCCATGCAGGACAGCAACAGGAACAACCTCTTCGAGGCCTCCAACGTCTACAAGATCAAGGGCACGAACCAGTACCTGCTGCTGGTGGAGGCCATCGGCAGCGACGGCCGGCGCTACTTCCGCTCCTGGACCTCGACCGCCATCACCGGCCCGTGGAGCCAACTCGCCGCGACCGAGAGCAACCCGTTCGCCCGCAGTACGAACGTCACCTTCGACTCCACCGCCTGGACCAAGGACATCAGCCACGGCGAGATGATCCGCGACGGCTACGACCAGACCCTGACCATCAGCCCGTGCCAACTCCGCTACCTGTACCAGGGCCTGGACCCGAACGCCGGCGGCGACTACAACTCGCTGCCCTGGAGACTGGCCCTGCTCACCCAGACCAACTCGACCTGCTGAGAAGTCATTCGCCCCGCGGCTCCTCGTAGGGGATGCGGCTCAGGTGCATGATCTGGCCCAGCGTCCCCCACTCGTCGCCGCCGAGCTTGGTCAACGGGCGCAGCAGTTCGGCGTCAGGGCGCCCGTTGACGAGGTACTCCTCGTGCACCGCCGCGAGGAAGATCCTGCCGAAAACCATGGTGGAGTTGCCCATGCGCAGAGTGGTGTGCGAACGGCACTCCAGGACAACGGGAGCGCTGGCCACCCGGGGCGGGCGCACGTGACGGCTGGGTTCGCGTTCGATTCCCGCGGTGCCGAATTCGCTGACGATCCGCGGGAAATCGGTGGCGGTGTCGCGGATCAGGTGCAGATTCGGTTCGGAGCAGAAGTTGATGACGAACTCTCCGGTGTCCTCGACATTGCGCAGAGAGTCCTTGCGACCGATCGAGGTGAACTGCACGATCGGCGGATCGGTGCTGGCGATGCTGAAGAAGGAGTGCGGCGCGAGATTGTCCACCGCTCCGTCGGGTGTGACGGTGGAGACCCACGCGATCGGGCGCGGAACGACGACCGAGGTCATGAACCGGTAGAAACCCGGCCCACCCAGAGCCTCGGGGTCGAAGTCAACGCGCATGCCGTTCAGTATCCATTCCGCTCACGCTGTGTAGTGACCGCCACGCGGCACAGCCGTGTCATCGTGTGGACATGGAACCGATCCCGCCGGTAAGAGGCTCCGGACGCGTCATCATCCTCAACGGAGCATCGAGCTCCGGGAAATCGACCCTGGCCAAAGCACTGCGGCAGGCGCTTGACGAGCCGTTCCTGTACGTCTCGTCCGACCAGTTCGTGGCGAGCGGAATGCTCCCCGACCGGCGCGACGAAGAAGGCCCCTTCTCCTGGTGGAACGAGATGCGGCCACGTTTCTTCAAGGGCTTTCACCAATGCCTGCCCGCCCTGGCCGGCGCGGGCAACGACCTGATCGTGGAGCACGTCATCGAATTCCGGGCCTGGCGTGAATCTCTTTCTCGCCTGTTGGCGGACTTCGACGTGTTCCTCGTCGGCGTGCATTGCGACCTTGCGGAGATCGACCGGAGAGAACGCGAACGCGGCGACCGCCGCATCGGCGAGGGCCGCTCTCACGTGGAGACCGACGGCATACACACGTTCGGCCCCTATGACTACGAGGTGGATACCAGTGACGGGATTTCAACCGCGCTCACCCGGTCCGTGGTGACCGCCTGGCACTCAAGAGGCACGCAACGCGTGCTACGGTCCCAAGTGTGACGGAGTCGATCCTGTCAAATTCGGCTGCTGCTCGTAATCGACGTCGGATTCTCTGGGCGGATTCAGTTTCCGCGATCCTGCTCATTGGAACCGGGGTTTTATTTCTGGCCAGCCGCCACACGGCAGCAGGCGGCTACCTGTCAACTGCAACGGGCCTGATCTCGCAGGCTTGCGCTGTAGGCGCTGCGGTCCTGTTGATCGCGGGACTCTGGCGGCGGCCGGATGCGCGACTGTCTCTGCTCAGTCCGATCCTTGACGAACGTGAAAACCCTGAACGACTGGTTGCGCAGCGGGTGATGCAAGCACTGGACTGGAAACTGGCGGTGCTCCGCACTGCCATGGGCATCATTATTCTGCAGGCGACCCTGATGGGCTTATCTATAGTTCTGCCGTAAGCCAATGAGCCGCCATCACCACCTGTAACGAAATCGTCACTCTTCCGAATTGAGTAGTGACCTACTCATGTCCTGGCCGGACGGCGTGCCTAGCGTCGAGGCTGATGTCAGGGAGGTGGCGATGCGGGCCTACGCGGTTGCCGTGAGCGTGATGGTGCTGATGGCCGCGATCCTGATCGGGCTGGTGAGCCCGGCGACGGCCACGAGCCTGATCAGGCCGACGAGCCCGGCGGTGGCCGGAGCCGCGGCGCCGTCAGGCGAGCCGGTGGTAGGCGGGTCGGTGACGCCGACGGCCTCATCGTCCTGCCCGACGCTCGACGAGTGGAACAGCGAGACGCATGACGGCACCCACGCGGCATCCGTGCCGAACGTCATGGGAATGACGCGGGAGAACGCGAAAGCCACCCTGGCGCAGGCCGGTTTCGACACGGAGGCGACGCCTTCCGACGCGGCGGCCGACTGGACGGTGACCGACCAGACCCCCACGAGCGAGGAGCTCGCGAACTGCGGCTCCACCGTGACCATCGACCTGGAAGCGCCGACCGTGGAGGTCCCGGACGTCGTCGGCGACCCGCTCGATCAAGCGGAACAGGAGGTACGGGACCAAGGGCTCGTCTCCTCCGTGGCCCAGGGAGAGGCCGCCGAACCGCGCGTGGTGGACTCCCAGGATCCCGCCGCCGGGACGCGGGTGCCGAAAGGCAGCACCGTAACGCTGCGCCTGCGTCCCCCCACGCCGGTGTCCCCGACTCCCGAACAAGTCACGGTCCCCGACCTGAGCGGGCTCAGCGCGAGCGCGGCGAGACGGCGGGTCCAGGAGCGAGGGCTCACGCTCGTCATCGGCAGCGGCGACTCCGGCAACGTGAGCGAGCAGGAGCCGGCCGCGGGCAGCCGCGTCGAACGGGGTAGCTCCGTCACCGTCACCCTGACACCGGTCACCGGGCCGACCGACCCCGCGAGCCCAGAGGTCACCCCGACCGACACCGACGAGTCGCCGGAGGCAGGCGCCATCGACACCGACAAGACGGGCTCGTCGAGCACGCCACTGCCCGGCTTGCTGGTGGTCGTGCTCGTGGCGGCGGCCGTCCTGGTCTGGGCGCTACGCCGCGCCCGCCGCGGGCGGGGGACGCCCGCGATGGCCGCAGCATCCGCGATGACGGACATGACCGCGACCACCGTCATGCCGTCAACGTCCGCGACACCGCCGGCGCCCTCAGTCGTCTGCGTGCCGTACGCCGACCTCTCGCCCCACCTGGAGCTCCGCGAGCTGGTGGCCCCCTCGCTCAGCCTCGACTTCGTCTGCCATCACGACCAGGGCCGCCAGGAGATCAGGGAGATCGTACGGTGACCGTTACCTTCACCACCCACCCCAGCACCGCCGACCTGCTGCTCTACGCCGATCCGCGACAAGCGGCCCAGGAGCTGTCGCAGGCCGTGGACGCCCACCGGGTACTCGACGAGATCACCCGGCAGGCCCAGGCGCCGCCCGGCGAGCTGCTGCACAAGGCCGCGGAGGCGGGCGCCACACTGCTGGGCGGCATCGACGTGGGCTCGGTGCTGCTGGGCGGCTGGGCGAAATACCGCAGTCTGCGCGCCGCGGCCCGCAAGACCTTGGACAACCCGGGCATGGGGCTCATGGTGCCGCTGGCCGAGCATGAGATCGTCTCGCACCACGAGCCCTATGTCGAGGTGCAGGTCAACGGCCAGCCCGTGGGGCGGGTGACGTTCGGGATAGACCTGATCCTGCATCTGACGATGGTGACCGCGAGTGTCCGGGCCGGTCGGCTGATGCGCCTGACCGGGGGCGCCTGCACGGCCGCCATCGCCTGCAAGATCCACGGCGTCGAGGTGGCCAGAAAGGACTTCGAACTGGTCACACTGCCGATCAACCGCGACCTCGGAGAGGGTTTTCCCCTGCTCCCCGAGGCGCGGATGGCGAGCTGACCGGTCAGTCGAAGGTCTCGTGGGTGGTGTCCGGGATGTCGTCGTCCAGTTCGACGCGCACCCGATCGATCGTCCCGGTGAAGGGGAAGCCACGCGGGTAGTCCCAGCTCACCGGCGACAGGGCGTCACGGCCCAGCACCAGGCCCTGCCAGCCGATCAGGTATCGCGCGGTCGTGATCGGCTCCTTGCCGCCGGCGGGACGGCCGTCGACGGCCAGCGCGGCGACGCCCTGGCGGGGACCGGTCTTCGTGAAGATCATCGACAGGACGCGGTCACGTACCGCCATCTGGTAGCCGCCGTACGCCGAATCCACCTTTTTCGTTACATCGGGTCGGGACCTTGGCTTCTGTTCCCGGTTCATCGATCATTTCGTGACGCTTACCAATCACCCAGCCGGAGGCACCAATGGCGAGACTCAGCCTCATCAACCCTGACGACGCGACCGGCGACGCGGCCAAGACGCTCGCGGCCCTGCCGGTCAAGCTCAACATCTTCCGCATGCTGGCGCACGCGGAGTCGTGCGTGGTCCCGCAGGTTCGACTGGGCCAGGCCATCCTCAGCAGCCTTGACCTCGGGCACCGGCTTCGTGAACTGCTGATCCTGCTCGTGGCCCAGGTCGAGGGCGGCGCCTACGAGTGGCGGCAGCATGTGCCGATCGCCCTGGGAGTCGGCGTGCCGCAGGCGCAGATCGACGCGATCGAACGGCTGGATCTCGGTAGCGACGCCTTCGACGACGCCGAGCGTGCGCTGCTCGCGTTCGGCAGGCAGGTGATCGAGACCGTCCGGGTCGAGGAGAGCGTGTTCACGGCGGTTCGGGGGCACTTCTCCGAGCGGCAGATCGTCGAGGCGATCCTGGCGATCGGCTTCTACATGACCATGGCCCGCCTGACCGAGGCGACGGAGACCGACCTCGACCCGGCCTCGGGAATGACCGTGTTCGACTCCCTTCAGCCCAGGGACGCGTCCGCGTGAACGGACCGGGAATTATCGGCGGGCTCGACCGGCTGAGCTTGTCGACATCTCCGGCACGGCACCTCTTACCCTCCCTTTGGAGCCGAACATGACCGATCGCGCCGACCAGATCATCGACGCTCTGCGCAGCGGACACGATCACCTGGCCGCTCTCGTACGCGGCCTCGCGCCCGACGACCTCACCCGGCCGTCCGGAGCGGCGGAATGGGACGTGTCACAGGTGCTCAGCCACCTGGGCAGCGGCTCGGAGATCAACCTGGCCAACCTGGAGGCCTCGCTGAGCGGCACCGCCGCCCCGGACGGGGACTTCAACAAGACGGTCTGGGCCCGCTGGGACGCGATGTCCCCGGCCGAGCGGGCCGAGGGCTTTCTGGCCGCCAGCGAGGCGCTGGTCAGCCGCTACGAGAGCCTCGACGCGCAGACGAGACAGGACCTGCGGATCAAGCTCGGCTTCCTGCCCGTCCCCGTGGACGTCGCGACCGCGGCGGGCCTGCGGCTCAGCGAGTTCGCCCACCACTCGTGGGACGTCGAGGTCGCCTTCGACCCGGCGGCGGCCCTGGCCCCGGCCGCGACCGAACTGCTCCTCGACCAGGTGGGCCTGCTCATCCACTTCATCGGCAAGGCCGACGGCCTTGGCGGCCGCCGGGGCAGCCTGGCCATCCGAACCACCTCTCCCGAGCGCTCCTTCGGGCTCGACGTGGCTGACAAGGTCAGCCTCATCGACGAGCCCGCCCAGCCCGACGCCGTTCTCAGCGCGCCGGCCGAGTGGTGGCTGCGGCTCACCACCGGCCGTCACTCCCCCGAGCACACGCCGGACGTCGTGACACTCACGAGCCAGACCCTCACCCTGGACGACCTGCGCCGGGTCTTCCCCGGCTTCTGAGACCGGCCCGCCGAGCCCGGCCCAAACGCCGGGCTCGGTGGCGTGGTCCCTAGAAGCGCACCTTCCGCAGGTAGCGGTAGCCGACCTCCGCGGTACGCCGGGGAGTCACGTCCGGGGTGTCGTTCTCCACGATGTACTCCTTCACCCGGTGCGCGTCGAAGATCCGCCGGAAGTCGATGGTCCCGGTGCCGAGGTCGGCCATGTCACCGTTGAGGTCCCGGTCCTTGACGTGGAACTGCAGCACGCGCTGCGGCGCCCTGCGGATGACGTCGAGCGTGAAGCGCACCGGGTCGGCGACGCCGCGCCCGATGCCGCCGGTGACCGCCCAGTAGATGTCGATCTCCAGATGGACCAGGCGCGGATCGAGCTCGGACGTGAGCACGTCCCACGGCGTCCGCCCACCGCCGAGGTCGGTCGTGAACTCGTGGGCGTGGTTGTGGTAGCCGTACCGCAGCCCGGCCGAGCGGGCGGCCGCCGCCTCGACGTTCATGCGCTCGGCCCATGCCTTCCACTCGTCCTCGCTGGTGGAGTTCAGGTAGGGCACGATCATGAAGGACTGGCCGAGGGTCAGCGCGTTGCTGATCTTCGTGTCCAGCCCGGCGGCGTCGGTGGTGAGGCCGTCGTGGCTGGAGCTGGCCCGGATGCCGATCCCGTCGAGGAACTCACGGAGCTGTTGTGCCGTACGGCCGAAGTAGCCGAGCGCGAGCTCGACCTTCGGATAGCCGATCTCGGCCAGGTAGGCGAGGGTGGTGTCGTAGTTCTGGGAGAGGTCGTCGCGGACCGTCCAGAGCTGGATGCTGATCTGGTCGGGAGGGACGCGGTGACCGCCGTTGCCGCGCGGGGTCGCCGCGGCGGCGGGCGTGGCGGCGGCGGCCAGGGCGCCCGCCCCGAGTCCGAGGCCCGCGGCGAGCAAGGACCGCCTGCTGGGGCCGTACCCGTAACACATGGGGATCTCCTAACGTGTGGGCTGGAGTACGACCTGGTCGCTGCCGGTCAGCGGGGGCAGGTCGGCACCGCCGGGGTCGGTGTAGCCGGCGACGAAGACGCCGGTGAGGTGGTCGGTCTCGGGGTCGTGCCCGCTCGGCTCGGTGGTCTGGATGGAGCCCGTGCAGCCGCGCGCCGTGGTCTGCGGATGGCCGTGGTCGTCGTGGCCGAGGATGTAGTCCACGGTCACGTTGGCGCAGTCCACCGGCTGGTCGTCGGTGATCCGCACCTCGAACTCGACGACGTCGCCGAAGTGGAACGCCTGACCCTCGGCGGGCCGGATCAGCTCCACGACCGGCGCGGCGTTGCCGACCACGATCCGCACCGACGTCGCCGCGGACATGCCGGCGTTGTCAGTGACCTTGAGCGTGGCGTTGTAGAGGCCGTTCGCCTGGTACGTGTACGACCCCTCGGGGCTGCGGGAGTCGACCGTGCCGTCGGCGTTGAAGTCCCAGGCGTAGCGGAGCCGGTCACCGTCGGGGTCGGTCGTACCGGCGCTGGTGAAGCGGACGGTGAGCGGCGCGTGGCCGCTGGTCACCGACGCCGCGGCGGCCGGGATGGGAGTGTGGTTGCCGGTGTAGCCGATGTAGTCGTAGCGCGCGAGCTGGGCGTCCGGGTTCTCCTGGAAGTAGCCGTCGCCGTACTCCAGCACGTAGAGCGCGCCGTCCGGACCGAACTCCATGTCCATCGGGTTGTCGAAGACGAACGACGGCAGCACGTCCTCGATCCGTCCGTCACGGTGGAACGCCTTGACGTAGTCACGGGTCCACTCGTAGAAGAGCGGGACGCCGTCGAAGTACTTCGGCCACGCCACCGGAGCGCGCCCGTGCGTGGTGCGCGGGTCGAAGTGGTACGCCGGGCCGGCCATCGGGCCGATGCCGCCGGTGCCCAGCGCCGGGAACTCCGCCGATGGCCCGTAGGAGTACCACACGTCCGGCTGCGCCACCGGCGGCAGCTTGCGCAGGCCGGTGTTGTGCGGCGACGCGTTGACGGGTGCGGCGCAGTCGAACTTCGCGCCTGACGCGCCGGTCGCGAAGTCGTAGTCCACGTATGGGAGTCGCGCCGTCGCGCAGTAGGGCCAGCCGTAGTTGCCGGCCTTGCGGATCAGCGCCCATTTGCCGGTCCCCGCCGGACCGCGCAGGGGATCGGCCTCTCGCGCGTCGGGCGAGTAGTCGCCGACGTAGAGGTCCCCGGTGGACCGGTTGACCTCGATGCGGAAGGGATTGCGCAGGCCCATCGCGTAGATCTCCGGCCGGGTGCCCGCTGTGCCGGACGGGAACAGGTTGCCGCGGGGGATCGTGTAGGAGCCGTCCGGGCGCACCTTGATGCGAAGGACCTTGCCGCGCAGGTCGTTGGTGTTGCCGGCGCTGCGTTGGGCGTCGAAGGCGGGGTTCCGGTCGGGGCGCTCATCGAGCGGGGCGTAGCCGTCGGAGGAGAACGGGTTCGTGTCGTCGCCGGTCGACAGGTAGAGGTTGCCGGCGGCGTCGAAGACGATGTCCCCGCCGACGTGGCAGCAGATGCCGCGATCCACCGGCACGTCGAGCACGCGCTGCTCGGTGCGGAGATCGATGGTGGCGCCGGTGAAGCGGAACCGGGACAGCCGGATCAGCCCCTTGAAGGGCGCGAAGTCCGCCGGTGTGCCGGTGAACGGGGCGTCGCCCTCGTTGACGTCCGGCGTCGCCGGGTCGTCGATCGGGGTGTCGAGCGGCGGGGAGTAGTAGAGGTAGACCCAGTCGTCCGCCTTGGAGCCCTTGCCGAAGCCGGGGCTGAGGGCGATGCTCTGCAGCCCCTCCTCGTCGTGCCGGTAGACGTCGAGCCGGGCGGCCTGCGTGTTGAGGCCGGTCTTCGGATCATGCAACCAGACGACACCGGTCCGGGTGGTGTGCAGGACCCTCGAATCCGGTAACACCGCCAAGTCCATCGGCTCGCCCGGATTGTCGTTCAGTGTCACCTTCTGGAACTGGTCGTCGGGCGGCGGAGCCACAGCGGCGGCGCTCCCAGTGGCGCTCCCAGTGGCGCTCCCGGTGGCGTTCGCGACGGCGGCCGGCATGAGGATCGCCGCAGCGGTCAGGGCGGCGATTGCGGTTCTCGTTCTCATGCCTCTCCCTTCGGTCGACTCGGGGGACAAGAGAGGGCAAAGTAACGTGAATGTAACCCGACTTACGCCGATTGAGGAGGATCTAATCGCTCACGATCATTAAGCTTTCGTCTTTTTTCGTACTAAGCATCGTTTCTCACCTGATCTTCATGATTCATCGAGATCCATCTGAGACGGCTCGGACAACGTTGAGGCCACTGAGAACCCCTCGTACCGGATGGCCCGCATGAAACCAAGCAAGATCAGGATCGCCCTGGCGGTGATCGCCACGGCGGTCTCCCTGACCGCCTGCACCTCGACGACGGACCAGACCGCCTCCGCCGGCGTGAGCACGTCCAGCGCGAGCGCGTCCGCCCCGGCGGGGACGGCTTCGGCGGGGACAGCTTCGGCGGGGAAGGTTTCGGCGAACACCGCCGACGAGGCCCAGATCACCGCCGCGCTCGGATCCGCCGGAGTGACCAACCCCGAGCGGTGGGCCAGAGAGGTCATGGAATACCGGCCCTACGCCGCCGACGACAACGACCTCACGTCGCTGCGGCAGAACCTGGCCAAGTACAACCCCGGCCAGGACACGGTTGACAAGATCGTCTCGGCGCTGACGCCATGACGGTGCGCAGAGGGCTCCTGGCCCTGGTTCTCATCAGCATCATGGGCGCCGCCGCGGAGCTCGCCGCCGAACGCCACTGGCAGACCTTGGAGCAGTTACTCCCTTGGGGAGCGCTGGCCGTGCTCACGCTCGCGCTGGCGATGCTCGCCGTCGGCCGGCCTCAGGGAGCGGCGACCACGGTGCGGGTGCTCGCGCTGGCCGTGCTGCTGGTGGCGGCGTTCGGCGTGTACGCCCACGTGTCCGCCAACTACGACGCGGGCCTGCTCGACCAGCGCTACGCCGACACGTGGGACGCCCTGTCCCCGCTGACCCAATGGTGGTACGCCGTCAGCAAGTCGGTCGGCGCCGCGCCACCCCTGGCGCCCGGCATGCTCGCCCAGAGCGCGCTCCTCCTCTTGCTCGCCACCCTGACCCGCACCCGCACGAACGCCCAAGCACCGGACCCGGTTTCGAACCGGTAGCCGGGACAAGACGCGCGCACGCTCCGTTAGCATGATCTGACACAAAGTGCCGGACGGAGCAGATGCGCAACCCCCCACGCGAACTCGCCCTGGTGATCGGCGCGGTAGCCGTGCTCAGCGCGGTCTTCACCGTGCTGGCCGGGATCTACGTCAACTTCGCCACCGACGGCCAACCCGAACTCAACCCGGCGCACATCGTGCCCGCGATCCTGTTCGCCTGCCTGGCCGCCGTGCTCCCGCCGCTGGGCGGCTTCCTGCAGTCACGCTGGGCCAACCGTACGGCGACGGCCACCGATCCGTTCACCGCGCACGACCTGCCCACGTTCAAGCGGCTGCTCAAGGACCGGCGCAGGGAGGTGAGCACGCCCAAGTTCGCCGAGCTCCAGGCCCGCGCCGCCCGGCGCGGGCTCGCCTTCGACCGGGCCGACCTGGAGAAGGTCACCAGGCAGAGCGCCGCCTGGCTGACCGACACCGAGCACGCCGAGCCGGTCATCCGCGCCTTCCTCCTGGTGCATGACGTGCCGGACGCCGCGACGGACAAGTGGCTCCAGTCCTACCGCAGACTGGCCAATCCCCAGCCTGCCCGGCCCACCCGCCGCACCAGGCTGATCGTCGGCATCGTGGTGTCGGTCGCGCTCACGACCGCGGCCTTCCTGACCTACGTGGTGTACGTCGACACCCACGTCCCCGACTCGCTCAACCGCTCGAACGTGACGATCCTCTCCCTGTACGCGCCCGGCAAGCCCCTGGTCGTCAACACCTCCACCACCGCTCCCCCGCACGCCAGGCCGGGCGGCTCGGCCATCAACACGGTCCTCGGCGAAGCCCAGCGGTGGGACCTCGAACCGGAGAAGCACGACGGCGCCTTCCTCTACCGGATCCGCAACCGTCTGAGCGAGCGCTGCCTGACCCCGGAGGCCCGGCGCATCATCGAGGGGATCTACCTGACCGAGGCGGCCTGCGACGACTCCGACGACCAGCTCTGGCGGCTCACCGGCGACCACGCGATCGCCATCGCCTCCCCCCAGGGAGACCTGTGCGCCGAGCCCAACCAGAGCTCCGCGGAGCCGGGCACCCCGCTGATCCTGCTGCCCTGCGCCGCCGACCGGCCCGGCCAGCGCTGGCTGGTCACCGCCCGTCTGCCGGACCTCGGCAGCTCACTGGCCAGCGCGGAGAACGGCCGGTGCCTGGACGCCACGGGCACCGCGGACCTGATCATCTGGGGCTGCCACGGCGGCGTCAACCAGGCGTTCGGCTACCGACGGAATGCCCAGGGCGAGTACGCGATCACGAGCATGGGTGGCTGCCTGACCGCCGCCGGTCCACCGGATCAGCGACGGCCGGCCCGCGAGTCCTGCTCCGGCTCCACCGGCCAGCTCTGGCGCTTCAGCTACCGCTCGGCGTACAACCGGTGGCACTACTGGGAGGTCCAGCACGTCGCCAGCGGCCTGTGCCTGGAGATGGAGCCTGCCCAGCAGTCGGTGTCACTGCGCCCCTGCACGCGCGCGAACGTCCAGCAGTGGCGCACCCCCGACTGGCTGAACCCCCCGAACACGCCCGCCCACCCTCAGTGAACGCGGAATCAGCGCGCCTCCCCCAGCGGGCCGCGCGTGCGGCCGACCATGGGAGGATGCCGGTCAGCAACCGCCTGCCCGTCCTGAGCCTGGCGCTGGCCTCGGGCGCCATGGACGCCTTCACCTTCCTCGCCCTGGGCCGGGTCTTCACCTCGAACATGACCGGCAACCTGGTCCTGCTCGGCGTGTCAGCCGGTCACGGCCACTTCTCCGAGGCCCTGGGCTCGCTGGTGGCGCTGACCGCGTTCACCTGCGGCCTGGTCGGCACTTTCCGGTTCACCGTCTCGACCACCGGCTGGACCGCCCGTACCAGGCTGGCCCTGGGTGCCGAGCTGGTCCTGCTGATCGCGCTGGCCCTCGCCTGGGCCCTGTCCGGCCCGCGCCTGCCGGTGATCGCGACCGCCGCCCTCGCCATGGGCATCCAGAGCGCGGTGACCGACCGCCTGCACACCTTCATCGGCTCGACGACGTTCATCACCGGCGCGCTGACCAGCTCGATCTCCCGGCACCTCACTCCCGGCACGGGGCCGCCGCACATCCCCGAGCTGGTGGCCGTGCTCCTCGCCCTGTCACTCGGCGCGGCCGCCGCCGCAGTGACTCTGCACCTGCTCCCCGCGGCGGCTCCCGTGATCGCGCTGCTGGGCGCGGCGATGGCCCTGATCTCCAGTACACGCTGACGCGTCTCCAGACACGCACGGACCGCGACCCGGCCGCGCGCGATCAGCTGAGTCGCTGATCCAGGCGGAACGCCACCTCGACGCCCGCTTGGTCCTTACCGATGAGCTCGCACAGTGCCGCCCTGATGGGGAGCCAGTGGGGGCCAGTGCCCGATGGCATGAGGGTGGCGGTGAACGGGTGGCCGTCGATGGTTCCGCCGACCTTCACGGGACGCCTTGTCCCGAAGAGTTCGGCGGAGCCCGGCACGGTCACGAAGGTAGGGAAGGCTCCGTCCTTCTCGATCCGTGCGGTGAAGGTGTGGTCAAGCGGCTGCGCGGGCATCGTCGTCTCCTGAAGTCGTCTGCCGGGGGTCAGCACTCAGTTCTCGCGCAGGACCTCGCGCAGCCGGGGAGCGAACCGGTCGGGGTCGTCGGCGAAGCCGATGTGGCCGCCGGGGAACATCGTCGGCTCGATGCCGAGTGCCGCGGCGAGCGCGGTCGACGTACGGTCGCAGATCTGGCCGGTCGAGTCCTCGCCGATGCCGACCACGACGCGGGTGCGCACTGAACGCAGGGCGGCGAGGTCGGGCTGCCAGCGGACGGTGCCACGCAGCTCGTGGGCGAACCAACGGCGCTCGTCCGCGACCTGCTGCGGATCGCGTTCCCCGCCGAACATCATCTCGATCACCTCCTGCGGCATGGCGATGTTCGCCTGAGCCATGAACTTCGTCCAGGCCCCTACGACATCACCGGCGAGGTAGGTGGCGATCTGGTCTTCGGTCCCGGCGTGGAGTCGCTCGCGGTCCGCCAGCGTTTCGACCAACGGCGGCTCGTGGGCGATGACAGTGTGGACCTGCTCGGGGGAGGCGACGGCCAGGGCCAGGGCGGTGACGGCGCCGCCGCTGGAGCCGAAGACCGCGGCCGGGCCGGCGTCCAGGTGGGTGATGAGCCGGGACAGGTCGTCGGCGCGTAGCCCCGGGGTCGAGTCCTGGCCGGGGTCGTGGAGGGGGCTGCGGTTGATGCCGCGCGGGTCAGTGGTGAGCACGGTGTGGTCGGTGGCCAGGAGTTCGGCCGCCGCGGCGAAGGACCGGGCGTCCATCGGGGCGCCAACGAGCACCAGCAGGGGGCCCTCGCCACGTACCTCGTAGTGCAGGCGCGCGTCGGGGATCTCAAGGGTACGGACGATGTGGTTCATGGTTTTCTCCTTCGGTCGAAGAGGTGACTCCGGCGATGGGGCAGAATCGTCGCTTGTGAGCGAAGTCTTTTCCGCCACGTCGGCGGACCCGGCAGCGGAGGGCGCCGAGGACCTGGTCAGGGCACGCGCGGGGGACGACGCCGCGTTCAACCGGCTCGTGCGGCCGCTGCGCCGGGAGCTGCACGCCCACTGCTACCGCATGCTCGGCTCCACCCATGACGCCGACGACGCCCTGCAGGACGCGCTGTTGCGGGCGTGGCGGGGGCTCGCGCGTTTCGAGGGCCGCGGTTCACTGCGCTCGTGGTTGTACACCGTGGCCACGCGCACCTGTCTGGACATCATCGAGTCCAGGGGCAGGCGGGCCCTGCCGATGGACCTCGGCCCGGCCAGCGACCGCGCCGTGCTCGGCGACGCCCCGCTGACCGACGTCGCCTGGCTGGGCCCCTATCCCGGCACCGGCCCGGGCGAGCGCTACGAGCAGCGCGAGGCCGTCGAGCTGGCCTTCGTCGCCGCCCTGCAACACCTGCCGGGCAACCAGCGCGCGGCGCTGCTGCTCTTCGAGGTCCTCGGGTTCTCCGCCGCCGAGATCGCCACCACGATGAACACCTCGACCACGTCGGTGAACTCCGCCCTGGCCCGCGCCCGCAAGATCGTCGCGGAGAAGGTGCCTTCCCTTGGCCAGCAGCAGACTCTGCGCCAGATCGGCGACGCCCGGGTGCGGGAGATCGTCGCCGGCTACTCCACCGCGCTGGAACGCGGCGACGCCGACGCCCTGGTCGCGCTCCTCACCGAGGACGTCACCTGGTCGATGCCGCCGCTGCCGCACTGGTACCACGGCCTCGAGGCCGTCACCGACTTCGCCGTGCGCGTCCCGCTGACCTCATGCGGAAGCTGGCGGCACCGGCCGGCCACCGCGAACGGCCAGCCGGCCGTGGCCTGCTACCTCCGGAACGACGACGCCGGCGCGCACGTCGCCTGGTCGATCAACGTACTGACCCTGCGTGGCGAGCGCATCGCCGAGATCACCTCGTTCGTCGGCCCCGAGCACTTCACGCCCTTCGGGCTGCCGCCCTCGCTGCCCTGACGTTTCTTCTCACTGAGGCTTAATGGTCGCCTCAGCGCGGTTCAAGGGCCGCCGTCGATCGTAGGCGTCATGAGCACGATGACCGCACAGTTGCTGGAGCGCCCGACCAGTGGTCGTCGCGCCCCGGCCGACCACCGGGGCGACCCGCGGTGGGCACGCCCCGCGATGTGGGGCGCGCTCGCCTTGGCCGCCGTCCTCTACACCTGGGCGCTCGGCCAGAACGGCTACGCCAACGACTACTACTCCGCCGCGATCTACTCCGGCACCCAGAGCTGGAAGGCCTTCTTCTTCGGAGCCCTCGACGCCGGTTCGTACATCACCGTCGACAAGCCGCCACTCGCGCTGTGGGTGATGGGCCTGTCGGCCCGCCTTTTCGGGTTCGGAACGTGGAGCATGCTGCTCCCCCAGGCCGTCGCGGGCGTCGCCGCCGTGGGCCTGGTCCATTCGGCGGTACGACGTACGCTCACCGCCAGGCCGATCGGGGACGGGACGGGGCACCTGGCCCATGTCGCGGCGCTGATCGCGGCCCTGGTGATGACGCTCACGCCGATCACGGTGGCCATCAACCGGGACAACAACCCCGACACCATCCTGGTGCTGCTGCTGGTCGCGGCGGCCTGGTTCTGCCTGGAGGCGATCCGGACCGGCCGCACGCGTACGCTGCTGGTCACGGCGCTGCTGGTCGGCCTGGCGTTCAACACCAAGATGCTCCAGGCGTACCTGGTGCTGCCCGCCTTCGCGGCCGTCTACCTGATGGCGGCACCGGGCCGGCCGCTGCGGCGGATCGGGCGGCTGCTCGCGGCCGGCGCGGTGCTCGTCGTCTCCAGTGGCTGGTGGATGGCGATCGTCGATCTGTGGCCGTCGGGCAGCCGGCCGTACATCGGCGGCAGCGCGGACAACACCGTCTGGGACCTGGTCGTCGGCTACAACGGCCTCGGCCGGATCTTCGGTGCGAGCGCCGGTAGCAGCGGCGGCGGCGCCAACTTCGGTGGCGAGGCCGGGGCCACCCGGCTGTTCAACGACACGATGGCCGGACAGATCTCCTGGCTGATCCCGTTCGCGGCCCTCGCCCTGGCCGTGGGGGTTGCCCTGATCGGCCGTCGGCCGCGGACCGATCCGGTCCGGGCCGCGCTGCTGCTGTGGGGTGGCTGGCTGGCGATCCACTTCGTGGTGTTCAGCTTCTCGGAAGGCGGCTTCCACCCCTACTACGCCACCGCGATGGCGCCCGCGATCGCCGCTCTCACCGGAATCGGCGCGGTGCTGATGTGGCACGCCTTCCGGCGGTCGGCCGCCTGGAGGTGGGCGCTGCCGCTCGGCATCGCCGTCACCGGTGGCTGGTCCTTCGTGGTGCTCCGCCGTACCACCGACTTCGTGTCGTGGCTGCCGTGGGTGGTCGCCGGCGCGACGGCGGTGGCGGTGCTCGGGCTCCTGGCGGTCGCGTTCGGCGCCAAGCGGCTGGCCGCCGTGGCCCTGGTCGCGGGGTTGTTCGGCGGTCTCGCCGGACCGGCCGCGTACGCGGTGACCCCGCTGACCTCGGCCGTCCAGGGCACCAACCCGACCGCGGGCCCGGCCGGCAGCGGCGGGATGGGGAGAATGGGCGGAATGGGCGGCGGACCCGGTGGCACCCAGCAACGTACGGCCGACCAACGTACGGGCCGGCCCGGCGGCGGTGGGCAGGTGAGCACTCAGCTCATCGCGTACCTGAAGGCCAACCAGGGCGACGCCACCTGGCTGGTGGCCGTTGACAGCGCGCAGAGCGCGTCCTCGATCATCCTGTCCAGCGGCAAGGCCGTCATCGCCATGGGCGGCTTCACCGGCAGCGACCCGGCCATGACCGTCGCCAAGCTCAAGGGGTACGTCGCCGACGGCACGCTCAAGTACATCCTGATCACCGACGGCAGAAGCTCTTCGGTGACCGAGTGGGTCAAGGCCAACGGCACCCTGGTGGACGCGTCCTCCTACGGAGGCACCGACAGCAGCGGTCAGGCTCTCTACGAACTCGTCTGACGAGCTGAGAGCGGCCCGGGCGACCCTGATCGCCCGGGCCGTTCTGCACACTCATGGGCGCCGGTGCCGGTAGTGGTCGACGACCAGGCCGGCGGCGCACGCGAGGGTGGCCAGACCGAATCCGATGCCGACAAAGATGTTGATGTTCGAGGTCACGATGTTGAGCACCGCGCTGATCAGGAGCAGGACCCACAGCACGGGACGCAACATCCCGCGCTGGGCGGTCTGGGCCGAACGGGATGACTCGGTCATGGTGTGCTCCTCACTCGACGGGCTGTCACACATCGAAGCTACGAGCGATCACCGCCGACCACGATCCCACCAGCGAGACAGGCGTGGTACAGCAGGCTGTACTCCTTGGCCGACGATCTGTCGACCGCCCGGGTGATGCCTTATTGTCCTGGGCTATGTCCACCCACGACCCCACGGCCGACCGGCGGGCGGCCCGTGGATGGGACGCGTTCGCGTTCGCCCGCGCCCGAGCAGTCCTGGACGCGCTCGAACATATCGTCGGCGGGCTCGGCACCGCGGTCCTGGCGTTCGTCGCGCTCGTGCTGGTGATCGCCACCGCGCTGACCTGCCTCATCGGTGTGGGCCTGCTGCTGGCGCCCGTGACGCTGCGCGTGGTGCGGGTCGTCGCCGACCGGGAACGCGGGCGGCTGTCCCGCTGGGGTCCGGAGGTCGTCGGCCCGGCGCCGATGCCGCACGGGCTGCGCGCCGCCCTCGCCGACTCGGCCGTACGCAGGGAACTGGGCTGGATGGCCGCCCACGGCATTTTCGGCCTGCTCCTCGGTGGGGTGGGTATCTCACTGCCCATCTACGTGGTGCGGGACACCTTCTTCCCGTTGTACTGGTGGCTGTTGCCACCGGAAGAGGCGGCCACGGGGGCCATGGGGATCTGGACCGTGCAGGGCTGGTCCGGCGCCTTCGCCGTCACCTTGCTGGGCCTGGGCTGGATCATCCTCTGCGGGGCGGTCCTCCCGGGCATGGCGCGGCTGCAGGCCTGGCCCGGCCGGCGGCTCCTGGCACCGGTCTCCGGCACCGACCTCGCACTGCGGGTCGTGCAGCTCACCGCGACCCGCGCCGCCGCGCTCGACGCGCACTCCGCCGAGCTGCGGCGCATCGAACGATCGCTGCACGACGGGACGCAGAACCGGATCGTCGCCGTCAACGTCCTGCTCGGCGCGGCGCGCCGGGCGCTGACCCGCGATCCGGCCAGCGCCGAGGCCATTCTCGAACGCGCGCAGGACGCCGCCGAACAGGCGCTCGCCGAGCTTCGCGGGGTCGTCCGCAGCATCCTGCCGCCGGTACTGACCGACCGCAGCCTCGCCGACGCCCTCACCGGCCTGGCCACGGCCTGCCCGGTGCCCTGCCGGATCGACGCCGACCTCCCCGTCCGGTGCGCCTCCTCCGTCGAGGCGACGGCCTACTTCGTGGTGGCCGAGACGCTCACGAACATCGCCAAGCACAGCCAGGCCCGGCACGCCACCGTCACGGCCCGCCTCGATGACGACCGGCTCGACCTACAGATCACCGACGACGGCCAGGGCGGGGCGGACGAACGCAACGGATCAGGGTTCGTCGGCATCCGCCGCCGTACCGAAGCGCACGATGGGACATTCATGCTGAACAGCCCTCCTGGGGGACCCACCACCGTGACCGTGAGCCTGCCATGCGGATCGTGATCGCGGAGGACGACGCGCTCCTGCGCGAAGGGCTCGCGCTCCTGCTGCGCGCGGAGTCGCTCGACGTCGTGGCCACCGCCGGCGACCCCGCCGGCTTCCTGGAGGCCATCGGCGTCCACGAACCGGATGTCGCGATCGTCGACGTACGGATGCCGCCGACCCACACCGACGAGGGGATCGTCGCCGCCGTGGAGGCCAGGCGACGCCAGCCGGACCTGGCCGTGCTCGTGCTGTCCGCCTACGTCGAGCAGGCGTTCGCCACCGAACTGCTCTCCCATGGCAGCTCCCGACTCGGGTACCTGCTGAAGGAGCGGGTCGGGCGGGTCGATGAGTTCCTGAGCGCGCTGCACCGGGTGGCGGACGGCGGTACGGCCATCGATCCGGATGTCGTGGCGCAGCTGCTCGTACGCACCCGGCCCGACACCCGGCTGGACCGCCTGAGCCCTCGGGAGCGTGACGTGCTGGCCCTGATGGCCGAAGGTCTGGGCAACACGGCCATCGCCGAACGGCTCTTCGTCACCGACGGCGCCGTACACAAGCACATCCGCAGCATCTTCGCCAAGCTCGACCTGGCGCCCACCGACCGAGCGGACCGGCGCGTCACCGCCGTCCTGCACTTCCTCGAGGACGCCAACCGCCGAGTCTGACCGGCCAACCGCAGTCTCGCGTCAATACGCTGCGACGACCGTCGTAGCGGCTCCTCATCTGTGATCAGTTATCGCGATGAGCTCTGCTCGGAACGCATGTATCCGTATCCCGGTCGGCGGCATTGACTGACAGTATCTGGCTACCCGTCCTGAGGCGGCATACGTCGGCGTCGATACCGGGCGGAGGCGGCTATGTCGGTCGAGACCATGATGTCGGTGGCGGCGGATGGGCATCGGACGCTCGACGCGTCGTTGGACGCGTCTCTTCTCGCCGGCCGCTACCGGCTGCTCGAACCGCTCGGGCGAGGCGGCATGGGCACGGTCTGGCATGGTCGTGACGAGCTGCTGGCTCGCGAGGTCGCGATCAAGGAAGTGCCCTTGCCCCCCGGGCCCGAACGGACGATCCTGGCCGAGCGTACGCGGCGGGAGGCCCGCGCCACGGCACGCATCAGCCACCCCAATGTCGCGGGCGTGTACGACGTCATCGAAGTGGCCGGACAGCCCTGGATCGTGCTGGAGCTGGTGCGCTCTCGAACCCTTGGTCAAGTGGTCGCCCAGGACGGCCCGCTGTCTTCATGCGCGGTGGCGAAGATCGGGCTGGCCGTGCTCGACGGTCTGTGCGCCGCTCACGCGGCCGGGATTCTGCACCGGGACATCAAGCCGGACAACGTGCTGCTGGCTCAGGACGGTCGTGTGGTCCTGACCGACTTCGGCATCGCCGTGATGGACAGCGAGGCGTCCATTACCCAGGCCGGGATGCTGACCGGCACGATGGCCTATCTCGCTCCCGAACGGGTCACCGGCGATGCCTGCCGGCAGTCGGACCTGTGGTCGCTGGGCGCCACCCTTTTCCTGGCGGTGGAAGGACGGCCTCCTTTCTCCCGTGACACGGCGATTCACACTCTCGCCGCGGTGCTCGCCGACCCGCCTGATCCCTTCGAAAGGGCTGGACCGCTGGCGGTCGTACTCGCCGGGCTGCTCCACAAGAACCCCACCATGCGGCCAGACGCGGTCCGCGTACGCGAGCAGCTCCGGCACGTGGCGGATTTATGGCCGCCGGAGGAGCGGACGGCGACCCCCCTCGTGCGCACCCGAGTGGAAGAGACCTTGCCGTTCGTGCCCGGATTCGCCACGCCGTCGATGAGAGAACCCCAGCTCGGCAGGAGCAAGGCCCGCTGGGCGCTGATGGTCGGCCTGTTCGCGCTGCTCACGGCAGGCGCGGCTTGGTCCGCCGGAATGGCGTATGAATCAGGGGCGCGGCAGTCGTTGACCGTCCCGGTCGGCCCCCTCGCACCTGCCGCCGGCCGCGACGGCCTCTTCGAGGGACGCGACGCCGCGGGCAAGGGCGGCACGATCAAACGCTTCGGGGAACACCTCAACCCCCCGCGGGTCCACTGTGGTCGCCTTGGACAAGCCCGGCGAGCGTGCGAGCTGTCAGTGGTACTTCCCGCGACTCTCAGAGCGTCGGCGGTCGCTGACGGGGATGCACATACGTGATTGACGATGAGTTCATCTGGGATTGGCCATTTCCGTCCCCTCGGAACTACCGGATGATCAATTCATGGCCGGCTGTAGTCCCATCATCGAGTTCGTCGCGTTCAGCAATGGTCGCCTGCGCATAAGGCATGATCTCGATCTGCGGGAGCTGCGGGTCATGGGCGATCTGGACTGCGTCACCTTGCACGTCCTGGTCGGTGCGTTGGCCTCGATCACGGGTGGTGGCGGAGTCTGCGTCGATCTGGCGCACCTGGAGTTCATCGACGTCGGCGCCTTGCGGGTCTTGGTCAACGTCGCCGCTCAGCGGGACGACGGACACGTTCTCACGTTGCGATCCGCGCCGCCGCAGGTGTGCCGCTTGCTCAACCTCACCGGCTGGGGCGAGGCGCCCCGTCTTCGCCTGCAGGCCGCGACGGATCCGCTGGCGGCCGTCCTTTTCCCTCGCCCCGGGCAGAGCGTCGCCCCCACGGAGCTACCCTCGCCCGCCTAAGCGCGGCGAATCGGGCAAGGTCATGGTGGACATCTCTGGCTCCTCGAACTTTCGTTGCCTTCTCCGCACGGCCCCGGTTCGCGCGGAGAAGGCAACGGGTTGAACTCTGGCCCGACGGCCGTCTCAGAGCCGGCGATCGTCCGGGGCCATAAACCCGGGAGGGTCCACCAGGGTCGGCGGCGGACCGTCATCGATGACGTCCTGTCGGCTGCGGACGGTCGACTCGCTCCAGCGTGATCTCGAACGCAGCAGCAGCGGCAGCACCAGCCCGACGGCTCCGCCGAGCATCAGGATGACGCCCGCGATGCGCAGGTCCAGGCCGCCGATCGAGCCGTTCGTCAGCGCGAAGGTGAGGATGGCGCCGACGACGATGACCGCGATGGCACCGGCGACGGGCATCACGCATCGCCCATGCCGTGGCAGGACCATGCGCGCGTGGGCGAGCCGATCAGGGTCATCGGCGGCCGACCCGACGGTGCGGACGCTGCCCAGTGAGCACGTTGTAGGCGAAGAGCAGGACTGCCGCCCCGACGATGGCGCAGACCCAGGTGGACAGGTTGAAGAAGCCCTGCACACCGGCGACGTGGAACACCTGTGTGGCCACGAAGCCGCCCAGCAGTGCCCCTGCGACGCCGAGTACGAAGGTGATGATCAAACCCTGCGGATCCTTGCCGGGGACCAGAGCTCTGGCCACTATTCCGGCTACCAGTCCGAGGATGATCCAGGCGATGATGCCCATGACCGAACTCCTCTTGCAGCGAATCGAGGTCTGCGAGGATCGGCCTTCCGGACCGGTCGAAGCAGGAAGCCGGCCGCCGCGGAATTGCTGGCGCCGACTGTCACACTTGTTCGCTTCGACCCAACACCCAGACGTTCTTAATGGAAACAGCCGATCTCGGATGAGGCCATCACCACAATCGATCACCGTGGCGTGGATCAGGCGGTCTCCTCGTCATCGCCGCGGTCGACAGCTATCGAAGCCCCGGCGATCGGTCGCAGCCACCCGAGCCGCTCGGCGAGTCGTCTGGCGCTGTCGATGACGTCGGCCAGGTGGCGGGAGGGGTTCGCGTCGCGCCACAAGAGTGACCAGGGGTAGTGCGTGACGGGTTCGGCCAGCGGCCGCCACGTGGTGCCCGGCCGGTTGGACGTGCGGGAGGAGGAGGGGATGCAGTGCACACAGCGGTGCTGGAGGACGAGGTCGGCGGCGGCGCGGGTGCTCTCGACCGTGCCCTCGTAGACCGTGGGCGCGAATCCGGCCGACCGGCACAGCTCGATGACGAACTGGTTGAGCTCCGGCGTCTGGCTCTCCTCGCCGAGCAGCAGGAGCTCGTCGGCGAGGGCGGTGACGGGCACGGCGTCGCGGCCGGCGAAGCGGTGGTCATCGGCGACCAGCACGCCGAGCGGATCGAGCCGGATCAGTTCGGCGGCCACGCCGGGCCGGGTCTGGGAGGCACGACCGATGCCGATGTCCAGGCGCCCGTCGGCCAGTTGCCGGTACTGCTCAGGGGTGCCCGCTTCGACCTGGTGGATCGTGAAATCCGGATGGCTGCGCTGGACCTCGCGCAGGATCTGGGGCATGGAGTCGTAGGCGGCGTCGATGATGCCCACGCGAAGCGTCGGCGATGGCGCCACAGCGTTGCGGGCGGCTTGCTTGGCCCTGCTCACGTGGTCGAGGATCTGGCGCGCCTCGACGAGGAAGGCCACACCCGCGGGTGTCAGGTCGACGTGATGGGTGCTGCGGTCCAGCAGCCGCACCCCTAACTCCCGCTCCAGCCGCTGCACCTGCTGGCTCAGCGCGGACTGCACGATGTGCTCCCGGGCCGCCGCCCGGCCGAAATGCAGTTCCTCAGCGAGCGTCACGAAATAGCGCAGTTGGCGCAGCTCCATGGCCGCCACCTCTTCCCAAGCCGGGCGGCGCCGATACCGACCATCGTCCTACCACTGTAGAACGTCTTGGGAATCGTCAGCAGGCGTCACTTGCTGGGCTGGGGGGTCTGACAAGCGATCTTCGGGTTCATGCCGAGATAGTTGAGGGGACCCGCCAGAATCGTCACGGCGATCGTGGCCACCTGGTTGCAGTCATCGATCGGTTTCGTGTAGTAGTCGCGCTGGGCCGCCGCGAAGGCGCCGACGACCAGCCAAAGGATCACCACTATCGATCCTAAGCGCATAGGTTCTCCTTCCCTCTTCCTGACCGTGGCCTCCCCTCTCCCCTCAAATGGGGCAAGGAAACGGAGTCCTAAGCAGCCAGGTCCTTGACCCGTCCTGTGGTGCTGGTGGCCGCCAGAGCGACGGCGAACAGGATGAGCTGATTGAGGATCTTGAGAAACACCAGCATCCCCACGGCGCCGGCGACGACCTGGTAGGCGGGGTTGGCCGCCGTCAGGTTGAGGTAGACCTGCCCGAGGGTCTTGAGCACCTCCAGGCCGATCACGATGACGAGCGCGGGGCCGATCACCCTGCGCAGCGGCAGGTGCAGCCGTGGCGGAGCGGTCAGCAACGCCATGGCCAGCAGGGTGTTGACCCCGAGACCGATGACGAACGCGGCCGCGGACAGCACCCACTGGGCCGAGATGGCGTCCGTGCCCACGGTGTGCACGGCCAGCCAGCTCAGCAGCCACTCAGCGGCGAAGGCGACGCCGACCGACAGCAGGAGCAGCAGCCCGAGCCCGGCCACCACGCCCAGGTCGATGAGCTGACGCAGGAGGAAGTGTCCCGGATACTGCTCCAGCCGCCAGATCGCCCTGCTGGCCGAGCGCAAGGTGTCCATCCAGAACAAGCCCGTCAACGGCAGCGCGACGAACGCCACCAACCCGGCCGTCCCGCGCGCGTCGATCAACGCCTGGACGTTCAGCCGCGGAAGGTTCTCGCTCAGGTAGTGCTGCACCGCGAGCAGCACCGGCGGATAGTCCAGGAAACGACCGAGAATCGCGAACCCCAGCAGCGCCAACGCGAAGGTGGCGAAGAAGGAGTAGTACGTGAGCGCGGCCGACAACCGGCCGGCGTCCGTCTTGTCGTAGCGGATCACGGCCCGGACCAGATGATCCAGCCAGCCATGACGGCTTCTCGCCCGCTGCCAGGCCGCCGCCAGCCGCTGTCGTGTCACTTGAGGTTGTTCACCGTACCGTTTCGTGCTGGTCGCGGGTGGAACCGCCGGAAATCTTCACTCTGCCCCCGCGAACGCGAGGTCAACGCGTGTCTCATTGTCTCGGCCGCACCTTACTGGGCAGGTGTGAGCCGTGCCTATCAGGGCCGGAGATGAGAGTCTGAAGGTGTGAAGCCGGATCAAGAGCCCCTCTGGGGGCTGGTGCCGCCCACGCTGGCCAAGATGGCCGCGTGGAGCGCCTGCTTGATCTTCATCGGGGTCGTGGCCAACTACGTGTTCGGCATCGTGGCGACGATGCGCATCGTCGCCCTGCCGGTCGCGGTCGCGCTGCTGCTGACCGCGCTGCTGTTCCCCCTCACCAGGCGGCTGCGCGCGGCGGGGCTGCGGGCGATCTACGCCACGTGGGTCACCATGCTGGTCGCGTTCGCCGTACTGGGCGGGACCGGCTGGATCATCGGGGTACGCGCCAACGAGGAGTTCCCCGGCCTGGTGAAGCAGGTCCAGCAGACCGCCAAGACGGTGGAGGGCTGGCTCTACACCGGCCCGCTGCATCTGCAGCCGTACCAGCTCAGCAAATGGGTCGATGACATCGCCAACCTGGTCACCGCGCAGCAGCGGCAGATCACCACGACGGTGCTCGCCGGCACCGTCGTGCTGCTCGAAGTGCTGGCCTCGATCGTCCTGCTGCTCTTCGTGACGTTCTTCCTGCTCAAGGATGGCGAAGGGATCTGGGCCTGGTTCCTCAAGGCGTTCGGCACGGTCGCGCCACGAGTCGATCGAGCCGGGCGGACCGCCTGGGTCACGCTCTCGCACTACGTCCAGGGCACCGTGGCCGTGGCGGCGGTGCACGGCGTGCTCATGGGCATCGTGCTGGCGGTCATGGGCGTCCCGCTGTGGGCGGCGCTCGCCGTGCTGATCTTCCTGGCCAGTTTCATCCCGATCGTCGGTATCTTCTTCGCCGGAGCCGTCGCGACGCTGGTGACACTCGGTGCGAAGGGCCCGATCTACGCGCTGATCTTCCTCGGCATCCTGCTCGTCGAGCAGCAGTTGGAGAACCACGTGCTCCAGCCGCTGATCGTCGGCCGGGTGCTGCACTTCCACCCGCTGGCGATCATCATCGTGCTCGCCGTCGGCGGCATCCTGGCCGGGATCGCGGGCGCGGTCGTGGCCGTGCCGATCGCCGCGATCCTGTATCGGTCGGTGCCCGAGCTCTTCCGGGACGCTCCACCCGAGCTCCCCCGTGGTCCGGATGCGGCACCACCGGCGCACCCGGACAAACCCACACAGGCGGCCGGGCCCTTGGCTCCCACCAGCAGGAAGTCCGGGCCGGCTTAGTCCGTGGCCAGGAGGATCTTCAGCAGTTCCTCGGGCGCGTCCCGCATCACGTTGTGCTTGGACGCGAGGGCGTGCACTCGCCACGAGGGATCGTTGAGCACCTGCTCATAGGTGGCCTTGAACGGCGATTCCCCTTCCGACAGGGTCGCGTACACGTACTCCTTGCGCCGGAACCGGTCGAGGTCGCCACGCAGGCGGATCGATTGGAGGAGGGACGCCAGCGGGTGCGGCGTGGCTCGCGGATCGAAGAACGGCAGCGGTGGCGTCGTGTAGCCGTTCGTGCCGGCGTCGCTGAGATACCACTCGCGCGTGCCGCCCGGGGCCAGGGTCCAGCAGGATTCCCCGTCCCGGGGCACGAAGGCGTCGACGTAGACCAGGCCCTCGACGCGTTCGGGGGCGCGGTCGGCCGCGCCGGTGATCACCATTCCGGCATAGCTGTGCCCGACCAGCACGGCGTCGGTGACCTGCTCGTCCTCCAGGAGATTCACCACGTCATCGACATGCGTGTCGAGGTTGACCGAGGCGTTGAGCAGGTGCTTCCTGGCCCCCAGTCCGGTCAGCGTGATCGGGTAGGCCTCGTGGCCGTGCTGCCGGAGCCGACGCGCCAGCGGTTCGAAGCACCACGCGCCGTGGCAGGCGCCGGGAACAAGCACGAAGGTCGTCATGTCTCCACCCTGCGACAGGACGAGCCAGAAGTCCAAGAGATGATCCGTCTGCTTACCAGCACGATTGATTATGGAGGCCGAGGCCGCCGTCGCCCCGCAGCGAGCGACGGCGGCCTCGGCCTGCCCCCGGTCAAGATCGGGGAAGCGGCCAGGTGAGCTGGGCGTGTACGGCCGCGGGAGCACCGGTGGCCAGGGCCCAGTAGCGGTCGCCGTACGACCAGTGCCACCACTCCGTTGGATAGTTCACGAAACCGGCCTCGGACATGGCGTCACCGAGGATGTCCCGGTTGGTGGTGGCCTGGTGGGAGATGTTGGTCGCCGCCGTGTAGCAGGCGTCGTCGCTCTCCTCCGGGCCGGCGTTCACCTCCGTGCCCATGTCCAGCTCCGTGCCGTCCTGGGTGCACAGGGTGAGGTCCACCGCCGCGCCGCAGACGTGCGGGCCGATGTGCGGCGGGGCCAGGGAGCGGCTGGCCTGCACGTAGACGTGCTCCCGCGGCCAGTCCGGGTTGGCCTCGCTCAGCGTGGCCGCGTACCGCCGGAAGTACCGCTCCTGCAGCTTCGGCGGCCGGTACGCCTCCACGATGAGCAGGCGCAGCCCCGGGGGGAGCAGGCTCTGGGCGTGCAGGAGGCGTTCGACGTGACCCTGGCGGATGTGCGCGTACGCGCCCTCCGGATCGGCCATGCGCCCGTCCAGCCGCAGCTCGGGTACGGTGCGAAGGTCGACCAGCGGCTCTCCTCGATCCTCGACGGGCATCTCGCTGACCCGCGGGTCGGACATGAGGACGATGTCCAACACGGCTGTTCTCCTTGCGTTGGTCGGGCAGGCAAGGAGAACGTTCGTCGAGAGCTCTACAAATCCACTCCAAAACGCATCAACCCCGGGAATGTCCCAGCTCTCCGCGCGTCGGAACCCGTGTCACGCCCCGGTTTCGGCCACCACGACGACGTCATGAGGAGCCAGCTCCACCCCGGCGGCGCTCACAGAACGGTCACCGTGGTTGAGCAAGAACAGATGCTTCCCGCGCCGTACGGCCTCCACCTCGTCGGGCAACCCCGGCAGAACAGACGCGACCGCCGCCAGCCGCAGGGTGTCGCGGACGAGCTCGCGCATGGTCCGCTCGTCGGGGCGCGTGCCGAGGTAGGTGGCGGTGCCCAGGCCGAAGGCGTTCCTGGTGATCGCCGGCGACCCGGAAAGCGGGCCGTCGGTGTAAGCGGCCAGGATGTCGGCGCCCTCCGGCACGACGTGGTCGGCCCACAGGTCGGCGCTCCCGCCCGAGGTCAGATCCACGCTCTCGCCCTCGCTGAGCGGCCAGAACTCCGCCACCCGCAGCCCGAGCAGCTCCCGGAAGGCGCCCGGGTACCCACCCAGCCGGACGCGGTCGCACTCGTCGACGATCCCGCTGAAGAACGACATCAGCAGGTGCCCGCCGCCCTCGACGTAGCCGCAGAGGTTGGCCGCGGCCGCGTCGGTGCACAGGTAGAGGTTCGGCACGACGACCAGCTTGTACGACGACAGGTCCGCCTCGGGGGTCACCACGTCCACCGTGACGTTCTCCCGCCAGAGCGGCGCGTAGTGGGCGCGTACCCGCTCGGGGATCTTCAGCTCGCCCGGCCTGGCGTCCAGCTCCAGCGCCCACCAGTTGGCGTAGTCGTGCACGATCGCCACGTCGGCCCGCACCCGCGAGCCCGCGACGCCGGACAGCTCCGCCAGCTCGGCGCCCAGCCCGGCCACCTCACGGAAGATCCGGTTGTCCGCGCCGCCGTGCGAGACGATCGCCGAGTGGAACTTCTCCGCGCCGCCCGCCGAGGCCCGCCACTGGAAGTACATGACCGCGTCGGCGCCGCGCGCGACCGCCTGGTGGCTCCACAACCGGTTGAGTCCGTCCCGCTTCGGCCGGTTCGGCGGGCGATAGCTGATCGCGCTGGTCGCGGTCTCCATCATCAGGTACGGCCGACCGCCGCCCAGCGAGCGCATCTGGTCGTGGAAGAAGGCCGCGTCGATGTGCGCGCCGGGGTCCTTCGGCTCGGGGTAGATGTCGAGCGCCACGACGTCGAAGTCGGCCGCCCAGGAGGCGTAGTCGGCGACCGGCTCCCACATGCCCATGATGTTCGTGGTGATCGGCACGTCGGGGGTCAGTTCCCGGAGCACCGCCCGCTCGGCCCGGTAGCAGGCCAGCAGCGCGTCGGAGCTGAAGCGGCGGAAGTCGAGTTCCTGCGCGGGGTTACGCAGCGTCGGGGTCGTGCGGGGCGGCAGCACGTCGGCCCAGTCGGTGAACCGCTGGCTCCAGAACGTGGTGGACCAGGCGGCGTTGAGCGCGTCGAGGTCGCCGTAGCGCTCACGCAGCCAGGTCCGGAACTCCTCGGCTGAGACGTCGCAGTAGCACTCCTGGATGTGGCAGCCGTACTCGTTGCCGACGTGCCAGATGGCCAGCGCGGGGTGCCGGCCGTACCTCTTGGCCAGCTGTACGGCCAGGTCCGCGGCCGCCTCGCGGTAGACGGGCGAGCTGGGGCAGTAGTGCTGGCGGGAGCCGGGCGACAGGCGCACGCCGTCGCGCGTGACCGGCAGCGTCTCGGGGTGCAGGCGCGACAGCCAGGCGGGCGGTGACGCGGTGCCGGTGGCCAGGCTGACCTCGATGCCCGCGTCGCCGAGCAGGTCCATGACCTCGTCCAGCCAGGCGAAGTCGTGGACCCCCGGCTCGGGCTCGACGAGGGCCCAGGAGAAGACGCCGAGCGTGACGATGGTGACCCCCGCCTCGCGCATGAGACGGACGTCCTCGCGCCACACTTCCGGCGACCACTGCTCGGGGTTGTAGTCGGCGCCGAAATGCACTCGCTTCACGTGCCACTCCTGTTAAACATCGTTACATATGGGAACATGGTGAATCTTGGTAGCAAAGGGGTGCGGTTGATGCACGATGACCTGCAGGCAGCCATCGAGGATCTGGTGGCGGAGTTCGGCAGGCAAGTCCGCCAGGTCCGGGAGACACACGCCCAGCTCCGGGAAGTAACGGCCACGGTATCTGACGGCAATGTGACCGTGACGGCGGGTCCGCAGGGCAGGATCGACGAGATCACCTTCCACCCCCGCGTCTACAGCAGGCTCTCGCCGTCAGAGCTGGCCCAGGCTGTTCTCGATCAGGTCGCCAAGGCCAACACGCAGGTCGCCGAGGAGTCGCGGGTGCTGATGGCGCCGCTCGTACCCGAGGGGATGGCGGCGGAGCAACTGTTCGGCGGCGAGTTCGACCTCGACGGGCTGCTGCCGGAGACGCCCTTCCGGACACCGGCCAAGCGCCGGGAGGCTCGATGAACGAGTGGGCGCAGGGGTTCGACGTCGCCTGGAACCACATGCGCCGGGCGGGCACGGGCTGGTGCGCCCCCGCCGACACCATGCGTGGCGCGCACGGGCTCGTGCGGTCCGTGCTCGACAGCGCCCCGTGGGGCCAGGACCAGTACGGCCGGCAGTTCGCCGCCGGCTTCGTCGGCACGCTCGAAGACCTCCTCCAGGGCTGCGGCCAGGGCGCGAACTGCATCGACGATCTGGAGGAGCAGGTCGACCTGGCAGCCCGCAACTACGAGCGGGCCAACCACCTGTACCCGCAGGTCTGAGGCGTGGACCTGCAGACCCTGCTCGGCCCCGCGTTCCCGTACGTGGAACCGGTACTCGGCTGGGTCGTCGGCCTGGACTACCCCGAGGGCGACGGCGAGCAGAGCCTGGCGGGAGCCGCCGACCTGCGTACCGCGGCCACGAAGTGCCGTACGGCGGCCTGCGAGGGCGACGAAACGCTCAGCAACGTGCTCGCCTACGCCATGGGCCCCGCGGCTTCCGCGCTGAGCGCCTACTGGGGGAAGTTCTCCACCGATGACCCCGCGTACGTGGAGGAGCTGGCCAAGTCCTGCGAGAGCGCGGCGAAACAGCTTGAGGCGTACGGCCTGGACACCGACTACACGCAGAAGTACATCGCGCTCTGCCTGATCCTGCTGGCCTTCCTGCTGCTGCGGTCCTACGCGTTCGGGCCCGCGTCAGGCGGCGCCTCGTTCCTGTCGATCGGGCCCGCCTGCTCGATGGCCAGGCTGAACGTCAGGACGATCGCCAAGCTGCTGCTGATGAGCATCGCGTTCATGGTCGGCCTGGACGGCGGCACCCAGCTCTGGCAGTTCGCCGAGGGCAGGCGGGACGAGTGGGACGGCGACAAGACGACCGCGGCCGTGGAGGGCGGGCTGCTGACCGGGCTGGCGTTCGCCGGGCTGGGCGGGCTCATCGCCAAGCTGGGCGGTCCGCGGTTGCTGGGTGGCGTCGTGCTGAAGGAGGAGATGACGGCACGTGAGCGGGTGGCGGCGTTCCTGACCCAGACCGTGGGCGGGGTGGCCACCCAGAGCAGCGTCGCGTCGGTGATCGGCTCGGTCCCCATGCTGGTGGAGAACGGCCAGCTCACTCCCGAGGCGCTGGGCAAGGCCGCGGTGGCGGGCTTCGTGGGCGGCATCGACGGCCGGGCGGGCTACGCGGGCCCGCGGGCCGCCGAGGGCCTCCGCGTGCCTCGGCTGGGAGAGGTGCCACGACTGGGAGAGCCGGGCGGCACCCGGCTGGCGGACGCGCGGATCCCTGGAGAGGCGCCGCGACCGGCTGATCAGCGGGTGCCCGCGTACCACTTCGGCCCGGACCCGCACGACGGCGCGGGCGGACTGCCGCACGAGGGTGCGGGCGGGCGCCCACGCGACGCCGCGGGCGGGGCGTCCCGCGAGGGTGCTGGCGGGGCGCCGCACGAGTGGAGCGGAGGGGGCGAGCCCGGTGGGGCGCGCGGGAGCGATGGCCGGGCCGTGCCGGAGCTCACGCCCAGGCATCGGGAGATCATCCGGCAGAGCAGGCACGAGGTGGCCTCGGGCGTCTGGTACCGGAATCCGGGCCAGGCGGTCATGCCCAGCGCGGACATGCGGCTGCTGCGGCAGACACCGGGAGTCATCGACGTGGGCATCAGCGCCGACCGCAACGGGTTCTACCTCGGCGACCAGCGGCTGTCGGGCCACGACGTGGGCACGATGCTCGCCTACGACCCGGTCGTGATGGCCGATCCCAACGCCAAACTGCGCATCCTGGGCTGCGATCTCTATCAGAACCCCGTCGCGGTGAAGCAGGTCGCCGACATCGTCGGCCGGGAGATCATCACGGCCGACAAGTTCGTCTACATCGGCGCCGACCGGCTGGCGCACACGGGGAGCATCCCCCAGTACCGCCAGGACGGCCGGCCGATCTTCCGCGAGGACGGCCAGTGGCACCACACCCAGCCGGAGCAGCCGCACCAGCAGCCGACCGCCCCGGTGGACGTGGCCCGGCCGAGCCACGAGCTCCCGCCGGGGCCGCTCAACGAGGAGACGCTGAAGGCGAAACTGGAGCGGGAGCAACCAAGGATCGAGGTCATAGGCGATGGCCAGCATGGAATCGTGCAAAAAATCCGATTCCGTGACGGCACCTTCCTCATCAGGAAAGTGCATAACTTCGGGCATGTCACGGTGAAAAAGGACCTGCTCGCCTCGCTCGTCGGGCGAGCGATCGGTGCTCCCGTGCCCCACATCATCAGAGATCCCACCAACCCGGACGCCGTCTACATGCAGTTCATGGACGGTGTCGACCCGTCCCAGCTCAAGGGCAGCGTTCACCCCTTCATCTCCAGCACGTCGGGGAGGTTGCTCGGCCTGCTCGACGCGCTGGTCGCCAACACCGACCGCAGGGGCGGCAACTGGCTCGCCCACGGCCAGGACGGCGTCCACGGGATCGACCTCAGCAGATCCTTCAGCTTCGGGCTGGCGAAGGACGAGTACATGTTGAACGACTTCGCCGATCACTACATGGACGTGGAGGGCGAGTGGATCGACAACGAGCTCACCCGTCAGGACATCGAGCTGTTCACCGAGCGGATCGAGGCGCTGCGGCCGGAGTTCGCGAAGCTGGGCCGCGAGGCGTGGCACGACCAGCTGCTCGACAACCTGTACCAGATCGGCGAGCACGCGACCGGTGACGTGCCGTTGAGTCATGAGCCCGTCCACCACTTCGGCGGCTCCTACAGCGACCATCCCAGGCCAAGGTGAACGAGCAGACAGCCCGCGCCCTGCACAAGGCGGGCCTCGCCGCCGAGTCCGGAGTCCTCGCCCGCCACACAGGCCACGAGCGGGGCTACGGCGAAGCCGCCGACGGCTGGTGGGTGGAGCGGGAACGTACGACCGCAGTGGCCGGCGAGGTCGTCTCACCGATCCTGCGCGACACGCCCGAGACCTGGAGCCGGGTCGACCAGGTCGTCGAGATCATCCGGGCGCACGGCGGCGAGCCGGGGCCGGGGGTGGGCGGGCACATCCACGTCGGCACGCCCGACTACCGCGAGGTGATCAACTACCTCAAACTCCTCGACGCCTTCCGCGGGCACCAGGACATCCTGTACAGGCTGGCGCAGAACCCGGCCGCCGAGGGCGGCCTGCACCGGGGCTACGAGTACTGCATGCCCAACGTGGCGCGACCAGGGCTCAGGCCGTACCACTTCCAGGCCCTGATCGACGCGAACGGGCCCACCAACGCGGTCAGCATGGCCAGTGTGCGGGGGCGAGCCGACGACCACCTCGACAAGGAGCAGCTCATCAGCCTCTACGCGATCACCGGCTGGCAGCCGTCCGTTCTCGCACGGTACAGCCAGGAAGGGGGGAGGCCGTGATCGCGGTCGCCCGGGTCTTCGACGGCGTCAGGAACGGCGTGCCGTACTTCGAGCCCGGCCATCCCCTGGTGGAGAGCCCGCGAGAACGCGAACGGCTCGCCGCCTACCTGGAGGCGGGCATGCCGATCCTGGGCACCACCGGGCTGGACGTGGACCGGGTCGAACCGGAGCGTGGCGACGTGGTGCCGCTGAGCTTCCGCACCGACGGGACCTACGTCTGGACCGACACGGTCACCTACTACCTGCGCACCCACCATCTGCGGCCGGACCCGGAGCTGTGCGCGCACATCGCGGCCGGTGGGTACGTCTGCCCCGTGGTAGGCGCGGACCAGGCCGCGCGGGTGCTCCAGGAGTTCTACCGGTTCTCCGCCGAGCCCGGGTGAACCCGCAGGGCCGGGCGTCCGTACCTGTACGCAGGACGGAGTTCGCGAGCCGAGGAGGACTGCCACGTGGTCATGCGTCGCCGGATCGCGAGCGTGGCGGTCGCCGTGCTCGGCGTGGGCCTGCTGCTGCCCGCCGGGCCGGCCGGTGCCCACGGGGCACTGGAGAACCCCCTCAGCCGGGCGGCGGCCTGCGGCGCCGACAGCCCACGGACGGCCAAGTCGCCCGCCTGCAAAGCCGCCCTGGCGGTGAGCGGTACGGCGCTGCCCCGCGGGTGGGACAACCTCAGGGTGGCCGACGTCGCCGGCCGGGACCGCCAGGTGATCCCCGACGGGAAACTGTGCAGTGGCGGCATCAAGGGGTACAGCGGCCTCGACCTCGCCCGCAAGGACTGGCCCGCCACCAAGCTGACGGCCGGAGCGGGCTTCACCTTCAAATACCGCGGCACCATCCCGCACAAGGGGACCTTCCGGCTGTACGTCACCACGGACGGCTACAACCCGTCCCGTCCGCTCAAGTGGTCCGACCTGGAGAAGAAGCCCTTCCTCAAGGTCACCGACCCGGCGATGGCAGACGGCTCGTACGTCATGAAGGGCCGCCTGCCCGCCGGTAAGACCGGCCGCCACTTGATCTACACGATCTGGCAGAACTCCGACACACCGGACACCTATTACTCCTGCTCCGACGTGGTCTTCCGGGGCGCCAAGACCGCCGCCGCGCGCTCCAAACCCGAACCCGCCGCGTTGTCCGAGGCCTCGGCCGCCGGGCCCGCATCCGCCGGGAACGGCCGCCTGCCGTGGGCGGTGGGCGGTGCGGCACTCGTCGCCGCCGCTGGAGTGCTCACCCTGCTGGCCCGGTCGAAGAGCCGCCGCTTCCGGTAGCGGCCCCGATCAGGCAGGCGACCAGCCGCTCGTTGTTGTTCTGGGATACAAGTCCGGTCTCAGCACTCGGAATCCCGGGTCCCCGGCCGCCCGAGATCATCGGGCAGCCGGGGACGTCCGGGCGCTAGCCCGTCGTGATGAAGCCGCCCGGGTTCACCACCACCGGCGACTCCAGGTAGAGGCCGCGGTACTCGTCCTGGATGCCGCTGTTGTGGATCTGGATGGCCAGCGGGCCGACCTGCCCGGCGGTGGTGTCCTTGAACGCCAGCACCTCGACCGCCGTACACGTGGGCGCGCTCGCGGTGAGCGGGCAGCAGGCCATCCTGGCCTGGCCCGTGCTCTGGTCGGCCACGAGCTCGCACTGGCTCCAGTTGTGGATGTCCCACTTGGTGTGCGGGAACTGGGTGAACAGGCTGCCGCCGCCGTTGTTGTGGCCGGGGCGGTAGTCCCAGTGGCCGCCGTTGGGCGGCTGGAACTGGATGGCGCTGAGCGCGTCCCTGATCGGCGTGGTGGTGCCCCAGATCAGCACGGTCGGCGCGTGGTCGCCCGACACCTGCCGGACGTTGAAGATCCAGCGGAAGGTGCCGGTCTGCTGCTTGTTGTAGTAGATCCAGCCCCTGCCTGCCGTACCGGTGCCGTGGATGGCGCCGCTCTTCACGGTCCAGCCGGCCGCCGCGTGCGGGGTCCAGCCGTCCAGCGTGGTGCCGTCGAACATGGAGACCAGGTAGGGGTCGCCGTACGGGTTCTGCGCGACGGGGGTGTGCACGGTGAGATCGGGGCTCGGCGGGGAGACGTTGCCGGCCGCGTCCCGCGCGACGACGTGGATGACGTGGTCGGCGTCGGCGCTCAGGCCCGTACAGGTGCCCGTGGTGGTCTGTCCTGAGACGGTGCCGCACGCCCGCCCGTCGCCGAACAGGTCGTAGAAGGCGACGCCCACGTCATCGGCCGAGGCGGCCCAGGTCACCGTGACACTCGCCGAGGTGATGTCCGTCTGGCTCGGCTGTCCGGGTGCCGTGGGCGGGTGGGAGTCGATGGGCCCGGAGACGGTGAGCTTGTCGAGGTTGGGGCCGCCGGCGGCGCCTGTGGCGGTCGCCCTGACCGTGTTCGTCCCTTCATTGAGTGAGGCGGTGATGGCGAGGTCCGCCCAGGTGTCCCAGTTCGCCGTGGGGTTGAACGCCTGGCCTGCGGCGACCACGGTGCCGTTGACCGAGATGTCCAGCGGGCGGTTGGCCGTCGTCCCGTTGGCGTAGCGCAGGGTCAGTGTCGTTCTGGCCGCCTCGGGCACGTTCACCGTCCACTCGATGTAGCCGCCCGTCGTGTTGACGTAGTCGACGAAGCCGGTGCCGGTGAAGCCGGTGTGGTTGCTCGCCACCGCCGCCTGGGAGAGTACGGCGGTCTCGGCCTGGTAGGCGATGTCCTGGGTGCTGGACATGGTGACGTCGAGGAAGTCCAGGTTGGGGTTGCCGTTGGCGGTGGTCGCGGTGATCCTGACCGGGTTGGCGCCCGCCTGCAGCGTCGCGGTGAGTGTGGCGGTGGCCCAGGTGTCCCAGTTCCCCGTGCCGTTGAACGCCTGGCCGGTGGCGATGGCCGTGCCGTTGACCGTGATGGTGGCGGGACGGTTGGCAGTGGTGCCGTTCGCGTAGCGCAGGGCGAGGGTCGCGGGGCCGGCCGAAGGTGCGGTGACCGAGAACTCCAGGTAACTGCCCGAGACGTTGTCGCCGTTGACGTAGCCGGTGCCGGAGAAGCCCGTGTGGCTGGCCTCGAAGACGCCCTTGGAGATCGTGGCGGCTTCCGCCTCGTAGCGGGTGGTGGTCGCTGCCTGCGCTATACCTCCGATCAATACCGTTGCCAGTAAGGCGAGTACGGCTAAGACAGGCACCGTTCTGGACATGGCGCAGCTCCCTGTGACGTGCGCTCGTTAACAAACTTTCCTAATATTTCTCGATATGACCACCGGCAGCCGGGCGAGTCAATAGGTCGGATGTGTTCTCTTGGCGAACGTCGTGGAACGGGATGGAACGCCTCTAAGGCATGAATCTGCGGACACGCTTCACCGACACGTACGGTCTGACCACCCCGATCGCGCAGGCCGGCATGGCGTTCGTCGGAGCGCTGCCGGAGCTGGCGATCGCGGTGAGCAATGCCGGGGCGCTGGGGTCGCTCGGAGTGGGGCTGATGCCGACCGCCGCCATGGTCGAGACCATCGGCGCGGTACGGGCCGGCACGACCGGGCCGCTCAACGTCAACCTCATCACCCCCTTCGCCAAGCCCGAGCAGATCGACGCGATCTGCTCGGCCGGTGTCTCGGTGACGTCGTTCCACTGGGGGCATCCGCCGACGAGCTTCATCCGCCAGTTGCACGGCGCGGGCGTACGGGTCTTCGAGCAGATCGGGTCGGTGGACGACGCCAAGCGGGCGGTGGACGACGGCGTGGACGTGGTGGTGGCGCAGGGGCTGGAGGCGGGCGGGCACAATTACGCGACGCTGCCGACGTTCGCGCTGGTCCCGCTGGTGGTCGACGCGGTCGCCCCGGCGCTGGTCCTGGCCTCCGGCGGGATCGCGGACGGCCGGGGGCTGGCCGCCGCGCTCATGCTCGGGGCCGACGGCGCCTGGATCGGCACGCGGCTGGCGGCCACGGCCGAGTCGGCGGCGCACGAAGGCTACAAGAGCCGGCTGGTGGCGGCGCGGGGCACCGACACCGCGCGTACCCGGGTGTTCGGCCCGGAGACCCCGCAGTTCAACCCGACGCGGGTGCTGCGTAACCGGGTGGTCCGCGAGTGGCACGACCGGGCGGACGAGGTGCCGCGCGACACCTCGGGCCTGGAGGTCATCGGGCACACGACGCTCAACGGGGATCGGGTGGACATGCGCAAGTTCTCCTTCCTGGTCCCGATGCGCGGTCTGACCACCGGCGACCTGGAAGAGATGGCGCTGCTCGCGGGGCAGGGCGTGGGCCTGGTCGACTCGATCGAACCGGCGGCCACGGTGATCGAGTCGATCACCGCGCAGGCCCACGCCGCGCTCGCCCGCTACCGCGAATAGCCGGGCTCTTCGCAACGAGGGTCACCAGTTGGCGGGCAGTCCCGGCGTGGTCGCGGGCAGGGCGTGGCCGGGCGGGTGGATGACGTACGCGATGCCGCCGCTGCTGGAGCTGCGGAGCCAGACGTTCTCGAAGTCGGCCCGCGGATAGACGCGCCGCACGGCGTCGTTACTGGCGGAGGCCGGGTCGTTGGCGATCACGTCACCGGTGGCGGTGAAGCCGACGACCACCATGATGTGCCCGTTCGTGCCGTATCCGGCGCCCGGCAGCTCGCCCTTCTTGAAGGACTGCGAGGTGATCACCGGGATGCCGGCGCTGATCAGCCGCTCCAGCTCGGTCAGCGACCGCAGGCGGGTGATGAAGCCGTCCAGGCCGTAGCGTCCGGCGTAGGCGGTGTTGAACGGCCAGTTGCCCGCACCCTGGTAGGCGTGGTCGTAGGAGTAGCGGGCGGCATAGTCGACCTCCGGGTTCGGGTCGGTCGGATCGACCCAGGAGGTGTCCTGCGCGCTGGGCCACTTGCCCCAGTAGCCGAGGACCATCGTGGTCGAGGTCGGGCTGCACCAGGCCTGACCGCCGCCGTCCCATTCCGGGTAGTGGCCTTCGTGCACGTTCTGGGAGCGGCGCGGCACGGTCAGCTCGGTGCCCCAAGCGCCGCCGCCCGGGCTGACCGGCACGGTCTTGCGCTCGGGCACGTTCGAGGCCATCGCCCCCAGCATCCGTACGGTCGGCGTCACGGCGGAGCCCGGCGTCCGGTAGAGGGTGAGGCGTAGCTGGTAGGCGTTGATCTGCTTGCCCGTCGCCGCGACGAACGTGTCGACGGAGACGGTGCCGTCGGCGTCGGCCTGGCCGGGCACCGAGGTGCGGCGGATGTCACCCTCCCCGTACGCCCAGCGACCGAGCACGTACCACTTGGTCAGCCCGGCCGCATGACGACCACGGGCCTCGACCTGCAGCCAGCTACCCGCCGGGACGTCGGCGGTCCACGAGGCGATCAGCTGGGTGGCGGCGAAGTCGATCGTCCGCTCCGGCCCGGTCCAGCGGGCGTACTCCCAGCTCTTGGTGCCGAGCGCGTCCGTATAGGTGGTGGTACCGGCCGCGGAGGCGAACGACAGGCCGTCGCCGGAAACCGTTCCCTCGGGCGTACCGGAGGCGAAGTCGGCTCGTTGATAGACGACGTTCACCGTGGCCGCCTCGGGTCGCGTGGCGGCGAGGCCAGGCGCGGGAGCGGCCAGGGTCGCGGAAACCAGGACAGTGGAGAGTAAGACGGTCAGCGCGCGCATGAACCTACCTTGCTTGGACGGCGCTCGATGCGGCAGACAGTAGACATAGGGCGCATTCCGCACATCGGAAAATCTACGTACGCGCCGGTTCAGCTCAGGCGCGCAGGGCAGCCTGGCGTTCCAGCCGGGGCAGCCGCATGGTGACGGTCAGACCGCCCTCCGGCCGCGCCTCGGCGGTGACCGTGCCGCCGTGCGCGTCGACGATGGCCCGGACGATCGACAGTCCCAGCCCCGCGCCGCGAGCCGACCGTATCCGGTCGCCCTGCAGCCGGCGGAACGGCTCGAACAGGTCGTCCACGTCGTACGGCGGGACGGGCGTCCCGGTGTTCTCCACCACGACGACCGCTTCCTCGCCCTCCTCACGCAGGCGCAGCCACACGTCACCGTCGCGGACGTTGTACTTGATCGCGTTCTCCAGCAGGTTGTACACGCACCGCTCCAGCAGGAGCGGGTCGCCCGTCGCGAGGGCGGCGCGCAGGTCCTGGTGGAGGGTGACCGGCCGCTTGCGAGGTTGCAGGTCGAGCTGCTCCTCCACGGCCCGGATCACCTGCCGCAGGTCGATGCTCTTGCGGACGGCGAGCTCCTGCTCCGACTGCGCGAGCAGCAGCAGGCCCTCGATCAGCCGCTCGTAACGGGCGTTGGTGCCCAGCAGCGCCCGAGCCAGTGCCTTGAGATCCGGCGAGGCCGCCGGCTCCTCCAGCGACACCTCCAGAATCGTCCGGTTGATCGCCAACGGCGTCCGCAACTCATGCGAGGCATTACCGATGAACCTGCGCTGCGCCTCGAACACCCGATGCAACCGATCCAACATCGCATCGAACGTATCGGCCAGCCGCTTCACCTCATCATGCGGACCCCGCAACCCGATCCGCTCATGCAACGTACTCTCCGACAACCGCCGCGCCGTCTCCGTCACCCGATCCAACGGCCGCAACGCCCGATCAGCCATCAAATAGCCGAGCACGAACGCGATGACCCCGATCAGGATCATGATGATGAGCGAAGAGCGCAGCATCTCGTCGAGCACGCCGTCCGCCCGCTGCTTGACGTTGACCCGCTGAAGGAACACCTCGCCTTTGACCGCGTCCCCCGGCACCCCCTCGGCCCGCTCGCCGCTGACCACCCTGGGCCCCGGGGAGAACTGCTGGTCCAACGCCTGCCCGGTGATCAGGTACGTCGACCAGAGCAGCAGCGAGCCGGCCACGAAGAACGAGCAGCCGTACAGGAGCGTGAGCCGCATCCGGAGCCCCAGCCGGTTCCACGGGAGTACCCGGCCCCAGGCCCGCTGTTTCACGACAAGACCCCTTCCGGTCCCGTCGAGCATGGCGGATCAGGTGTTAGATGCGGGTAAGGCGCTCTTCCGGATCTCGACGAGCTTGGTCTGGAGGCGGTGGGTCAGCTCGGAAAGTTGTGCAAGAAATCCGGGAGGCGTGTCGGATCGGGGCGGTGGTGTTCGTAGCGGGAGTGAGGCCGCCACAAGGCGCGCGCGACCAACGTCCCGCAAGGAGACACCATGACTGCCACGTACACCTTCGACATCTTCTCCACGCTCGACGGCTTCGCCAACCACAACGGCGACTGGGGAGGCTATTGGGGCAAGCAGGGCCCCGAATTCCTCGCCTACCGCGCGGCTGCCTACCGCGACCCGCTGCGCATGGTGCTCGGGGCCAAGACCTACTCGTCGAACGCGCCGTTCCTTGACGCGGGCTTCGACCGCAGCCTGTTCGACGGGTGGATCACGCGCATGTTCGACTCCCCGGTCACGGTGCTCTCCAGCCGGCTGACCGAGCCGCTCGAGTGGCCGGACACGACCATCGAGTCCGGCGATCCTGTCGAGGTGGTCACGCGCCTCAAGGCCGAATCCGATGTGCCGCTGCGCTCCCACGGCAGCCTCACGCTCAACCGGGCGCTGCTGAACGCCGGCCTGATCGACACCATCGAGGTGACGGTCTTCCCCGTGATCTCCGGGACGACCGGCGTGGACCGGATCTTCGACGGTGCGGACGACTTCGACCTCGAACTGCTCGAGGCCCGGACCTTCGACGGCCACACGCAGGTGCTGACCTATCGGCCGACCCGACACAGTTGATCGCCGACGGGGCGGGCCGGGATCGTCATCCTCGCCGCGTGCGTGGTGTATGGCGCTGTGCTCCTGACGTCGACACGGTGACCACCAGCGAAACCACGAGTCCGCCCGTCGAATCCGGACATATGGCCGTATCGCGGAGACCGCTTTCCGTACGGTCAATGGCGTGACCCTCAACCGGCAGGCGCTCGAACAAGATGGCACACTCCTGAAAAATCGCGACTTCATGCTCTTCTGGACCGGGCAGAGCATCAGCGATCTGGGCGCCGCCGTCACGACGCTGGCGGTGCCGCTCACCGCCATCACCATGCTGCGTGCCTCGACCTTCGAGGTGGGGCTGCTGACCGCCTGCAGCACGGCCGCCTGGCTGGTCATGACGCTGCCCGCCGGGATGATCGTCGACCGCGTCGTCAAGCGCCCGCTGATGATCGGCTGCGGGGTGGCGCGGGGCGTGGTGGTGGCCTCGGTCCCTGTCGCGGCGGCGCTGGGCGGGCTGACGATCATTCACCTGTACGCGGTGGCCTTCCTCGTGGGTTCGATCAATGTCGTCTTCGAGATCGCCTGCCAGAGCTACCTGCCGGTCCTGATGTCGCGGCAGCGGCTCGTCGAGGGCAACGGCAAGATCGCCACGACCAACGCGGTAGCCGTCGCCGGCGGTCCCTCCCTGGCGGGCGGCCTGATGACGCTGTTGCACAGCGCGGCACGGGTGATGGTCGTGGACTGCCTCTCGTACGTGATCGGCATCGTGACCCTGCTGCTGATCCGCAGTCCCGAACCGCGGCCCGCCGACCGCGGGGACCGGAGCATGCGCCGGGAGGCGGCCGAGGGGATCACCTTCGTCCTGCGGCACCCGGTGCTGCGGCGCGTCGTGGCGTGCAGCGCGATCTCGAACCTCTGCGACGCCATGGTCACCACGCTCGTCGTCGTCTTCCTGCTCGGCGACCTCGGCACCGACCCCGCCACGCTCGGGCTGGTGCTGGGGCTGGGCAGTGCCGGCGGGATCGTGGGCGGCGTGCTCGCCACGTCGTTCGCGCGATGGGTGGGCGGGGCCCGGGCGTTATGGGCGGGGAAGCTGTACCTCGGGGGGTTCGCGCTCTTGGTCCCGGTGGGCGGGCCCGGCTGGGGAGTGCTGGCCGTCGCGGCGGGGCTGTTCGCCTCGCGGTTGTCCACCGTCGCGTACAACGTGCTGCAGATCGCCTTCCGGCAGTCGATCTGCCCGCCCGAGCTGCTCGGCCGGATGAACGCGAGCATCCGGTGGATGATCCGCGGCGCGATGCCGATCGGCGGTCTGCTGGCGGGGATCCTCGGCGCCTGGCTCGGCGCCCGCGCGACCCTGGCCGTCGCGGTGAGCTGTTCCTGGCTGGCGGTGCTCTGGCTGGTGTTCTCACCGCTGCGGCGGCAGCGGGAGATGCCGGTCACGCCGGATTGGTCTTGATCACCTTGCCGTTGACGTCGGCCACCAGGTAGGCCGTTCGGTATTCGTCGCCCACATAGATCATCATCGACTCGCGGACGCCGCCCACGAAGGCGAAGGCGGGATCCACGATCATGTAGTGGGTGGTGGGCTTGCGGATGCGCAGATCCTTGTCCGCCTTGCGGAACAGGGCAGGGAGGGCGTCCCAGTTGAACTTGGCCAGGTCCACCGCGGCGTCGTTCGCGGTGCCGCCAGGGCCCTGGCGCTCGGCTACGCCGTCACGGTAAGTGAAGCGGTCGTAGATGTCCTTCTCGCCCTTGACCAGCCCCTCAATGCTCGCGTACTCCGGGTACACCGTCATCCGGAAGACCTTGGTGCCGCCCATCACCGGCTTCAACTTGGAGATCATGGTCCGCATGCCCGCCGGGGTCAGCAGGTTGCCCGGGTCGGCGGCGGCCTCGGTGGGCTTGCTGGTGCTCTTCTTCGTGGACTTGGTGGCGGAGCTGGTCGGTGTTGCGGAATTCAGTGCCTGCGGGTCGTCGTCGGCGTCGCCGTTCAGCGCGGGCAAGAACGTCCACACCAGCACGCCGACCACCACGACCACGGCGGCGGACACCGCGACCATGGCCGGGGCCGCGCTGCGCCGCGTGCGGCGACGCGTGGCTCCGGTGACCGAGCGCGGGAGCGGCGGGCTGGTGTTCAGCGGGGGGTACTGCGGACCGGTGCCCACCTGCGGCCCCATGGCCGAGTACGGGCCCATGTTCGGCTGCTGCCCCATGTTCGGCTGCGGGCCCATGCCGGGCTGCGAGCCCATAGGCGGGCCCATGTGCGGCTGCGGGAACGACGGGCCAGTGGGCGACTGCTGAAACGGAGGGCCGCTGTTCGGCGGCTGTGCGAGTGGCGGACCTGGGGCCCAGCCAGGAGGCGCGGGCATCGACGCGGGGGCGTCGGTCACCGAGGCGAGCATGCGGTCCAGCGTCTCGCCGTCCGGCCGGGCGGCCAGATCGCGCGTGAGCACGCGGCCGAGCACGGGACCGAGCGCTCCGGCCCGCTGCGGCGGCGGCACGTCCTGGTTGAGCACCGCGGCCAGCGTCGCCAGCGTGGTGGCCCGGCGGAGCGGATGGCGGCCTTCGACCGCGACGTACAGCAGCATCCCCAGCGACCACAGGTCCGAGGCCGGGTCGCCCTCGTAGCCGTTGATGCGTTCCGGCGCGATGTACTCGGGCGAGCCGATGAACGAGCCGGTCGCCGTCAGGCTGGTGGACTCGCGTACCGCGGCGATGCCGAAGTCGGTGAGCACCGACCGGCCGTCCGGCCGCAGCAGGACGTTCGCGGGTTTGACGTCGCGGTGCTGGATGCCGACGGCGTGCGCGGCCCGCAGCGCGGACAGGATCTCGCGGCCGAGACGCGCGGTCTCCTGCGGCGTCATCGGGCCGTGTTCGAGGCGTTCCTGAAGCGAGCCGCCGGAGACCAGCTCCATGACGAGCCACGGGTAGCCGCTGTCGCCGTTGTCCACGATGTGGTGGATGGTCACGACGTGCGGGTGGTTCAGCCGGGCCAGGGCGCGGGCCTCGCGGAGCACTCTGGCCCGCAGCTCGCGGGCGGCCTCAGGGTCGCGCTCGTCCATGTCGGGGTCGGGCGGCCGTACCTCCTTGAGCGCGACCTCCCGGTGCAGGGCCACGTCCCAGGCCCGCCAGACGAGGCCCATGCCGCCGCCGCCGAGCCGTTCCACCAGCTCGAACCGGTCGTCGATCACCCGTCTGCGCATGCAGAGCAGCGTACTGCCAGGGGCCTCGCCCAGGACGGGCTGTCTCATACACGTATTTTTCCTGACAACCGGGCGTATGGGGCGCTCAACCTTGCGCCTTGCGGCTGAGGTGCTCCCAGGCGCGGTACTCCTCCGTTCGGGCCTGGTCCATCTGCTGGACAAGGTCGTAGGAGTTACTGCCGACGATCAGCCGCAGCGGCGGATTCGGCAGGTCGACCAAGTCCATGATGACGGGTGCGGCCGTACTCGGGTCAGGTCCCGCGTCGTCGCCCCATATCTCGGCCAGCTTCTTGCGCAGGGACTCATACTCTGGAAGGGGCTCGGTCGTCGTGGTGCCCGTCGTGAACAGCCCGGTGTTGTAGCCGCCCATCTGCACAATGGTGACCTTGATGCCGAAGGGCTCGACCTCCATCGCCAGCGCCTGGCTGACTGAGTCGAGCGCCGACTTGCCCGCCGCGTACAGGCCGACCGAGGCGAATCCCCCGCCGGAGCCCATCGAGGTGACCTGGAGGATGCGCCCGGAACCCTGCGCCCGCAGGTACGGGACGACGGCTTGGGCGACCCAGATCGCGCCGAAGAGGTTGACGTCGAGATGGGCCCGGATCTGCTCCTCGGTGGCCTCTTCCACCATGCCGAACAGCAGCCCTCCGGCGTTGTTGACCACGACGTCGAGCCGCCCGAAGGCCGCCGCCGCCCGGTCCACGCCTTCCCGGACCGCCGCGCGATCGGAGACGTCCATGGACAGGCGTACAAGACGGCCCGGATGCTCTTCCGCCAGTTCAGCGAGCGGATCGACATCGCGGGCCGCGGCCACGACCCGGTCTCCCGCGGCCAGCGCCGCCTCCGCGAACGCCCGGCCCAACCCCCGGGACGCTCCGGTGATGAACCACACTCGGGTACTCGTCACAGACCCCACCTCCTCATATTTGAGACGAGACGGTTCGTCTCGCAAGACACAGCTTGCATCAGCCTTCCCCATTCGTCAAGACGGAACGTCTCGTCTCCAAGGGCTGCTATCCTCACCGGCATGTCCACCGCGAAACAGCCGGACCCCACCCGCCGCAACGAGCGATCGCGCCAGGCGATCCTCGACGCGGCCCGCGAACTGGTCACCGAGGTGGGGTACGCGAAGGTCACGATCGAAGCCATCGCCGCACGGGCAGGGGTGGGCAAGCAGACGATCTACCGCTGGTGGCGCAACCGAGGAGCCGTGATCTTCGACTCGTTCCTGGCGCTCAGCGAGGGGGCCGAAGGGCTCGCGCTACCCGACACGGGCGACATCGAAGCCGACCTCAAGACCGTCATGCGCGCCACCGTCGCCGAGTTCGCCGACCCCGGCTTCGAGGCGCCGATCCGGGCGCTCAACATGGAGATCATCAACGATCCGGAGCTCGCCGCCCAATACCGCGAGAAACTGGCCGGACCCGTGGACGAGGCCAAGAAGGCGCGACTGCGCAGCGCGCAGCGGGCGGGCCAGTTTGCCGCGGACGCCGATCTCGACCTGGCACTTGAGCTGCTGTACGCCCCCCTCTACCAGCGCTGGCTGCACCGCTCCGGACCGCTCACGCCCGAGTACGCCGACGCCCTGGTGGAGCTCACACTCAGGGCGTTCCGCCCCTGAGCCCTCGACGACCGGTGACCCAGTTCCACCGGCCCATCACCGCGACGAGCGCGGGCACGAGCAGTGCCCGGACCACGGTCGCGTCCAGCAGCACGCCGATGCCGAGCCCGGTCGCGAAGATCTTGATCTCCGGTTGCGGAGCGGCGGCCAGAGACGCGAACGCCAGGAAGAGGATCAGGGCAGCGCTGGTGACCAGGCGACCCGTCCGGCCGATGCCCACCACGATCGCCTCCTCCGTGTCGGCCGTCCTGTCGTACGCCTCGCGCATCCGCGCCAGGATGAACACCTCGTAGTCCATGGACAGGCCGTACAGGAACGCGAAGATCATGGCGGGGATGAACTCCGGGATGGCACCCATCCCGGGCAGGCCCCAGATCGGCGCGGAGCCGTAGCCGTACTGCCAGACCAGGACCACCGCGCCCAGGGTCGCGGCCAGTGAGAGCAGATTGAGCACCACCGCCTTGATCGCCAGGACCGGTGACCGGAACGTCCGGGCGAGCAGGAGAAATGTCATGATCGCGATCAGCGCGAGCATCACCGGGAAGGCACCGTAGACCGCGGCCACGAAGTCCATGCTCTGGGCGGCCTCACCGGCGACCTGGGCCCCGGGAGGCACCGCCCCGCGGATCCGGGTGATCGTGTCCTTCCCGGCCGCGGTCCCCGTCTCGTCGGCGGGGATCACGGTGATCAGGGACGTTCCGCCGCCGCGCCAGGCCGGAGGGGCGACCGCCGTGGCGACTCCCGGCAGCGACGCCAGCCGGGCGGCTTCGGCGGCCGGATCGGCGCCCGCGGGGAGGATCACGTCGAGCGGCGTGAGCACCCCGCTCGGGATCCCCGCGCGCCGCAGCTCGGTCAGCCCTTCGTACGCCGGTCCCGATCCGGCCAGCGAGGGACTCGTCGGCTGGCCGAGCTGGAGCCCGAAGGCCGCGCAGCCGAGGGCCGCGAGCAGGCCGGTGGACGCGATCAGCGCCGGCCACCGGAACCGGATCACGCCGCGCGCCCAGGCCGCCCAGCGCCACGCCTCGGCGCGCGGGCGCCGGCGCGGCCGGTCGAGCCGGGCTCCGCCCTTCGCCAGCAACACGGGCAGCAGGGTCAGGACGACCGCCACGCTCACCAGCGGGACCAGGATCCCGCCGTACCCGATGCTGCGCAGGAACGGCACTGGGATGACCACCATGGCGATCAGGCCGATGCCCACCGTGGCCCCGCTGATCACCACGGAGCGCCCGGCCGTGACCAGCGCGCGCATGACGGCGTCGTCCCCCTCGTACCCCAGCGCCCGCTCCTCCCGCCAGCGGGTGATGAGCAGGAGCGAATAGTCGATCGCCACCCCCAGCCCGATGAGGGCGACGATGAACTGCACGATCATGTGCACGTCCGTCACTCCGGCCAGGCCGTACACCGCCAGGAAGGTCACCGGGATCGACACGGCGGCGACCAGGACGGGGACCAGGGCCAGCACCGAGCCGAAGACGAAGGCGAGCACCACGAGCGCGCCCACCCCGCCGATCAGCGTCTCGGCGAGCACGCTGACGCCCCGCGCCTCGACGGCGGCCAGGGCTTCGAGGCCGGTCACGCGGAGTGTCGCGCCGCCCGTCATGGCCGGTCGCATGACCCGCAGGAGGGGTCCGCTCAGGTCGGCGTTCATGCCCCGGGTCGGCTCGGTGAACACCAGCCCGAACGTCGTCCGCCCGTCCGCGCCGACGAAGCGCCGGTCCCCGGTGTCGGCGTACGACACGACGCGGACCCGCATCGCCGCGGCCGCCACCGCGAACGGCCGGGCGATGAGCGCCCGCGTCCCCGGGTCGTCCACCGTCCGGCCGGCGGGCAGGGTGATGACAGCGACCAGCGGCGGATCGTCCCCGCCCGTGCCGTAGAGCCGGTGGATGGCCTGGTTCGCCTCGTATCCCGGCCGGCCCGGCTGGGCGAGATCCTCCGTCAGACGATCACCGACACCGATCGTCGCGAACCCGCCCATGACCGCCAGCGCCAGCCATGCGAGGACGACGAGCACCTTGTGCTGAAGGATAAAAAAGCCGAATCGCTCCATACGGCCAGTCCAACCGCCTGATCTTCAGGGGCTCTGTGACCGCTCTTGGAGTCCACAGAGATTTCTAAGACCGCGGCACGACACTGAAGGAGTGAGCGCCCGCATCCTCGTCGTGGACGACGATCCCAACCTGTCCGATCTGGTGGTGATGGCCATGCGGTACGAGGGCTTCGAAGCCGTCGCCGCGGGTTCCGGAGCCGAGGCGGTCGCCCGCGTCGCCGATTTCGCGCCCGACCTGGTCGTGCTGGACATCATGCTGCCCGACATCTCCGGGCTGGAGACGTGCCGGCGGCTGCGACGACTGGGGCACCAGGTGCCGGTCATCTTCCTGACCGCCAAGGGCCGTACCGAGGACAAGATCGCCGGTCTCACCTCTGGCGGGGACGACTACGTGACCAAGCCGTTCAGCCTGGAGGAACTGATCGCGCGGGCGCGGGCCGTGCTCGGCCGTACCCGGCAGGCGGCCCGCCTCTCGTACGCCGACCTCGAGATCGACGAGGACGCCTATGAGGTGCGGCGCGGCGGCCGGTTGATCGAGCTCACCCCGACCGAGTTCAAGCTGCTGCGCTATCTGGTGACCAACGCGGGACGGGTGCTGACCAAGCGGCAGATCCTCGACCACGTCTGGGAGTACGACTCCGGCGGGAGTGAAGGGGTCGTGCACACATACATCAGCTACCTGCGCCGGAAGGTCGACGACACCGGCGAACCGCTGATCCACACCGTGCCCCGGGTCGGATACGCGTTACGGCTGATGCGCCCATGATTCGGCTGCGGGCGCCGAGATCGTTGCGGGTACGGCTGGGGCTCACCGTGCTGGCCCTGCTGGCGGCGGGGCTGGTGGGGGTGCCCATGGCGGCCTGGGGCGTCATACGGGACACCGGCTCGGGACGGGCCCACGCCCAGCTCGACCGCTTCGCGCGTGACGTGACCGGGCTGCTGCCGGGCGGGCGCACGCTCGCGCTGCCGGAAGGGGACGCGGCGAGGCTGCTCTCCATCGCCCTGCGGACCGGCGAATCGCCGTCCTTCCTCCAGCTCCGAAGCGCGGACGGTCAGGTGATCCAGACTGTCGCCCCCACCGGCGCACCGGCCGGCGCGGCCCGGGCGAGGTGGCCTCAGGCGCGTACGACGGACGTCCCGGACGGGGCGGTGTTCTTCCGCGACGACGACGCGCCCGACGAGGTTCCCGACGCCGGCGATGACGGGTCCGTCAGGGACGGTCCGTTCGGTCGCGCGAGTGACTGGTGGCTGCGCGTCTCGTGGCTACCCGACGGGCGGATCCTGACCACCGGGGTCCGCGCGACCGAGTACGACGCGCTCATCGGGCGGCTGGCCGGCGTTCTCGGCGCCATCACGCTGCTCGCGCTCATCGTGCTGGCCGTCATCGCCTTCCGCGCGATCCGCCGTGCGTTACGTCCGCTGAACGAGATCGCCGAGACCGCCAAGGCCATCGGGAACGGCGATCTCACCCAGCGCGTGGAACCCGCCGAACCGTGGAGCGAGGCAGGCCGGCTCGGGCTGGCGCTGAACGCGATGCTCGGCCAGATCGAGGTCGCCTTCCGTGAGCGCGCCGCGTCGGAGGAGCGGCTGCGCCGGTTCGTCGCCGACGCCTCGCACGAGCTGCGTACCCCGGTCGCGACCGTACGCGGGTACGCGGAGCTGTTCCGCCGTGGTGGCTCGGACAGCGCCGAGGACCTGGCCAAGATCATGACGCGGATCGAGTCGACGGCCTCCCACATGGGCGTCCTCGTGGACGAACTCCTGCTGCTCGCCGACCTCGACGAGGGGCGCCTGCTGGAGAGCGGGCCGGTGGACCTGACCGGCCTGGCCGCGGAGGCGCTGGAAGCGGCCCGGGCGGTGGCGCCCGCCCGGCCATTGCGCCTGGTGACCGGCCACGGGGAGCTGCTCGTCCGTGGTGACCGCACGCGGTTGCGGCAGCTGCTGGACAACCTGCTGGCCAATGTCCGTACGCACACTCCGGCGGGCACTCCGGCGACGATCACCGTACGGACAGACGGCGGCGCGGATATCAGAGAGGTGGTCGTCGAGGTGCGCGACGAAGGGCCCGGCCTTACCGCCGAACAGGCGGCGCACGTCTTCGAGCGCTTCTACCGGGCCGCCCCCGCGCGGACCCGTGGCGGCGCCGGTCTCGGCCTGGCCATCGTGGCCGCCGTGGCCGAGGCCCACGGTGGCAGCGCGCGCGCACGACCCGCGAACCCGGGGGCCGTCTTCGAGATCCGGCTCCCCCTCGCGGCGGGCCCTGCCTCGGTCTCCTTCGCCGTCGAGCGCGACCGGCCGAGGCCCGGACTCCCCGGCAAGTAGCCGCCGGCCCCGGAAGCCCGGTGCTTCAGCCGACGTGGACGTGCGGTCGGCGTTCGAGGTCCGGCTCGGCCTTGCGGAGGACCTCACGAGTCAGCGCCGGTACGTCGCCGCCGCCGAAGACCAGGTAACGCAGCATCGCCACGATCGGGTTGCCCTCGGTCCAGTGGAAGTAGATGTGCGGCGCGCCTCCGGTGCGGTCACGCAGGTAGATCAGGAGCGCGGCCAGCGCGTTGGCCACGGCCGAGCTCTCGATGGTGAGGATCTTGTGGCCGTACCGCTCCTCACCCTTGACGTGCAGCTCGGTCTCGAACTCCGACGCGTCCGGCACCGACACCTCGACGAACAGGCACGGCTCGGAGCTGCGCAGCCGGTGGTTGATCCACGTCTCGCGCAGCTTGTCGTTGTACTCGTTCTGGTCGCGCTGGTGCGGCTCGTTCGCGAGCACATGGATCTCGCCGCACGCGTCATTGACGAACTCCTCCGCCAGCGGGTCCAGGCGCACCTCGGTGACCCGCAGCTCCGTGGAGCGCGTGGCCCGCGAGATCAGCGACGTGACGACGATGGCGGCGATGAAGAACGAGGCGATCTTCACGCCGTCCGGCCGCTCGAAGACGTTGTCGACCAGCGTGTACGCCAGCACGGCCGCGATGACGCCGAACCCCGCGGTCGCCCGGTGCTGCCTCTTGGTCCGCGCCGACAGCGTCACCGCGACCGCCGCCGACAGCATGAGCACCAGCACGCCGGTGGCGTACGCACCGCCCTGGGCGTCGACGTCGGCCTGGAAGATGATCGTGATGGCGAACCCGATGGCGGAGAAGACCAGCACGAGCGGCCGCACGGCCCCGGTCCACTCCGGCGCCATGCCGTACCGGGGCAGATATCGCGGCACCAGGTTGATCAGGCCGGCCATCGCCGAGGCCCCGGCGAACCAGAGGATCGCGATCGTGCTGACGTCGTAGGCGGTGCCGAACCAGTTGCCCAGGTACTGGTGGGCCAGGTAGGCCAGCGCGCGCCCGTTGGCCTTGCCTCCCTCCTCGAATTCCTGGTGCGGGATGAGCACGGTGGTCACGAAGCTGGAGAAGATCAGGAACACGCTCATGATCAGCGCCGCGACCGTCAGCAACCGCCTGGTCCCCGCGATCCGCTGCGGGATGTCCCCCTTGACCACCGGCATCACCGCCACACCGGTCTCGAACCCGGACATGCCCAGCGCGAGCTTGGGCATCACCAGCAGCGACAGCCCGATCATCGCCAGCGGACTGCGGTAACTCGTGCTGAGCGCCTGCTTCCAGTCCACGACCGCCCCTGGCGCCTCCAGCACGTGCGCGATCGCGGTGGCCACCACCACCGCGTTCAGGCCGAGATAGACGAAGACGAGCAGGACGGCGATGCCGATCGCCTCGCTGAACCCCATCAGGAACACCCCGCCGAGCAGCGCCAGCAGCACCAGCGTGACGATCACCCGCTGTCCGGCCAGGAAGTCGGGCACGAACGGGTTCTCCAGCAGGTGCGCGGTGGCGTCGGCCGCCGACAGCGTCATCGTGATCACGAAGTCGGTGGCCGCGAACCCGAGCAGGGCCAGCACGAAGATCTTGCCCCACCACTGCGGCGCCAGCTTCTCCAGCATCGCGATCGAGCCCTGCCCGTACGGGCTCTCTTCGGCCACCCGCCGGTAGACCGGCAGCACGCCGAACAACGTCAGGGCCACCAGGAACAGCGTGGCCAGCGGCGACAGCAGCCCGGCCGCCAGCGCGGCGATGCCCGGCTGGTAGCCGAGCGTGGAGAAGTAGTCGACACCGGTCAGGCACATCACCCGCCACCACGAGTGCTTCACGTGCGGGCCGTGCTCGATCTGCTTGCGGTCGGTCTGCAGCCCTTCCAGCAGCCACGACCGCAGCGTCCCCTCCGTAGCGACCGGCCGTTTCGCCAGCACCATCCCGGTCACCCTCCATCAACATCGCGCACTAGGCACACTAGTGAGGGGAGATGGGTGTTTTGCCTGGTGAGGGCGTCAAGAAAACGTATATATCGCGGCGGGCAACCTATCAAGCAAGATGTGAAAATAACAGCCGCCGCGCACTCCCCCTGCCGAGTATCCCAATCCGGGCTGAGCTGGGGCTTCACCTCCTGGACCGCTCTTCAGCTCCAGCAGGGTGTTACGAGATGGTGCGCGTTGTAACGCTGGACAGCGTGAGAATCACATGTCAATGTTAGGCCGCGTTATGCTCCCTCCGCTTCGCGGAAACCCCCTCCGGAGACAGCCATGATGACCGACGACAGGGAAGCCCCGCGGGGACCCGCGCGGCGGCAGGAGGCCATCGCGGAGCGGATCCACGCCAAGGGCGAGCTCGCGGCCGCCGAGCTGGCCGAGCTGTTCCACGTCAGCGTGATGACGATCCACCGCGATCTCAACGAGCTGGAACGCCAGGGGATCGTACGCAAGCTGCGCGGCGGCGTCACCGCGCAGCCGTCCAGCGTCTTCGAGAGCAACGTCGCCTTCCGCGAGAAGTCGATGCGCAGGGAGAAGGACGCGATCGCCGCCAGGGCGGTGGAGCTGATCGAGCCCGGCATGGCCGTCATACTCGACGACTCCACCACCAGCCTGGCACTGGCCAGGAAGCTGGAGCCGCTGGCGCCGCTGACCGTCGTCACCAACTTCCTGACGACGATCGAGCTGGTCGCGGGCATGCCCGGCATCCGGCTGATCGCGCTGGGCGGCGACTACGACATGCTGCACAACTCCTTCCTCGGCGTCTCCTGCACCGACGCGGTCGCGGCCTTGCAGGCCGACCTGTGCTTCGTCTCCACCTCGGCGGTGACCGGCGAGTACGCCTACCACCAGGAGCAGCACATCGTGCCGGTGAAACGGGCGATGCTCGCCTCCGCGACCCGCAGCGTGCTGCTGATCGACCACACCAAACTGGCCAGGACCGCGCTGTACCGGGTCACGAGCCTCAAGTCGTTCGACCATGTCATCGTGGACGACGGGGCCCGGCCGGAGGCGCTGTCCGGCCTCGACGAGTTGAACCTGTCCTACGACGTGGTGGCTGTGCCCACCTCCCCTTTGGAGCTGCCATGACCTTGCCGGCCGAGCTCGCTGACATCCTGCGCCACCCGCCCCGGGCGTACTCCCCCGCGGCCATCTGGTGGTGGAGCGGCGAGCGGTTGAGACACGACCGGCTGCGCTGGCAACTGGAGCGGTTCGCCGAGGGCGGCGTGTGGAACCTCGTGATACTCAACCTGGCGCCGTCGGGACCGATGTTCGGCTCCGACGCCGACGACCCGCCGTTCTTCTCCGAGGACTGGTGGACCCTGCTGGAGCAGGTGTGCGCCGACGCCGAGGAGCTGGGGATCTCCCTGTGGTTCTACGACCAGCTCGGCTTCTCGGGCGCCGACCTCCAGGCCCGGCTGGTCAGCGAGGAGCCCCGCTTCGCCGGCCGGTGGCTGTCCCCGGACGGCTCGGTGACCACCCGCGGCTTCGACTACCTGTCCGCAGAGGCGTGCGCGGCGCTGATCGACCGGGTGCACGGCGAGTTCGAGCGTCGGCTGGGGCACCGGCTGGGCACGGTCATCGCCGGTTCCTTCCAGGACGAGCTGCCCTCGCTCCCCACCTGGTCCGACACCTTCGCCGTGGAGTTCGAGAAGCGCCGAGGCTACGACCTCACCCCTCACCTGCCGCTGCTGTGGGCGGACGAGGAAGGCGCGGGTGAGGTACGCCGCGACTACCAGCGCACCCGGGCCGAGCTGGCGGAGGAGGCGTTCTTCCGCCCGCTCGCCGCCTGGCACGACCGCCACGGCCTGCTGAGCGGCTGCGACCAGCAGGATCCCGCCCGCGCCGGATATCCGGTGGAGGGCGTCCAGCTGTACGCCGACTACGCGCGCACCCACCGCTGGTTCAGTGCGCCGGGCTCCGACCACCACGGTGACGCGCGGGTGCACTCCTCGCTGGCCCACCTGTACGACCGGCCGCGCACCTGGATCGAGGCGTTCCACTCCAGCGGCTGGGGCGGCACGCTGGAGGAGACCTTCGACTGGCTGCTCCCCTGGCTGCGGGCCGGAGCCACGCTCTACAACCCGCACGCCGTCTACTACACGACCAAGGCCGGATGGTGGGAGTGGGCGCCGCCGTCCACGGACTGGCGCCAGCCGTACTGGCGGCACCACCGCGTCTTCGCCGACGCCGTCACCCGGCTGTGCGCGATCCTCTCGCTGGGCCGGCACGCCTGCGACCTGGCGGTCCTCATGCCCACCGCGACCGTCCAGGCGAGCACGAGGCTCGACGGGGTGGCGGCGGAGGCCGCGCGGGCGCAGGAGGTCTACCGCGAGATCGTGGGCGAGATGGCGTGGTTCAGGATGCTGCCCGGCACCCTGGACCGGCTCGGCCTGGACGCCGACGTGATCGACGACGACTCGCTCCAGCGGGCCACCGTCCGGCCCGGCACGACCCGGACTCGGTTGGAGGTCGCCGACGAGTCCTATGCCGCGATCGTGCTGCCCGCGTGCGTCACGCTCGATCCGGCCACGGAAGCGGCGCTCGTGGCGTTCCTCGACGAGGGCGGCCTGGTCGTCGCCGTCGGCGCGCGCCCCGAGGGCCCGCTGCGCTCGCGTGTCCGCTTCGCCGCGACGACGGCCGACCTGGGCCCGCTGCTGTCGCCGCTGCGCCGGGTCGAGGCGCCGGTCCCCCCGCTGGTACGGGAGTTCGACGGCACCACCATCGTCTACCTCCAGGCCACCTTCCCCATGGCGAGCCGAGTGGCGGTCGAACGACCGGACGACCGCGGCACCGACCTGGGCTGGGACTCGGCCACCATCGACTTCGACCCCGGCCGGTACGCCGCCGAGATGCCGGTGCGCGTGCGCGGCGTCTCGGGGACGCCGCTGCTGGTGGACCCGTTCGGGGGTGGGGTGCGCGCGTTGCCGTACACGGTGGAGGGCGAGCACACCGAGGTCGTCGTGCCGTTCGACGCCGGTCCCGCCGCGCTGCTCGTCTTCACCGGCGAGCAGGTGGCGACGCCCGAACCGGCCGCGCCCCCCACGCGGGAGCTCGATCTCGGCGCCGGCTGGGAGATGGAGCTCGTACCCACGCTGGACGACACCTGGGGCGACCTCGGCCATTCCGGGCCGGTCCTGCACCGCTGGGAGGTCGAGCACCGCGTGGACGGGCTGAAGTGGCGGCCCGCGTACGCGACGTACGGGTCGCACGGCAGCTCGCGGATCGACGGCGGCGAGTGGCGGCCCGCGGTGTTCTCGGCCTCGCGCGGCATCAGGAAGGACCCCGTCCACCGCCGCACCCTCGGGCCCAAGGGTCACGTGCCGGAGGAGTTCCTGGACTTCGGCGAGGTGGCCATGGGGAAGAGCGCCTGGTTCAGGACCGAGCTGACCGTGCCGGAGCACGGGTTCCTCGCGATCGGCGCCGCGGCCGCCAAGGCGGTGCGGGTCGACGGCCATGACGTCGAGCTGGACGACAGGGGTTACCTGGCGCTCGCCCGCCGGCCGCTCTCGCCCGGCAACCACCTGCTGGAGGTCCGGTTGGTGCCCGAGGACGACGGGTGGCTGCGCGCGCACGTCGCCGTCGTGACCAGCCCTGAGCACTACCTGCGCCCGGAGTGGATCACCGGTCCGGCAGGGCCGGTCGAGCTGACCGCCGCGTTCACGCCGAAGGGCACGGTGCTCCAGGTGGCCGCGATGACGGCCTGCCAGGTGCTGGTCAACGGGGTGGAGATGGGCCGGCAGGGCGGGTTCGACCCGTACGCCGACGAGCGCAAGCCCCGGGTCCGCCGCTACAACCTGGCCGGAGTGCTCCGGCCCGGCGCGAACGAGGTGACCGTCCGCGTGGGGGACGGTGCCGAGCCGGTCCTGGTCGACGGCTGCGTCACCTCCGGGCCCGGCTGGTGGGCGGCGCACGACGGCGAACGCGCCCCGGCCGAGACCCGCAGGACGCAGTACCACGATCCCGCCGCCCTGCACCTGCCACGCCGCCCGCACCCGCTCCCCGGCACCGCCTGGCTGTCAGGGGACGAACCGGTCTCTTCGCCGGTCGTGCTTCCGGTCGTGATGGCGGAGGAGGGGACGGCGGGGCGCGTCGAGTGGCTGCGCTTCGAGGTCCCGCCGGGCGCGACCGCCCTCCGGGTGCCGTTGCGCGGCGCGGCCGAGCTACTGGTAGAGGGAGAGACGGTGGCGGAGGGCGCCGGCTGTCTGGAGGCGTCCCTCGACGGACGGGCCGGGCCGCGCGAGGCCCTGCTGAGAGTGGTGACCGAGGCCGGGTACACCGGCGGCGCCATCCTCACCGGCCCGATCGAGATCGAGACCGGCCCCGGCCCGATCGAGCTGGGCGACTGGGAGCGGGCCGGCCTGCCGGAGTACAGCGGCGGCGTCCGCTACCGCCGCACCGTACGTCTCGACGAGCGCCCGGACACCGGCCTCATGGACCTGGGCCGGGTGCGCGGCACCGCGGAGGTGCGGGTCAACGGCCACTCGTGCGGGATCAGGGTGTGCTCGCCGTACCGGTTCGACGTCGGCGCGGCACTGCGGGCCGGCGAGAACACGGTCGAGGTCGAGGTGTACGGCACACTCGCGCCGCACCTCGACGCGGTCAGCCCCACCCACTTCGTCTTCCCGGGCCAGCGAGCGAGCGGCCTGTACGGTCCAGCCCGCCTGCTACTCGGCTAGACGCGCCTCCACAACTACCGCTCCGCCACCGACACCACAACCAATCGCCCTCCCCACTCCCCGAAGGACCCCAGCCGAAGTACGGCGGGGAGTGCGGGAACGTAGGCCAGCCGTCTAGGTGCGAAACCGGTTCCGGTAAGTGGTCGCGCTAAGCCCGAAGTACGCCTTGAAACGGCGCGCGAAGTGGCTCTGGTCCGGCCAGCCCACCGCCCGGGCGATCGACGTCACCGGCTCGTCGGTACGCAGCAGCAGGTCGGCCGCGGTCTCGACCCGCAGCCGGCCCAGGTAGGCCATCGGCGGCAGCCCGGTGGCCGACTTGAAGAGCCGCACCAGGTAGGCGGGGCTGAGCGCGACGGCCCCGGCCAGCTCGGCCAGCGTCCAGTCATGGGCGAGGTCTCCCTCCACCATGCCCACGACGCGCATGACCGTCGGATGGGTCACCGAGCAGTCGGCAACGGCCTCGTCCTGCCCGGTGTCGACCGTGCGGGACAGGTGCCCGAGGAAGAGCGAGAGCCAGCCGATGACGTCGGCCCGGTGCTTCTGGATGCTGCGATCGCGCAGCCGGTCGAGCGCCTCCAGGTAGCCGACGCACGTACGGAGATCAACTTCGTCCAGGTGAGTGGTCAGCAGGCCGCGACGCTGCAACGAGTGCGGCCCGGTCCAGAGCAGGTAACCCAGCCGGGGATCCTCGCGCGTCCACGACAGCTCGTTGCGGAGGAGGTCGGTGCCTATGCAGCAGTTGTACAGGGCGAGCCGCGCGCAGTCCTCGTACCCGTGCCAGACGCCCGGACGCAGCAGGACCACGTCCCCGACCTGCAGTTCCTGCCGTCCCGACGAGGAAAGGTGGACGGCCGTCCCGGCGACCACGACGGCGATCTCCACGAAGCTGTGCGTGTGCACGGGCTCCTCGCCCTGGTGCGTGTATCGCCGCGCGTAGGCGGGAGAGCCGTCGGAGATGAAGAGCAGGCCACGCGACAACTTCAGGGGAGTAGCCATCACAGCAGCCACCTTAGCCACGTGAATTGGCATCAATTTCGTCCGACTCAGACGTGTTTAGTGCTATCTCCGGAGCGTTCCGGCTCTCATGCTTTCTGCTGTCCGCCTCTCAACACATGAGCCGGATGGAGAGGACGCCCCTTGTCCAGAGCCGTGGCCAGAATCGCCGCCATCCTCCTGCTAGCCACCGCCCCGCTCGCCGCCGCCACGGCGGCGCAGGCCGACCCCGTCGACGACTCCGCCTACGGAACCCCGCTCGTCGCCGTCTCCGGAGCCGGTGTCAACTGGCATCCGACGACCGGGCTGAGCACGCTCAAGGCACAGTCGGGCCTCACACAGGTCGACTTCGCCGACGTCATGACGAGCGCCAACCACCCCATGCGCACCTGCGACAGCACCGAGGCCGCCGGGCTGCCGATCAAGCCCGCCGCCACGGTCAGCTGGTGCTGGGACAGCGGTGACGCGAGCACCACGACCTGGATCCCGCAGAGCCTCACCACCTCCGGGGACGCCGACGACGACGGCACCTGGGGCGCGTACAAGGCCATCATCAGCGGCTGGAACTACTGCAACGCCGGCGAGTGCGGTGCGAACCTCCGCAACAACGACGCCAGGGTCGCCTTCATCGACTACACCAACCCCGCGGCGCCGAAGTACCGCTGGGTCTACCTGGTCGCGCCGACGGACGGCACCACCAACCCGAACGTCACCAGCTACTCCAACAACACCTTCGGCCCAGCGAAAGCGCACATGGGCGGCATGGCCTGGTACGGCGACAAGCTGTACGTCAGCGCGACCGGAGCCAACTCCACCGGCATCAGGGTCTTCAGCATGTCGGAGATCCTGCAGGTGAACGATCCGAGTTCGGCCATCGGCAAGACGAGCAGCGGGTACGCCGCCTACGGCTACCAGTACGTGATGCCGGAGGTCGGCTTCTACAGCTACGCCAGCGGCACCTGCACCATGAGCACCGACACGGGCGTGCCGTGCTTCGCCTCCATCTCCCTGGACCGCAGCACCAGCCCCGACTCCCTGACCGCCGTGGAGTACTTCAGCGACCCCGCCCTGCACGGCAGGGTCTACCGCTACAACCTCGGCGGCGCGAACTTCCTGCTGAGCGCCAACGCCAGCGGCTACACCCCGGCGGCCCAGGCGTACCGCACCCGGGTCGGCAACATGCAGGGAGTGCTGTCGTGGAACGGCACCTGGTACGTCTCGCACAGCTGGGCCGACGAACGAGGCGAGCTGTGGGCCCTGAACACCTCCACCGGCAGATCCCACACCTGCACCAACCCCTACAGCTCGCAGTATGAGTGCTGGGGATTCCACCCCGAGTCGCTCACCTACGACTACGCCACGGGCCTGGTCTGGTCGCTCACCGAGTGGACCAAGAACCAGTGCGCCACCGAAACCGCCACCCCGCTGAACTGCGGCCGGACCATCTTCGCCTTCCCCCGCACCGCACTCCCCTAGCCCGTCGCCCGTCGCCCGTCGCCCGTCGCCCGTCGCCCGTCGCCGGGAGGAGGGTGAGCCCCCGTGCTCTCCTCCCGGCCCACACCTGTGGTCTTGGGCCCTCTAGCGTCCGGCGTGAGGCTGCGGTTGTGCTTGAGCGACCGCGACAATTCGCTCCAAGGCCGCCGCGTGTCGCTCGAAGGCTCGCCGTCCTTCCGGCGTCAGCTGTACGTACGTGCGTCGGGTCCCCGTCTCCTGGCTCGTGCGTACCCAGACATAGCCGGCCTCGGCCAAGGCCGAGATCTGCTCGGACAGTGCCGAGTCGCCGGTCTTGATCGTGTCCCTCAGGAAGCCGAATTCCACCCCGCTGGCCGGGGCCAGCAGCGCCACGATCGACAGCCGGGCCGGGACGTGCAGGAACCCGTTGAAGAAGGGGTCCATCAGCCCGTGCCTGCGGTCCTGCTGAATGACCCCCCTGTAGATGCGGCGGATCAGGGGGTTGGCCGGGATGGCGGTGACGACCGTCGCCGCAGCGGCGATGGTGGCGGGGGCGGGCAGATCGAGTGCCCAGGTGGTGATCCGGAAGGCTACGAACACCACTATGTAACTGACCCCCCATCCCGCGTAGAGCACGAGTTCACGGTCGGTGGGCGTCCTGCGGACGGAAGACCTCCGGTGCTGAACGATCAGCGCTCCCCCAGCCACCGCGCATCCGAGCACACGGGCAGCGGTGGCCCATGGCTCCGGGAAATCGAACGACGCCAACACGAGAAAGACCACCAACAGCGAGGTGGCGACCTGGGGGAGCACGAAGTACTGGCGTACGAGTTCGTTGTGGGTCCTGTCCTGGAGGCGGCGAATGCCGTCGAGCGAGGACTGGGCGTCGTGGGTGTTCATGGACCCTCCTTGACAAGTGGGCGTCGCGGGCCTGACCCCGCGCCACCTGCGGGGTGACGGTCCCCTGAGGGAAGGAATGCCAGGCGTCGATCGAGACCCTGCATCCGAGGACCAGGCATGTCCGGCACAATAACAGAGCAGATGCTCCAGAATTATGTATCCTTGAGGACGTCACTCTGCGACGACGCGGGTGCTCGAGCTCTATCGGAACATGCGCGAACTGCTGGCCAAGGAGACGAACCAGCAGACCATCACCTGAACCTCACCCGAGTGGAGGAATCGTGAACGTCGTCAACCTGACAGACCCGGCGCTCATGCAGGACCCTTTCGGCGGCTTCGCTCGGATCCGGGAGGAGGGGCCGATGGTCAGGGGCTCCTATCCGGGAGGTGGCCCTCCGATGTGGCTGGTCACCCGCTACGAGGACGTGCGGAGCGTGCTCAGCGACACCCGGTTCGTCAACAATCCGGCGAGCGTACCCGGGATGGAGGTGGACAACATCCGCGAGCAGCTCATGGCGGCCAGGGGTATGGACCAGGACGTGGTCCCGTACCTCCTTGACTCCATCCTCGACGTGGACAACGCCGACCACCTCCGGCTGCGCCGCCTGATCTCCCGCGAGTTCACCGCCCGGCGGGTCATCGACCTGCGCCCCCGCATGGCCGAGATCACCGAATCGCTGCTCGACCTGCTGGACAACGAGACCGACCTGATCGAGAACTTCGCCTACCCGCTGCCGATCACGGTCATCTGCGAGCTGGTGGGCGTACCGGAGCAGGACCGTCCTGCCTGGCGCGAGCAGGGCGAGGCCCTCATGACCCGCACGCCCGGCGCGGTGAACGCACCGTGGCGGGGCATGATCGAACTGTCCCGGGACCTGATCGAACGGCGACGCGCGAACCCGGGGAACGACCTGCTGTCGGCGTTGATCCGCACCCACGACGAGGACGGCGACCGGCTGAGCGACCGCGAGCTGATCACCATGATCATCACCCTCATCTTGGCCGGGCACGAGACGACCACGCACCTGATCGGCAATGGCACCCTGGCCCTGCTCACCCACCCCGACCAGCTTGACCTGGTGAAGAAGGACCCGGGGCTGTGGTCGCGTGCCATACCCGAGCTGATGCGCTGGTGCGGGCCGGTACACGGCGCCCAGATGCGGTACGCGGCAGAGGACGTCGAGATCGACGGGCAGACGATCAAGAAGGGCGAGGGCGTCATCCCGGTCCTGGTGAGCGCCAACCACGACCCGCGCCGCTTCGACGACCCCGAACGGCTCGACGTGACCCGTGAGCAGGACTCCCGGCGCGAGGTGCACGTGGGCTTCGGCCACGGGCCGCACTACTGCCTGGGCGCGGCACTGGCGCGCAACGAGGTGGAGATCGCGTTCAACGCGCTGTTCCGCCGGTTCCCCGGCCTTGCCCTGGCCGGTGAACCGGAGCGGCAGTACGTGCCGTGGTCCTGGCGCCTCGCCAAGCTCCCCGTCCGGCTGTCCGACTACGTCTCCAGTGACATTGCACGTGCCTGGCGAGGATGAGCGCGGCCGACAGGCGGCGAATCTTGGGCATGGTCACCGCGCTCATCGCAGGGCGGCTGGTTCCTATCGCCAGTCCGATCGCTGTCGTGGGGCTCCTCGCCGTACTTCCCCTGTACGGAGCCGGCGCCTTGTTCATCCGCGAGGTGGTCCGGCGGACCGAGCGCGGCTGGCCGACGATGCCGGCGTTCGAGGAGGCGTTCATCACCCAGACGCTCTGGAGCGAGGACTGGGTCGGCGTCCGCATCCTCGACTACGGCTACATGCCCGCGCCGGGGACAGCGCTGCCGTGGACCATTTCAGAGCGGGCGCTCCGCTATTGTGGCGGGCATGGCTCGTCCTCGCACTCATGATCTCGACCAGCTGTTGGATGTCGCCGAGCGGTTGGTGGCCGACGGCGGTCCGGAGCGGTTCACGGTGCGAGCGCTGGCGGAGGCCTCCGGGGTGTCGAACGGGGCGATCTACCACGCGTTCGGGTCGCTGCCAGTGCTGCTCGGACGGTTGTGGATGAGGGCGGCGGGAGAATTTCTGGATCTGCAGGTCGAGCTCGTCGACGCGGTGCAAGGGGGCGACCGCGAGACGGCGATCGCGGCGGTGGTGGCGGCGGCGGGCGCGCCCGCGGTGTTCGCCGACCGCCGCCCCGCCGCGGTGCGGATGCTCATGGCGGTGCGCCGCGACCAGTTGCTCGGCCCTCAGGTGCCCGATGAGCTGGCCGAGGAGATGTTCGCCTTGGACCAGCGGCTGGTGGCGCTGCTTGTCCGGCTGGCACGGGGGCTGTGGGGCCGAGCCGACGGAGCGAGCGTCGAGGTGATCACACTGTGCGTGGTCGACCTGCCGACGGCCGTGTTCCGCCGCGCGCTGACCGAGCCATCCGCGGACGGCCGGCCCGTGATCGGATCCGACAGCCGAGAACGCCTGGAAGCCGCGGTCCGTGGCGCCCTCACCCTCCCACCGCCTCCCCCGCGGAACAGGCGGCCCAAGCCTTCCGAAGAGGATTGACCACCACGCCCGCCGTCCAGGCGTTGGGCTGGTGCCGGTCGGGTCGAAGATCCGCACGTTGTGGATGACCGTGGGACTCACGCGGCCACCGCCCGGCGCCTGCGCGCGGCGCCCAGTAGTAGCGCGGCAGGCACGACGCCGAGGACGAACGGCGAAGGCTCGAATACGGCGGCACCGACCAGCGCCCACAGGGCCACGCCGATCCCGAGGTAGGGCGGCGGCACCTGCCCGCGCCGCCCGAACCCGACGACCAGTGCCCCGATCAGCCCTAGGGGCACAGCGAAGCTACCCCAGGCCAGCCAGAATGCGCCCATGCTCGGAGTCGGCCGAGCCAGATCGTCCAGATTCGGCGGGAAGAACCACAGCTCTCCCCCGAGCCAGCCCGGGATGTGGTCCGCGCTCAGCAGCGACATGGCCAGCAGATGGAGACAGGCCAGGAACACCAGGATCCGACCGGCCCACACCACGCCTTTTACGGTAATGAAAGTATCGGAACTCATGGTTTCGAATCATGGGCCTGTTCTAGTTCGGATGCAATGTTGGATCTGTCACATTACGGAGCCGACAGTTCCGTATTAGCTCCATCGCATCAGGGACAGCCGGGTTGACGGGGCCATTGCTGCAGCGGCCAGGGCTGGTGTCGGCGGCGCGTGTGACAGGAGCCGATGGCGGCGGATCAGCGTGAGGGGAGGCAGAGAGCGGCGTCGAGGGTAGCGAAGAGGTGCTTGTCGTCCTTTGGGGTGCCGGTGACGTAGACGGTGGCGGCCCTGCCCGTGCGGTTGCGTCCGCTGAGCACGCGGACCCCCGGCAGGCCGCCGTCGTGCATCCAGGCAGGGCCGCAGCTCAGCGGGTACGTGTACAGGCCGAGGCCGTAGCGGCTGCCCTTGGGGTCGGATGCGGGGACCGGGCCGGCGAGCATAGTGCGCAACGTCGGCTCGGGGATGGCCTGCCAGAAGCGGTTGAGGTCATCCGGCGTGGAGATGAGGCCGCCGCCGGCACCGAAGGCATAGCCGGGCATCTGGGTCGTGTCCGTCTCCCCGGACTTTGGGGACACGGGGCTGACGCCGTACGTGTGAGCGTGCCGGCCCCGGATGCCGAGTTCGCCGTTCTTCGGCCAGTAGGTGCCAGGCAGGCCCTTCAGCACGCCGTCCTCGCTCACCTCACGGAAATCCTTGCCGGTCACCTTCTCGATGAGCAGGCCCGCCACCAGGTAGTTGGTGTTGGAATAGGACCACCGCTCGCCCGGTTTGCCGACGAACGGGCGGGTCATGGCGAGCGCGAGGTGGTCGGCGGGGATGGCGGGCTTGGTCCAGTCGACCAGGTCGAAGTACTCGGGCAGGCCGCTGGTGTGCTGAAGCAACTGGCGGACGGTGACCCGCGCGCCGTGCAGCGAGCTCGGCAGGTAGTGCTCGACCTGCTCGTCCAGGTTCACCTTGCCATCGGCGACCAAGCGCATCACCGTCGCCGCGATGACCGGCTTGGTGATGCTGGCCGCGCGGAACCGGCCGTCGCCACCGACCATCGGCTTGCCGGTGCCGCGCTGCGCAGTACCGGAGGTCCATGTCGTCGTGCGACCGTTACTGTCACGCACCGAAAGCACCGCACCGGCCAGGCCGTCCTGCCTGGTCAGCCGGTCCACCTGCCGCTGCACGGTCTTGTCTGAGGCCGGGACGGCGGTGGCCATGGCGGGCGAGGCGGCGCCCAGCAGGACGGCTGCTGCTGCGGCGGCGGCAAGGGACTTACGCATTTGGGACATCTCCTTGTACCTGAGGTGATGTCCCAATCCTTGGATTTCTGGACTCCGAGATCAGTCATGCCGTCCCGCTTATCCGTGGTGAGGCCAGCACTACCAGGGGTCCCGGAACGGAGGACGCGGCACCAGCGGCAGCGTCCGCTCATGGCCAGGGCTTCGCTACTCTCCCGGCGGCCGCGGACAATTTTAGGCTTCGGGCGCAGGTGCTGCCTAGCCAATCGGCAAGCCGTCGCCGGAGCCGCATTCGCGGCTGCCACCGCCTTGCAGCACGTAAGCCACCCCATGGGCCAGCGTGTCGGCGAATGCCGGCAGCCGCTCGCGTTCCTCGAGGAGAAGGAACAGCCAGGCGAAGATCGGGCCGAGCAGGAGCGCGTGCACCACTGCCGGATCGGGGAGCCGTGACAACTCGCCACGATCCACCGCCCGTTCCAGCACCTCCATGACACAGTCGCGCTCGGCTTTGACGAACGTTCCCACGAACGTGGCGGTCATGGCACTATCCGCATGTACGTCGGCCAGCAAACCCGGCACCACTCCCGGTGACGGCGTGGCCAGGCTGGTGACAATGTCTCGGGCGACCGCGGCCAGGTCGGCGGCCAGCGAACCCGCGTCGAGTGGAGTCGCGAGGTCCAGGTCGTGCATGACCGCCGCGAAGATCATCTGTTCTTTCGTGGCATGGCGGCGGTAGATCGCGGCCTTGCCGACTCCAGCCCTGGCCGCCACGGCGTCCACAGTGAGTCGCGCGTACCCCTGCTCGGCCAGCAGTTCCCTGGCCGCCGCGGCAATGGCCCCGTCCACCCGGCCGTCCCTGGGACGACCCACTGGTTGGCTCATGCGACGGAGCTTATACGGAACTGCCGGAACCGTAATGCGACAGATCCAACATCGCATCCGCACCAGAACAGGCACATCGACAGGTAGGGACGGGGGACACGGCTTCCGGCGGCAGTACAACCGGCGTCTGTCCCGCCTCCCGGTGGAACAGACCACGCTGTTCGAGCGCTTCCCCACCCTGCGACTGGCGGTGCCGCCGGAGGAGGTGCCCATGCCGTACGGACATGACCATCTACGGCGTGCACCGGCTCCCTGTCACCTGGCAGCCGGTGCACGTTCGTGGACAGCGCACTAGCCGACCTGGGCGATGTCGACCCGGTGATGCCGATCCCGGAGCCGTTGTACGGCCTCGGGAGGCGCGTCCGAATCGACCACGATGACGTCGAAGGCCTCGAGAGGAGCGACCCTGTGCAAGGCCACCCGGTCGAGCTTCGTGTGGTCGACCGCCAGGATGCAGCGCGTCCCCGCGGCCACCATGGCCCGCTTGACCAGCACGATCTCCTGCTCCTGATGGAAGGCGAGCCGATCGGAGATCGCCGAGGTGGAGACGACGACCGTGTCGGTGTTCATCGCCTCGACCGCGTCGACACAGGCCACGCCCAGGAAGGAGTCGTGCGTCGGGTAGTACTCGCCGCCGAGCGCCATGAGCCGGATGCCCGGCATGGGGGCGAGCAGCTTGATCGCCTCCAGGAAGTTCGTCACCACGGTCAGCGGCGCCGCCTCGTCTAGATGGCGGGCTACGGCCAGCGCGGTCGTGGAGTCGTCGATCATGACCGAACTGCCCGGCTCGATCAGCCCCACCACATGCCGGGCGATCGCCTCCTTCTCCGCCGTCTGGGCGGTCTTGCGGTAGGCGATGTTGCTCTCGAAGATGCTGGACGCCTGGGCACTCGCGCCACCGCGATACTTACGCACCATGCCCTGGCTCTCCAGCAGATCCAGGTCACGATGGACGGTCATCACGCTCACGCCGAACGCCTCGGCGAGCTCCGTCATCGAGGCCGAGCCCTGCCGCAGGACATGCTCCGCCATGGCCTGGCGCCTGGTGGCCCCACCGGCCGCGCGTGACTTCACCTACGGCACTCCCCATGCATCGGTGAGACCTTCACGAATCCTTATAATCTCTCACACCGCCGGCACCATGAGGAGCGACCTGGCATGCCCTGACCCCAAACCGACGGTCAATTTTTAAGCGACATCAAAGTTGTAGCGACACCAAATTTATGGCTAGGGTGACGCCTCATGACGTTCACCTTCGGCATCTATCCCGGCGCCCTGCTGGGCACCGCCACCGGCGCCGTACACCTCGCCCACCCCGATCATCCGGAGCGGATCGAGGAAGCGCTGCGGCAGTTGCAGGCTGACGCGCCGACCCTGCTCGTACGCGGCCACCGTCGCACCCGACGCGCCGCCCACCCCCGCCGACCCGGAGCGCTACCTCGCCAACGGCCGCGCACTCGACCTGGTCGTCACCTTCCGAGAGCCGACGGGCGCCCTGGAGGGCTGGCTGGACTTCATCCGGGCCACCGTGCGGGACGAGGGGGCACGGCTGGCGAGCCTGCAGATCTGCGAGGAACCCAACGCGAACCTGCCGGTCCTGGACGGCAGCATGCCCAACGTCCACCAGGCGCTCGTGCAGGGCGTGATCGCGGCCAAGGAGGAGGCGCGCGCCCGCGGACATGACCTCGCCGTCGGCTTCAACGTGGTGCCGACCTTCAACCCCGCCGACACCTTCTGGAACGACCTCGGCGCGGTCGCCGACGACCGCTTCCACCAGGCACTGGACTACGTCGGCCTGGACTTCTTCCCCGACGTCTTCCGGCCCATCCCCGCCGAGCAGCTGGCGGCGGCGGTCGAAGCGGTGCTCACGGGGCTGCGGACCGCCGACCTGGCCAAGGCCGGCATCGGCGGCGGCGTGCCGATCCGCGTCTGCGAGCACGGCTGGCCCACCGGCCCGGAACGCGGCGAGGAGCGCCAGGCCGAGGTCATCGAGGAAGTGATCCGGACCCTGGACAAGCTCCGCGGCGACCTCAACATCACCGGCTACTCCCTGTTCGGCCTGCGCGACGCCAACAGCGCGGGCGAGGGACTGTACGACCGGTTCGGTCTGCTGCGCGACGACTACACGCCCAAGCCGGCCTTCTCCACCTACAGCAAGTTGATCGCGGAACTGACGCACTGATTCCACCCACGGCCCGCAGAAACGGCGAGGAAACACCTGCAGGCCTACAAAGTCCTTGAACGTCGGCGCGCTGGGAGCGTCTGTGCCCTAGCAGACGCTCCCAGCGCGTTCCCACGAGGAAAGGACCATGGTTGTGAATCGTGCTCGTCTCGCCGGTCTGGCCTGCGCGATGCTGACTCTGAGCATCGCCGCGCCCGCCACCGCTGCCGATCGGCAGCAGACCGGGAACGTGCAGGAGGCGCTGAACGCCCTGGCGAAGACCACTGGAGTGGTCGGCGCCATCGGCGAGCTGTACGTCGACGGCAAGCGCGTCGGCCAGGGTTCGGCCGGCTCCCGCCTTCTCAACGGCAAGGGCGGAAAGATCCCCGCCGACGCCCGCTACCGCATCGGATCCCAGACCAAGCAGATGACCGCCACGGTCCTGCTGCAACTGGTCAAGGAAGGCAAGCTCGGCCTGGACGACAAGCTCAGCGATGTCCTGCCGGAAGTGGCTCAGCAGGACGCGGTGGAGCGGGCCGACGAGATCACCGTACGGCAGCTGATCCGGCACACCTCCGGCATCCCCGACCTCTTCGCCTCCGGCCGCTTCGACGACTTCGACTTCACGACCTACCACCCTCCGATCGAGCTGGTGAAGGCCGCACGCGGTCTGCCCCGGACAGGGGAGCCGGGAGAGAAGTTCACCTACTCCAACACCAACTACATGCTCCTCGGCATGATCATCGAGAAGGTGAGCGCCCATCCCCTGCCCGCCGAATTCACCCGGCGCATCTTCGCCCCCCTCGGGATGAGCCACACCTATCTGCCCACCAAGCCACCTGCGGGCATCAAGGGCCCGCACGGGCATGGCTACTTCCCCGACTCCCAAGGCAAGCCGCGCGACGTGGACCGGCAGAACGCGAGTTTCGGGTACGCGGCCGGAGGGGTGATCTCTACCGCCCGTGACGCCAGCACCTTCCGGCGCGTGTTCGTCCAAGGCAACCTGCTGCCGGCGGAGCTGCAGAAGGTGATCACCGACCCGCCGGAGGACGCACCGCCCCAGCCTGCTCCCGGCAGCCGCCTGTGCGGCGGCGAGCCCCTGGTGCAGGCGATCGCGGGCAGCGGGCCCGGCTTCATGGCCGTGACCTTCACCTCGCTCGACGGCCGCCTGCAGTTCGCCGTGTCCGCCACGTTGAACGTCAGCAACATGGAATACTCCCCAGACGCCATCGACCAGGCGGCCAAAGCGGTGATCTGCCCTGGAAAATAGCCCTTCGGAGGAGAGCTGATGACCATGGATCTGCGGTTCGCCGTGTTGGGCCCGTTGCGGGGCTGGCGAGGCGAGAAACCGCTGGATCTCGGTCGCCCACAGCAGCAGGCGTTGCTGGCGCTGTTGCTGCTGCGCCAGGGCCGGGCACTGTCCGATGAGGCGATCGTGGACGGGCTGTGGGGTCAGGCGCCGCCCGCGCGCCCGACGCACGCGATGCGGATTCTGGTCTCGCGGTTGCGGCCGGTTCTGGAGCCGGACGGGTCACCCTGGAAGGTGCTGACCACGGTCTCCGGCGGCTACGCGCTGCGGCTTCCGCCGGGCGCGTTGGACGCCGCGGTGTTCGAGGAACGGATGGAGGCGGCCGACAAGGCCCGGGCCGCCGGAGAGCTGAGCCGATCCAGGGACCTGCTCTCCGAGGCGCTCGCGCTGTGGTCCGGCGTCCCGTTGCTGGGGCTGCCTGGACCGCAGGCCGAGGCACATCGAGCCCAGCTGACCGAACGACGGCTGCTGGCCCTGGAACAGCGGCTGGAGCTGGACCTGGAGTTGGGTCGTCACCAGCGGCTGGTCGCGGAGCTGACATCGCTGTCCGAGGAGTTCCCGTTGCGGGAGCGCCTGCGGGTGCTGTTGATGCTCGCGCTGTACCGGTCCGGACGCCAGGCCGAGGCGCTGGCGGTCCACGCCGCCACGCGCGGGTTGCTCGCCGACGAGCTCGGCGTCGACCCCGGTCCCGAACTCACCACCCTCCACCAGGCGATACTGCGCGCCGACCCGGCACTGGCCGCTCCTGTTCAGGCGCCTGCCCGTACGGCTCCCGCCCAGCTTCCCGCCGACGTCGTCGATTTCACCGGACGGCAGGCGCTGGTCGGGGAGCTGACCGGCCTGCTTCACGAGGGCGCGAGCCTGGTCATCTCCTCGGTGTCGGGGATCGGCGGCGTCGGCAAGACCGCGCTGGCCGTCCACGTGGCCCATCTGGTCCGCGACCGCTATCCCGACGGGCAGCTGTACGTGGACCTGCGCGGCGTCGAGGCGGCCCCGCTGGCGCCGGCGGCCGTGCTCGCGGCGTTCCTCCGCGCGCTGGGCGTCTCCGGTGACACCATCCCCGAGGACCTGGACGAGCGGGCCGCGCTGTACCGCACCACGCTGGCGAACCTGCGGATGTTGGTCGTCCTGGACAACGCGGCCGACGCCGACCAGGTCCGCCCGCTGCTGCCGGGTGCGACCGCCAGCGGGGTCGTCATCACCAGCCGGGCCAGGCTGATCGGCCTCAACGCCGACCGGATGATCGATCTGGCGGCGCTCACGACCGGCGAGGCGCTGGAGTTGTTCACCCGCATCGTCGGGACCGCCCGCGTCGCCGCCGAACGCCAGGCCGCCGAGCAGGTGGTCGCCGCCTGCGCCTGCCTGCCGCTCGCGGTCCGCATCGCCGCCTCCAGGCTGGCAGCCCGGCCGGGGTGGACCATCGCCTCGCTGGTCGCCCGGCTCGCCGACCAGCGCCGCCGATTAGCCGAGCTGCGCACTGGCGACCTGGCGATGGAGGCCACCTTCTCCCTGGGGTACGGCCAGCTGGACGTCGGCCAGGCCAGGGCGTTCCGGCTGCTGGCCGTACCGGATGGCGATGACTTCTCGGTGGCCGCGGCGGCGGCCGTGCTGGATCTGGAAGAGTGGGCGGCGGAAGATCTGTGCGAGTCGCTGGCGGACGCCGGGCTGCTGGAGGCGCCGAGTCCGGGCCGATACCGCTACCACGACCTGCTCAAACTGTACGCTCGCGGCCTTCCCGAGCAGGACCGGGACGCGGCGTTGCACCGGCTCGTCGACTTCTACCTGGCCACCGCCAGAAGCGCGCAGTCAGTGCTGGAGCCGGACGCGCTCTCGACCGCCCGGCAGTCGCCCACCGCCTCGCCCGGCCTGGCCTTCGCCGGCCATCCGGCGGTGGCGGGGTGGCTGGACGCCGAGGTGGCCAACCTGTTCCACACGACCCTGCAGGCCGCCTCCGATCCGGCCGTGGCGGATCTGCTGTACGTGCTGCTGTACGTGGCGCGGGTGCACCTGCGATGGGAGCAGATCCGGCAGATCGCCCAGGCGATCGCCCGGGCCGCGGCCGAGCGAGGCGACCGGCGCAGCCACGGGCTGGCCCGTACGGCTGTCGCGGCGATGCTCATCTACCAGCGGTCGCTCAAGGAGGGGGTCGAGGAGGGGACGGCGGCCCTCGCGCTGGGCCGGGCGATAGGCGACCCGGTGATCGTGGTGGAGAACCTGCAGGTACTCGGCGCCGCCGCGATGATCCGGCGTGACTACGAGAGCGCCATCGGTCATCTCACCGAGGCGCTCCCCCTCCATCGCGAACTGGGCGATGTGGCGGGAGTAGGGGCGGCGCTGGGGATCCTGTCCCGGGCCTGCCTGGCGCTGGACAGGCAGGACGAGGCCGTCGACCTGGCCAGGCAGGGCGTGGAACTGGTACGGGAGACGGGCCGCTCGCGGGATCTCGGCACCCGGCTGTACGACCTCGGCATCGTGCTGCACGGGGTCGGTCGGTGCGACGAGGCGGCCGAGGCCTGGGCGGAATCGCTGACGCGGCACCGGGCCGCCGGTGATCGCCTGATGGAGGGCGGCGCCCTGTTCCGGCTGGCCGAATGCCATCTGGCGGCGGGCCTGTTCGATGAGGCCAGGGCACGAGCGGAAGAGGCCGTGGCGGTGAACGTCGAGATCGACGCCGTCTGGGAACAGGCTCGGGCGCTGACCACACTCGGCAAGGCGCTGTCGCAACTGGGCCAGGAGGAGAGCGGCCGAGCCCGGCTGCGGGAGGCGTTGGAGATCTTCGAGCGCCTCGACGTCCCCGAAGCGGCGGACGTACGCGCGTTGCTCTGACGGTCGCGTGGCAGTCGGTTGGCAGTCGAGATCCAGCACCGTTGTCCACATGACAGAGACCACTGTGGAAAAAGTGACCTTCGACGCCGACGGCGTCACCCTCGCCGGGCACCTGCACCTGCCCGCCACGGCCGACCGCGGACTGCCCGCGGTCGTGGTGGCAGGTGCGTGGACCTCGGTGAAGGAGCAGATGGCCGGGCTGTACGCGCGGAGACTGGCCGAGCGCGGTTTCGCCGCGCTGGCCTTCGACTTCACCGGGTTCGGCGAGTCGGGCGGTGAGCCGCGTGACGTGGAGTCGCCTTCGCTGAAGCTCAGGGACCTGAGCCACGCCGTGAGCTTCCTCTCCTCCCTGGACCGGGTGGCGCCCGCCCGGATCGGCGCGCTGGGCATCTGCGCCGGTGGCGCGTTCGCCGCGGTGGCGGCCGCGGACGATCCCCGCATCGCCTCACTGGCGCTGGTCGCGCCCGGTCTGCAGGACGGCGAGTTGATGCGGCTCGCCCTGGGCGGCGAGGAGGCCTTCACGGCGCGGTTGGCGGCAGGGCAGCGGGCCCGCGCGCACTTCGAGGCGACCGGCGAGGTCGAGTACGTGCTCGGAGTCAGCGAGACCGACTCCACGGCTGCGATGTTCGGCCCGTACGCCTACTATCTGGACCCCGCCCGAGGCGCCATCCCCGAGTGGGGGAACAGGTGGGCGACCATGGCCTGGGCCGAATGGCTGACCTTCGAGCCGCAACCGTCCGCGGACCGCATCACCGCGCCCGTGCTCATCGTGCACAGCGAGAGCGCCGGGATCCCGGTGGGCGCGCGCCGGTTCGCCGACCGGCTGACCGGGGCCAGGGAGCTGGTCTGGCTGGAGGGCCGCGGCCAGTTCGACTTCTACGACACCGAGCCCACGGTCACCGAATCCGTGGACAACGTCGCCCGCCACCTGCACGCCACCCTCTAGCCGATGTCGTGGGCACGGTGCAGGCCCAGCCTCCGGTTCAGGTGCCCGGTCAGCCGGGTGACCGTGATGCGGGGCAGCACCCGAGGAGCCCACGACGCAACCCTGTTGATCGCCCGCCCCGGATAGGAGTTGACCGCGCCCCTGGCGAAGGCGTCGAGGGTCTTGACCGCGACGCCTTCCGGCGCGTCGGTGAACGCCGGATTCATGGTGACGGAGGTGCCGTCGAAGAACCCCGTGTCGGTGGCTCCGGGGTGGGCTCCCATGACGCGTACGCCAGTGCCGCGGAGTTCCTCGGCGAGCGACTCGGTGAACGACAGCACGAACGCCTTCGTCGCCGCGTAGCCGGCCTGGTACGGCATCGGCTGGAAGGCGGCCGTGGAGCCCACGTTGATGATCCCACCGTGGCCTCTCTCGGCCATGCGGCCGCCGAACACGTGGGTCAGGCTCATCAGGGCGGTGACGTTCAACTCGACGGAGCTGACGTTCCTCTGGAGCGGAGTGCTCAGGAACGGGCCGACGGCGCCCGCTCCCGCGTTGTTGACCAGCAGATCGACGGTAGAGCCCTGCCGGTCCAGCTCCGCGATCAGGCCCGTCACCCCGTCGGGAGCGGTGAGATCGGCCGTCACGGGGTCCACGTCGACCTGGTGCGCCTCGCGGATCTCGTCGGCGACCCGGCGCAGCGCGTCGCCGGAGCGGGCCACGAGCACGAGATGAGCGCCTCGCCGCGCGAGTTCGCGCGCGTAGGCCGCGCCGAGTCCCTTGGATGCGCCAGTGACGAGCGCGGTGACACCGCGGTACCTGTACATGACCATCCCCAACCTCATTTACTTCGAGCCTCAAAACAAAAGCAGGCTAACAGCTTCGAGCCTCGAAACAAACTGCTACCCTCAAGGCATGACGAACCAGGCGCTGGAGCAGGTAGTGCGGGCCAGTCATGAGGTCTTCATGCTGACCGGCGACCGCATCGCCAAGGCACTAGAGGAGCTCCGGCTCACGCACGCGACGGCGCAGGCCCTGTGGGCGATCGATCCCGGAGAGCCCGCGCCGTCGATGAGGATGCTGGCGGGCCGGCTGTTCTGCAACGCGCCCAACCTCAGTTTCGTCGTCAACCAGCTGACCGATCGCGGGTACGTCGAGCGTGCCGTCGACCCCGGCGACCGGCGTTCGCGGGTTGTCGTGCTGACCGAGGAGGGTCGGCGGGTACGCGAGCGAGTCATCGACGTGACGCTCGCCCAAACCCCGTTCGCCGGCTGCGAGCCGGACGACCTGAACCGACTCGCCGAAATCTTCCAGCGGGTTCTGAGCCGCACCGGCCAGTAAGGCCGGGAGCTACCCGGACGTCGAGTGATCGTCAGCAGACAGGGGGCCGTCCCGCCCGGGCCAGCCGTGCCACCGTGGACCAGCGCATCGGTGTGCGGGCGCCGTACCCTCCGCGCAGCCCCTCCGCGAGTCCGGCAAGCGAAGCGCGTAACGCCGCAGGGTCTCGGAAGCGCCACAAGGTCGTCAGGGCCCAGGTGGCGAGGTTGAGGGGGATCAGCGGGGCGGGCAGGTTGCGGAGTGCCAGCCAGACCCGGTTGCGGGCGTTGAGCCGGTAGAAGGCCGCATGGCGGGCCGGGTCGGTGGCGGGGTGATGAACGATGACGTCGGGCGCGTAGTGGCCGATACAACCGCGGTCCCACAGCCGCCAGGCCAGGTCGACTCCCTCATGGAAGAGGAAGAAGTGGCCGGGCCATCCGCCGACGGCCTCGAACACGTCGCGGCGGACCATGACGACGCCTTCGGCCATGACGGTCACGGTGCCACTCCGGTCGGGGCGGGAGACGCGCAGGCGGGGCACCCAGCGCCGCAGGGTGCGACCGGTGACCGGGTCGGCGATGCGCGGCTGGACGTAGGCGCGGCGTGGGTCGCGGGTGAACTCCACTGCGAGGCGGAGCAGCGCGTCGGGGGTGGGGAGTACGGCGTCGTTGTCGAAGAAGAAGATCAGGTCGCCCTTCACGTTGGCGGCGCCCACGTTGCGCCCCTCGGGAATGCCCACGTTCGTCGGCAGCTCGACGGTCCGCACGCCGTCCGGCACCTGCTCCGGCGTGCAGCCGTTGCCGACCACCACCACGTCCAGGTCGACGCCTTGCTGGGACAGCAGGGAGCTCATGGCGACGGAGAACTCTGCTGGCCGGTCGTTCATGGTCAGGACCACGGCGCCGACTGTGGGGCGCGGGGTGCCAGTGTTCACCGGTCTTCCTTTGCTGCCTCAGGCGCGCTGGTACCGACGACGTCATGGTCACAGGTGATTCGTTCGGCTACCGCTCACCGTGTCGCCATACCGTCGTCACACCACGGACGCCTCACCCTATTAGTCGGAGATGGTCGGCGGGGACCGATCGGGCAGCGCGTCGCAGCGCGCGATGTCCTGTGACTCTGACGAGAGCGCGCGAGTGGCAAGATCGGGATAACGTGGCGCCTTCGGAGGTCTCAGGCACCACCTTCGACCATCGCGCCAGCGTGGAGACGTTCTGCGAGAGGGAGGATGCGTGGCAGTGGCACGAGTAATTGTGGTCGGCCTCGATCCCGCCGAGATCCAGGGCTGGGACCCGGAGCCGGTCCAGGCGGCGATAGCACGCGGTCAGGCCCGTTTCGACGATCATGGCATCGAGGCCGACTGGTGCCTGCTGGCACTCGACAAGAACCCCGAAGGAGCGCTCGTAGAGGCGCTGACCCGCGGAGACTACGCCTGCGTGGTGATCGGGGGCGGCATCCGCAAGCACGAGCCGTTACTCGAATTCTTCGAGAAGGTGGTCAACCTGGTCCGGCAGCACGCGCCCGACGCGGCCATCGCCTTCAACAGCAGCCCCGAGGACTGCGCCGACGCGGCTCTACGGTGGCTGCGCTGACCGGCGGAGGTCAGTTGGACCGGCGGGCGACGGCCGGCATCAGGGTGAAGGCGAACACGGCGCACAGGATGCCCGTCGCGGCGCAGGCCCACCACAGCGCGTGGGCTTGGAACAGAATGGCGCCGACGGCGGGCCCGGCGAAGCGGGCGATGGCGGTGGTCCAGCCGTACAGCGCCTGGTAGGTGCCGTGTGCTCCGTCGGGGGTGAGGTCGGCGATCAGTGCCGCCTCGAAGCCCGCCATGCCGATCTCGCCGATCGACCACAGCACCACCGTGGCCACGTAGTGCCAAGGCTGGCTGGCCACGCCGGTCAGCGCGAGGCCGACGCCCACCACGGTCATGGAGACGCCGAGGACCGGCAGGCGGGGCAGGCGGGACAGCCACGTGATGAACAGCGGCTGGAAGATCACCACGATGGCGCCGTTGACGGTGATGAGCAGCCCGTAGAAGGAGGCCGGGAGCCCGTCGGCGGCCAGGGCCAGGGGCAGCGCGTACGAGGCCTGCGCGTACAGGATCAGGCCGATCAGCAGGAAGATCAGCGCGGCCATCAGCACCCGGTCGCGGGCCGCGATCGCGTACCCGTTGCGCGCGGGCTTGGGCGCGGCCTTGTCGTGGCCGCGCGGTATGCCAACGTACACGATCACGGCGAACGCGACGCTCGTGGTGACGTCCAGGATCACCAGGAGCCAGAACCCGTGGGCGAGCAGCAGGCCGGCGATGGCGCCGGCGGCGGCGGTGCCGACGTTGACCGCCCAGTGCATGAGCCCGAACGCCTTGGGCCGCAGGTGCGGCGGGGTGGTCTCGGCGACCAGCGCCGAGGCGGCGGGCCGGTAGACGTCGCCGGCCAGTCCCATGGCCACGGCCGATGCCATGAGCCAGGCCAGGCTGCCGGCGACGCCGATGAGGATCAGGCAGGTCGCGGTGGCCAGTAGGCCGCCGATCAGGGTGAGACGGCGGCCGAACCGATCGGCCAGGTACCCGCCCAGGGGCTGCCCGCCCAGGCCACCCAGCCCGTACGCCGAGATGACGGCGGCGATCTGCGCGGCCGCGTACCCCCGGCCGGTCAGGTAGAACACCAGGAACGGCAGCACGACCCCGCCGAACCGGTTGACCAGTTGGCCGGAGAACAGCAGCCAGAACACCTTGGGCAGCCCCTGGAACACGGTGGGGCGGGCGGGAGCCGTGATCGTCATGCCAGCATGGTGCGGGCGGCCTGCGGGGTGAAGCGACACATTCGGCCCCCGCCGAATCAACCGTCCATCAGGGCGTGGGCGCGAGGGGTGCGCACGTAGAGCACGGCCCGGCCGACGCGGTGCTTGGTGACCAGGCCGGCCGACAGCAGGAGCGCGAGCTGCTCGGAGACGTTCGCGGGCGACAGGCCGGTACGGCGTGACAGGTCGGTGGTGGAGGCCGGTGCGTCCAGTTCGGTGAGCAGCAGGGCTCGGGAGCGGCCGATGACGGCGGCCAGCGCGTCGGGCGCGGGCGCGGTGCCGCGCTCCCACAGAGTGGCGATGGCGCGTACCGGATAGGTGATGATCGGCTGGCCGGGTGAGTCGGTGCGGTAGAACAGGCCGGGCCAGACGAAGATGGACGCGGCCAGCAGCAGCCCCTCGCCGGCCAGCACCCGGGACATCTCCTCGGGACGCTGTTCCAGGTGCAGGTTGCGGCCTTCCCAGCGGATGGCCGAGTGCATGTCCGCGAACACCCCGGCGGGGCCGTGTTCGGCGTACTGCCTGGTGCGATAGAGCAAGTCGCCTTCGAGGAGGTTGCGCATGCGTGGCCAGTGCGGGGCGAAGGCGAGCTGCCAGTAGGTCTCGATGGCGAGCACCAGCCGTTCGAGGCCCGCGGCCGGATCCTGGTGGAGCTCCGCGGCGCAGCCGGTCAGCGGGCCGAGCTCGCTCGCCATGCGGTCGAGGTCGGCGCGGATGACTTCGTGGGGGGTGGCGCGCAACACCGCCAGCTCCCCCGCCAGTTCCGGAGCCGGACCAGTGGGGACGGGACAGAGGAAATCGGGGATGTAGCCACCGCCGGTGATGAGGTCGAGCAGCGGCCCCAGCTCACTGCCGAGCTGCGGGCGTACCTGCTTGAACCAGGGCAGATGCAGGGCGCGTTGGGCGGGTGTGCGGAGCGCGTGGATGCTGGCGGCGACCTCCCGCAGCGGGGAGAAGGCGAACCTGAGAAAGGACAGATCATAGGCGGAGAACGCCAGTGTGAGCATGCCCGGGGGCTCCTTGGATTCGGCTGCGGCCGAATGTATCGCAGAGGCCCACGACCAGGCCACACCATGACTCCTACAACGCAACCTAGGAGAACCGCATGCGCAACGTCGTGCTCTACCACCTGATGTCGCTGGACGGGATCGCCTACGAGGACGGCGACTGGCTGGCCGACGACGGCCCTCAACTGGTCGCCTACCTCGGCCGGGTCATCGCCACCCAGGACGACGTCCTGCTGGGGCGCGGGACGTACGACTACTGGGCCGGCCACTGGCCCACGTCGGACTTCCAGCCCTTCGCCGACTTCATCAACGGCACCCGCAAGCACATCGTCACCTCCAGCGCGCCCACCCAGGAATGGGCGAACTCCACCCCGGTCACCACCCCGGTGCGCGACTACGTGACCGCCCTGAAGCAGGGATCCGGCGGTGACATCGGCATCCACGGCAGTATCGAACTCGCGCGTTCCCTGCTGCAGGCCGGGCTCGTCGACGAGCTGCGGCTGGTCGTGGCACCGGCGGTGGTCGGGCACGGCAGGCGGGTGTTCGAGGGCGACGACGTCCAGTCGTGGAAGCTGCTCGATCTCGAGCGGGGCAAGAACGGCACGCTGTTCCTGACCTACGGCCGCTGCTGAATGGAGCCGTCCGCTAGGTCACACAGAGGCCTCCGTCGCACCGCCCCCAACAGCAAATCACACCGTCTCGACGTAAACGCTGATTTCGATGAGGTTGCGGTCGGGGTCGCGCACGTAGACGCTTTCGATCGACCCCAGGGCGCCGGTACGGTGGACAGGCCCCTCCTCGATCTCCACATTGTGCCGCGCCAACTCGGCCATGACCTGCTCCAGCGGGACAGCGCTGATCAGGCAGAGATCAGCGCTGCCGGGCACCGCGTGGGCGGCCTTCGGCTCGAACTCGTGGCCCGCCTCGTGCAGATTGATCTTTGAATGGCCGAACACGAGCGCCTTGCGCCCCTCGCCGAAGGTGATCGGCTCCATGCCGAGAACGCGGCTGTAGAAGTCGACCGTCGCCTCTAGATCGGCGACGGTCAGCACCAGGTGATCGAGGCGGTCGATACGCATCAGGGGTCCCATCGTCACTCGGTGATCACGGCAGGCGGCCATCGTGACACGCCCTTATGCCATCTTTCCCATCGGGGGTTCACCCGGCCAAACGCCCCAGTGGGGAGACCGGGAGTCACGGCGACCACGAAGTGTCGTGTCACAGGCGGAAATATCCGGACACCTACTCTCATGTGACATTGCCTTATCGGAAGGACGACGACGTGGGAGCAGTGGAGCCTCGGCGGCGTTTCGAGGCGCTCTATACGGAGCACTACGCGGCCGTCTCCGCCTACGTCCGGCGACGTACCGACCACCCCGACGACACCGCCGACGTGATCGCCGAGACGTTCACGACAGCGTGGCGGCGGCTCGACCACGTGCCGCCCGATGACCGGGCCAGACTCTGGCTGTACGGCGTGGCCAGGCGCACCCTGGCCAACCACCGCCGCGGCGAGTCGCGCAGGACGGCCTTGACGTCGCGCCTGAGCGAAGAGCTCGCCGCCTGGCTCGACCCGGAGGTGAGCCAGGCCCCCGGGGCGACGCGCGAGGCCTTCATGCGCCTGTCCGAGGACGACAGGGAGTTGCTGTCTCTTGTCGGATGGGAGGGGCTCGGCAACGCCGAGATCGCCAAGGTTCTGGGCTGCACGCGCATGGCCGTACGGCAGCGCCTGCACCGCGCCCGCAAGCGTTTCGCGGCCGAACTGGCCGCCATCGATGTCGATCTCAACAGGTACGGCTCGCGAGCCGTGAAGCTCGCGGAGGAGAGCGCGTGAACACCAACGTCGACGAAGCCATCAGGAACCTCGCCCCCGGCCGCGGCCCCGGCCTGACCCCGGTCGCGCGGGAGATGATGAACGCGATCATGGACGCGGAGCCCGCGCCCGCACCTGTCATCCGTACGAGATGGCGCCCACTCCTCGCGCTCCCGATCACCGCGGCGGTCATCTCGGCAGCCTGGGTGATCCCTTCGGTCCTGACCCCCGCACCCGCCTCCGCGCTCGACATCAAAGAGGAGGGCGACCACTACGTCATCGAGGTCAAGGACCTGAACGCCAACCCGGAGGTCTACGAGAGCCAGCTGCGGGGGGCCGGTCTCGACATCTCGCTGAATGTCGTACCCGCCACGCCGAGCTTCGTCGGCGAGATCAACCCGGGCGCGCACGAGCCTCAGGACAAGATCAAGACCATCGACCGGCCTGAACAGTGCAACCTGCACCGCAGTTGCCCGATCGGTATCACCATCGCCAAGGACTTCGCCGGCTCAACGATGATCACGCTCGGCCGCGAAGCCCGTCCCGGCGAGGAATACCAGATCGTCGCGGGCCTTGACTCGCCTGGTGAGCCCCTGCACTGCGTGCCCTTCTACAACAGGCCCGTGAGCGAGGTACGGGCGCTGTTGAAGGGGCGCGGGCTGGCCGTCGACCAGTACGTGATCTCCGACCAAGCCAAGCCAGGCAAGGAACCACAGGTCAGGACGTCGGTGCCCGACTCCATGTACGTGACCGGCGGCCATCTGAGCCAATACGGCATGGTCTCTCTCACCGTCGGCGACGCACCGATGTCCTCCGAGATGGTGGCGTCGCTGAACAAGAAGTCGGGCTGCGCGACCGGCTGACACCAGCGAACGGAACACGAGCTTCAGGGTGTGCTCCCGCGGGGGCGAAGCACGCCCTGAAGGCAACGGCCATGACGCAGCACGATCCTCCGGGAGGCGAGCGGCGAGGTGGACAGAAGCCGAACCTCTCCAGACCACCTTCCCGGCGCCGTTCGGCGATGAGGCGGCCAGGGCGACCCCGTCACAGGCCGGATTGCCTGAAGACCCTACTCTGAGAAGAGTTGGTCGGAGGGGGGTGACCCGTGATGTGGCCGAAGGTGGCGTCAGGGCCGGCCGGAATCTCACCGCGCCGGACTGCGCTGATCGCGGCCGCCAGCGGGTTGCTGGCCTTGGCTGTGGCCGCGGTGGTAGTACCGCTGCCATTTGTGCCGTTGATCGGCTGGGACATGGCGGCGTTGGTGTTCCTGCTCGTGACCTGGTGGCGGATCGCCCGGCTCGACGGTGCCGCGACCGCTGCCGACGCGCTACGGGAAGACTCGACTCGCGCGGGTGCGGATCTGCTGCTACTCACCGCTGCGGTGGCCAGCCTGATGGCCGTCGGCTACATGATCGTCCAGGGTGACACCACCGAGCCGTCCGTGGTCGTGCTGCACGCGGCGCTCGGTGTCGCCAGCGTGATCACCTCGTGGGCGGTGGTGCACACCGTCTATACCTTGCGATACGCCCGGTTGTACTACTCGGCTGGCGGCGGCGTGGACTTCCACTACAGCGAACCCGATGCCCAGCCGCAGTTCTCCGACTTCGCCTACCTGGCTTTCACCATCGGCATGACGTTCCAGGTCTCCGACACCGACTTGCGCAGCGCCACGTTCCGAGCGACCGCGCTCCGCCAAGCCCTGCTGTCGTACCTGTTCGGCACGGTCATCGTCGCGCTCGCCATCAACCTTGTCGCCGGCCTGAGCCGATAGCTCCCCGATGAAGCGCACGCGCTCAGCCGAGCCGCGCTCCCGCTCGACAAGCCCACCGAACCTGAGGCCAAGGACCGCGGCGGACTCAGCGCTCCCCGAACACCGCGCGGCCGAGGGGCGGGACGGCTCCGCAGGTGCGGAAGAACCATCGAGCCGCTGATCGCTTCAGCGTGCTTGTGGTGATCGCGCCTTCGGTGTTGCGTACGACCTCGCGGACCGTCTCGAACCCGTAGCGCAGCAAGTCCGCCTCGTACGCGCGCAACGCCTGCGGCAACGGCTCCTCGCCGCGGTCGGCCGCGGTGAGCGCGGCGCAGAGGCGGTGCGCGTCGCGCAGCGCCGTGTTGCCGCCGAGCCCGCCGACCGGGGGCATGTGGTGGACGGCGTCTCCGAGCCCGGTGACGTTGCCGGTCTCCCACGGATCGAGCGGTTCGGCGGCACTGAACCCGGTCTGGTACAGGGTGTCCGGGGTCGAGGCGGTGACGAGGCGGCGCAGGTCAGGATGCCAGCCGGCCGTCCGTTCGGCCAGCAACTCCCGTACCACGGCCGGATCGTCCTGAGTCTTCGACGTGAAACTCGCCGGGAGGGAGTCGCGGTGCGTGATGAACGCCCACAGGACATAGTCGTCGTCACGCGAGTCCGCCAGCAGGTGCTCCGGGTCGAGCCCGAGCGCGCGTATCCGGTCGCCGAGTCTGGCGATGATCGCCGCAGGGTCCTCGCGTCTGCGGAAGATCGCGGTGAACAGGAAGTCCCGGCGTGGCCAGAAGACGTTCCTGCCGGCCAGCAGCCGCTCCGGCAGCCATCGGCGGTTCTCCTCGGTGAGGAACACCTTGCCGGCGACCGCCATCGCCGGCAGTGCGGTGCGGCCCGCCGCCGGGTGGAGCTCGGCCCACACCCGGGAGTTGGCGCCGTCGGCCGCGATGAGCACGTCCGCGGTCGCGGTGGTGCCGTCGGCGAACTTCGCCGTGACCGTCCCGTCGTCCGCCCGAGCGAAGCCGGTGAACTCCTTGCCGAAGCGGACGACGTCGTCCAGGCCGGCCAGCAGCAGTTTGCGCAGGGTGACGCGGCTGACCGCGTGCTCGCTCACCGTGGGGTCGAGGGGGTCACGATCCGGGCCGTTCTGCCCGATGAGGATGAGCGGTCGCATCCGCTCGTCGAGGAAGCCGATCCCGGGCCCCGGATCGCCCGCGGTGGCCACCAGCAGCTCCCATAAGGCGGGTGGCAGGCAGGCGTGCAGGGCTACGCTCCCGGTCGGCTCGATGTTCAGCCGGAAGCCCTGGAGTCGCGAGTCGGGCGTGCGGTCCCGTTCGTAGACGGTGACGCGCACGCCGGCTCGCTTCAGGCCCTGCGCCAGGCAGAGCCCGCCGATCCCGCCGCCGATCACGGCGACGTCCAAGCGTCGAGGTGACATGGAGTTTCCTACTTTCCGGTAGGGGGCGCGCTGTCAGGTTCGCCGGCCATGTCCGCGAGCTCCGCCAGCAGGCGGTCATGCCAGGTGACCTCCGTCTCAAGCCGCATCAGGGTTTGGTCGAAGGCGATGGCTTCCAGCCTGGTGAGGTAGGGCTCGGCCTGGCTGCGCAGATTGCGCCAGAAGTCGAGTTGGACTGCGTACGAGTCGCGCCGCTGCTGGGCAGCGGTACGCAACTCGTCGAGACCGATCTCGCCGACGTGCAGGAGCACCAGTTGGATCGGATCCGGCCGGAGCGCGGTGTCGGCCAGGACGGACCTGATCACCGAGACCAGCTCGGTCCGACCTTTGTCGGTGATCCCGTACACCGTGCGGGCGGGGAGGTTGCCTTCCTGCTCGGTGCGGACCACTTCGACGACGCCCTCGTCCGCCATCCGGCGCAGCGCGCCGTACAGCGATCCGGGCTTGATGTCCGCCCATAGCTCGACCCGGTCGAGTTGCGCGGCGGCGCGGATCTTGTGCCCGTGCATGGGGCCGCCGTCGGCCAGGGCGCCGAGAATGAACAGGCGTGTTGCTCGCATATGAGTACTAAAACATGAGTAGTCGCAATGGACAAGTATGATCACTTACCTCGGAGTCAACTTCTAGATCTTCAAATATGCCGACGATCGGTATATAAAGATCCTGTGTCTAAGTTACGGTCCTTGCAGGAGCCTTCGTTCCTCATCCTGACCGCGCTGGCCGCCGAGCCTCAGCACGGTTACGGCGTCATCACCGACGTTGAACGCATCTCCGAGGGCGAGGTCCGGTTGCGAGCCGGGACCCTGTACGCCGCCCTGGACCGGCTCCAATCCGAGGGACTGATCGGGGAGGACCGGGAGGAGATCGTCGGCGGGCGGTTGCGGCGCTACTACCGGCTCACCGACGAGGGCAGCGCCCGTCTGGCCGCCGAGGTCGAACGACTGCGGCGCAACACCCGGACCGCCGCCGCCCGGCTGCGCACGCGCCCCGCCGGAGGTGTCGCGTGAGCGACCTCGAACAGCGTTACCGCCGCCTTCTCCGCTGGTATCCGCGCGAGCACCGAGAGCGGCACGAGGAGGAGATGCTCAGTGTGCTGATGGCGGCGGCGCGGCCGGGGCAGAGTCGTCCGGAGCCGCGTGACGTCCTCGACCTCGTCAAGGGGGCCGCCGCGATCCACGCGCGCTGGGCGTTCGGGCCGGAGTCTGCGGCGCGGTGGCGGGATGCGATGCGCGTCGTCGCGGTGGTCGGCCCCATAGTGCTGCTTGCCTACCAGATTCAGTTGGGATTCAGCGGTCCGACGCTTCTGTTTGGCATCCTGATCGTCTTTTTGGCCTGGACCAATCGCCGCCGGCCTGCTGCGGCGGTCGCGTGGATCTGGGCGATCCTGTCCAGCGTGGGCATGGTCGGCGCGTGGATGTTGTCGGCCAGGGGCGTCTCCTTGGACACGGGCGTGGCACTCGGAGGCATCGTTGGTTCCTTTGTGCTGGTGGCGGCGGTGCTGACCGGGGTGGCACAGCCGCGGCGAGGGCTGTCGCTGGTCGGGCGCGGACGGATACTGGCCTGGTCCGGGGCGGCTCTGACGGTGGCCGTCGTGGCCCGGCAGCCGTGGGTGATCCCGTGGGAGACCGCAGTGCCGCCTGATTTGCTCACGCTCGGGTTGAGTGCGGTGGTCTGCGGAGTAGCCGCACGGTCTCCGGTGGGACGTAGGAGCGTAATGGTGCTCTCACCGTTCATGCTGGCGATGTTTTCGCAGGTCATGACTATTGGGCTGTGGGGGATCGGGCTGTTGGGGCTGGGGTCGGCCGGGTTCCTGGTCGCCGCCTTCCGCTCCAGGTCGTTCACGCAGAGGGCCAAGATCGACCGGTGAGTGACGCTGGTATGGCGGCCAAGACCGCCCGCCCTCCTGAACCACCGACGCGGGCGATCCCTGACCGCTGCTTACTTCGCCGGCCAACACACGGCCGCCAACGCATGCGGAGTGCCCCATGCGCAAGGTGATCGTTTTCCTGATCGCGCTCGTCGTCCTCCTCATCATCGACCGAGTCGCCGTGGCAAGCGTCGAGCGCGACCTGGCGAACAGAATCGCCGCCGTCCCCAACTTCTCCGGCACGCCGGCTGTGTCAATCGAGGGCATCCCGTTTCTCACCCAGGCCGTGTCGGGGCGCTATCCAGAAGTGCGGTTCGATCTCGGCACCTTCAGCTATGGCGGCGTGCCGGTCACGAACTTGCGGGGCGCCGCGTACGACGTGAGGGCACCCCTGGCCGACGTCCTGCAGAACCAAGCCCATATCCGGGCCGGTCGCGTGAGCATCAGCGGCACCCTCACCAAAGCGACGATCGACAAATACGCCCCGAGTGGCGTGAAGATCGGCGGCAACGGGGGGCAGCTCACTGCTTCGGGAGAGGTGGCGATCGGGGCGAACAAGGTGAAGTTCAACGCCGAAGTGCGGGTCGAGGTCGCTGACGGGAAGATCAAGATCCAGGCCGACAAGATCCAGGGCGTGCCCATACCGGACCAGGTCGCACAGCTGATCTCCTACCCGATCCCGTTCAAGGGGGAACTGCCGTTCGATGTGAAGCTGACCAGGGTCAGAAGCGTGCCGGAAGGGCTGGAGCTCTCCGCCGAAGCGTTTGACGTGCCGATTGGCCCGCTTCACCCGATGTAGGGCGTCGACTTTCCTTGGCAGTTCCTCGATCTCATCCCGGCCCGGCGTGCAAGGCGACGCTGCCGGTCGGCTCGAAGCCGACGTCGTTGCCATGTGGTGGTGAACCGGCTTTGATCATCATCTCGCGCGTCTCCAGTAGCCGCGAGACCTTCCAGAAATGCCTCCAGGATTCCGGACATGGACGTAGATGACCGATGATCCAGTTAAGGAGACCGGATGGGAGTCGATCCCGACAGCCGGTTCGTGGAGATCTACGAATCCGCCTACGAACCCATACTCGGCTACGTCCTGCGCCGCTGCCCGCACCCGGAGGACGCCGCCGACGTGGTGGCCGAGACGTTCACCACGGCGTGGCGTCGCATCGAGGAGTTGCCCGAGGGCGACGAGGCAAGGTTGTGGCTGTACGGCGTGGCGCGCCGGGTGCTCGCCAACCACCGGCGCGGCGAGCGGCGCCACGAGCAGCGTACGGCGGCCCTGCGTGATCGGCTCGCCGCCTTCCCCGCGCTGGCCCGCCCGCCGGAGGACGAGATCTCGCAGATGGGACGGGTCTTCCGCGGTCTGACCGACGACGACAGGGAGTTACTCTCCCTGGTCGCCTGGGAGCGGCTCGACCACGGGCAGATCGCCCGCATGCTCGGCGTCTCCCGCAACGCGGTGCGGATCAGGCTGTATCGCGCCCGCAAGCGTTTCGCCCGGGAGCTGGCGAAAGCCGGGATCGACCACCCTCGTGCCGTCGCTCTGGAAGGGAGCTCACTGTGAACCTCACCGATCTCGCCCGCGTGCGTGACAAGGACCTCGCCGGAGAGGCGTCCGCACCGGAGGCGCGGATGCTGATGCACGCGATCATGTCCGAGGAACGGGAACCGGTGGCCGCGGCGCGGCCGCGCCCGAAGGTACGACGGCGGCTCGCGGTGAGCTTCGCCGCCGGGCTGAGCCTCGCCACTGCCGCCGCCGTAGTGGTCATCGCCCCCACGATGCGATCGGACAGCACGATCTCCGTCGTACCTCAACCCAACGCGTCGGTGTCCACGACGGCCGAACCGAATGCCCGGCAGATCCTGCTCGCCGCTGCCGTCGCCATGGAGAAGGCCCCTGCGAGCGGCGACTACTGGCACACCGCGGGCGTCACCCGGTGGATGCTGACCGATCCCACGCGCAGCTATGTGCTCGAGGAGGGGCGGTCTGGAGAGCTGTGGCTGGCGAAGCGGACGGATCTGCGGAGCTGGCGCATCCGGCAGGATCTCGGTGTCAAGCCCGCGACCCCGCAGGACGAGGCGGCATGGCGGGCTGCGGGGGCGCCCACCAGCTGGCGATACCCCAAGAACATGAAGACGGAGAACCTGTTCGCCGTCCCGTTCGGGCCGCTGGAGGCGGCGGCGGGTGAGCGAACCGCCGAACGGCTTTACGGCAAGTGGAAGGGCACGGCCGGTGACCTGGCGGGGGAATCGATGACCTGGGAGGAGGTGCGCGCGATCCCGAGCGAGCCCGACAAGCTCAGGAGCTACCTGGAAGAGCACATCACCCGGCGCTTGACGGCGGACGCCGGGTACGACGTGGCGGAGGCGACGTGGTACCTCCTTGTGCAGGCCTGTGAGGACATCATCAGTCGCCTGCCCGCCTCGCCCGAGGTTCGGGCATCCGCGTACCGGATCCTCGCGTCTCTGCCCGGCATTCAGGCTGAGGGGGAGATGACGGACCCGCTGGGCCGACGCGGGCAGGCGCTCAGCTATCAGGAGGAAATAGAGCCGGGTCTGTTCACCCAGGTTCGGATCGTGGTCGAGCCTGGCACCGGGCTGCTTCTTGCCCAGGTGAGGACGAACACCACCAAGCTCGCGAACGGGCGGCAGGCGGAGCTCCGTGTCTCCACCTCGTACCAGGCGATCGGCTGGACCGACGAACGCCCGCAACTGCCCGCGCACCGGGGCTGAGTCGCTCACCAATCCATTTGTGATCACCCGCCGCCGTCGCTTGCGGGGGCCGGCGGCGGCTCGACCAATTAGCGAAACACCAGGCCATGGCCATATCAACCCGATTCTTAATCATGGGAATGCCACAATTGCTGCGACGCCCAAGAGGGGGCTCGTCGGGCGGGTCCAGGAAAGATTCCGCTGGTGCGTTGAACCCCTGTCGCAGATTCCTGACCTGCTAATTTGATTGTCCTAATATCTCTGGACAACGTCTGGATGATCGGACGAGTTAGATCGCTTGCCATTGCCGGGCATTGACGGTCAGAGTAGCGCCGTTCCCAAGCACCGGTGTTCGGCATCGGCGCCATCGGCAGGCATACGGATATTCCTCTGAATGGCTGTACGCGGTCGATCGGGGACTCCCGAGTCGGAAAGTACAGAGGATTTCTTTGAAAGGAGATCCGATGATCGGACGAAAAGGGATTACAGGCGCGGCTCTCGTCGTTGGTCTGACGGCGACCGCCCTTATGGGAGGGTCGTCGGCGTCGGCGTCGGCGCAAGCAGGGCTGGGCGTCACCGCCGTCTCGGACGACTCGGCCGTCCTGGCGCCGGGCTGGTCGGCGAAGGCCTACCTGGGAATCGGGTACCACGACCGCTGCAAAGGCTGGCAGCGGATAATCACCCCGTACAGGAGCGGCGACCGCATCACCACCAGCAGGCAGGTCCACTGCGAGAAGGGCGAGTGGGGCCGCCGGGCCGTGGTCAAGACGACTCTCCAGCAGTATCGCGGCCTCGGCTTCTGGCGGACGAAGGCCACCTCGGAGGTGAAGAAGGGAAGGGCGGCGTTCAACGTGACGACGACCCCTTCGTGGAAGTGCTCCGGCGGTAGTCAGCTCTACCGCAACCAGACGAAGGTGCATCTCTACTCCCTCCTGCGCGGCAGCGAAGTGGCCACCCTGTACAAGCGGACGCAGGAGCGCCGGATCAAGTGTTGATCCCGGGCTGGGACGGGGACGTAGCTCGGCCGGACTTCAGCCCTTGGCGCTCGCGAGAGCGCCAAGGGCGTTTTCTTCCGAAGTTTTCTTCCGAAGGAGTGAGCGGCGGATGGGATCGCGTGAGAGAAGGCACGTCCCGGCGTGGCGCGTGATCGTCGCCGGGGTCGTGCCGGCTCTGGCTCTGGCGCTGTGGGCGACGGTCTCGGTGGCGGAGGAGCAACCGTACGAGGACGTAAAAAGGCAGTACATCGCCGCCGTGGACGCGGTGTGCGAGGAAGCGTCCCGGCAGTCGGATCTCCGCGAGGAACCACCCGCGAACCTGCGCGAGGAGGTGGACGAACTCCGCCGCGCGTCGGAGTCGATGGCCGGCACCATCACCGCGATAGAAGCGATCGCGCCGCCCGGTGGTGACGTCGCGCGGGTGCGGGAGAAGTTCTTCGTGCCCGCCAGGGCGCTGACCGCGAGCCTGCGCGAACTCAGCGGAAGCGCGGAGGCGGCCATGCGCGCGGACAGGGAGGCCGAGGCGAAGAAGGCGGTGGAGCAGTCCTTGGCACCGGACGAGAACGAGAAGGCGCTGCGATCCTTCGCGGCGGAGTACGGCTTCCGGGCCTGCGCGGGTGAATGACCAAGGCACCCAAGTAAACCTCAGATTTCAGGACGTATTCGGACAATCCAGGTAATCTCATTTGCTCTTAGGTGGCACAGGTCATGCCGGACTCGTCGGCACGGCCGGATGACGGTGCCGGACAGGTCAGGTGGAGATGCCGGAATTACCGGGGCCATCAGGCGCGCAGGGGGACGAGCCGATCTTCCTGGACGTGGTCGTCGGCTGATCAGCCCTCGAAGCGCGTCCTGGCCCCTCCAAGGTCACTGACGAGAGCAGCAGTACCAGCGTGGTTCGCGACGATCCACGATTCCGGCGGATCGGCTACTGGTCGTTCCGCACCAGACAGCTGTCCCTGTACGAACGCGTGCCGCGCTGAACGAGAACGGTCAAAAGCCGCCTTCCACGGTCAAGGGTGAGCGCTCAGCGGCGTCTGAGCCGCACTGCGGCGCGGAAGCCTTGGTCGAGGCGGCCGCCTTCGGTGGCGGTGACCGGGACCATCATCCATGGCTGGGCCGGGCCGAGGAGAGGCGAGTACGCCGGAACAAAGCCCTGATCGAGCAGGGACACCGCGAAATCGGTCGACACACGGCCTAAGGCGTCCAGAGCCGCCATGCCATGCCAGGGGAGGACAGACGCCCCGCCAAGGTAGGTGAAGCCGAGACAGCCGCTGCGCGGGTTGGGTGTCAGCCGGATTTGGTTGGAGAACATCGCCGCGTCGAATCCCAGGTCACGATCGACCCACAGGACCGCCATGTACTGGATGGTGTCATGCCACGCCTTGACCAGCACCGCGCGACGTTCGGCGGCGATTGGCACGGAAAGCGCCGGGTCGGTCACGTTGAACAGATCGGCGTAGATGTGCCTGGCGAGAGCGGCGGCGTGGCCTTGTGTCGCGGAAACCGTGTACATCAGCGATCGGAACAGGCTCTCGAAATTCGGCATCGCCGTTCCACCACTGCGGTTGTCGCCGATCACTCCGGCTGTGCGGAGTGTGGCCTGCTCGAGTGCGCGCACCGGGGTCGAGACGATGTCCAATCCGACGAGGGCGTCATGGATTTCCGCCACTCGTCGCGGGACGAGGAGGGCATGCTGCCGCATGGCGAGGGGTCCCATGCGTTGTTCGGCGACCTCGTTCAGATCCGCGATCGTGAGAATCTCCGTCCCGCCGACGAGAGCGTGATAGGAGAGCAGTTTCTCCCGGTAAGCGCGCAGCAGACTTCGAGGGTGCGGCCGGAAATGGTTGCCGTCGCCGAGCACGGTGATCGCCAGTCCCGGCGGATACACCTGCTGCACCGTACGTTGCAGCTCGCGGAGCCGGATCATGGCGGCGAGCTCTGACAGGTCGGGCAGGCTTCCCATCGTCTTGAGCTTGTTGTAGTGGAATTTGAGCGGGAATCCCCTGGTGATGATGGGAATGGGGGCGCCGTCGGCCAGATGGGACCGGATCTCACGCCTCGCCGTGGCCAAGGGATAGGTCGCCCGTGCTCCCTTGCGGAACTGCGGCCGGGTGAGCAGGTGATAAATATCGGCCGCGAGATCGTCTGTCCGAGGGGCACGCTCGGCCGTATGGATCGCGGCGCGTTCGGCGCCCTGGAGCAGCGTGCCGACCATTTCCAGGGAGTCGCGCTCGCTGAGCCGTACGGCGTGCTCCAAGGAGAGTTCTCCTTCCGACATCTCGGCCAGCGGCAGTTCGGCGAGCGAGTTTGCATGTGACAGCGCCGGAAGTCTCGTGGCCCGCGCCGTGCGGGCGCAGCGTGGAATGGTCTCGAAGGACTGGACGACCTCGGCACCGTCATAGGGTCGCTCGTGGGCGTAGCCGGGCAGGGCCACCGCGACGAAGAGAGCGTCCGTGAGTTTCTTGGCCATCGCCTGCCGGTTCTCGCAGATGTCGTCGAATACGGCGACGATGTCCAGGTCGGCGAAGGCCCGCAGACTCTCGGCCTTCAACTCGTGAACGGGCCGCGAGCGGTCGTCCCGCAGGAAGGCGATGCGTGGCCCTGTGATGCCCGCGTAGGCCAGCGCGTGCTCGGTGTACCCGCGGACCCGCTCACGCCGTCCCGTGTTGAAGACCACGCGGCCGCCGACGTCGTACACGTCCCACACGAAGCGGGCCAGTCCGGGCACCGGCGTGTCCCAACGCAGGTTCTCCCACGGCCGGAAGAGAGCGCGGCAGAAGGCCTTGTGGTCGACCTCCGCGTCGGCCTCCTGAATCCACAGGTCCCAGGCCGGCCGATGATACGAGGGCAGAGCCCCGAGCCCGTCCGGATCGACGCCTACGGCTCTGAGGGCGTGGACGACCCGGGCGCGGGGATCAAGCGCACACATGTCGATGTCGAGCATCACGGCCGGCGGTTTGATCGTGGGATCATCCCGCCGCAGGCGAGCACGCTCGGCAACCCGGCGCAGCACCTCCACCAGCACGGTGTGCTGGCGGCCGTCCACCGTATGAACCGGGCCCTCCCCTGAGGCGTCGAGCAGCGACGCGGCGCGAGGGGACAGGAAGCGCAACTCGGTCGCGAGGATGCGTTGTACGGCATGTGCCGGCATGCCGGCGGTCCGCCCCAAGAGCACGGCCATATCGGCCAGCTCCGCCATACCTCGCCGGGCCGCTGCCTCGTCCGACCCTTCCATGGTCACGTCCGGCATCACTATCCGGCCCGTCGCCCGCCCCCCGGGCGCCACTTCGAAGCGGGGCCTGTCCATGCCGATTCCGTACCTGTCGAGGCCGATCCTGAACACCCGGGCCAGCGAGGTGGGCAACCCGTCGGCGCCCGCCTGGACACCGTCCGCGTCCACGACGCGGGTGGCCTTCTCATGGACGGGGTGGTCGGGATATGGCACGCCGTCACGCTCCACGGCGCAATGCAGTCGCAGAATCGGGTCGGTCTCGATAAGTTGGGAAAGCAGGGTGCCGGACGTAGGCTTCTCCTGTCCTGAGGCATTATTCATGCGCCATGCTGCCGATTCGCCGACGAATATGACTCCGGTGGCACAGCTCCCGCGAAATGGGCGACTTGCGCGGCGGGGCTACCCATTCTTTTCACCTCACTTTCCGCGCGTGCGTTGACGCGCGAACTCTGTGTTGTCCCCCGAGATGCCACTCTCACGTGGGCTCCTGGAAAGCCAGGTTTCCAAATCATCGGGCGCCGGGCCAGGGCAGCAGGCGGTCATTCGCCGGACATGAGACGTCGAGGCGGAGAATCCATACGGGCGGGCGGGCGCCTACGGAAATGTCCGATCGATGTCCGGTCCCTGCCCTGGTTCTGCGCAGACCGGGCGGCCAAACTCGACTTCATGAAGATTGTTCCGCGGAATGCGCTCGGAATGACGAGGCCTGGAGCGGCTTGGTGGGCTTGGACATCTCGGTGATGGAGGGACTGGACGAGGTCGGGCAGCCAGACTGGGATCGGCTGGTGGCCCGCGACGACTTCTACCTGTCGTACAGGTGGTTGCGGACGCTGGAGGGCGATCCGTTCGCGAGCGTCCGGTACGTGCTCGCCCGCGATGAGGGCTCCCTGGTCGGCGCGCTGCCGGTCTATGACATCCGGGTGGAGGGCAGCAGCTTCTACGCACCGAGACGGCACCGTCAGGCCCTGACGAGGGGTGGCCACTGGCTGCTGGCGGGTGGCCGCCGCGGCCACCACAGCGGGATCCTGCTGTCCGGCGACGAGCGGGAGCGCCGGTCGGCGCTGCGGGCGCTGCTGGAGGCCGGGCTCCGGCTGGCCGCTGAGCGGGACGCCCGTGGCCTGGTGTGGATGTTCGCGCCGACCCGCGTCACCAGGTGGCTCCACGCCGAGGGCGGGTCGGTGGCGTTCGACACGGTCGAGGGGTGTCTGACCGCCGACGGGTGGGACGGCTACCTGGCCGGCCTCGGCGGCCGGCGGCGCAAGAGCACGATGCGGGAGCGGCGTCGCTTCGAGCAGGCCGGCTACGAGCTGGCGGAGCAGCCGTTGAGCGAGTGCCTGCCGGTGCTGGCCACGCTGGTCGCCAACCTGCAACAGAAGTACGGGCATCGCACCAGTCCGGAGTCGATGCGGCAGGTGCTGATCCCGCAGGCCGAGTTCCTCGATGACGACAGCGTGGCGTTCACCGTGCGCCGGGAGGGGCAGCCGGTGGCCGGCGGGTTGCAGTACCGGTTCGGCGACACGCTCTATGCCCGGATGATCGGCTTCGACTACGCCCGGCTGCTGAACGCGTACGAATACTTCAACCTGTCCTACTACCTGCCTGTTCAGTACATGGAACGGGCCGGACTGCACCACCTGCATCTGGGCATCGAGTCGGCGGAGGTGAAGGCCGAGCGGGGCGCGCGACTCCACCCGCTGTGGACGGTGGCGGTGCCGTGTGACGGATCGGCCCTCGTCCCAGCGGAGCGTTGCGCCGCCGGGCGGCGCGCGTGGCCAGAGCGTTACGACGAGCGGGTGCTGCCTTCAGAGGACTGGGACGTGCCCTGGTGAACCCCACGATGAGTGCGCTGGAGGTGAACGCGGTCAGCCGCACCTTCAAGACCGGGTCGGGGACCGTCGAGGCGCTGCGTGAGGTCTCCTTCACGGCTGAGGCGGGCGAGGTGGTCGGCCTGCTGGGGCTCAACGGTGCGGGGAAGACGACCCTGATCAAGGTGATCAGCACCCTGCTGTTGCCGAGCTCCGGCAGCGTCCGGGTGGGCGGGGCCGACGTGGTCACCCGGACCCGGCATGTACGGCACCTGCTGTCCGTGGTGTTCGGCGGGGAGCAGGGTCTCTACGGCCGGCTGTCGGGCCGCGACAACGCCCGTTTCTTCGGCACCCTGTCCGGCCTGGACCACCGGCGCCTGGAGCGGCGGGCCGCCGAGGCGATCGCCATGGTCGCCCTGGACAAGGTGGCGGACCGGCCGGTGGAGACGTATTCGCGGGGCATGAAGCAACGCCTGCACCTGGCCATCGGGCTGATGGCCGCCCCGAAGCTGCTGATGCTGGACGAACCCACCGTCGGGCTCGACCCCATCGAGGCGGACCGGCTGCGCCGGGTGATCGGCGAGCTGGCCGCCGGGGCCGCGGGCTATCGGCCGTGCATCCTGCTGACCAGCCATTACCTGCGCGACATCGAGGATTTGGCGGACCGGGTGGCGATCCTGCAGGACGGCCGGCTCACCCATGACCTGCCCCTGAAGGAGCTGCTGCGCCAGGCGGGTTCGGCCGCCGCGGTGACGGTGATCGTGCGGGGGGACGAACCGACGTGGCCGGACGACGGCGCCGGACAGTCCGGTGTACGGCTGGTGGACTCCCAACCGGCCGGAGTCGGCAGGTGGACGGCCCGCTACGAGGTGGCCCGCTGGGAGCCGGCGACGCTCACCGAACTTGCCCGGCGGTGGCCGCGCGGCGAGATCGCCGACGTCCGCGTCGAGCCAGTGGGTCTGGAACAAGTGTTCCGAGACCTCAGCCAAGACGCCGAGCTCAGCAGGGGCGCCGGGCTCAGCGCGGGCGGCGACCTCGGCCAGGGCGGCGGTCGATGATCGCGCGTGCTCTGCTGGCCAGCGCCCGGGTCCAGCTCAAGAGCGAGACCCGGCTGGCCGGCGTGATGGCCGGAGTTGTGCAGCCGGCGGTGTTCATGGCGGTCACCCTGCTGGCCGCCGGACAGGCCGCGGCCGGCGCCCGTACCGCGATCGGCTGCGGACTGCTCGGGCTGTGGGGCGCGATCGTGTGGAGATTCGGGCTGGTACTGCGACAGGAGCGGCAGCGCGGCATCCTTCCGGGCATCGTGAGCAGGCCGACCGGGCTGGTCGTGGTGCTGATCGGCAAGAGCCTCGGCGCGGTGCTACGGTCGGCGGCCCTGACGGTGCTGACCGTCGGGGTGGTGGCGGCACTGGCCGGGCATCCGGTCCACATCGCCGCACCGGTCGTCTTCACGCTCACCGCGCTGGCCGCTCTGGTGTCCGCGACCACGCTCGGGCTGTTGCTGTGCTCGGTGTTTCTGCTGGCCCGCTCGGCGGTGCGGATCGCCGAGACGCTCATCTATCCCGTGTTCATCCTGGGCGGGCTGCTCGTGCCGACCGCCCTGCTACCGGGCTGGGCACAACAGCTCTCCACGCTGATCAGCCTGCGGTGGGCGAGTGAGCTGCTGCTCGACGCCGCCGCAGGACGGGGACAGCAGCCTGGCGACTGGCTGCTGCTGGCCGCGACCTCCGCCTGTTACGCGGTGGCCGCCGTCGTCAGCCTGCGGGTCGTACTGCGGCGGATCCACGCGGAGGGCACCCTTGAGCTGGTCTGATCCCACCGCCCGGCGCACTGCCAGCGCACGGCATACTGCCACCGCGCTGCGTACGATCGCGACCCTTTCGTGGCGCGAATACCGGGCGGTCTACCCACTGCGGGTGGTGCTGGCGAGCTCGCTGCCGCGGGCGATCCTGCAGACGCTGTTCGTCGCGTACCTCGGCCTCATCGCGGCCGGTCCGGCCGGGCGGGACTTCGCACTGGTCGGCGGGGCCATGCAGGTGGTCACCATCGCGACGGTGATCAAGGCCGCCGACATCCTGGTCGAAGATCGGCTCTTCGGCACCCTCTACCGAACGCGGCTGGCGTGGATCCCGCTGCCGGTGGTGGCGGCTACCCGATGGTGGGTCTTCACCGCGGAGGGAGTGCTGGGCGGGATGGTGGCGGCGACGGCGGCATGCCTGCTCTTCGACCTGCCCGCGCTGATGGCGGGCATCTGGGCGGCCACCGGGCTGGTGCTGCTGGTGGCGCTGTCCACCAGCGCGCTCGGGATGGCCGTCGCGGCGGTCGCGATGACACAGCGCGTCGACTCGTTCATCACCAACCTCGTGAGCTACCTGCTACTGGCATTGACCGGCGCGGTCGCGCCGCTCGAACGGCTGCCGGACGCGCTGGAGGCACTGGCACACGGACTGCCGATGACCAACGGGCTGCTCGCCATACGCGGTGCGCTCTCGGGCGGACCATGGCTGGGCCACGCCGCCGCTGAGGCGGCCGTCGGCCTGGGCTGGCTGGCAGTGGCCACGGCCGTGTTGACGCTGCAGGCGCGGCGGGCCCGTACACATGACACCGACGGACGGATTTGACGATGACATTTATCCCGCAAACGCTTATCCCGCAAACGCTTATCCCGCAACTGCTTATCCCTCAATTGATCGAAACGGCGGCAGCCGCGCATCCCGACGCGCTGGCCATCGTCGGCCCGACAGGCGCTCTCTCGTACGAGGAACTCCTCGGGCAGGCACGCGGCTTCGCGGGACTGCTGCGCGAGCTGGGCGCCGCGCCGGGTGACGTGGTGGCCGTCGAGGACGACGGAACACCGGCGTCGGTGACCGCCCTTCTGGGCACGCTCTACGCCGGTTGCGTGATCCTCCCGATCGATCCGACGCTGTTGCCGGAGCTCCGCGACACCATGACCGACGTGGCACGCTTTCTGGTACGTGCCGACGGTGACGACCGGCAGATCTTCGAGCACGGGCAGACCCGGCCGAGGGCCGTCCCGGACCAGGTGGAGCCGTTGGCCGAGCCCGCCAGGCTCGACGCCCGCTCGGCCGCCTACGTCTCCTTCACCTCTGGCAGCACCGGGCGTCCGAAGGCCGTGCTGGGCGCGCACGACTCGCTCGCCCATTTCCTCCGCTGGCAGCGGGACACCTTCGAGGTCGGGCCCGGCGACCGAGTGGCGCAACTGTCGAACTGGTCCTTCGAAGTGGTGCTGCGCGACATCTTCACCCCGCTGATCAGCGGCGCCACGCTCTGCCTGCCTGGGTCGCGGTCGCGGGACGCCAGGCGGGTCTTCTCGTTCGCGCGGGCGTACGGGATCACGCTGGTCCACACGGTTCCGTCGCTGGTCAGGCGATGGCTGGCGACCGCCGCCGTGGACACCGCGGTGCCGAGCCTGCGGGCCGCCTTCTTCGCCGGCGAGCCACTGCACGCGGAGCTGGTGAACGACTGGCGCGGCCGGGTGGCGCCCAGCTGCCGGGTGGTCAACCTGTACGGGCCGACCGAGACCACCCTGGCCCAGTGCTCTTTCGAGGTTCCCGACGAGCCGGGCGCGGGCCCGTTGCCGGTCGGCCGGCCGTTGCCCCAGTGCTCGGTCAGCGTGCTGCGCCCGGGGTCCTGGCAGCCCGCTGATGTCGGCGAGGTGGTGCTGACGACGCCGTATCGCTCGCTGGGATACCTCGGCACGGACAATACGTTCGAGACGGCTCCCACGGGTGAGCAGGTCTACCGCACCGGCGACATGGGGCGATGGGACGAGCGAGGACTGCTGCACCTGCTCGGCCGGCTGGACCAGCAGGTCAAGGTGCGCGGGGTCCGGCTGCGATTGCCGGAGGTCGAACGGGTGCTGCGCGGTGTGGCCGGCGTCCGTGAGGTCGCCGTCATCGACGTCGTCGACGCGGGGGACGTACGGCTGGTCGCCTATCTCGTGGGAGATCCGGCTCCGCCTCCGGTTCGTGTGCTGCGGGAGGCGATCCTGCGGGAGCTGCCGGCCGCGGCGGTCCCGCAGGAGTTCGTCACGCGTACGGATCTGCCGCTGCTGCCGGGCGGCAAGATCGACCGTGCGGACCTACGCGACCAGGCCTCCGCCAAACCGGTCGAAGCCGCGACCGGCCCCGAAGCTTCGACCGGATCCGAAGGCGAGGGGAACGCGCTGGTCGTAGAAACCTGCCGGCGGGTCCTGCGTGTCGAGTCCGTCCCGCTCACCGCGGATCTCTTCGAGCTCGGCGTCGATTCGATGTCCGCGATGGAGATCGCCGCACGACTGGAGGACGCGCTGGAAGCCGAGATCCCGTACGGTCTGGTCTTCGACCATCCCACCGTCGAAGAGATCTCCCGCTACCTCGCCGACCGGAGCCTGGGATGAACGGCCCGATCACACCATCGTGGACCCAGCGCAGCCGCCTGCTCCGGCTGGTCGAGGACGCCGAGGCCGGACGCTACCGGCCGCAGCACACGATCTCCGCGTTGCGCGTACGCGGTGAGCTGAACCTCTCCGCGCTGAACCGGGCCTGGATCCGGTTGCAACGACGGCAACCGACCCTGCTCACGTCCTTCGACCCAAGGAAGCCGCTGTGGCGGCTGGACCCGGCCGACCCGGTCGACCTGATACGGCTGCAGCCCCCCGCCGACGCCCAGCAGGCGCTGACACGGGAGGCCGAGCGGCCGTTCGACGTGGAGCGGGGTCCGCTGGCCCGGCTGATCGTCATCCCGCTTCCGGACGCCGCTGAGATGATGCTCGGGCTGGTGATCGACCACCTGGTTTCCGACCAGTGGTCGCGACGGATCCTCGTGGCCGACCTGTACCGCCTCTACAACCTGGAGATCGGCGCGTCGACCGAGACCTTGCCCCCGGCGCCGAACGCGTACCTCGGCTGGCTCGAACGCCAGAACAATTACCTGGAGTCCACGGCCGGCCTCAACCTGCGCCGGAAGCTCGCGCGGCACGTCATCCTCCCCCAGGAGGGGCCCACCGGCCGGGCGGAGATCCCACGGATCCCGCGGCAACTCGACGCGGATTGGTACGAGCGCCTGCTGCCGGCCGCGAGGCAACACCGGCTGACCCGGCTCCAGCTCGTCCTGGCCGCCCTGGACGCGGCGTCGGCCGAGCTGGCGGAACACTTCCCCACCGCGACACTCATGATGGTCACCGGACGTCCACGGCCTGACCTGCGCGGGGCAGTGGGCTGGCTCGCCGATCACGTCGCCATCCCCCACCAGGGCCGGAGCGCCGATCCAGGCGAGCATTTGCGGTCGTTCCGCGAGGCGCTCGTCGCGGCGCTGAACTCGGCGCGCGTTCCCTGGCCCCTGGTCGTCGCGGACAGCGTGCCGGAACGGTTCAGCCGCCCGACGTCGCTGCCGTACCTGTCGTTCAACGCCCAGTCGCTGGGAATGCGCGCGGCCGTGCCACTGGTTCCCTTCGCCAACACCGAGATCGAGGAGTTTCCGGTCCACCTCAGCCGGCCGGACGGGGCGCTCTTGACGTACTGGACGGAGGACGACGACGGCGGCCTACGGGTGGCTCTGCGGTATCAGCCAGAACGCTACAGCGAGGCAGACGTCCTCGCGCTCTGGGAGAGAACCATCGCAAACCTTGACCGGTTCGCCGAAGACGCGGCCCGGACGGTTGGGAGTGCGGAGCGGTGAGATTGTTCGTCATCGGCGCGGACCCGCGCCGTGAGAGGGCCTTTTCCACGTGGCTGCGCGCCGGCCTGTCGGTCACCCTCGCGGACGGGGTTACCGCCGGCTGCTTCGAGCACGCGGTCGATCGTTTCCATCCGGTCGAGGTGCGCGACGAGCGGGCCGACGTGGAGTCGCTCGTCCGGATGGCGGCCGGCCACGACGGGGTGATCGCGCTGGCCGAGGGATCGCTGGTCACCGCCGCGACGGTAGCGCGGGAGCTGGGACTGCCGGGCCCCGGCGTCGGCGCGGCGCGCATCGCCCGCAGCAAGATCCGCCAGCGTGAGACCGGGGAGAGACACGGCCTGACCGGCCCCCGGCACGCGGCCGTCACCGGCCCCGACGATCTCGTACGGTTCTTCGCCGCCGGTGTCCAGGCCGCGGTGCTGAAGCCGGCGGACGCCTCCGCGAGCGCCTCCGTGTTCGCCGTCCAGGATGTCAAGGAGGCCCTGGACCGGTGGCCGCAAGTACGAGCGATCTCGCCGAGTCGTACCGGCATCGTGGAGGAGTATCTGCCAGGGGCGGAGGCGAGCGTCGAGGCCGTGGTGCGGGACGGCGAGACGGTCTTCTCCTCACTGACCCGCAAGCAGACCGGCGGCCCCACCGGCTTCCTCGAGGTCGCCCACACCACCGACCGTGCCGATCGTCCTGACACCGCCGTCAACGCGCTCGTCCGCGACCTGATCGCCGCCTGGCGGGTCGAGTCGGCCATCTTGCACGTCGAGGCGAAGCTCGACGACGATCGCCCCGTCCTGCTGGAGGCAACAGTACGACCGGCCGGCGACTACATCACCGAACTGGTGTCCGTGGTGCACGGCCGCGACCTCTACCTCGACCAGGCGCACCTGGCGCTGGGCCAACCGCTCGCGCCGGACGGCCCAGCCCGCGCCCGGCGGGCGGAGGTGCGGTTTCTGCTGGCCTCCGGGACCGTCCGTCGGAACGTCGCCCCGGTCGAGGTGCTCGACGGGCTGACGAATGTCAAGATCGTACGGCAGCTCGTCCCGGCCGGCTCCCGCATTCCGCCGCTGACCGCGAACTGGGCCAGGGCCGGATACGCCATCGGCTGGTCCGCGGACGACGGCGAGTCGCTGACCGGGCAACTCCGGGCAGCGGTCAGCGATCTCGGCAAGCTGATGGGCACCCCTGAGCTGACCTGACCCATCAGCACGCTGATGGCGCATTTGTCCTGCACATGCCCTCCTTGTGTCCTGTTCACGTTCACCCGAAGACAGGAACCTGAGAAGAGCATGAAGACATTAGAAAGGGGTTTCCATGGGAAAGTTACTCTCCACCGTGGCGTTAGCCGCCGCAGTCACGCTGGTCACCGCGCTGGCGCCTGCCGGGTCCGCGACGGCCTCGCGCACGTCGCCGTCCGTGTGCGATCACATCGGTGACAAGGACGCCGCCATCCGCGACTTCGTGGAAGGCATCAAGAAGGACTGGAATCTCGACGTCAAGGCCCGCAACTACGAGGTTCAGGCGCAGGGCAGCGAATGTGTCATCCAGCCCAAGGGGGCTCGCCCCGTCACCAGTGGGGCCGAGGCGCGATCCGATGGTTCGACGACGTCGAGCATGACCACGGTCGAGACAATGCCGGCTTCAGCATTGCCCACGGACGGAGACGCGACGATCCAGCAGGAGGTGGTTTGGCAAGAACCCAGTTGCTATGAATGGGAGGACGCGGAGCATATTGGCTGGATGAGAGCTTGCGGTCAGTGGGCCCGCATGGACTACGCGGCGGCAACGCACAAGAACTACGGCTTCCGCATGTACGCGTCATGTCATGCGGTGGCAGGTCACGCCTTCGATCAGGTCAACTCGTGTTACGTGGCTGCAGAGCCCTGGGGGAACGACCCGAACATTGTGTGGAATGACTGGGATCCCAAGGCGACCCTGGAATTCAATCCCTGTGGATCTATTCCCATCGGCCTCTCTGTAGGCCCGTTCTCGACGACCTGGAACATCAACAGCTGCGACAAGATCGTCCCGTCGGAAACCTCAAGCCCGGGGATTCCTGACTGGCGGGCAACCTGGGTGGGCAAGTCGTACTACGAAGCGGACGTACGACAGACAGCGGCCCTCGTCGCCTTCGGCGCTCCCAAGTCCTACCAGTCGACACCTAGTCTCTACTTCAAACGGGGATTCACTACCGAGGAATGCGTCTGGCCGCCGACTCCCTCCCCCTACTATTCCTGGTGCGCTATCTGATCGATGCCTTCCGCGAGGGGACGGCATCAACCATGAGGCTATTTCAGCTCCGGCGCGATCGTGACTCCCGAAGGACAAGTCCTCTTCACCGAGTGCAACGGACGCACCAGCGGCTCGACATATATACGAGATCATCGGCAAGAAGATCATTGACAGTCGGTACGAGCACGATCGGATCATCCTGGAGAGGACGACCTGGAAGGTTCCCTCGTTCGCGGAGACCCTTTCGGCAGTGCGGGACGCCGGCCTGGCCTACGACCAGGAGGAGCAGAAGTGGGTCATCCTCACGACCCCCTTCGAGCCATACGTGGGAGACATCGCGTACTGCGTGGCGGCGAGCGACCTGCCCGAAGGGACCCAGTTCCCCGAACAGGCCGAGAAACTGTTCGCGACGATGGACTCCGCGGTGTTCTGAGGCACCTTGCGTCATCGCGCCGGGCACCCATCGCCTTATGAGGCCTGAACCCCGGACGATGGCGGGCCATTCGTTCCCCTGCGGTAATTCGAGCGTGCCGTGTCACCGTGGTCTTGAAGGAGTAACAAACGTGGAAACAGAAACGGCGAGGTCACTGCCGGACGCCGTGGTCAGTCGCGCTCTGAGCACCGTCGTTGCGACGATTTCGTCCGACGCGCACACCTGGAACTTGATGTATCTCCAACTCTTGCTCGAGGAACACGGTCACCAGGTGACGAACTTGGGACCCTGCACCCCTGTGGAGGAGATCATCGAAGGCTGCTCGGCCGAGCATGCGAGCTTGCTCGTCCTAAGCACCGTCAACGGTCACGGTGTCATAGAGGCACCCTCCTACATTCGCGCCATTCGCCGGGCCCCTGGACTTGCCGGCCTCCAGGTGGTCGTAGGCGGAAAGTTGGGCGTGGCCGGTCCTCTCCCCGCCGACCAGACACAGGAGCTGCTGCGTCTGGGTTACGACGCGGTTTTCGACACCCCGGACTCCATCAACCGGTTAGACGAGTTCCTCCGCCGCTTCGAGAACGCTCACCACCACGCCCTCACCACGCGAGAGTGACCATGGCCGACGTCCGCAATCTCTTCTCGCGAGCGGTTCGCGATGCCAGCGGGTCCGGTCACCTCGTCGTGCAGCCGCGTATGGGCTTTTCCGATGTCGACAAGATGCGGGCGGGGCTGCAGGCCGTCGCGGCGCTGCCGTACACGGTCGGGACGATCACGCTCGACAGCTATACGCGGACCAGGCAGTACGAGGCGGCGCACGATGCGGTGCGCAACGGCTGGTCGCTCAACGGGTATCCGCTTCTTGCACATGGCCCTGTCCGGACCTCCGGCCTGCTGGCATCGTTGCGTCCGGATTTCCCCGTGCAATTGCGGCATGGCTCCCCAACGCCTGTCGACATCTTCGCGTCGATGCTCGAGGCTGGCATCCACGCGACGGAGGGCGGCCCCATCTCCTACTGCTTCCCTTATGGCCGGACTCCGCTGAACACGGCGATCGCGGAATGGGCGCGAGCGAGTGAACTGCTCGCCTCGTGGCCGGCGGAGGTGCACCTCGAATCATTTGCCGGCTGCATGCTCGGCCAGTTGTGCCCACCGTCGCTGCTGGTGGCTCTGAGCATTCTCGAAGGGCTGTTCGCAACCTCTTATGGGATCCGCAGCCTTTCTTTGAGCTACGCACAGCAGATCAATCCCTGGCAGGACATCGCGGCCATCCGCGCGCTTCGCCGACTCACGACGGCATTCCTGCCCGAGACGGATATCCACTTCGTGATCTACACCTACATGGGCGTTTTTCCGCAAAGCGCCGAGGGAGCTCGTCGGCTGATTCTCGACAGCGCCCGCCTGGCGCGCGAAGCAGGAGCCGATCGGCTCGTTGTGAAGACCATTTCTGAAGCTTTCAGAATACCTCTCGTCAGTGACAACATAGCCGCGCTCAAACTTGCCGGCGAACAGCCGCCGGGGTCATACCCGACGCTGGAAGACGGGCTTTCCGAGGTGCTGGAGAAGGAGATTTTCAGCGAAGCTGAGGCGATGCTGGGAGCAGTCCTGGGGCTAGCTCCCACCGTCCCCTCGGCCATCTTGAGAGCCTTCAAGTCGGGGATCCTCGACATCCCTTTCTGTCTCCATCCCGACAATGCCAATCACGCTCGTACGGAAATATCCCATGATGGTCTTCTCAAGTGGGCCTATGCCGGCCGGATGGCGGTGACGTCGACACATGCCCACGGACGGCGGATCGGCGCCGCGGAATTGCAGGACATGCTCGGCTTCATACGTCGCCGGTACGACGAGGTCCCGATCGCGAGCTGAGCCGGGACCATACCAATGAACTCGTGTGAGCAGGTAATGCCTGACGCGCCAGCTCACCGGCTACTTGGGGCGTGAGGACTGGTGGAACGATCCGCGCCCTCAGCTCACCTACGGCGGCCGCCAGCGCATCAGCGAAGCCGAGCAGCAGTTGCGGCGCATCGGCCTGACCCCCACGCCACATGATCAGCGAAGAGCTGCCGTTCGGCTTCTACGTCTCATTGCTGGGTCCTGGCAACGGCTACGACCAGCGGCTATGGCGCACCGCCCTGTACCGGGCCTTCCCCGGCTACAGCGGCGGCCGCCGGCTCCTGCACCAGCAGGTCGATCACCTCAGGATCTTCCGTAACAAGATCGCTCATCACGAACCGATCCACCATCGTCACCTCGTCGCCGACCACGAGGCGATCCTGCGGTGTCTCGGCTACGTCGACGCGGGATTGGCGACCATGGTGCGGCACCACAGCCGGGTACCCGAGGTCCTCAGCCGGCGCCCTTGATCGCGGCGCGCGGAGTGTGAAGCGTCCTGGCCCAGGGCGCGTACTGGACCGAAGCTCACCGGAACACGCACGCCGCCATCGTTTCGCTGCTCGGAGTCGAGCCGCATACCGTCGGCATCCGCCTGAGCCCAGACGATCCTGAGGCCGTCGCCGCCCTCAAGGCCGTCACAGCCGCCCGCACTGCCCGCGCGGACGCCGAGCAGGCGGAGCGGGACGCGGCCACCCATGCGGCCCGTCTGCTTACTGGCAAGGGGTGGACGGTGCGGGATGCGGGGGGGCCTTGAGCTTGTCGCCTCAGCGCGTCTCCCAATTGGCGCCCCGTGACACTGCGTAAGGCGTAGGGGTTTCGTCTAGCGTGGTTGGAGCGAACACTCCCCCCGAGTTCCAGGAACGGAGAAGGTCCCCGTCAGGCTGACTGACGGGGACCTTTGCGCGCCGAGAGTGTTTACTCTACGTAAGCGCCGGTCTTCTGGCCGGTGCCAGCGCAGGTCTTGCAGATTCGAGGTGCGGTACACGATCGACCGGCGCGACGCCTGATCATTGCGGAATGGAATGTTCCTAGCCGTTATCGGCTGTTCGATTACGCCTCCGGGATAGCTCGTTTGGGCCGTGTGGCGCGATTCTTGCTGGCGAGTCCTACCCGTCCCGCCGCGACCTCCAAGCCCTCGTCCGGCATCGCGCCGAGCAATTACACCGCGTCCGCGCGGCGCCTCACCCCCGCCCACACCAGCGCACCGCACTGCGAGCAGCGCGTCCACGCCGCGATTCTGGCCTGCCGCGTCGCCAGCGCCTCACGACGGGCAGCCCCACGGCGCCGCTAGTACTCCAGTGACACTTTGCGATCATGGTTCGGATCTGCGCTGGTAGTGGCAGCGGCGGGCTGTTGCTTGGTGGCGGCGGCGCCAGTCTGACCAGCGCAGAACGTTCGTGGTGGAGTGGTGTCGGGTCAGGATGAGTGCGGCCAGGAGCCGGCGGGTCTCGGGCAGGGTCAGTGGGATGCGGTCGTCGTCAGTGCTGGGTGGCTGGGCGGCGGTGATGGCTGCCAGCAGGGCCAGGGCGAGCATGGCCAGGGTGAGCATGGCCAGGGTGATGTGTCGGTGCCAGGGCGTCCAGCCGCGCACCTGGTAGCGGTCCAGGCCGACCTGTCCCTTGGCGGCTTGGAAGGACTCCTCCACCGCCCACCGGATACCGGCGATCTTGACCAGGGCCATCAGTGGCTGACGGTCGGGGGCGTAGCAGCGGTAGAAGGCCAGCTCGCCGGTACTCAGGTTGCGCCGGATCAGCAGCCACCGAAACCCGTCGGCCTGGCCTTCGTCGATGCGGGCCCAGGCCCAGGCATACCAGCGTGGTCCCTTGGCCCCCTGACCAGCGCGGTAGCGGTGCCAGTGCCGGTCGGTCACCTTTGCGGCGACCTCGGCTGCGCTCAGCACGATGCCCTCCAGTTCGACGCGCCGGTTGCCAGCGGTGGCCAGCACGTGGCCCATCCGGCGTGCTTCCAGAGCGGTGCGCAGGTGCGGGTCCTGGCCGTAGACCTCATCGCCGGTCGCCCAGGCCGCTTGCACGCCGGCCTCCAGGGCCGCCAGGAGCATCGCCGTGGCCAGGGCGGGCTTGGTGGCGAAGCCGGTCTCGTCCGGGACCCCGGCCCCCTGGCAGCGGCCGGGGTCGGCCAGCCAGGTGTGTTCGGGCAGGTAGAGCCGCCGGTCCAGCAGTGCCCGGCCGCGTGGGGTGGCGTAGGCCAGGAACACGCCGATCTGGCAGTTCTCGATCCGGCCTGCGGTGCCGCTGTATTGCCGCTGTACCCCGGCCGAGCGGGTGCCCTTTTTGACGAACCCGGTCTCATCCACGATCAGCACCCCGTCGGGGCCGAGCCGGTCGACGGCGAAGGCACGAACATCATCACGCACGGCGTCGGCGTCCCAGCGGGCGGTGCGCAGCAGCCGCTGCAGCCCCTGTGGACCGATCAGTGCGGTGTGTTCGGCCAGGTTCCAGCAGTTCTTGCGGTCGATGTCGGCCAGCAGCCCGCGTACATAAGCGGTCACGGCCCGGCGTGGCTCGACGCGGCCGAACCGGCCGGCGATCCTGGCCATCAGCTCGTTGAAGATGACCATCCAGCCGTCAGGGTCTACGCTGAGGTCCGCAGCCACCGCATGATCTTTGGTTGTCTTCACAAACTCCGAATGATCACGCGGTGGCCGTCGCCATGCGATCCCAACGCCTCAAAATCGCGAGTTTGTCTGAGGTATTCGGCGATAATGACCGGATGAGCGACGCCTACTCGCCCGTGCCTGAACTGAACCTGCTCAAGCAGTTGGAAGGCCGCATCGGAGGGGGAAACATCTCGGTCGGCTTCCACCTCGGCGAGTTCGGGCGCACGGTTGGGATCGACACGTGGTCCAAGGATCCGGCGTTCCTCGACAGCTTCCACTCCTTCGCGAACGCCAACGCCAGCGGGTCCATCTACGCGATCTGGCGCGTTGACGACCGTACGGATCTGGCAAACCTGCCGGTCGTGGTGTTCGGGGACGAAGGCGGAATCGGTCTCGTCGCGCGAAATCTGCGGGAGCTGTTCCGACAGCTCGCATGTGACAAGGCGTTGTACGTGGGCGACTTTGACGCCGGGTTCGATGACGAGGACGACCCAGAGGAGAAGGACCAGGAGTACGACCACCATGCGGAGTACGTCACGTGGCTGGAGCAGCATTTCGGCCTCGTGCCTGCGGAAAACCCCAACGCCCTGGTGACGGCGGCGGAGAAGCAGTTCGCCGCACGGTTCGCGAACTGGGTCGGGCGCTTCGTCGATGACGAGTCCTTCGAGGACGACTTCATGTGGGAGATCAAGCGACTCCACGATGAGACAGACCACTAGCGGCCAGGACCGTATCCCGCCGATGCTGCCCGAGATCGCCGGCTGCTCGCCGCACTCGTACTGGCCCAGAACCGCTCCACCGCGGACGTTCTGCGCTGGTCACACTGGCGCCGCCACCACTACTAGCGCAGATCCGAACCATGATCGCAAAGTGTCACTGGAGTACTAGCCGTCGCCCTTGGTGGTAATGCCAGGCGGGCCGCCGCGACGCCCGCATCCGAACGCGAATGAACATGCGGAGAGTGAATTTTTCAATACACAGCGTATCTAGCGCGGCTACCGTTCCAGACGCCGGATCACCCGCCACTTATGGAGCCCCCGCCGTGTGGATCAAACACGCCGCCGCCATCGCCACCGCCCTGACCCTGGCCACCACACCAGCTGACTGCGGCAAAGGCAGCACCACCCACCCCGCAGGCCGCCACGGCTGCGTCAACTCGTGGGGACCGCTCACCGTCGTCCAGCTCGGCACCGCCGAACCCCGCGTCCGAGCGAGCCTTCGCGTCAGGTGCGACCAGGAGGTGATCACCACGTTCATGGCCAGGATCGCCATCGACCACAAGGACGGTCGTTTCGCCGACTGGTACGAGGTCAACTACGACCATTACCACTCGCTCACTCCTACCCGTTGCTGTCGCGGCCGTGTCGGGATGGCTGGAACCGCGCCCGAGCGTCGATCTCCGGCACGTTTACCGACGGCAGCCCCTACAAGGTCACCGACGAGAGCAGCAGTACCAGCGTGGACTGCGACAACTCCGAGCCGCTCACATGAAGGGCGCTGCTGGGTCGCCCCGGTGCGAGCACGAGATGTGCAGGCGCGGGTGCGCGGGCACCACGCCTGCCGCCCAGCAGCAGGCCGCGTCCGAATCGGCCTGCGGGATGTTCCCTGTCGTGTAAATGGGCTCGGCTGCCATCAGATCAGCGTCGGCCGACCATATGCCCCAGCCGCCGTGCCACCAGGCGACCCGCCACACCTGCTCGTCACCTTCCGCTGGCGGGTCATCTGCGAACGCATGGACGGGCCGGTGCCAGAACCAGCGCCGTCGGCTCGGCCGGAAGTAGAAGCCCTGGCGTTTGTGACCGAACATGCACCTAGGGTCGCACGAGAACTGGCGGCATGCAGTATCTGTCGAACAGCGGACGGCATGTCAGGCGCTGTCCATCCTCGCGAATCGCCAGTCCCTCGGCCGCAGCCCTTCGAAGTCGATCGCCAGGGTGCGGCGCGGGAGGACGAGCAATACTCCCACTCACCTGATCTTTCACGCGTAGACAGACGCAGGGATCCAAGCCCGTCCGTGGCCGTTGCCACCCAGTTGGTCACTCAGATTGCGAGCGCATCGCCCGCTCCACCTTGATCTCCTGGCGCTCTTCAGGGGTGGTCACGAAACTGCCCATGCCAGGTTCCGTGCGAATCAGTCCGTCAGCGCGGAGAGCTCGCATGACCTTTTGGCCGGTGGCGTTGGCGATCCCGAACTCCTCGATGAGGTCGATCAAGGACGGGATGCGCTCTCCCGTCTTGTACTCGCCCGTGCGGATGCGCTCGGTGATGATCGCGTGCACCTGCCGCCACCTGGGCTGATTCGCCTTCAACTCCACCATTGCAGCAACGTTAGGGAGACATGCCGCGCCATGGCGATGGACAGCGCGCTAGGTACGCTATGGCGCGCTATAGCTTTATTGGCTTATGATGCGGCCATGACGCCATCGGAGCTGGCTGCAATCGCGCTCGGTCAGTGCGTGAGCCGACACGTATCGACACCACGGAAAGATCACGTGCGCTTGGAATGGGAGCCATCTTGCGGCACCCTTGAGCGCCTTCGCCCTCTCGCCTGGACATGCGCCTGCCGAGCCACGGTTTACGAGCTCTGCTCCAGCGGCAGCCGCGGGCTCCTCCGCCGAACTGTCCAACTCGATGGCGGACATCAAGTGCATGAGACACAGCCGATGTCGATCAACGACGCGTGGTCCCTCTGGGCCGACCTGCTGGATGGAGCCGTCCGATAGGTCATAGCGAGGGCGCCTCAGTCGTGGACACGCACGCGCAGGCCGCCGGATCCGGGCCTCGACCGGGTTTGGGTGAATTGTCCCGGTCGCTGTCCGTCGGGATTGGCGAAGACGACGCGATGGCCCTGCGGCTGGGTGAGCTGCCCGATGTCACGCAGACGCAGGTCCACGTGTTCATCGTGCTGAGCTGGGGAGTGCTGCTCACCCGCCGGATCCCGGGGCGCCTGATCAGCCAGGCACAGCTGCCAGGTTGAGCACCGTCAGTTCGGGGGCCTTCCCCTGGAGGCAGGGGTTCGCGCAGGGCTGCGCGTCCCAACTGATCACCAGGCTGGGTGAGGATGAAAGGCCCAAACTCATGGCTATCAAACCTTTCGCGGTCTTCCAGCCGATCTCGGCGCCCTGCCCGGTCGCGAGGTCGTACACCTGCGGGCCGGTGTTCACGAACCGATCCCCTCGGATCTGCGAGAACATCGCGTCGAAGGTGCCGTGCAAGGGCTGCGGGCGACCGCCGTCGCGGCGCCACGCCACCGCCTGCTCGCCCTGCATGGCCGCGCACCAGGTCGGGGCGCAGCGCATTTGCTTGACTCCCTTCGGCGCGCGCAGAGGAGTGCGCTTGCCGGTCTCCAGGTTGACCAGCACGCGCTGGTTCACCTGGTGGTCGATGACCTGCCCTGCGTCGGCCGCCCAGGGCCAGGACACCAGGTGCAGGCCATCGGTGCCGGGCATGGCCCGCGCCGTGCCTCCGGTGATCGGGACCGAGTACAGCCCGCCCTCCTTGACCGACCAGACGACGCGGTCACGCAGGACCCCGATGCGGTCGATCGACCTCGGTGGCCCGCTGATCCGGGCCACTCTGGCCGCCGTTCCGCCCGAGCGGGGCAGCACCCACAGATCGACGGCGTCGCGCGCGTTCAGAACCGTGGCCCACCAGAGGATGTACGTGGGACCAAGCTCGACGCCCTGGGGGAAGGAGTAGTCCCGCACGTTAGGAATCTCGCCCAGGATCGTGGCTTTTCGCCGCGCCGTGTCGTACACCTCCAGCCTGCGCCCCTCTTGGGGTGACTTGTCCGCCCGCAGCAACAACTCGGTGGCGCTCATCGCGGTGACGGGCCGGTACGTCCAGCCGTCCGCCGCCTTGGCGGGGATGGTGGTGACCGCGGACGGCCAGACCTCGGCGGCGGGCCGGAGCTCACCGGTGCGCGTGGGTGAAGGGCTGGTGGCCACGTCCCGTCGGCCGGGCGCGGTCAGCGACCCGGTCACCAGCACCAGCGCGGTGGCGGCTGCGGCGGCGACGGGCACCAGGACCGCCAGCGCCCGGCGGCGGTGGCGGAGCCTGCGTCCCGCCTGGATGGCGCCCTTCACGTCCACCCGCGAGGGTGGCTGCTCTTCCGGCACCAGCGTGTCGAATATTGGCTTGAGGTCCATCAGCGATCCTCCTTGGTCGCCGCCATGTCCAGCAGCACACGCAGGGCCGCCAGTCCGCGGGCGGTCTGGGTCTTGACGGTTCCGGTGGAGCAGCCGAGCACCGCGGCGGTCTGCTCCACGCTCAGGTCGCAGTGGAAGCGCAGCACCAAGGTGGCCCGCTGCCGCGGTGACACCAGGTCCAGCGCGCGGTGCAGATCCATGGCGAGGTCCGCGTCCCCCGCGCGGGCCGCTGCCTCGGGCGGTGCCGCGCTCAGCCTGGTACGGGAGAACCAGCCGGCCCGCTGCTCCTTCAGGAAGACCCGGACCAGGATCACCCGTACGTACGCGTCCAGGTCGGCGGCCTCGCGGGCGTGGCGCCACTTGACGTACAGCCGCGTGATCGCCGTCTGCACCAGGTCGTCGGCCCGATGCCAGTCCCGGCACAGGGCGTACGCGATCCGGCGTAACCAGAGCAGGCGTCCGCTGACGTACGCGGTGTACTCCTCGTCGGTGTTCACGCCTGGTGGATGCCTCCGGCGGCCCGCCAGGTTGACGGCTGGGCCGAATCTATTTCACCGTCACGATGATTGCGCTGATAGGGGTCAGCAGCGGGCTGCCGTCGTCTTTCACCTCCAGGACGATGTCGAGCGCGATACCGAGCGGACGAACGGCCGGACTGTCGTCACGGAGTCGAGCCGGGGACAGCCGCGCGATGTTCAAGAGGTTTGGCAGACGATCCGGCTTTGGGGCTGACCGCTCATGGCCGGTCGACATCAGGGCGGACGAGAACTATTCACCGGGCCACCAGCGATCGCTCTCATGAATGACGGTCTTCCCGGCCGGAGAGCTGTCCGGCGAATGAACTGCAACCCGCCGAGCGCGATCAGCCTCCGTGCAGTCACCGATCCGCTTCACAACCCGAGCGCCAGACCAAGTTCAGTCGGTTTGATACTGCTCGTCGGGCGATCCAGCCCAGCGAACCACTCGGCCACTGCCGTGGGGAGTTCAATCCCGATCCGATCCTGTCTCGCGGCCACTGGCGCTTGCTCTCGGCCAACCTCCAAACTGGCGGTGGCCAGCAGGTCCTCGGCGGCCTGAATGTGCAGCACAACTCGGGAGCATACGGGCTTTGCCGTCGTATCAGGCGGCACGGTGCTCGCGGTCACACTGCCATCGGCGAGGGCTCTCTCTTCCTGGAGCGGCTCTCAGGGGCCACATTGAGCTGGGCCTCATCGCGGCGCGCCGTGGGGCGACCTACAAGCGATCATCTTTGAACTTCACCCGGCGCATCGAGCTGGGCCTCATTGCGGCTGATCTTCCCGTCACCGCCTCGCACCTATCGGGGTTTCAGCCAGCACATTGCCGTGAAAATGGCCGTCGTCTCGACGGACAAAGGGCCGGCTTGTTGCGGTCCGAGACTCCAAGGCCCCGAACGGCCCTGCGTCGATCTTCACCCAAGCCAAGCGAGTGGGACGCCTTCGTCTCGGGAGTCAAAGACGGCGAGTTCGACGTGACCGTCTAAAACTGGAAGCACCTCCCGGCAGGGCGCTCCTCACCGGGAGGGGACGGCCAGTGACGTGATGCTCGACCAAGCCTCCGGCGGAGGCTCCGCTCAATCGATCTTCCGGAGCCACTCAAGAGCGCCGAACACCTCAGTTTCGCTGCCGACCAACTCCGGCGCCTCCTTGCAAGACGCTGCTCGTTTTCTACCGGAGATGTACTGGACGAAGCCGAATTGGCCAATCGTCGGGGAGCGCGAGGGGCTGGCAAGCCCCTCGCCCGGGGCGAAGCCCCCAATAAGAGCGCCCGAGCGGAGCGAGGACCATGCTTTTGTGGGGGCATGGGGGGCGCTGAGCCCCCCATAAAACACAGCCTGACCTCCGTAGCGCGAAGCGCCCAAAGGGAGGTCCTTGCTTGTGGGGGTATTTACCAGCGGAACTTAAGGTCGGTTGACCATCGGGGTGGGGGCAGCGCTAGCAATCGCTCACTTCTCTTTGCACCTGCTTCTCCTTTGCGCCGAAGGCCTTGAAGTCGTTGCTGACGTCCAGTTTGCCGTCGACGATGCCCTGCAGCGTGGCCTGGTCGCCATACTTCATCATCGCGCCGACCATGCAGTCGAGGGTCGAAGCCGGGAGATCCTTGGTCTCCGGCGCCTTCTTCGTCATGGCGTCGATCAGGGCTGCCTTGTCGACGGGCTTGGCGTCGGCACTACCTGCGGTGTCGGCACTACCTGCGGTGTCGGCACTGCTTGCGGTGTCGGCACTGCCTCCGCAGGCAGAAGCTGTCGAGACCAGGGCAACGGTCGTTAAGACCATCACGGCGGAACGGGCGACTCTCGAAATATCCATGAGAAACCTTCGGATCAGAGGGAGAACATCGATTAACCACTTTGCGTGCCCGACGCTCCGAACATATGGCAATGCTCGACCGGCCCTCGAACGCGCATGGGCGCGGGAGCGGTCACACCGAAGCTTTGCTCGGCGAAAATAATCTGCCGATGATCTTAATGCCTTGCGTTTATGGCAGCAACTTGCGCGGCTCGTTTTCTACCGCCGAGATGCTGGACAGATAGTGGACGAAGCCGAATCGGCTGACCGCTGGGGAGCGCGAGGGGCTGGCAAGCCCCTCGCCCGGGGCGAAGCCCCCAATAAGAGCGCCCGCGCGGAGCGAGGACCATGCTTTTGTGGGGGCATGGGGGCGCAGCCCCCCATTGAACACAGCCCGACCTTCCGTAGCGCGAAGCGCCCAAAGAGGGAGGCCCTTGCCTGTCAGGGGTGGTAGCCGACCTGCTGGAGTACGGCCGTGAGGTACGCCTTGACGTCGTCCGCGCTCGTCGAGTCCGGGTAGGCGCCGAGATGGTGCAGTATCGCGCCGGTCAGCACCTGCTGGATGATGTTCAGGTCCCTGTCAGGCGGTAGTTGGCCGTTGTCGCGGGCCCGGCTCAGTGTCGCGAGTTCGGCCGAGGCGCGGGGGCCGCTGCGGGAGTTGCGGTACGTCTGGAGCAGCTCGGGATAGTCGTCCACCGCGCCATAAAGCCGGCGGAGCATGCAGCGGTTGCGGGGCATGCTCAGATAGGTAGCCCAGTCGGTCAGCATCCGGTCGATGTCCGGCCAGTCGAGGATCTCCGACTCGGGCGCCTGGTGGACCGACTCGATGGCCTGGATCAGCAGTGAGGTCTTGTCGGGAAATCTCCGGTAGACGGTGGCCCGGGTCACGCCGGCCCGCTGGGCGACCTGCTCGATGCTGGTGAGCACGGCGCCTCGTTCGATCAGCAGGTCCAGCGCGGCGGCGAGGATGGCCGCGTCCACCTCCTGGCTGCGCGGCCGACCGGCCGGCCGCTGCGAGGCTGCGGTGCCGGTCATGTCGACCACTCGGGGAGAGTCACCACGCTCATCCCGTCAGCGCCGATGAACGCGCCGGCGAAAATGCTCGCGAAGACGCGGGGCAAGCGGCCGGCGAAAGCGCCGACGAAGGTGCCGGGCAAGCGGCGAGCGAAGATGGCGGGCCAGCGGCCGGCGAAGGGCCCGGCGTACGGGCCGGGTGAGGCGCCAGCGAACGTACCGGCGAAGGTGCGGACGAAGGCGCCGGCGAAGGGGCGCGACACGGCCGCATTCTAGCCGCACGTCGCCGGACCGGCCCGAGCGGCGAACCGGGGTGATCGAAGGGCATGGGGCCTCCTGCGGTTTGATTTCAATACAGTACTGTACTGTATTGCTAGTAGCTCGTAGCCCTCCGTACGAGAGGGCAGATGGGATTCAGCGATGAGCGCCTACGTACTCGGCTTCCACGAGATCGACAAAACCCAGCTCCCCCAGGTCGGCGGGAAGGGCGCCAACCTCGGCGGACTGTCCGGCATCGACGGTGTTCGCGTGCCTGACGGGTTCTGCGTGACCACTGCGGCGTATCGGGCAGTCGTGGAGCAGGACCCCACGGTCAGCGCGCTCATCGACGGGCTGGCCGGCCTGCGGGCCGACGACCGCCCGGCCATCGCCGCCGCCTGCACCCGCCTTCGCGCCGCGATCGAGGCCCTGGCCGTGCCGGCGGAGATCGAACGCGACATCGTCACCCACCTGGCTGAGCTCGGCGACGTCCCCTGCGCCGTACGGTCGAGCGCCACCGCCGAGGACCTGCCGTCGAGCTCCTTCGCCGGCCAGCAGGACACCTACCTGAACGTCCGGGGGCCCGGGTCGGTCGTCCACAACGTCAGGCGGTGCTGGGCTTCGCTGTTCACCGACCGCGCGGTGGCGTACCGCATCAGGAGCGGCTTCGACCACCGCGCGGTCCAGGTGTCGGTGGTCGTGCAGCGGATGGTCTTCCCCGAGGCGGCGGGCATCATGTTCACCGCCGACCCCGTCACGTCCAACCGCCGGGTGGTCTCGATCGACGCGGGCTACGGCCTGGGTGAGGCACTGGTGTCCGGTCTGGTCAACGCCGACACCTACCGGGTCAAGGCGGGACGGATCATCGACAAGGTGGTCTCCACGCAGACGATGGAGCTGCGTGCCTCGGCGGGCGGCGGCACGGAGGAGCGGCCGGTGGAGGCCGCGCGGCAGAACGCGCAGACCCTGGCCGACGAGCAGATTCTCCAGCTGGAGACCCTCGGGCGGCGGATCGAGGCCCACTTCGGCCGGCCGCAGGACATCGAGTGGGGGCTGTCCGACGGCGTGTTCCACGTGCTGCAGAGCCGTCCCATCACCACGCTGTACCCCGTTCCCGTCTCGCACGACGGCAAGAACCACGTCTACATCTCGTACGGGCACCGGCAGATGATGACCGACGCGTTCACCCCGCTCGGCCTGTCGTTCTTCCTCCTGCTGGACGAGTGGCTCGGCCGGCCGAAGATGGACGTGGCCGGGAACCGGTTCTACAAGGACATGTCCAACGAGCTCTCGTCGACGTGGGCAAGGCCGGTCACGCTCAAGAGCCTCGGCCAGGTCGACGTGCTGATGGCCAACGCCCTGCGGACCGTGCTGAGCAGGAAGGACTTCGTCCAGTCCCTGGCTCACGGCAAGACGTCGGTGATGAACTTCGGCAAAGGCGGCCCGCTGCCGATGGCCCGCCAGTACCTCAAGCTCTCCCGCGAGGACGATCCCCGCGTCGTCCCGGAGCTCATCGCACAGAACGAGGCGTCGGTGGCGCGGCTCCGGGAGGCGATCGCCGGCAAGTCCGGTGACGAGGTGTTCGCGTTCATCATCGAGGACCACCGCGAGCTGACCGACATCATGTTCGAGCCGCGGAGCGTGGCCGCGGCGTTCCTCGGCATCCAGTCGGTGAACTGGGTCAACAAGCACATGAACGCCTGGCTGGGCGTCAAGAACGCCGCCGACGCCGTCGGTCAATCGGCTGACCACAACGTCGTGGCGGCGATGGGACTCGACCTGCTGTACGTGTCCGACGTGGTGCGGCGGTACCCGGACGTCATCGACTACCTCGGCGAAGGTGAAGCCGAGCGCGACACGTTCTTCAGCGGGCTCTCCGAACGGGACGGCGGCGACGTCGTACGCCCCGTCATCGAGGAGTACCTGCTCAAGTACGGCATGCACTGCCAGGGGGACATCGACCTCACCAGGACACGATGGAGCGAGGACCCGACGCTGCTCGTCCCGCTCATCCTCGGCAACATCAAGAACTTCGCGCCCGGCGAGCGCGAACGCAGGATCGAGCAGGGGCGCGCGGAGGCCGAGCGTACGATGGCCGACCTTCTGGCCAAGCTGCCGAGCAAGCGGAAGGCGAAGAAGGCGGCGCGGCAGATGAGCCTGATGCGCCACTTCATCGGCTACCGGGAGTACTCCAAGCACGCGTGCCTGCAGCGGTACGGCCTGTACAAGCAGGCGCTCATGGGCGAGGCCAGGAAGCTGGTGGCCCAGGGAGTGATCAAGGACCCGGAGGACGTGTACTTCCTGTCTCTGGAGGAGTTCAGAGAGGTGGTCAACACCGGGCGGCTGGACTACACCGTGATCACCGAGCGGCGGGAGGCGCACGAGTCGTACCAGAAGCTGACCCCGCCGCGGGTGATCACCTCGGAGGGTGAGGTGATCAACGGCGAGTACGACGCGGGCAACCGGCCGGAGGGGGCGCTGGCGGGCATCCCGGTGTCGTCGGGCGTCGTGGAGGGGCGTGCGCGGGTCGTCCTGAGCATGGAGGACGCCGAGGTGGAAGAGGGCGACATCCTGGTCACGGTGTTCACCGACCCGAGCTGGTCGGCGCTGTTCGTCTCGGTGAAGGGGGTGGTCATAGAGGTCGGCGGCGTGATGACGCACGGCGCGGTGATCGCCCGGGAGTATGGGCTGCCGGCGGTCGTCGGCGTGCGGGGCGCCACCGAGCGCATCCACGACGGCCAGCTCATCCGGGTGAACGGCAGCGAGGGCTATGTGGAGGTGCTGTCCTGACGGAAGCGAAGGCTACGTCGAGGGGTTGTCCTGATCGTCCGGCCGGTCCATCTTCCTGGTGTCGCGCGGTTCGACGTACGGCTCCCGTTCGGGAGACTGGCCGGCCTCGATGGCGCGTTCGCGGGCGAGCTCGGCGTCGAACTCCACGCCGAGCAGCACCGCGATGTTGGTGATCCACAGCCAGACCAGGAAGACGATGACACCGGCCAGCGCGGCGTAGGTCTTGCTGTAGGACGCGAAGTGCGCCACATAGAAGCCGAACACGGCGGACGCGATGACCCACACCGTGACGGCCAGCAGGCTGCCGGGGGTGATCCACCGGAACCCGGGGTGCACAACGTTGGGCGCCGCCCAGTACAGCAGGGCCAGCACCAGCGTCACGACGACGACCAGGATCGGCCACTTGGCGATGCCCCACACGGTCAGGGCGGTCTGGCCGATGCCGAGGAACCGGCCCGCCTGGTCGGCGAGCCCGCCGGTGAACACGACGGCGACCGCGCCGACCGCCATCAGGAGCACCAGCACGGTGGTGATGGCCAGGCGCAGCGGCAAGGTCTTCCAGACAGGGCGGCCTTCCGGCATCTCGTACACGACGTTCGAGGCCCGGATGAAGGCTCCCACGTAGCCGGAGGCCGACCACAGGGCGATGGCGACACTCATGACGGTGGCGAAACCCGCGGCGCTCCGGCCGTTCTGCAAGGACTGCAGGACGGTGTCGATGATCTGCCGCGCGGGCCCCGGAGCCATGGCGCCCAGGTTGTCCACCAGCGGCTGGGTCGCCGACTGGCCGAACACCCCGAGCAGCGAGACGACCACCAGCAGCGCCGGGAAGATCGACAGGACCGCGTAGTAGGTGAGCGCCGCCGCCCAGTCGGTGAGATTGTCGTCGCCGAATTCCTTGACGGTCCGCTTGAGCACATCCCGCCAGGAGCGCTCGGGCAGCTCCGTCGGGCCTTCGGCCACCTCCGCCTGTGTCACGGGGCTGCGGCTACCCTCGCCCTCCGGCCCTATACCTACGTATAGTAGACTTCCTGGTCAAGTAGTGGGCTACACAATTCGGCGGTGACAGTGTGACGATCGGACCCGACCCCGAAGACCTCACCGCCCGTGCCCGGATCAGAGACGCGGCACTGCGGCACTTCGGTGAGCACGGGTTCGAGCGGGCCACGATCCGGGGCATCGCCGAGACCGCCGGAGTGTCATCCGGGCTGGTCCGCCACCATTTCGGCTCCAAAGAGGCGCTGCGCGATGCCTGCGACGACTACCTCGCCAAGCTGGTCCGCCGGCTCAACGACCAGGTCCGGGCCGACACCCTACCGAGTGACGTCAACTATGTGGCCGTCGCCAGGGCCACCTTCGGGCCGTACCAACAGTATGTGGCGCGGGCCCTGTCCGAGGGTCGGGCCGCGACCGTCTTCGACGAGCTCGTGCGGCTGAGCGAGGAGTGGATCGTGGAGTACGACAGGAGCCGGCCCGATCCCCCTCAGGTGCCCCGCAAGGCCCGGGCGGCGGTGGTCACCGCCATGGCGCTGTCGGTATCCGTCCTCCACCAGCACATCTCGCGGGCCATGGGCGTCGAGGTGTACAGCCCGGAGGGCGACCGTCTGCTCGCCCAGACCCTGATCGACATCTACTCGCACCCCATGCTCAGCCTGGAGGACGCCGCGAAGTACCAGGAAGCCCTCGATCACCAGCGCTGAGGCGACCACCCGGCGGTCCCGGCCACGATGCGTACGGCAGCGCGGGCCAGCGGCTCCAGCCCCGCCACATCGACCTTGTCGAGGGTGTCCGCCGAGTCGAACAGGTACATCGGCGCCGACAGGAAGTGCACGAGCGGCACGCCCTCAGGATGGAAGAACGCCCCGTCGGTGGGCGGCATGGGCGAGAACGCGTCGGGCGGCAGCACGAAGGACCGGCGCAGTCCCTCCGTCTCCAGCGTCTCGGCGACCAGCTTCTCCAGCTGCGGCAGCTGGCTGGTGAACCACCACCTGACCTCGGGATCCGCGGTGGGGACGAGCGCACCGTCCACGCCTTCGCAGCGCAGCGCGGCGTGTTCGAGATGCATTTGGAGCACCACGTCGGCCAGCAGCGGGCGGTGGCGTTCGATGAACGCCCTCGTGCCCGCCGCGTGCGCCATGTGCCCGGAGGTGAACAGGAACACCAGGTTGTGCGGCCGGGCCGAGGCGGGCACCTGAGACCAGTGGCGCGCGGCGGCCAGGACCAGCGCGACGCCGGAGGCGTCCTCGACGGCCGACGCCCACGGCCCGTCGTGGTGGGAGGCGACGATGACCGTGTGCGGCGAGTCGGCGGGCAGCGTGGCGACCACGTTGTACGTGGTCACGGTGTCGGTGACCGACTGGGCGACCAGCTCGCCCATGCAGGGCAGCCGGTCCAGGAGCCGCCGGCCATCGCTCCCCGACAGCCACAGACCGGGAATCGGCCGCTCGACCGCGTCATAGGGCACGTAGTAGTCGCGTGTCTCCCATGGCAGCCCGGTCAGCGCCCCGATGAAGCCGGCCGCGCCCGCCTCCAGTGCGGGCTCGACGACCTCCATCATCCGGGGTCCGAACGGGATGGTCTGGACGAGCGTCTCGAAGACGCCCTCCGGGTCGTAGGCCGAGGTCGCCAGCGTGCTGACGTACGACTGCGGCAGCTCGGTGAAGGCCAGCTCGTCCACCGCGATGTCGCCGGGCCGCGCGTCGGCGAGCGGCACGACCCTGGCGCGCAGGCCGTCGGTCGGCGCGGTGTGCGGGAGCGGGAACCCGGCCAGCTCCGTGCCGTCGTCGAGCCGCAGCACCCCGGTGCCGGGCTGCCAGCGGGGCACCTCCACCGGTTCCAGCGCGACCTCCAGCCCGAATTCGGTCAGCCGCTCGGCCAGCCACCGCTCGGTCCACCCGTCGGCCGGATAGCCCGGCCGGCGGATGCCCCGCGACACGACGGTCTCGATCCAGCCGAGCATCTCGGCGGCGGAAGGCACGTGCTCCATGAGCCTGATCCAACCATTGACAGCGGTCCTTTGTGAAGCGACAGTTTCGGTCATCCGTACAACTTGTGGAGGCCGTATGAAGCTTCTCGTGGCCGTCGTGGTGCTCATGCTGGGGGTCGTGGCCAGACCGGCCCAGGCCGCGGACACCATCGAGGCGCATTACAAGGTCGCCGGTCCTTGGGCGGTCGCGACCGCCGACGCGCCGGGCTACAAGCTCTACTACCCGGCCGATTTAGGCGCCGGGGGTGTCAAGCATCCGATCATCACCTGGGGCAACGGCACGGGCGCCGTGCCCACGCAGTATCCCGGGCTGCTCAACCAGCTCGCCTCCTGGGGCTTCGCCGTGGTCGCCTCGACCGACACCACGACCGGCACCGGATCCGAGATGATCGCCGCCGCCCAGTACCTGATCGCCAGGAACACCGACAGCTCCAGCGTCTTCTACGGCAAGCTCGACGTGACGAAGGTCGGCGCGGTCGGCCACTCCCAGGGCGCCGGCGGCGCGGTGAACACCGCCACCAAGTCCGGCGGCCTGATCGACACCGTCATCCCCATCGCGCTGCCCGCGCCGATCTGGGTGAGTTCGGGAGACAAGTTCTACGTCGACCAGCTCACCTGCCCGGTGCTGTTCGTCAGCGGCGCCAACGACACCCTCATCTCCCCCAACTCGGCCCTCCAGACGTACTACGGCCAGGTCCCTGGCGCGGCGGCGAAGGCGCAGCTCAAGGGCGCCGACCACAACACGATCCAGGGCACGGGCGGCGGCTTCCTCGGTTACGTGACGGCCTGGCTGATGTACCAGCTCCAGGGCGACACCTACGCCAGGGGCGCCTTCGCCGGCACCACCCCGGAACTCAACACCAACACGAACTGGCAGAACCAGGTCGAGAAGAACCTGCCCTAGCGGCGCAGTGCGAAGGCGGCGCGCGGGTTGCCGGTCAGCGCCGCCTTGGCCACCTCACCCAGCCCCGCGGCCTCCAGCCGCGGCACGAACCGCTCCAGAAGGTACGGCAGGCCGGGCCCGCCACCCAGACTCGGCCAGTACGATCTGCGCGCCAGATCCATCCCGAACAGCACCCGATCCCCCAGCCCGTGCTCGGCGAGCTCGGCGACGAGCGCGACGATGTCACTGTCCGGGCCGTACTTGATACGTCCGGGCCGATCAAAGGCCAGATATGCCCCTCTCTCCGCCAATGAGACGAGATATCCGGCATCGGGATTGTGGTCGATGTGCCCGAGCACGACCCGATCGGCCGCCACCCCTTCGGCGGCCAGCGCGTCGAGCAGCTCGTGCCCCATCGTGCCCTTGTCGCAATGGGTGACGACCGGCACCCCGCTCCGCCGCGCGGCAGCGGCCACCGCGCTGATCAGCCGCGCCACCCCGCGCCCGAACGCGTGGTACCCGGTGGCGATCTTGATGGCCCCCGCGCGGGCCGACGACCGCCGCACCAGCGGCCCCACCAGCCCGTACTCGTCCATGCCCAGCTCGATCTCCGTCACGAGCAGCTCGGTGATCTCGTCGACCGAGTAGTGGTGCAGCCAGTGGGCGTCGCTGTAGTAACCGCTCTTGTGGAACCCGGTCACCGCGATCACGTGCAGCCCGGTCCGCTCCGCCAGCTCCTTCATCAGCGACGGGCTGCGGCCGAAGCCGAGCGGCGTCATCTCGACCACCGCGGACAGGCCGAGCCGCTGCGCCTCCGTCACCTCCACGACGGCGGCGTCCAGGGAGTCGAGCCGGTAGTCCGGCTCGTTGCGCACCGGCCAGTCACCGGTCATGAACAGGTGCTCGTGCGCGTAGGTGATGCCGAGCTCCTCGACGTCCCCCAGCACGGTCCGGACCGTCACAGCAGCGCTCCTCCTTCTCGCAGCCGCTTACGCAGCAGCTCCACGTCCACCGCCGCGGGCTCCACCCCCGCCTGTACGGCCAGCGCCGCCGCCGTCCCCGCCGCCTGCCCCATCGCCATGCACTGCCCCATGGACCGGGCGGAGGCGTGGGCGTCGTGCGTGGCCGACAAAGAGCGCCCGGCCACGATCAGCCCGCCGACCTCGACCGGCAGCAGGCACCGGTACGGGATCCCGTAGGTGCCGAAATCGTGGACGTACTCCCAGCGGGTGGCGTCCCCCGAGGCGTGGTCCTCGATGGGCGCGCCGCACCGCGCGATCGTGTCGGGAAAATCCCTCCCGGCCAACACATCATCAGAAGTCAGGACATATCGTCCGACCAGGCGTCGTGACTCCCGTACGCCGATACGTACGGACGTGCTCAGCAGCACGGCCGAGCCGTACCCCGGCACCTTCGCCCGCAGGAAGCCGACGTAGTCGCGGACCTGCCGCCGCCCCACCCGCTCGGCCTCCGCGAGCTGGACCGGATCGGTCGGATCGAGGCCGGTCACCCGCGTGAGGTTGGTGTGCACGATCCCGTCATGCACGGTCCTGTGCACGGACCCCTCGCGTCGCGGCAGATCGGCGTCGGCCATCAGCGCGTGCAGCTCCGCCGTGCTGGTGGCGGACAGATCGACCCCGCCGAGCCGGAACGTGGCCGTCATCGGCTGGAGCCGCATCCCCGGGCGTTCGAGGGTGGCGCCGGCCCGCCAGGCCACCTCGGCGTCCCCGGTGGCGTCGATCACCACCCGGGCCTTGACCAGGAACCGGCCCGCCACGGTCTCCACGACGACGCCGGTGCCGGGCACGAAGTCGCAGACCCTGGCGTGCAAAAGCGCGTCCGGGACGAGCGCGTCCCAGACCAGCTTGAGCTCCTCGGGTTCGTAGGTCACCCCGGTGCCCGCGCCATAGGTGTTGGGCCGCTCGAAGGCGGCTCCGGCCTCGAAGAGCCGCTCGCACACCTCCCAGCCGACGCCGCCGACGACCCGCCGCGAGACGGGGCCGGGGGCGTAGAAGCCGTAGAAGGTGTCGAGCACCGCGGCGCCCGTACCGCCGAGGAAGCCCGCCGACTCCACCAGCAGGCACGACGCCCCGGAACGCACCGCGGCGACGGCGGCCGCGCACCCGGCGCTGCCCCCGCCCGCGACCACCACGTCGCCTTCCCACAGCACGTTCATCGCAGGTGCCACCCTCCGTCGACGGGAATGACCGCGCCCGTGGTCCGCCCGGACGACGGCGACAGCAACCAGAGCACGGCCTGCGCGACCTCCTCCGGCTCGCACGGCCCGGCACCGAGCGGCATCAGCGAGGGCAGCTTGGCCTTGACGGTCTCGGAGGTCCGGGCGCGGCGGCTCATCGGCGTGGCCACCAGCCCGGCCGAGATCAGGTTGACCCGTACGCCGTGCGGCGCCGCCTCGCGGGCCGCGGTCCTGATCAGCGGGATCAGCGCGCCCTTGGCCGAGGCGTAGGCCACGGTGCGGAAGTCGTCGTCGAGCGACGAGCCCAGCGCCGAGCCGATCACCACGATCGAGCCGCCCTTCCGCATCGCCGGGATCGCCGCGCGCAGCAGCCGGAACACCGACTCGTGGTTGACCCGGTGCACCTCGTGCCAGGCCGTGTCGGTGCACTCGACCACGCCGCCGTCGCCGAGCGACCGGCCGGACATGCCGACCGCGTGCACGACGCCGGAGATCTGCCCGTGTACGGCCGTCGCCTGGGCCAGGGCCTTCTCCGCGTGCCCCGGCGCGGTGATGTCGATCCCACCGGCCAGGTCCACGCCGAAGGCGGCCCCGCCGGTGGCCTCGACCGCCGCCACGCAGGCGCGGCCGATGCCGCCGTCCGAACCGGCCACCAGTACGGCGCTCATGGTTTCCTGAGCACGTCGGCGGCGCGGCGGGCGTGCTCAAGGTAGGCGGCCTCGAACAGCTCCTCGGAGCGCGGGCCGCCGACGAGCTTGGCGCTGGAGATGACCGGCGGGATCCAGCCGCCCGCGACGAGCAGCTCGGCCGTACGGACCTTGATCTCGTTGACCACGGAGACGGCGGCCAGCGTGCTGCCCGGACCGACCGGCTCGGCCAGCCCGTCGACGGAGCACAGCGCGTCACCGACCGGGGTGCACAGGTCGATCACCACGTCGGCGTGGTCGGCGAGCCGGGTCCCGCTGGGATGACCGGGCTCGACGGCCGTGGTCTCCCGCATCGACGTCACGGCCACCACGGGCAGCCCCGCCTTACGCAGTCCCATCGCCATCTCGATGGGCACGGCGTTCAGCCCGCTGACGCTGAACACGATGGCCGCGTCGGTCGGCCGCAGCTCGAAGTTGGCCAGGATGGCGTCGGCGAGTCCTTCGACCCGCTCGATGAACATCGCCTGCCGCATCCCGTTCGACCCGGCCACCTGGGTGTAGAAGGTGGTCGACAGGTCCACGATCGGGTGGAAGCCGGGATAGGAGCCGTAGCGGGGGAACATCTCCTCCACACCCATCCGCGAATGTCCGGTGCCGAACGTGTGCACCACACCCCCGCCGCCGATGGCTGAGGCCGCGACGTGCGCCGCCGCGGTAAGGGTCTCCTCCTGTGTCCGCTCGATCTCGCCGAGCAACTCCATCGCGCGCCGTATCCATTTCATCCAGATCTCCTCCCATAGAGCGCGGCGCCGATCGCCCCTGCCATCGGGCCGAGTACGGCAGGTAGCACCGCGATGTCCCCGATGAGCGGACGTCGCCGCTCAAGTTCCGTGTTCAGGGCGGACCGCATCAGATCGAGCGCGCCGGCGACCCCACCACCCACGACCACCGTGCTGACGCCGAAGAACGCCGCCGCGTCGCCCAGCGCGATGCCGAGCGCCCAGCCGGCTCTGGAGAGCACGCCCTGCGCCCGCCCGTCACCCGCCCTGGCGGCCTCGGCGACGGCCTCGGGCGGACCGGAGCCGAAGGCCCGCACGATGCCGGACGCGCCGGCGAACGTCTCCACGCAACCCCGGTTGCCGCAGCAGCACTCCGGTCCCCACGGGGCGACCGTGACATGCCCGATCTCGCCGAGATTGTCGCGAGGGCCGACGAGAATCCCGCCGCGCAGCGCCACCGCTCCGCCCACCCCGGTCCCGAGGACCGCGAACAGCACGTCGGGCAGCCCGCGAGCCGCCCCGAGGAGCAGCTCCGCGAGCCCGAACGCGCGGGCGTCGTTGACCACGGTCACCGGGGTCCCGGTCAGGGCGCCCAGCCGCGAGCCGACCGGATAGCCGTCCCAGTCTCCGGGCGGGTTCGGCACGAACAGCGCGGTCCCGGTCTCCCGGTCCACGTGGCCGGGCAGCCCGATCCCGATGCTCTCCACGCGCCGGGCGGCCAGCGAGGCCACGAACGCCATCGTCTCGTCGGGGTTCGGCGGCGTGGGGACGGTGCCCATGCTGACCACGTCGTCCCCGTCGAGCAGCACCCATTTGATGTACGTTCCGCCGACGTCGACCCCGAGCCGTGTCACGGCCCGATCCGCAGGACTCGCGACTCGAACCCGGCGTCATCGGGCGCCTTGGCCGGGCGGAACGGCTCGACGCCGAGCAGCCGCAGGTAGGCCAGCAACGGCTGGGAGTGGCTGTGCAGGTTGGCGACGGGGTACGCCTGCATGGCGACGCCGACCTCGGCCAGGTCCCACGTGCGGCCCGGCCGCTCGGTCTCGGGCGCCAGGTAGGCGTCGGGGCCGGACAGCGTGCCCTCCCATACGTCCGGGTAGGCAGCCGTATGGGCGGCCAGGGACATCTGGCGCCACCACTGCCAGCCCAGCTCGGGAACGTGCTCGGCGGCGGCCCAGATCAGCGTCATGTTGATCGCGTACCAGATCGTGCCGACCCCGCCGGGACCGTAGGCGCCCCGATCGGGCCAGCGCAGCCGGGCGCCCAGCGGCGAATCGGCGGCGGCGGTCCGCTCAATCGTGCGCAACAGCTCCACAGCCCGCTCGGGCGGCGCGGCACCGCTCAGAATGGCCCAAGGCTGCACTTCCAGCCACATGTCAGACTCTCCGACGACCGCTCCGGGGCCGTACGCGCGGCGGTACCACCGCCCGTTCCACTCGCCCGCCACCAGGTCGCGCAGCTCCTCGCCGAGCTTGCGGGCCTCGGCCGCGGTCGCGTCGTCGCCGAGCCGCTCGGCCAGGATCGCGTAACGCGGCAGGACCCAGGCGGCCATGGCCGAGTTCAGGACCGATTCGCCGTGCGAGATCATCACCTCGCGGTCCACTCCGCTCTCGGTGATGGCCATGTCGTTCCAGTCGGCGTTCAGGATCCGCAGGTGGCCGTGCTCTCCCCGGCCCACCACGTCGGTGAGGAACCTGAACTGCCGGCGCAGGTGCTCGCCGAGCGGCACCGGCGCGGCCCCATGGACCGGGTGGTACGGCGCGGCGTCGGCGAAGGCCGCCAGGTCGCCCGTCGCGCTCAGGTATTCGGCCGCCAGCCACAGGGCCCACAGGTTCTGGTCCGAGGGGCGGAACAGGTCGGTCCATGGCCGCTTGTCCGGTCCGAGCGCATAAGGCAGGTCGCCGTCGGGGCCGCCCCAGGCGCAGGTGTTGCGCAGCACGGACAGGGCCAGGTCCGGCTCGATGTACACCAGCGGGAGCGCGTGCTGGAGCGGGTCGCGGGCGGCGCCGTTGAAGCCGTGCCGGAAGGAGTAGCACGAGCCCTGGTCGAGGGTGTGCCCGCCGAGCACGCCGTCGGCGCAGGCCGCGCCGGTCAGCAGCGCCGCGTGCCACGGGACCTCCCGCTCGGCCTCCGGTGCCCGCGCCGCGACCGCCTTGGGCAACCGGTCACGCAGCGCGGCGAGGCTGCCGTCGAACGCCTCCGCCGCCGTGTCCGCCCGGCCGTTCGCCTTACCGTCCGTCCAGCCGCCGGACGCCGAGGCTCCGCCGTGTGTCCCGCCGCTGGACGACGGGGCTCCGCCGTGTGTCCCGCCGCTGGACGACAGGGCTCCGCCGTGTGTCCCGCCGCTGGACGACAGGGCTCCGCCGTGTGTCCCGCTGCTGGACGGCGGGGCTGCGGTCCCGCCGTCCAGCAGGCCGTACCTCAGACCCAGCAGCCGCTCTTCGCCCGCCGCCAGATCGAGGGATATGGTCAGGCGGCCGGCCCCGGTCCTGGCCCCGCCGATGAGTTCGAGCTCCAGCCCGGGATCGTCGGCCGGCTTCGCGCCGGTGATGAGCTCGACCCGGGCGGCTCCGGGCGTCCACTCCTCGGTCAGCTCCAGTCGTACCGGCTCGTCGAGCAGGTTGCGTACGCGCAGCCGGATCAGCACCCACGGCCACTCGCCCTCAGGGCACAGCACCGTACGCTCCAGCGTCACCCGGTCATCGGCGACCCGGACGATCGCGAACGTCGGCCCGAAAATCCGCTCCGATCCCGAAATATCGGTGGAAAGGGCTCCGGCGCGGGTGACGCCCGTGCCCCGGGTCAGCCACAGCAGCCCGGTGTGCTCGTCGAAGAGGTCGCTGAGCCCGTAGTTGTCCGTGACCAACGTGATACGCCGGTTCCCGACATGGAGGAAATGCCGGCGGGTGAGCGGATCCAGGACCGGATCCCATTCGGCGCGTGGGTCACGCTCCTGGTCCATCGTGTACGCGAAGGCAGGCAGCCCGTACGCCGTGGTCCATTCCCCGAACGCGCTCATTTCCGTACCCCTCCCAGGGTCAGCCCGGCCACGTAGTAGCGCTGCAGCAGGAACATCAGCACCAGCGGCGGCACCGCCGTGATCAGGGCCGCGGTGCTGACCAGGCCGATGCTGAAGTCGTACTCCGTCTGGAGCTGGGAAAGCCCCACGGGCAGCGGCCAGAGGCCGGGATCGTTGGCCACGATGAGCGGCCACAGCAGGTTGTCCCACTGCGCGAGGAACTGCAGCAGGAAGAGCGTGAGCAGCGCGGGCCGCAACAGCGGCGCCCCGATGCGGACGAAGATCCGCAATTCGCTCGCACCGTCCACCCGCGCCGACAGCAGCAGCTCACGCGGTATCGCCAGGGCGAACTGACGGACCAGGAACACCCCGAAAGCGCTCATCATGAACGGCACGATCATGCCCTGATAGGAGTTGATCCAGCCCAGCTCCTTGACGATGAGGTACATCGGCACGAGCACCACGATCGGCGACAGCGAGAGCGTCCCCACGATGAGCGCGAACAGCACCCGGCTGCCCGGGAATCGGAGCTGCGCGAGCGCGTACCCGGCGGCCGAGGAGAAGATCACTTCGAGGACGCCGATGCCGAGCGAGAGGATCAGGCTGTTGCCCAGATAGACGGGGAAGTCACCCTGGTTGAACAGCTGCGAGACATGCGCGCCCAGCTGGGAGGCGTCGAAGCCGAACCCGCCCAGATCGGTCACGTCCGACGCGGACGAGACCGCGAACATCGCGTACACCGGCAGCAGCAGGACGGCGACGACCAGCGTCAGCAGCGTGCCGCGGACCACCTTCACCCTTCCTCGCCTCCCCTGAGCACCCTGAACTGCACCAGCGAGAGCAGAAGCATGGCCACCAGCAGCACCATCGCGATCGCCGAGGCGTAGCCCATGCGCTCGAACCCGAAGCCGGTCGCCCACAGGTAGAGCGGCAGCACCTCGGTGGCTCCGGCCGGTCCGCCCTTGGTCAGCAGGAAGGCGGGCACGAACGACTGCATCGCCCCGACCACCGCGATGACCAGCACGAACAGCAGCGTGCGGCGCAGCAACGGAAGCGTGATGCGGTAGAAGATCCGCACCGGACCGGCGCCGTCGAGCGCGGCCGCCTCGAACACACTCAGCGGCAACCCTTGCAGCCCCGCGGTCAGGATGATCACGAACAGCCCGAGGTGCTTCCAGGTCGTCATGATCACCAGGGCCCAGAGCGCGAGCCCCTCGTCGGTCAGCCACGGCTTCGGCGCCGCCCCGAACAGCCCGATCAGCGCGTTCGCCAGGCCCTTCTCGGCGAAGATCACCGACCACACCATCGAGGTGGCCACCAGCGGCATCGCCGCCGGGATCATGACCAGGCCGCGGAGGAAGGCGTTGTACCTGCCCGGCTTGCTCAGCGGCACCGCTATCGCCAGGCCGAGCACGATCGACGGGACCACCGATCCGATCGTGTAGGCGGCGGTGACGCGGGCCGAGTTCCAGAAGCCGGGGTCGCCGAGCATCCTGCGGTAGTTGTCCAGGCCGGTCCATTCGGGCGTCCCGGCCAGGTCGTAGCTGGTGAAGCTGAGATACACGGCCACGACGAACGGCACGAGCCAGAAGACCGTGAAGTAGACCGCCGCGGGCAGGGCCAGCAGGCCGCCGGTACGGGCCTCCGCCCACCGCTGGCCCTTGCCCGAGACCTGGGCGATGGGCGGCACCAGCCGTAAGGACACCGTCACAGCGTGATCCGCATCGCCTGGTCGAAGTCCGCGGCCGCCTGCTCGGGCGTCTTCTTGCCGAAGGCGACCGCGTCGGCGGCGTCGGTCAGCGACTTGGCCATCTCGTTCCACACCGGCGTCTGCGGGCCGAAGTCGGCGTGCGGGGCGGCGGCCGCCATGATGTCCAGCGCCTTCTGGTCGGCTCCCGTCAGCTTCTCCCAGCCCTTGACCGGCGTGAGCAGGCTGGCGTCCTTGAGCTGCTTGGCCGCGACGTCCTCGCGCTGGAGGTAGTCGACGAAGTGCCAGGCGGTGTACGGCAGCTTCGACTGCTTGGCCACCGCCCAGCCCCAGGTGTAGGCGGGCGCGACGGGTTGGCCGGCGTCCCAGCGCGGCATCGGGGCGATGTCGAAGACCTTGCCGAAGGTCAGCTTGGGGCTCAGCGTGGGGAACAGGTCCATCGCGAACAGCCCGGAGACCAGCATGGCCGCCTCCCCGGTGGCGAACAGCCCGAAGCCGGACAGCGGGTTCGACAGCTTCGCGTTGCCCAGGCTCCCGTAGTAACGCAGCGCCTCGACACCCGCGTCAGTGGCCAGCGTCGCCTTGCTCGCGTCGGCGCTGAGTATCCCGCCGCCCTTCCCCTTGACCAGGGCGAGCAGCTGCATCAGCGTCCACTGCGGATTGCCCAGGATCCACTGCAGGCCCACCTTCTTGCCGTCGGCCGAGGTCAGCTTCTTGCTGTACTCGGCGACCTCTTCCCAGGTCGTGGGCGGCTTGTCCGGATCCAGCCCGGCTTCAATGAACCTGTCCCGGCGGTAGTAGAGGTAGCAGATCGTGTAGTCGATGGGGACGCCGTAGACCTTGCCCTCGTACGACAGCGAGCCGATCGCGTGCGGGTCGTAGTCCTGGATCAGCGCCTTCTCATCGGCCACCCCCATGGCCTTGGGGATGATCGGGGCGAGCCGACCCTTGCGCGCGTGGCCGGGGATGGTCCAACCGCCGATCTTGAACAGGTCGGGTGGCACGTCGCCGGCGAAGGCGGTCAGCAGCTTGGCGTCGAGCTTGTCCGAGGGCACGTAGAGCGGGGTGATGTCGACGCCGCCGAACTCCTGCATGTAGCTGCGTAACAGCGGGGTGAAGACCGCGTCGTACGACTTGGTCTGGTGCAGCCAGACGGAGATCTTCCCTCGCGGCACCCCGTCGGCCGGCACGGTGGCCACCGGGTCCGAGCCGCAGGCGGCGAGCACGCCGGACGCCGTGGCCAGCGCGGCGGTTCTGAGCAGGTTGCGCCGGGTCAACATGGTCATGCTCAACCTCCGGAAGGCAGGGCTCCGCCACCGGACCGCGAGGTGGCGAGGTGTTGGGGGGTGGTGGGAGGGGGGTTACTGGCCCATCAGGGCGTTCTTGGCGTCGTTGAGCTCCACGGAGAACACGGCGAAGTCGCCGCGCGCGTGGCGGATGGTGTATTCGAGTGCGACGCCGCTCTCGGTGCAGGTGTTGCGGGCGGTCGCCAGCAGGGCGGCGGCGATGGGGACGTGCAGCAGCTCGGCGAGCCGGTAGTCGGCGTTGACCGCCCCGATGGTCTCCCTGCCGCTCGCGGGGGTCAGTCCGTACTTCATGCGCAGCAGGTCGTACAGCGAGCCGGTCAGGTCCTCGTCGAGGATGCCGGGCACCAGCTCGGCGGGCAGGTGGGCGCTCTCCAGCATGCAGGGCGCGCCCTCGATCAGCCGCAGCCGCTCGACGAAGACGACCTGCTGCTCCTCGCGCAGGCCGAGCGCCACGGCGACGTCGGCGCCGGCCGGCTGCAGATGGGCCTTGAGCACCCGCGTCGTCGGCTTGCGGCCGAGCCGCGCCATCGTCTCGGTGAAGCCGGCCGGGCGCGCCCCCAGCTCGGGGGCCACGGCCAGCGGGGCGGTGTAGGTGCCGCTGCCCTGCCTGGCCACCAGCAGGCCCTCCTGCACCAGGTCGCCGATCGCCCGGCGGGCCGTCGCCCGGCTCACGCCCGCGTAGACCATGAGGTCCTTCTCGGCGGGGATCAGCGTGTCGGGCTCGCAGTCGCGGATGACCGCCCGCAGGCGCTCGCGGAGCTGGTAGTAGAGCGGCACAGCGGCTGACGGGTCGAGACCCAGCCGGCGTTCCCAGTCGGTCATACGCTCACGTCCTAAGTTGTACGGACGACCGTATCTTTTCTGCTCGACCGGGATGGTGTCAACCACTCGTTGTGTATCGTGCTGAGATCGAGGGCCAGGTGGAGGATCTGTGTGGGCTGTCGCAAGTGCGGTGATCTGCGCGTCCCTTGTACTGACCCCTCACGGGGGCAGCGTCGTCGACTTCAACGGTGACGGCTACGAGGACTACGCGATCTCGGCCCCCTCGGGCACGGTCGGCCACACCCTTAAAGCCGGATATATCGCCATCCTGTATGGGGCGGCCACTGGTGTCGATCCCGCCCGGCGCCGGATCCTCCACCTCGACAGCTCCAACGTGCCGAACGACCCCGTGGCCGCGGACGCGTTCGGGGCCCGCACGGCCGCCGGCGACTTCAACGCCGACGGCTACACCGATCTGGCCGTCGGCTCGTACAACCCGTTCGATCTGGACCGGCGGTTCGTCACCCTGCTGTGGGGCGGCAAGGACGGGCTGGCGCTGGGCACGCCGCTGATCGACCCGCCGCGCCCCGGGGTCTCGCCGGACCTGGTCGACCGGGCCGAGGGCCAGGAGCTGGCCGCCGGGGACTTCGACGGCGACGGCAGTGACGACCTGGTCGCCACCGGCGAGAGAGGGACGGTGAACGTCTTTCACGGCCCGTTCCAGCGTGACGGCCGCCCCGCCCGCAAGGTCACCCTGGGCGGGTCCTACGAGAAGCCGACCAGGCTGGTCGCGGGCGACCTGACCGGCGACGGCAAGGACGACCTGGTCACCATGCATGCCTGGGAGGAGCGGGCCGAGCCGTCCCTGTTCTGGAAGGGCGGCCCGCAGGGCCTCGCCGGACGGCCGGTGCGACTGGACGCCGCCACCACCGCCACGGTGGGCGACATAGACGGCGATCACTACGGCGACCTGGTGATGCGCCTCGCCCCCGGCGGCTCCGTCGACACGCTCAAGAGCGACAAGGGCACCATCAAGGTCCTGTACGGCTCGGCGGACGGCCCCGGCCGTCGCAGCCGTACCCTCACCCAGGGCAGCCCCGGCGTGCCGGGGACGGGGGTGCGCGGCGACCAGTTCGGCTTCGATCTGGCCGCCGGGGACGTGGACGGCGACGGGTGCGCCGACCTCGCCGCCGGGCTGCCTGGCAAGGCCGGTGGCGGCGCCGTGCTGCTGTTCCGCGGCGGCAGGGACGGCCCGGCCGGTGCGCGGCTGTTCACGCAGGCCAGTCCGGGCGTGCCCGGGACCGCCGAGAACGGGGACAGGTTCGGCGCCTCCGTCAGCCTGCGCGACCTCAACGGCGACGGCAAGGCCGACCTTGGCGTCGGCGCCCCCGGAGAGAGCGGCACGGCCACCGGCACCGGCGCGGCCTGGGTGCTGCCCGGATCGACCGGCGGTCTGACCACCGACGGCGCCCGCTCGTTCGACCCGGCCGCTCTCCAGGCGTCCGACACGGGTTCCCACCTGGGAATGTGGTCCGCAAAGTAGGGCTGTGGGCGGGATCGTCCGGCGAGTGCGCGGGCCGAAAGGTCGTTATCGGCTGAACCGACTCCCAAAGCCACGCGTACCTACTCACGTCCGGACACGTGCCCCAGGAGGTGTCGTGGAGCTCAGCCTTTTGCGAGCGCAGGCGCACAGCCCTTCGTACTTCTCACTGCTGCGCGGATCATCGGGACAGCGTGCCCCGGTGGACTTCTGCATCCCGTGTAACCCATACTTCCCGACCCCGGAAATATTCGAGCATCTCGGGAGGAACCTGGAGACGATCCTTAAGTTCTATCCGAGCGACGCGGGCACGATCACCGCGGAGCTCTGCTCCACGCTGGGGCTTCATCCCCAGACGGTCGCCATGGGCAACGGGTCCACCGAGCTGATCACCTGGATCGACCACCTGCTGGTGAAGGAGAGCCTGGCGGTGCCGATCCCCACTTTCGGCCGCTGGACCGACCAGCCGATGGAGACCGGGAAGCGGGTCGACATGTACCCGCTGATGGAGAGCCGCAACTTCGCCCTCGACGTCAATGACTACGTCCGCTTCATCCGCATGCGCGGCTCCCGGGTGGCGGTGATCTGCAACCCCAACAACCCCGACGGGGGCTACCTGCCCAAACACGAGGTCCTGTGGCTGCTCGACCAGCTCATCGACCTGGACCTGGTGATCGTCGACGAGTCGTTCGGCGACTTCGTGGACGCCGAGCCGTACCCGGGCGTGGCCGCTGAGGCCGCGGTCCGGCCCAACGTGATCGTGCTGCGCAGCCTCGGCAAGAACTTCGGGCTGCACGGCATCCGGTTCGGCTACATGGTCGCCAACCCGGCGCTGGTCGGGAAGGTACGCGACGCGCTGCCCAAGTGGAACCTCAACTCGTTCGCCGAGGTGGTGGTGTTCATGATGAAGCAATGCATGCCCCAGTACCAGGAGAGCCTCAGGCTGCTCACCCAGGACAGAAGGGCGATGTACCACCAGCTCAGCGCGATGCCAGAGCTTTCCGTCCTGCCTTCACAGGGCAACTTCCTGCTGGTGAAGCTGCCACCCGGGCACGACGGGGTGCCGCTGCGCGACCACCTGCTCTCCGAGCACGGCGTGTACGTACGCGAGTGCGGCAACAAGCTGGGCACGACGAGCCAGTTCCTCCGGCTGGTGGTCCGCCCCCAGGAGGACGTACGGCGATTACTGGTCGGCATGACCCAGTACCTGTACTCCGGCAGCCTGCACGAGATCCCCGTCACCGGCCTGCACCATCGAGCGGTGAACCCGTTGTCGGCCTGATCCGGCTCGGCACCTACCCCCGCCCCGCCTCCGCCTCTGTGGTGCCGCGCTCGTCCACCCGGGCGCGGCACCACAGAGGCAGAGGCGGGGGCTGAGCCAACCTATTAGTTGGGAGTGACCGCGTTGCGGGTCAGAATGCGCGTGTACGCCGCCGCCACGGGCGCGTTCGCCCTGCTCACCGCGTGCGGGAGCACCGGCATGACCGGCCACGAGGGCATGTCGGGCGCCGAGCCCGTCGCCGCGACGGCGGCCAGGGCACCGTCGGCCAACGACGCCGACGTGATGTTCACGCAGATGATGATCCCGCACCACGAGCAGGCGGTGGAGATGGCCGGCCTGGCGGCGTCCCGGGTGAGCGACGTCCAGATCAAGGAGCTCGCGGCGAAGATCAAGACCGACCAGGAGCGGGAGATCGGCACCATGAAGGGCTGGCTGACCAAATGGGGCAAGCCCGAGATGTCCGGCCACATGATGCATGAGATGCCGGGCCTCTTGTCGGAGAAGGTGATGAAGCAGCTTGAGTCGGCCAAGGGCCAGAAGTTCGACAAGCTGTTCGTCGAGGGGATGATCGCGCATCACAACGGCGCGGTCGAGATGGCCCGCACCGAGCAGACCGATGGGGCCGACCCCGAGGTCAAGAAGATGGCCGCGCACATGGTGATCCACCAGCGGGGCGAGGTCGCGCTGCTCCAAGAGATCGGCCAGCGGCTCTGACCCAAGGCCTCAGGGGCACAGCAGCGAGAGCATGGTGGTGACGAGCACCCGCTCGACGTCCGCCTGCTCCAGCCGGCCGGACTCCACCTCCTGGGCGGCGCTGTGCAGCACGCCGAAGAACGTGGTCACCAGCCACGACAACGGCAGGTCGGTACGGAAGTCGCCGTCGTCCCGCCCCCGGGCGATCAGGCGCTCGATCCGCCGCAGCGGAATGTCGTGGTGCTCGCGGATCCGCTCCATGGGCAGCACCCGGTCGCCGGCCAGGAACAGCCGCCGATGCCGGTCGAGCACCTCCCAGGAAGATCGCAGCAGCGCCGCCACGGCCTCGGGCGCCGGCGGCCCGTCGATGTCGACGCCTCCCAGCGCCAGGTCGGCGATGCCGATCGCGTGATCGAGCACGGCGTCGACCAGGGCCTCCCGAGACGGGAAGTGACCGTAGAGCGTCACCCTGCCCACCCCCGCGGCCTTGGCGACGTCGGCGACGCTGGCGGCCGGGTCGGCGCCGAGCAGCCGCATGCCCGCTTCGAGGATCGCCGCGATGTTGCGCTCGGCGTCGGCACGACGTGCTGGAACGGGCTCCCGGGCCACGCTCTTCACCATGCCGTCCAGCCTACCGACGGGACGGGCAGAGCCATCACTCCGTGGGGTTCAGCCCACCGGAAAGCGGGCGACCCAGCCGCGTTGCCACGGGGTCTCGACCGACCGCCGATGGTGGTTCTGCCGCGCCCAGGTGATCGCCTCGGCCGGGGACAGCCCGGAGAGCACGGCCAGGCAGGCTAGGACGGTGCCGGTGCGGCCGACCCCATGGCCGCAGGCCACCTCGACCCGCTCACCGGCGCGGGCCTGCTCGTACAGCGCGCGGATCCGCCGGACGGCGTCGTCACGATCGCGGGGCAGGAGGAAGTCCGGCCAGTCGATCCAGTCGTGCGGCCAGGACAGCCCGGCCCCACCCTTCCTGCGCAGCCCCGAGGAGCCCAGATACAGGCCGTAGTCGGGAGCGGGCCCCGTAGGAGGCTCGTTCAGCAGGCCACGGCCGCGGACCCAGGTCCCGTCGGGGAGAGAGATCGCACCCGTCAACTGTGAGTCGGTCATGTCCCCATTCTGGCGCTCAGTTGGTCAGGAGGTTGATGCCCAGCATGCTCGCTCCCGTCTCGGTCCGCGGCTGGTGCCGGCTGCCCGCGGCGAACACCACGTAGGTCCCCGCTCCGTACCGTGTCTCGCCCTCGATCACCTCACCGCTGAGCACGTAGTAACGCTCCTCCCCCTCGTGTACGTCGACCTCGGGCCACTGCGTGCCGGGGGCGAAGTCGATGAGCCAGCCCCTAGCCCCCTCGGTCGCGGTGAGGCGCCTCCTGACGATGCCGGGCGCCACTTCCACCGGTACGACGTCATCGATGTGCACTGCCTGCGCTTCTGGTTCCATGCCGCCATCCTGGCGAGCCCGACCGGCGCCCACCCAGTGCCAGAAAAGACGTCATGGAGTACTTTTCTGCCATGTCGTCAGAGCATCGGGTCGTCGCGCTGGCCAGCCCGCCGCTGGCGACATTCGAGCTGAGCTGCGCCGCCGAGGTGTTCGCCACCGTACGGCCGGGCCTCGCTCGCCACTACGACTTCCGCGTCTGCGCCGAGACTCCGGGACCGGTGCCCACCCTGGCCGGTTACTCGATCACGGTCACCGAGGGTCTGACCGCGCTGGAGCACGCCGACACGGTCGTCATCCCGGGCTGGCAGACCCGCACGGCCCCGGCCGCCGTGCTGTCCGCGCTCCGCCGGGCGTACACGCGTGGCGCGCGGATCGCCGCCATCTGCTCGGGCGCGTTCGTCCTGGCGCAGGCCGGGCTGCTCGACGGACGGCGGGCCACCACCCACTGGCGGCTGGCAGCCGAGCTCGCCGAACGCTTCCCCGCCGTCACCGTCGATTCCGACGTCCTGTATGTGGACCACGGCGACGTGGCCACCAGCGCCGGCACCAGCGCGGGGATCGACCTGTGCCTGCATCTCGTCCGGGCCGACCACGGGGCCGCGTACGCCGCGAAGGTGGCCCGCCACATGGTCATGCCGCCGCACCGGGAGGGCGGGCAGCTCCAGTACGCCATCGCGCCATCGCGGGCCCGGGTGCCCGACTCGCTCGCCCCCTTGCTGGCCTGGGCCGCGGAGCGGCTCGGCGAACCGCTGACCGTCGACGACCTGGCGGCCCGCGCCGGGGTGTCGGCCCGGACGCTGGCCCGGATGTTCGCCGCCCAGCTCGGCACCAGTCCCGGTCAGTGGGTGCTCGCGCAGCGGATCGCCGGGGCGCGAGCGCTGCTGGAGGAGACGGACCTGTCCGTGGACGCGATCGCCGCCCGGGTGGGCCTCTCCTCAGCCACCAACCTCCGCCGCCGCTTCCATGACGTCCTGCGCACCACCCCCGCCGCCTACCGGCGCGCCTTCCACCTGCGCACCCGGACAGAGCCCCGGACCGCCTTCGACCTGCGCGCCGGAACCGAGCCCCGGGCCGCTCCGCAATCCGGCCAGACACGCGAGGAACTTCAGCCGTCCGGCTGAGCCTGCCCTGGGGCTGGTTCGCGTCAGGAAGGGTGCGGATGGCCCCGGCCGTGTCCACGGGGACGTCGGCGGATCTGCCTCCCCCCGCAGCGCTCGAGATCACCGGGGCTACCGGAGTGGCCGGCGGGGCTCCGCGTCAGGTACGCGGGCGATGCAGACAGGTCCAGGGCCGGATCCTGTCTCAGCACCGCGATCTCCAGCTCCCGCAACTGCTGGCTGGGGTGGATGCCCAGCTCGTCGGCCAGGGTGCGCCGCAGCCGTTGGTAAACGGCCAGCGCCTCACTCTGCCGACCGGCCCGGTACAGCGCGAGCACCAGCTGCGCGTGGACCTGTTCGTGCAGCGGATGCTGCCTGCTCAGTGCTGTCAGCTCGGGGACGAGCTGGAGATCCTGCCCGAGGGCCAGCCGGGCGTCGATGAGGGCGTGCCGCGCCTCCAGCAGCAGCTGGTCCAGCCGCTCGGCCTGTGCGTCGAACCAGGCCAGCCCGGCCAGTTCGGCCAGCGGCGAACCCCGCCACAACGCCACCGCGGCCGCCAGCCGGGCGGCCCGCGCGGCCGGGGCCGCGGACTCCATTCCCTGCCGGATGAGGCGCTCAGCGGTCTGGACGTCGGTGGCCTCCGAATCGTCGAGGTCCAGCAGATAGCCGGGCCTGCGGGCCGTGATCGCCTCCCGGCGGTTCAGCACGCCGCGCAGGTAGGAGACATGGGACTGCACCGTGGTGGCGGCCGAGGCCGGTGCCGCCGTACCCCAGACCGCCTCGACCAGCTGATCGACACCGACCACGGCGCCCGGCCGCAGCGCCAGCGCGGCGAGCACAGCCGTGCGGCGGAGCCCCCGCACCGGTCGAGGGATGTCATCGACCAGGACGTCAACCGGTCCCAGCAGCCTCACCAGCATCCCGATCCCCCTTCTCCCGTCGTGTGATACCCCGTTCCAGCCTGGTTGGAGCTCGGTTACAGCCTGTGATGGCACCCTTACTGAGTTTCCCCCAGGAAGGATCAGCATGAGGACACGCACTGTCAGGACGATCGCCGCGCTCTTCGCCTCGGTCATGACCATGGTGGGACTGGTGGCGACACCGGCCTCCGCCGCCGCCCCCGCCCACACCATCTGCGGGCTTTCTCCAGGAGGCTCGGGCGTGTGGCGCTACAACGGCTCCGGCACCGACTGGACCCAGGTCGGCGGCCCGGCCAGGGCGCTCTACGGCGGGCGCTACGGCCTGTTCGCCACGTCACCCGACGGCAGCGGCATCTGGCGCTACCTCAACTCGCCGAACAACTGGCAACGCGTCGGCGGCCCCGGCTTCATGTGGGCGGTCACCGACAACTCCCTGTACGGCCTGTCCCCTGACCGCAGCGGCGTCTACAGGTGGAACGGCTCCGGCACCGACTGGACCCACGTCGGCGGGCCGGCCAGCTATCTGTACGGCGGAGGTTTCGGCCTGTTCGCCACGTCACCCGACGGCGCCGGCATCTGGCGCTACCTCAACTCGCCGAACAACTGGCATCGCGTGGGCGGCCCCGGCGCTACGTGGGCGGTCACCAACGTCGCCCTCTTCGGCCTGTCCCCTGACCGCAGCGGCGTCTACAAGTGGAACGGCACCGGCACCGACTGGACCAACGTCGGCGGGCCGGCCAGCTGGCTGTACGGCGGAAATTTCGGGCTTTTCGCCACATCGCCGGACCGCAACGCCATCTGGCGCTACCTCGACGCCCCCGGCCACTGGCAGCACATAGGCGGCCCCGGTTGGAGCTGGGCGGTCACCGACAACAGCATCTTCGGCCTGTCCCCTGACCGCAGCGGCGTCTACAAGTACATCGGCGGCACCAACTGGACCCGGGTCGGCGGGCCGGCCGACCAGATCGTCCCCTGCCCGTAACGGTATGCCGCGCAGGCTCGGGCCGGGGCGACCGCTGACGGTCTCCCCGGCCCGCGTCCATGGATCACCAGTCGCCGCCCAGCGACTCCTTGGCCGCCGCGATACGCCCCTCGTCCCGCTGGTAGAACACCCACTGTTTGATCTTCTTGCCGCGCACCAGCCCCGCCGCGCTGAGCACCTTCAGATGCCCGCCGCAGGTCGGCTGGCTCACCCCGAGCTTCTCCGCGATGAACAGCGAGCAGACCCCGTCATCGACCAGGTCACCGTCACGCTGCGGCGGAAAGTGCCGCTCGGGCTCCCGCAGCCATTCGAGGATCAGCAGCCGTTTGTCGTTGGCCAGCGCTTTGACCAGGTCCACATCCACCACGAAGGCATTATGGCAATTAGCTAACTACCTGTCGAGCGTGACCAGACCTGCGAGAGCAGGACGACGCTCCCGCCGAACAGCAGCACGCCGAGAGGCACATGGACCACCGGAACATGCGTGTCACCGAGTGCCGCCTCCGCCAATGTCAGAACCAGCAAGAACGTACTGTTGACGATGTATCGCGGCGAGCCGCCGCCCGGACGCCACACCAGGATCGCGACGAGGAGCTGGATCGCGCCCGCGGCCACGGCCACCACCGCCGTTGCGCCGTGCAGCGCCCGGCCATCGGGCGAGGACATCAGCAGGCCGGCCGTGATGGCCTGCGTCAACATGGCGGCCGCCTGCACGGTCACGGTTATCCGCATGGTGGGGAAGAAGCGCGGCGTCGTGTTCGGCCCGACCGCGTCGAGCACGTGTTCACCTGCCATGACGTACTCCTTCGAGTTCTGGGTTGTCGTAGGTCAGTCGCGGAAGGCGGCGGCGTGGTCGGTGACCCATTCCGCCCAGGTGCGCGCGGGGCGGCCGAGGGCCTTGTCCACCTCGTCGGTGACGGGCGCCGGTTGGCCGGCGCCGCGGGCGTACCTGCCGAGCAGGGCCACCACGAACGCCTCGTTCATGCCCATCCCGACCATGCCCTGCCTGACGGCCTCCGGCGGCACCTCCTGGAACCGCAGCGGCCTGCCGAGCACCTCACCGATGGTGGCGACCAGTTCCTCGTGGGTCAGGGACTGCGGTCCCGTCAGCTGAAGCTTCCTGCCCACCAGGTCGTCGGACAGCAGCGCGCGGACGCCGACCTCGGCCAGATCCCGCTCGTCGACAGGCGCTTCGGAGAAGTTCGCGTACGGCCCCCGGACGACGTCACCGGCGCGGATCTGACCGCCCCACGCCACGAGCGTGTTGACCGCGAAGGAGCTGGCCCGCAGGCTCACCCATTCCAGGCCACTGGCGACGGCGGCGGCCTCGACCTCCTTGTTCCTGTCCCCGTTGAACCGGGACGGCTGGTGATCGAGGTCGTCGTCGACATTGACCGCGGACAGCACGGCCACCCGGTTCACCCCGCGTTCCTTGGCGAGTGCCAGCAGTTCGGGGGCGGCGAGTCCCACGGCGCGCGGGTTGAGAAACAGACCGGTGACGCCTTCCAGGCAGGAGGCCAGCGTGCTGGGCCGGGCCGGGTCGGCCGCCACGACTTCGACCCCGTCGGGCAGACCGGACGCCCGCGGGTCACGGGTGACCGCACGGACTTTGGCGCCCTGGCTGACGAGCAGCTCGACGAGAGGGCGTCCGACGATGCCCGTGGCTCCGGTTACGAGGAACATTGCACGGCCTTTCACTGGGACCTATCTATGTGCGATCACCTCCATAGAGTCGGGTGGGCCTGCCAGGTGTGACATCCGTCCGGGATATGTGATCCGCGTCTCAGCCGGGCCGGTTGAGCGGGCGGCCTCGAAGCTCGGCCTTCTGGAGCTTCCCCGAGCCGGTCCGGGGCAGGTCGTCCACCAGGTCGAAGTAGCGCGGGATCTTGTACCTGGCCAGCCGCCCGTCGAGGAACTCCCGCAGCTCCTCGCCGGTGACGGCCGCCCGGCAGACCACGAACGCCCGCCCGACCTCGCCCCATGTGGCGTCCGGAACCCCCACGACGGCAGCCTCCGCCACGGCCGGGTGCTCGAAGAGCACGCCTTCGACCTCCGCCGGATAGACGTTCTCCCCGCCTGAGATGTACATGTCCTTGACCCGGTCCACGAGGTACAGGTGCCCCTCGCCGTCGAACGCGCCGATGTCGCCGGTACGGAGCCAGCCGCCCGCCACGAACGCCGCCTTGGTCGCCTCGGGATTCTGCCAGTAGCCGGGGGTCACGTTCGGCCCCTGGACCAGCACCTCGCCCGGCTCGCCGATGGCCGTGCCGGTGAGGTCGGGCCGGACCACGCGTACGTTGGTGAAGAACACCGGAACCCCGGCCGAGCCCACCTTGCGCACGCTCTGCCCGGCCTCCAGGAAGGTCGCGCCCGGCGCCGTCTCGGTGAGCCCGTAGCCCTGGCAGAACACCAGGCCCCGCTCCTGGTAGGTACGGATGAGCGCGGCCGGGATCGGCGCGCCGCCCGACATCAGGTTGCGCAGCGACGACAGGTCGGCCGTGGCCCACCTCGGCGACCGGGCGAACGCGGCGAACATCGTGGTGACGCCGAACATCCAGGTGATGCGGTGCTTCTCGATGAGGTCGTAGCACGCGTCCACGTCCCAGGACGGCATGATCACCGAGCAGCCGCCCTTGGCGAACGTCGGCAGCAGCGTCTGGTTCAGCGCCGCGACGTGGAAGAGCGGCGCGCTGATCAGCGTCATCTCGTCGCTTGTCACGTCGACGCCGATCAGCATGTTGAAGGTGTTCCACACCAGGTTGGCGTGGCTGAGCAGAGCGCCTTTGGGCCGCCCGGTGGTGCCGGAGGTGTAGAGGATGAGCGCGAGGTCGTCCATCCCGACGCGTACGTCGATCGGCGCGGGATCACCCTCGGCCAGCCAGCTCTCAAAGTCCGGCACGAGCAGGGCGTTGGTGCCGGAGAGCGCCCGGACCACCTCGGCGCACTCGGGCGCGTAGATCAGGACGGCCGGGCCGCAGTCGTCCAGCATGTAGCCGATCTCGGGCGCGGTCAGCCGGAAGTTCAGCGGCACGAAGATCCCGCCGAGCAGGTGCGTGGCGAACATGGTCTCCGCGAGAGCGGGGTGGTTCGGGCCGAGGTAGGCGACCCGGTCTCCGGCTCCCACCCCGGCCTCACGCAGGCGCGCGGCCAGCTTCGTCGTCCGCGTGTGCACTTCGGCGTAGGTGACCGCCCGGCCTTCGAAGACGAACGCCGTACGGTCCGGCGTCATCTGGGCCCGGCGAGCCGGCCACCCTCCCACTCCCGCGTTCTCCATGGGCGTACGGCCTCTCGCATCGGTCAATCCGATACCTACCCCATCCACATGGGGCAGTTTCTCAACCTGAGTCAGAGTTTTGCCGACTGTGACGGATCCGTCTACCCTCGGTGCTGTGATGCTCGGCGATGGAGACGCTCTGACGGCCCGTCCGCAGTCCCTGATGTTCAGCTTTCTCGGCGTCTACGTGCTGGGGCGCGGCACCGCCGTCTATTCGGGCAGCGTCATCGACGTCTTCGCCCGGCTCGGCGTCACCGAGGAGGCGGTGCGCTCGACGCTCACCCGCATGGTCAAGCGGGGGCTGCTGGCCCGGCACCGTCAGGGGCGCCGGATGTACTTCGGGCTCACCGAGCACGCGGTGGAGGTGCTCGACGACGGGCGCCGCCGGGTCTGGGAGACCGGCGCGGTCAACCGCGCCTGGGACGGCGCCTGGACCCTGGTGGGCTTCTCGATCCCCGACAGCCTGCGCAGCACCCGGCACGACCTCCGCTCGCAGCTCATCTGGGCCGGGTTCGGCCTGCTGCAGAGCGGGCTGTGGATCGCGCCGGGCGTCAAGGACGTCGCGGACATCCTCGCCCCGCTCGAACTCGGCGATCACATCACCGTGATGACGGCCCGGGCGTTCAAGCCGACCGAGTCGGCCGACCTGGTGCGGAAGGCGTTCAGCACCGAGCGGATCGCCGCGCGCTACCGGGCGTTCCTCGACCGCTGGGACACACCGGACCCCCTCCCCTCGGCGGCCGACGACCTGGCCCGGCAGCTTTTCCTGCACACCGACTGGCTGCAACTGGTCCGCCAGGACCCGCACCTGCCGGCCGAACACCTGCCCGAGGATTGGCCGGCGATCCGGGCCGAGCAGGTGTTCCGCACCCTGGCCCGCGACTACGAGCCGAGCGCCAGAGTGCTGGCCGACACCGTCCTGGACGAGCTGGCGGTCACCTCACCGACCGGCTGACCGCCCAGCTCACTCTCCCCTACACGGCGGGCCGATCAACGGCTGCCGGTCGCCGCGCGGCGCTTGGTCCACACGTCGAAGGCCACGGCCGCGAGCAGGACAGCGCCCTTGACGAACATGACCCGCTCGCTCGGCGCACCGATCAGCGACATGCCGTTGTTGATGACGCCCATGATCAGACCGCCGGTGACCGCACCGACCACCTTGCCGACGCCGCCCTGTACGGCCGCACCGCCGATGAACGCCGCAGCGATCGCGTCCAGCTCGAAGGAGTTGCCCGCCGTGGGCCCGGCCTGGTTGAGCCGTCCGGCGAAGATGACCCCGGCGAGCGCGGACAGGACGCCCATGTTCACGAAGATCCAGAAAACGACGGACTTGACCTTGATGCCGGACAGCAGCGCCGCCTGCAGGTTGCCGCCGATGGCGTAGATCCGCCGGCCGAACACGGCCCGGCTGGTCACCAGCGAGTAGCCCAGCACCAGCAGCGCGAGCAGGATCAGCACCCAGGGCAGGTTCTTGAATCTGGCCAGCTGCACCACCACCGCGAGGATGACCGCGGCGGCCGCGGCGATGCGCAGCAGGAAGATCGGCAGCGGGTCCACGCTCTGCCGGTAACCCAGCCGCGCCATCCGGCTGCGCCACTGACTGGCGGCCATGCCGGCCACCGCCACCAGGCCGAGCAGCAGGCTGAACAGGTCGGCGCCGCCCAGCGGGCCGAGCCCGATGTTGCCGAGATAGCCGTCGGTGAAGCCGTTCGACAGCGTACGGACGGCGTCAGGGAACGGGCCGATGCCCTGGTTGCCCAGCACGGTCAGCGTGAGCGCGCGGAACAGCAGCATGCCGGCCAGCGTCACGATGAACGCCGGGATGCCGTAGTAGGCGATCCAGAACCCCTGCCACGCCCCGATGAGCGCGCCCGCGACCAGCGTGATGACCAGCGCCAGCGGCCACGGCACGCCGTAGTTCACCATGAGCACGGCGGCGATGGCCCCGGTGACGGCCACGACCGATCCCACGGACAGGTCGATGTGCCCGGCGATGATGATCAGGATCATCCCGATGGCCAGGATCAGGACGTACGAGTTCTGAACGATGATGTTGGAGATGTTCTGCGGCTGGAGCAGCGCCCCCTTGGTGAGGAACGCGAACAGCACGACGATCAGCGCGAACGCGACGTAGATGCCGCTCTGTCGTACGTTGAACGACAGCCACGAGGACCTTTCCTGTCCCCGCGGTGGGGGCGGCTCCTGGCCCGCGGGCGCCAGCCCGGCATCAGTGGATGAGGTGCTGCTCATCGGATCTCGTCCAGTCCTTTCGTCATGTACTGCATGAGGCCCTCCTGCGTGGCCTCCTCGCGCGGGACCTCGCCGGTGATCCGGCCGGCCGACAACGCGTAGATCCGGTCGCACAGCCCCAGGAGTTCGGGCAGCTCCGACGAGATGACCAGGATGGCCTTACCCTCGTCGGCGAGCCGGTTGATGATCGAGTAGATCTCGTACTTGGCCCCGACGTCGATGCCCCGGGTCGGCTCGTCCAGGATGAGCACGTCGGGGTCCGTGAAGATCCACTTCGACAGGACGACCTTCTGCTGGTTGCCGCCGCTGAGCTTGCCGGTGACGCTCAGCACGCTGGGCGCCTTGATGTTCATGCTCGCGCGGAACTCGTCGGCGACCCGGTACTCCTCGTTGTCGTTGACCCAGCCGCGACTGGCCAGCTTCGGCAGCGCGGCGGCGGAGACGTTCCGCTTGATGTCCTCGATCAGGTTGAGGCCGTACTTCTTGCGGTCCTCGGTGGCGTACGCGATGCCGTGCCGGATCGCGTCCTGCACCGAGCGGATCTCGATCTGCCGGCCGTCCTTGTAGATGCGGCCGGAGATGTCGGTGCCGTAGGCGCGGCCGAAGACGCTCATGGCCAGCTCGGTCCGGCCGGCGCCCATGAGCCCCGCCAGACCGACGATCTCACCCTTGCGCAGGTTGAGGCTGGCGTTGGAGACCACGACCCGGCCGCGATGGGCGGGGCTGTGCACCGTCCAGTCCTCGATGCGCAGCACCTCCTCGCCGATGTTCGGCTCGTGCGGCGGGAAGCGGTTCTCCAGGTCACGGCCGACCATGCCGGAGATGATGCGACCCTCCGTGACGTGGTCGGTGACCATGTCGAGCCGCTCGATCGTCCGGCCGTCGCGCAGGATGGTGATCGAGTCGGCGATGTCGATGACCTCGTTGAGCTTGTGCGAGATGATCACGCAGGTGATGCCCTCGTCACGCAGGCCACGCAGCAGGTCGAGCAGGTGCGCCGAGTCCTCGTCGTTGAGCGCGGCCGTCGGCTCGTCGAGGATGAGCAGGCGCACCCGCTTGGACAGCGCCTTGGCGATCTCCACGAGCTGCTGCTTGCCGACCCCGATGTCGGAGATGAGCGACACCGGGTTCTCCCGCAGCCCGACCCGGTTCAGCAGCTCGGCCGCCTCGTGGTTGGTCCGGTTCCAGTCGATCAGGCCACGGCTGGCCTGCTCGTTGCCGAGGAAGATGTTCTCGGCGATCGACAGTTGCGGGCACAGGGCCAGCTCCTGGTGGATGATGACGATCCCGCGGTGCTCGCTGTCACGGATGTCGGCGAACCGGCACGGCTCTCCCTCGAACAAGATCTCGCCCTCGTAGGAGCCGTGCGGGTAGACGCCCGACAGCACCTTCATGAGCGTGGACTTGCCGGCACCGTTCTCGCCGCAGATCGCGTGGATCTCGCCCTGTCGTACGGACAGGTTGACGTCTTGCAGCGCCTTGACTCCGGGGAAGGTCTTGGTGATCCCGCGCATCCGCAGGATGTCATCAGTCATGTCGTCAGCCCAGCTGGGACTTGGTGTAGTAGCCGGTGTCGACGAGTTCCTTCTCGTAGTTCGTCTTGTCGACGATCAGCGGCTGGAGCAGGTAGGACGGCACGACCTTGTTGCCGTTGTCGTAGTCCTTGGTGTTGTTGACCTCGGGCTTGCCACCCTTGAGGACGGTGTCGGCGATCTTGATCGTCACGTCGGCGAGCTGCCGGGTGTCCTTGTAGATGGTGGAGTACTGCTCACCCGCGATGATCGACTTCACCGACGCCAGCTCGGCGTCCTGGCCGGTCACGATCGGGTACGGCTGGCCGGAGGTCCCGTAGCCGTTGCTCTTGAGCGCCGACAGGATGCCGATCGACAGGCCGTCGTAGGGCGACAGGACGCCGTCGACCTTGGTGCCGCCGCTGTAGGTCTTGGTCAGCAGGTCTTCCATGCGCTTCTGCGCGGTGGCCGGGTCCCAGCGCAGGATGGCGACCGTCTTGAAGTCCGTCTGGCCGCTCTTGACGACAAGCGTGCCCTTGTCGATGAACGGCTTGAGCACCGACATGGCGCCGTTGAAGAAGAACGTCGCGTTGTTGTCGTCGGGCGAACCGGCGAACAGCTCGACGTTGAACGGGCCCTTGGCGCTGCCCGCGGAGCCATCGGCGTTCAGCAGCTTCAGCCCGACCAGCAGCGACGTGGCCTGCTGCACGCCGACCTTGAAGTTGTCGAAGGTGGCGTAGTAGTCGACGTTCGGGCTGTTGCGGATCAGCCGGTCGTAGGCGACGACCGGGATCTTCTTGTCAGCGGCCTCTTGGAGCTGCGTGGTGATGGCCGTGCCGTCGATCGAGGCGATGATCAGGAGCTTGGCGCCCTTGGTGATCTGGTTCTCGATCTGGTTGACCTGGGTCGGGATGTCGTTCTCGGCGTACTGCAGGTCCACCTTGTAACCAAGCTTCTCCAGCCCGGCCTTGACGTTGTCGCCGTCGTGGATCCAGCGCTCCGATGACTTGGTCGGCATGGTGACGCCCACCAGCGCGCCCGCCGTGCCTGCGGAGGCGCTGGCGGCCGCCTGCTGGTCAACCGTCTTCTCAGCCGAGCCACATGCGGTCGCGACCGTGGCTAGCGCCAGGACGGAGACCACGGCCGCGAATCGTGGAAATCTCATATTGCTCCTTGCGGAAATGGGGGCTGCCCACGCGTCGTGGGAGACAGCCGATCCCGCGAGTGTTATCGCTAACATTTCCGGTGTCAAGCGAAGGGGATAACGTAGACGTAACACAAGCTTCACAGTTCAAGTGCCCCCGGGCCTGCGGTGCGAGGCTACCTTCCGCGGATGACCGGTCGATCCGGCGAGCTCCCACCTGGCGATCATCCGCCGGGGCGTCAGCCGGAAGGCGCCCGCGCTGAGGCTCCTTTTACCGGCTTCCGGCTACTCTGCGGCCATGACCACGCAGTCCCCCGCCGTGCCGCCCCTGACCCTCGGACCGAGACTGATCCGGGCCGAGATCTTCGTGGTGCTGTCCGTCTCGCTGGGGGCCAGCGCCCTCGTGGCGCTCGTCCGGCTGATCGGCGCGCTCACGGCGCCCCGGGAGCTGAAGGGGCAGCAGGCCGTACTCGTCGGATCACTGGCTCCCGGACGGCCCTGGCTGGACCTGACGTTGCAGCTCGTCGACGTCGCGATCTCCGTGGCCCCGGTCGGGCTCGTCGCCTACCTGCTGGTCCGCTCCGGCGAGTCGATGCGGACCATCGGCGTCGATCTCCGCGAGCCCCGGCGCGACCTGGTGCGCGGCGCCCTGCTCGCGGCCGCGATCGGCGGTACGGGGCTGGCCTTCTACCTGGCCGTGTACGCCGCCGGGATCAACCTCAACGTGGTGGCCGGCGGACTGCCCGACGTGTGGTGGCGGATCCCGGTCCTGCTGCTGGCCGCCGCGCAGAACGGCGTGCTGGAAGAGGTGCTCGTCAGCGGGTGGCTCCTGCACCGGCTGGGACAGGCGGGCTGGACACCCTGGAAGTCCGTTGTGGCGGCCTCGCTGTTGCGCGGCTCGTACCACCTCTACCAGGGGTTCGGCGGCTTCGTCGGCAACGTGGTGATGGGGCTGGTGTTCGGCCGCCTGTACCAGCGCTGGGGCCGGGCCATGCCGCTCATCGTCGCGCACACGCTCATCGACGCCGTCGCCTTCGCCGGTTACGCCGCCCTGCACGGCCGGGTGAGCTGGCTGCCCTGAGTACGGCCTACTCATGCGGTCCGCGCCCACGGATCGCACAGTCGGGACTGACGAGAAATCCCGACATGAGGAGAGAAACGACCATGGGCATGCAGAAGCTTGCCGCGGCGTCACTACTGTCGCTGGGCCTGCTGATCACGGCCACGGCACCCGCCTCGGCGGCGTCGGCGGGATCGGCGGCGAGATCGGCGGCGAGATCGGCGGCGAGATCGGCGGCGGCCGCGTGCAGCGGCGCCGACGACACCGTCCGGACGCCCCAGTGGTACCGGCAGCAGTATCCGGACTGGACCGACAGCCGGATCAAGGCCGCGGTCGCGCTCAACGAGGGGTTCGCCTCGGGCAGCATCCGCTGCCTGGTGAACGCCGAACGGGCGAAGGCCGGGCTCGCCCCGGTGGAGGACACCCTGCGGCTGTTCAACGCGGCCGACGCGCACGTGAAGGCGGCCATCCAGCAGAAGTGGTGGGTGGACGGCGCCAACTGGCACGTCAACCCGAGCACCGGGTCCACCGTGGGCAGCAGGATACGCGCGGCGGGCTATTGCCCCTCGGGCACGTGGCAGGCGCTGGAGAACGTCTACGCCGGCTGGGGCACCACATACGCGACGCCCCGGGCGGCGGTGCGCTGGTGGATGAGCAGCGCCTCCCACCGGCAGAACATCCTCAACCCGCAGATGAAGCAGACCGGCATCTCGGTACGCAACGGGAGCGCGCGCCCGGGCATCACCTCCAACGTCACCCTGGTGACGACGGAGGTGTTCGGCTTCTGCCGGTGACAGCCAGGACGAATCCCCTATTTCCTATAGATAATATGGCCTATAGGTTTGCGATCTACGGGGAGGGACGAACCTATGTCAGGCCAGGAGACCGCATGACCTCGCCCGCCGACGCGCTCCGGGGAAGCGGCGACCCGGAGATCGAGAGGCTGCTGGATCAGTTCGACGCCGACGTCGCGCAGGTGGAGCGGCTCAGGGACCAGATCACCGAGGTGCGCGGCCGGGGCGAGGCGGCGGACGGGCGGGTGGTCGCCGAGACCTCGTCCACCGGAGAGCTCGTCGGCCTCACGATCGATCCGCGCGCCATGCGGCTCGGCTCCGACGAGCTGGCCGCCGCGGTCCTCGAGGCGGCCGGCGCGGCGGCGCGGAACACGGCGGAGGGGATGACCGACCTGGTCGACCCCTTCATCGCGGACACCATGCTGGACCTGGGCCAGACTCCGGGGCGCCGGCCCCGGAACGAGCGCTGACCTCCGGTGGGCATCAATCCCACCCGCGCGGCGATCTATGGCTTCGGCACGGTCGGCATCGCCGCCTTCGTGTTCAAGATGCTCGCCGTCCCCTACCCGGACGGCGATCCGGCCAAGGCGCGCCAGGCCGCCGCCGTCTGGACACGGCTCGCGGACCGGATCGAGCAGAGTCCGGACCGGACCTATCCGTTCGCCGAAGCGGTGTGGAAACGGAACGGCGGCGCCGGCGTCGAGGCGTTCAAGACGGCGGTGACCGCCGGGCTCTATCCGAACCCGCCACAAGTGGGCTACGCCGACAAGCTCGCCCATCGCTGCCGGGAGAATGCCAAGGCGTGCGAGGATTACGCGGAGATCATCGAAACGGCGCAGCACGCGTACTGGACGCTCGCCCTCGCGAATTTCGCCAGTTTCATCTTCATCACCACCTTTCCCTGGCAGGCCGGCGCCGCCTACAAGATCACCGAGATTCTCATGAACCGGGCCAAGGCGAGACTGCTGTCGAAACTGCTTGAACACAACATCGCCCGGATTCTGCTCAGCAAGCTCACCGAATACAGCATCGGCAGCGCTTTCTTCGCGGTCGGAGATGTGGGCGTGGTGGCCGGGGTGAAAGCGGCGCGCGGTGAGGACGCGGGGTCGTGGGGCGACAACGCGAAGCAGGCGCTCAAGGAATTCGCCGGCTCGGTCGCGTTCTATGGCGCGTTCGACGCCGCCATGCCGGTGGCCAGGGCGGCGAGCAAGAACGCCGACGTCCAGTACTTCATCAGCCGTATGGCGGGCGGATCCGTGTACGGCGTCTCGTACGACGCCATGAATGGGGAGAGCGGCACGGACCTCATCCCCACCTGGAAACAGACGCTCGGCAGAATGCTGCTCTATTTCACGATGGCCCACAAACCCGCGGGGTGACGCATGGCTCCTGACCCTGACCCGAAGCCGCCGGAGCGGCCGGAAACGGTTACCGTCGCTCCTGACGAATCGCTCTGGGACATCGCCGAGCAGCTCTTCGAGAACGGCGCCCTCTGGGAGAGCATTTATCAGGCGAACCGCGACGTCCTCGACGATCCCGGCGCGCTACCCACCGGAATACGGCTGCGCCTCCCGATGGAGATCTATCCGGGCCATCTCAGGTCCGTCGCCGGGGGTTTCGACACCGAGAAACACGACCTCGGCGAATTCGTCAACGCGGTGGCGGCGGAGCTGAACGCCATCGGGAATTTCTGGGGCGGCGGCAAGGAAGGGACGATGTTCTTCAAAGGTGAAGGCGGCGGCATGGGATACGAGGCCGTGACGAGCCAGATCATCGAGGGCATCGACCATCTGCAGGACGCCCATCACGAGATCCCCAAGCGCCTGCGGCTCATGGCCGACCGGGTCCAGGTCGCCGACTGGGACAACGTGACCACCGTGCTGTCCGCACTTCCCGCCCCGGACCCTGACCGGCGGATCTGGGGTGCGGGCTGAGCCGCTAGGAGGAGCGGGAAAGCACGGAGCGGACGGCCTCCGTCGTACGGCCGACCACGGCCGCGCCGTCTCCGGCGGTGATGATCGGGCGCTGGATGAGGATCGGGTGGCTGGCCAGCGCCTTGATCCAGCGATTGCGGTTCGCGGCGTCGCGGGGCCAGTCGGCGATGCCGAGGTCGGCGGCGGTGGTCTCGCCGAACCGGGTGATGTCCCAGGGCTCGAGGCGGAGCCGGGTGAGCACCTCGCGGAGTTCGAGCTCGTTGGGCGGGTCATCGAGGTAGCGGCGAATGGTGTATTCGGCGTTCTCGGTGTCGAGGAGTTGCAGCGCGGAGTGGCACTTGGAGCAGTCGGGGTTGATCCAGATCTCCATGCTGACTTCCTTTGGGGATGCGAGGAGCGCGGAGCCGTCCGGCAAGGCGTCCCATGGAGAAACAGGAGGCGCACTGAACGTGACCTGCCCCCTATTTCACTAGCAAGTGTTAGCCATACGGATTACCACGTCAAGCGCCGCTAAATAGCCATCCCACGCTCGGACAGCCCCGTGAACAGGGGCGGAGCGGCTGAGAACTCCGCCGCCATCTCCCCCAAGTTCGATCTGTTCCGGCGGCCGGGGCCCGCCGTGTCAAGCCGGTACGCACGCCACGGCGCAGATCCCATCGGTTACCGAGCGTGACCGAACGGCTGTCTCCCCGAAAAAAAATCCCGGACCTGGATTCCGGTCGGAAAGGCCTGTGTCAGCAGGGGTTCCCGACGCCTCAGGATCCCCTCTGGTTTACCCAGGTAACAGCTTGATGTCCGAAATTTCATGACAGAGGGCACCTGGCACCGACAGAATGCGGAACGCCCACCCACCGTCCACTCCATACGGAGGACACCCATATGCGTAGACCCCTTGGGGTACTCGCGGGTCTCGTGAGCCTGGCAGCCCTCGGTGCGCCGATCGCCACGGCCGACGCCGCAACGGTGCCGCCAACCGCATGTCGCGTGACCGTGGCCAAGCCGCAGGTCACCACCGCCGGCAAGATCCAGGTTTCCGCCACCCGGCGCGGTTGCGAAGGCACCGCCCTGGTCCGCGTCCGCATCAAGCGCGCGGTGCCCGGCCCCGACCGGATCGTCAAGAGCGCGTCGGGCAGGGGCGTCAGCCCGCGGGTCACCGTCGCGCTGCCGTGCACCCCCGGTGTCTACTACGCGTCGGTCACCGACTACCAGGGCAACACGGGCAAGTCCCGGCCGGTCCGGCTGCCGTCCTGCACGCCGACCACGCCTACGCCCACCCCGACGGGCACACCGTCGCCCACAGGGTCGCCCACGTCGTCGCCGACGGCCACCCCCACGACCACCAGCGCGCCGACGACGGACACGGTCGGCACGGCCGACGAGAACGAGGTCGTCCGGCTGACCAACGCGGAGCGGGCGAAGGGCGGCTGCAAGCCGCTCAAGCATGACGCCCAGCTGCGCACGGCCGCCTTCGGCCACTCCTCCGACATGGCGGCCAAGAACTACTTCGACCACACCTCGCAGGACGGCCGCAGCTTCCTGGACCGCATCCGCGCGGCGGGCTTCACCGGCGGAACGGGCTGGGCCGAGAACATCGCCATGGGCCAGCCGACCCCGGCGTCCGTGGTCACCGGCTGGATGAACAGCGCGGGCCACAAGGCCAACATCATGAACTGCAAGTACAACCTCATCGGTGTCGGCGCGGCCAAGAACTCCCGGGGCCAGATCTACTGGACCCAGGACTTCGCCGCCAAGTAGCGGCCGCCCGAGAAGAACGATGCCCCGCGGCCGGCCGCCCGGCCGCGGGGCATCACCTCGAACCGGGACTCTTCAGGCCTGACGCCACTCCGCCACGCTGCCGGGCTCGTGCAGATGCAGGTCGGGCGCGCCCTCCAGCGCCTTCTCCTCGCCACCGGGCGTGTACGTGACGATCAGGCGCAACGGCCGCCAGGTCGAGTTGAACGTCGAGTGGTAGGCGCCCGCCGGGATGTGCACGGTGTCACCCTCCTTGATCGGGAACGGCTCACCGTCGTCGACCATCTGCGACGCCTCCCCGGAGATGACGTAGATGATCTCCTCGGCGTTCGGGTGGTTGTGCCGGGCATGCCCCTGACCGGGGTTGATGATGACCTCGCCCAGCGTGCTGCTCGCCCCTTCGATGGCCGACGGGGTGACGAACCACTTGATGGACCCCCAGTCGAAGGCCATCGTGGGCACGGTGTCCGGACTGACGTGCATGGCGGCTCCTCAGAAGTTGACTGCTTTGAAGGCTCGTACCTGCTCGGTGATGGCCCGTTCCGTCGGCAGCCGCTCGACGGACGAGGCGCCGAAGAAGCCCACCACGCCCTGGGTGCGCGACAGGACATAGGCGGCGTCGTCGGGCTCGGCGATCGGGCCGCCGTGGCAGAGCACGAGGATGTCGGGCCGGACGGCCGCCGCGGCGTCGCGCATGGCCTGCACCCGGGTCACGGCCTCGTCCAGGGTCAGGGCGGTGCCCGCGCCGATGCTGCCCTTGGTGGTCAGCCCGACGTGCGGCACCAGGACGTCGGCGCCGGCCTCGGCCATGGCGCGGGCCTGGTCCTCGTCGAAGACGTACGGGGCGGTGACCAGGTCGCGCTCGTGGGCCAGCCGGACCATCTCCACCTCCAGCCGGTAACCCATGCCGGTCTCCTCCAGGTTCTGCCGGAAGACCCCGTCGTACAGGCCAACGGTTGGGAAGTTCTGCACGCCCGCGAAGCCCATCGCGGCGAGCTGGTCGAGGAAGCGCGGCATGACCCGGAACGGGTCGGTGCCGCAGACGCCCGCGAGCACCGGGGTGTCGGCGACGACGGGCAGCACCTCGGACGCCATCTCGACGACGATCTGGTTCGCGTCGCCGTAGGGCAGCAGCCCGGCCAGCGAGCCGCGCCCGGCCATCCGGTAACGGCCGGAGTTGTAGATGATGATCAGATCGACACCGCCGGCCTCGGCGCACTTGGCCGACAGGCCCGTGCCCGCGCCGGCGCCGATCACCGGCCGCCCCTCCGCGACGGTACGGCGGAGCCTGGCCAGCACCTCCTGCCTGGTCACGAGGGATCCCCTTCCGAGATGAGGCGATGCAGCCGCTCGGCCATCGCCCGGCCGAACTCCGGATCGTTGATGTGCAGGTCGAGCCGCTGGGTCGCGGGGAAGATGGCCAGCGCCTCGAAGCAGGCCTCGTCGGCCTTGGGGTCGTGGAAGTCCATGCCCGGCGCGTCCAGGGCGGACACGCCCCGCTGCGGGACGAACAGCTCCGTCGGGCCGGTCGCCGCGCTGAGCTTGGCCGCCACCCGAGCGCCCAGCTCGGCCATCTCCTCCGGCGTGGTGCGCATCAGCGTGACGGTCGGGTTGTGCACGTACAGCAGCCGGTCCGCGAACCGCGTGGGCACGGTGTCGCGCGGGCCGAAGTTGACCATGTCCAGGGCGCCGGGGGCGACCACCTGTGGCACGCCGTGCGCGCCCGCCGCCGTCAACCGCTCGGGACCCGCTGACAGGACCCCGCCGACCAGCTCGTCGGCCAGCTCGGTGGTGGTCAGATCCAGCACCCCGGCCAGCAGCCCGCTCGCCGCCAGCCCCTCCAGCGCCCGGCCGCCCGATCCGGTCGCGTGGAAGACCAGCACCTCGTAGCCGAGCTCGTCCAGCCGCTCGCGCGCCGCGTCCACGGCGGGCGTGGTCACGCCGAACATCGACGCGCCGATCAGCGGCCGATCCTCGCTCTGCGCGGTCCCCACCGCCCTGGCCAGCTGGTGCGCCTTGGCCATGCCCGACGCGGCGGCCGCCGCGTTGCCGAGAATCGCCCGCGAGACCCGGTTGACGCCCGCGATGTCGACCACGCTGTACATCAGCGTGACGTCCCTGGCCCCGACGTAAGGCGACACATCACCCGACGCCATCGTGGACACGATCAGCTTGGGCAGGCCGATGGGCAGGTCACGGACCGCCCGCGCGGCGATCGACGACCCGCCGCTACCGCCCACGGCCAGCACCGCGTCGACCCGGCCCGCCCCATGCAGCTCGGCCATGATCACCGCCGCGCCCTCACCCATCGCGGTGACGGCGGCCCCGCGGTCGCCCCCCTCCTGGAGCGCCCGCAGGTCACCTCCGGCCGCGTCGGCCACCCGCTCGTTGGAGACGTCGGGCAGCAGATTGACGCCGGGCTCGCGCACTCCCGTGTCGACCACGAGCACGTCGCTGCCCAGCTCCACCAGCCGGTTGCGCAGCCAGGCGTACTCCTCGCCCTTGGTGTCGAGCGTCCCGATCAGTACGACGGTCGGCATCTCACGCCACACCCCTCTGTTCGAAGACCTTCTTCGCCACATTGATCGCGTTGATCGCCCTTGGGAACCCCGCGTACTGAACGCAGTGGATGATCACTTCGACGATCTCGCCGGGCGTGAGGCCCACGTTGAGCCCCGCGTTGATGTGCCCGGTGAGCTGAGGTTCAACGCCACCGATGTTGACCAGCGAGGCGATCGAGGCGATCTGCCGCTGCCGCAGGTCCAGGCCGGGGCGCGAATAGATCTCGCCGAAATTGAACTCCACGCCGTAGCGCCCGAGGTCGGCGCCGGGCCCGGACAGCATGTCCAGCAGCCGGTCGGCGGCGCCTTCGCCGTACACCTCGTCGTACTTCGCCTTGCCCTGTTCCATGGACATCAGATCGCGTGACCTCCGTCCTGGGGCAGGATGACGCCGGTCAGGTACGCGGCGGACGGCAGGCAGAAGTGCACGATGCTCTCCGCCAGGTCCTCCGGACGGCCGAGCGTCCTGGTGGGGATCTGACCCAGCAGGGCCTCCCGCTGCTCGGGGGTGTCCCGGTCGCGGCCCGGCGTCTGCTGGGCGCCGGGGGCGATGCAGTTGACCGTGATGCTGTCGGTGGCGTACTCGATGGCCAGGGCCTTGGTCAGGCCGACCACGCCCGCCTTGGCGGCGGCGTAACCGCTCGCGTGCCGGACCAGGCGCCCGCCGCGCAGGGCCGCGATGGAGGCGATGTTCACGATCCGCCCGCCGCCGCGCGCCAGCATCGACGGCACGACCGCGCGGGTCACGTTGAAGACACTGGTCAGGTTGACGTCGACCATCCGCCGCCACTCGTCGGCGGTCATCTCATGGAACGGCCGCACCATGCCGCCGCCCGCGTTGTTGACCAGGATGTCGACCCCGCCCCAGGCCCGGGTCACCTCGTCGACCGCGCTCAGCGTCGCGTCGAGGTCGGTGATGTCGGCCTTGAGCTCCAGCGCCTCGCGCCCGGTCGCACGTACGGCCGCGCCGAACAGCTCCAGCCCCTCGGCCGCCAGGTCCAGCCCGGCGACGTCGCAGCCCTCCCTCGCCAGCACCTGGGCGAACACCTTGCCCATGGCGCCGCCCGCGCCGGTGATGACGGCCTTCGTGGAAGCGGACGTCGCCTTCCACCTCACACTGGCGCACGCGGCAGGCAACTCGGTCCTCGACGACATTCTCGGCAGCATCCGCTCGCTCCTGCGGGTCTGGATCCGCCGGGCGATCCACGAGGCAGGAGAGACCCAGACCACCATCGCCGAACACGCGGCGGTGCTGGCCGCGATCGAACAGCGCTCGCCGTCCGCGGCCGTCACGGCCATGCGCGGCCACATGAACGCCGCCAGCGGCCGCCTGCACCGCTCCTTGCAGGACGACGAAACCTGACCATCTGCATGGTTCGGACGGCGTATGCGGTACATTGATCAACGTCGGTTGAACGACGGCTGAGGCGCCGGTGAGTAGGGAAAGGAGCGAGGAGCGTATGACCGCCCGTTGGGTGGCCGCTGTGCGCGGCATCTCCTCCCCTGTCCTTATGGGCTGCCCGGGAGCCGGTCAACGCCGCTGAGCTCGGCCGTTCTCCGCGGGAGCCCTCTCTTCCGATGAAGGGTTCCGTTGAACATCACACCGCTGAACATCACACCGCGGGCGGAAACGCCCGAAGACGCCGCTGCCATCCGCGCGGTGAACCTGTCGGCCTTCCCCACCCCGCTGGAAGCCGACCTCGTCGAGGCGCTGCGCCGCGATCCGGCCTGGATTCCAGGTCTGTCCTGGGTGGGGGTCTCCCCTGAAGGCGACATCGTCGCCTATGCCCTGCTCACCCGCTGCCACATCGGGCAGGCGTCCGCGCTGGCCCTCGGGCCGGTGGCCGTGTCGCAGGCCGTACAGAGGCAGGGAGCGGGCGCGGCGGTGACCCGGGCCGCGCTTCAGGCGGCCCGTGAGCGGGGCGAGAGCGCCGTGGTCGTGCTCGGGCATCCCGAGTACTATCCGCGGTTCGGATTCACCATCGCCTCCGGGCACGGCATCGGTGTGTCCTTCGAGGTGCCGGACGAGGCGCTGATGGCCATGTCGCTGGACGGGAGCCCGCTGCCGGCGGGCACCATCAGGTACGCGCCGCCGTTCGGCGTATGATCCCGCGCCGCGCCGCCGTACCAGCTGTTCTGGTACGGCGGCGCGGCGCCCACGCGGGACCGGCCACGGGGACACGGCCGGTCCGCGGCGCGGGTTGATTCCGCGACGAGGGTCTACTTGCCCTCGTGGCGGTGGTCATCGCGGTGGGCGCCGCCGCTCACGACGGTGAACGTGGCGGTGGCGACCCGGTTGCCGACCTTGACGGACACGGTCTTGGTGCCGGGCTTGGCGTGGGCCGGCACGGTCAGGGTCTTGGTGACCTTCCGCTGGTCGAGCGACACGCGGTAGCTCTTGCCCTCAGGGCTGGTGATCGTGGCCGTGCCGCCCGCCGGCGCGCCCTTGACGACGATGGTCACCCCGTAGGAGGCGCCCTGCTTGACGCGGCTGGGGTTGACGGACACGTCGAGGGAGGTGTGGTCGCGCCGCTTGGTCTCCTGCACGTACAGGGTGTCAGCCGTGGGGGTGGGGCGGGCGGTCTTCACCGGTGCGGTCGGCAGGGTGGTCGGCGTGGTCTTCGGGCCCGGCGTGACCGTCGTGGTGGGGTGCGGCTTCGCGGTGCCTGGCTTTGCGGTGTCGGCGAAGGCGCCGCCCCCGAACGGCAGGGCGATGAGGGCGGTGGCGGCGGCGGTCACGGTGAGGGGCTTCAGGAAGCGCACTGAGATCAACGTCCAATCCTGGATGACCTGGCCGAACCCCCGACGAATTCGGCCCCGATGGGTCATCCGCACGCCTTGAACTCTGCCGACGCAACATTAGAGCCGTCTGATATGCCGCTTTGATTTGTCTATGTCGGGTTAACATAAGCCCGCGCTACGGCGAAGCCGGGACTACTCGCGCTCTCCGCCGAGGTGGCGGCGGTCGGGCGGCCGGGGACGGAGCAACCGGTGCCCGGCCAGGGGAAGCGCCGATGATTTTCCGTTCCACCAGGCGGCCCCCAAGATCTGCCATTTTTCATGAGGGAGTACGAGAGGCCACGTGCTAGCGTGGCAGCTGTTGCAGTTTTGGTACCCACGAACTCTGTGCGCGCCCGACGGGGTTTGCCCCCCAAAGGCGTGTTGTTTTCACCCGGTCATTTCCGGATGGGTCATTGCGGCGACATGGGATTCGTGACCTGCGAGTCCCAGCTCTGCGCCTATCAAGGGAGATCGACATGGCGACTGGCACCGTGAAGTGGTTCAACTCGGAAAAGGGCTTCGGCTTCATCCAGCAGGACGGCGGCGGCGCCGACGTCTTCGCCCACTACTCGAACATCGCCACCCAGGGCTTCCGCGAGCTGCAGGAAGGCCAGAAGGTGAGCTTCGACATCACGCAGGGCCAGAAGGGCCCGCAGGCCGAGAACATCGTCCCGGTCTGATCACGACGCATCATCACGACGAGCCGGGGTCCGCAGGTGCGGGCCCCGGTTCGCGTGTGTCAGGCCATAAATGGCCCAAGAACGGCCAAAGAAGCGTGGTTCAGGAGATGCGCCGGTAGGTGATCGGGCCGTGCTGGACCGCCACCTCTCCCACCCTGACGTTCGCTCCCGGGTGCGGCGCGTGGATCATCTTGCCGTCGCCTATGTAAATCCCAATGTGGTCGGGCGGGGCGCCGAAGAAGACGAGGTCGCCAGGCTGTGGCGGCCCTGAGATCGGTTGCCCGCTCGCCTGGTAGCCCGCCGCCGTGGTGTCGCCGATCTTGATGCCCGCCTGGTTCAGCGAGTAGTAGACGAGCCCGCTGCAGTCGAAGGCGTTCGGGCCGTTGGCGCCCCAGATGTACGGCTTGCCGAGGTGCTGCCGCGCGGCGTTGACGATGTCGGCCCCGGAACCGCCGCCCGGCACGTACGGCACGGCCTGAGCGACCCCACCCCCGCCTCCGCCTCCGGAAGACGCGGTCGCCGGGGAGCCGCCACCCGGGCTCGACGCGGGGGCGGGGCCGGCGCCGTTGCCGTCCGCGCTCGCCAGCGACGTCTTCTGCCAGTCCGGGAGCGGTGTCCGGTCCCAGTGGACGGTGTGGCCCGGCCCGGGCACGAACGTCTGGTCGCCGGGCGCCTTGATGGCCGCGAACGTCGCCTCCCGGTCGTCCCAATGGCCGCCGATCGTCTTCACGGCCTGGTTCACGACCTTGTTGGCGGAGTTGAGGTGCACCGTCGCGTCCTCGACCGCGTCGGTGACGTGCGGCGAGAGCGCCTTGTCGAACTCCGCCTGCGTGGCCTTGGGGTGGGCGGTCTTGTACGCGGTGGCCTTGTCGAGGACGTCACCGCAGATCCCGCGTACCTTCGAGGCGGACGTCTCCAGCGCCTGGGCGACGTCGTCGAGGACCGTCGCGCTGTCGGTCATGGCGTCGTAGAGCGCGCCGCCGGCCGTGGAGTAGCGGCTCATGTACTTGTCGAAGGCGTCGGCGGAATCACCCTGCCAGGCCGTGTTGACGCCCTTGACGGACATGCCGAGCCGGCCGACGTACTCGCCGGTCTTGCCGCCCGCGCCGCGCCACCGCTTGGCGACGTCGCGGACCGTGCCGGGATCACCGCTGACCCGCTCCAGGATGCGCGCCAGCACGTCGCCGCCGGGCAGATCGCCGAGCTCCACACTCACTCCTGATCCGCGCCCGAGGACTTGTTGGCCGCACGGACGTTGTCGACCACCTTCTCCAGAGCCCGCTCGACGCCCTGGAGCTTGTGCTGGGCCTGCCCGAGCTCGCCCGAAACGCCCTTCTCGATCTTGTCGAGGACGGCGGCCAGTGAGGCGGAGCCGGTCAGGTCACCGAAGATCTTGGAGTCGGCGGTCTTGGCCGGATACTGGCCCGCGAGGTCGGCGAACTCCTTGGACAGCCGGTTCGCCGACGACTGACAGTCTTCGAGCGCCTGGCGGTGAAGGTCGACCTTCGCCATCAGCGATCCTCCAGGGGCACGGCGCACGGATCAAATTGAGCACTCACCACAAGTAGCTGATCGTATCGGAATGGCCCTTATTCAGGCATAAAAGCCGCACTTATCATGCCGATCTCTCAGCTTCCCGACATCGGGCGGCCCAGCAGGCTGGTGGCCACGGCCGCCAGGTAGGGGGCGACGTCATCGGACGTGGCCGTGGCCAGGGCCGGGGTGGCGACGACGGAGCGCAGGATGCCGATGCCGACCAGCCAGGCGCTGAGCAGCTCTGCCCGCAGCTCCTTGTCCGGCCCGTCGACCAGCTCCTCCAGTGCCTTGACGTAGGTGCCGCACACCTCCTCGCGGATGCGCTGCCGGGTGTCCTCGTGTGCCGACGAGCGCAGCATGGCGACGAGGGGATGCTCGCCGCCGTACCGCGACCAGTCCTGGAAGACGACCGAGCGCAGCATCCGGGCGACCAGCTCCTCCGGCGGCCCGTCGAGCAGGTCGGCGGGCACCTCGCCGGTGGCCGTGGCCTCGTCGAAGAGCCGCTTCTTGGAGCCGAAGTAGCGGAAGATCAGCGTGGGGTCCACGCCAGAGTCGCGGGCTATGTCGCGCACGCTCGTCCCGTCGTACCCCTCGCGGGCGAACCGCAGCCTGGCGACCTCCAGCAGCTTCGCCCTGGTGGCCTCCCGGTCCCTCTTACGCGCCTCGGTCACGCCGCCCTCCTGAGTCATCGACCGTTGACATTGTAGGCAACCCACGGTTACTGTCCACACAAGTCACCGTTCGATGACTTGAAGGAGGATAAATGAGGAAATTCGTGGTGGCAGGGGGCACGTCCGGGATGGGGCGGGGGCTGGCTTTGCACTACCTCGGGCAAGGTGACCAGGTGACGATCGTGGGGAGCGATCCGGAGAGGGGGCGGCAGGTCCTCGACGAGGCCGGGCGGCTCGGCGCCCGGGACCGGGCCGCGTTCATCCAGGCGGATCTGACCTCCGTGGCCGAGAACCGGCGCGTGATCGAGGCGGTCAAGGCGACGCACGACTCGCTCGACGGTCTGGTCAACACCGCCCTCCGGCACTTCGCCCAGCGGGTGGAGACCCCCGACGGCTTCGAGGGCACGTTCGCGCTGTACTACGTCAGCCGTTTCCTCCTCGGCCACGGCCTGACCGAACTACTGGAGAAGGGAGAGAACCCGGTCATCGTGAACATCTGCGGCGTCGGGATGACCAAGGGCCGGGTCCATTGGGACGACCTGTCGCTGAAGCGGGAATTCGGCAGCATGACGGCCATGCTGCAGGGCGGCCGCGCGACCGACCTGCTCGGCGTCGCCTACGCGGACGTGCACCGGGGCGGCCGGACGCGGTACGTCCTGCACCACCCCGGCTTCACCGACAGCGGCACCGGCTCGCTGAGGCAGCCCGCGAAGACGATCGTCAAGGCCCTGGCCAAGGTCTTCGCCCAGCCGGTCGGGAAGAGCATCCAACCGATCATCGAGCTGATGGACGACCCGTCCGGCCAGGGACTCCTCGCCTACGACCGCCGCACTCCCGTCGATCCGGGCCTGCCGACCCTGGACCTGGGTGACGCGCGCCGCCTGTACGAGCTGACCAGCCACCTGCTGTAGATCATGGCGCCCAGAGATCCGCGACAGCCCCGGTGACGTCCTGGTCGTAGCTCGCCGAGGCGTCGAAGGTGAGCCGTTTCGGTGCTCCCGGACGTCCTATAGGTATGAGAATCTGGCGGATCGCGCTCGCCCTGATGGTGAGCACCCTCCTTTGCGCCACCATGACACCCACCGCCGCCCTGGCCGCGCCCGCCGCGCCCGCTGCCAAGAAGGTGCTGGTCGAGCTACGCGAGCAGGGCGGCTTCGCGGGCTTCGACAATCGGGTGATCGTCTACACCAACGGCTGCGTACGGCTGAGCCGTCGTACGGGTCCGACCGTGGACAAGTGCCTCACCAGCGCCGAGAAGCGCAAACTGCACGGCGAGCTGAAGCGGCTGCGCCTGGGCCACTCCGAGGCCCAGCCGCAGGGAGCCGACTTCCTCAAGTACACGCTCACCTACAAGGGCCACCGCGTCAGCCGCTACACCCTGACCCGCACCTGGACCCCGGTGGTGAAGCGGCTGGAGAGGTTCCTCGTGAAGTACTGGGCTCCGGACTAACACACCACCACAGAAATCCCTATTCACCGTAAGATGCGGGCATACGTGATGAAGGGGGTAGGCGTGCCCGAGGATGAGCAGCCCGCCGGGAAGGTTGACCCGACCGTCCCCAGCGTCGCTCGGATGTACGACTACTTCCTGGGTGGGAAGGACAACTTCTCCGCCGATCGCGAGGCGGCAGAGCACATCGTCCGGATCAGTCTGGAGACCGGCTCGGACATCCGCGAGATCGCCCGGGCCAACCGCGGGTTCCTCATCCGCGCCGTGGAGGAGGTCGCCAAGTCGGGCGTACGGCAGTTCCTCGACATCGGCACCGGCCTGCCCACCCAGAACAACGTGCACCAGGTCGCGCACCGCATCATCCCGGACGCCAGGGTCGTCTACACCGACAACGACCCGATCGTCCTGGTGCACGCCCGCGCCCTGCTCGCCGACAATCCCGACACGGTGATCCTCGACGGCGACACGCGCGACCCGAAGGCCATCCTGGAGGCCGCCGCCGCGCACCTCGACTTCAGCCAGCCGGTCGCCGTCCTCGTCGTCGCGGTGTTCCACTTCCTCGCCGACGACGACGAAGTGGCCCGCATCGTCCGGACCCTGCGCGAGCCGCTGGTCCCGGGCAGCTACCTGATCATCTCGCACGGGTACATCGAGGAGAACGAGGGCATCCCCGAACGGCTCGCCGAGGCCCAGGATGTCTACCGGAAGTCCAGCTCGGGCGCGATGATCTGGCGCGACCGCGACACCGTACGCAGCTACTTCGACGGCCTCGAACTCCTCGAACCGGGCGTCGTGCCCGCGCAGGACTGGCGCAACGACGAGCAGTTCATCCCGCCCGGCCTGGAGAAGGGCGGCGTCCTGGGCGGCGTCGGACGCGTCCCGTAACGTGATCGCCGCGACGCGCGTGGTAGGGCCAGCACTACCCCGATAGGGCAGTGAGCGGGAGCGATCTGGAAGGCCGCGGCTCGTAACGTTCTCGGCATGACGACCCTCCGGCACCGCATCGCCACCGACACCCGCTACGTGCTGCTCGGCTTCCCCACCGCCGTGATCTCCTTCGTCCTGGTCCTGGCCGGCGTGGCGGCCGGAGCAGGCAGTGCCGTCGCGTTCGTCGGCCTGCCCATCCTGGCCGCGTCCGCCGCCATGGCACGGAACTTCGCCGACGTCGAGCGGGTGCTGCTACCTGACGTGCTCGGCCGCCGCCTCGCCCGCCCCCGCTACCGTCAGGCACCGGCGGACGCCGGCTGGTTCCGCCGCACCATGAACCCGCTGACCAGCGGACAGGCGGCGCTGGACATCCTGCACGCCATCATCGCCTTCCCCATCGCCATCGCCACCTTCGCCGTCACCGTCGTCTGGTGGGCGGGGGCGATCGCCGGGCTGACGTTCCCGCTCTACGGCTGGATCATCGCCCGCATCCCCGGCTACCAGGGCGACCTGCCGGGTCTGCTCGGCCTCGGCAGCGACCTCACCACCCTGGTGGTCTTCAACACCGTGCTCGGCGTCCTGTTCGCGCTGACCCTGCTGCCCGTCGTGCGCGGCGCCGCCCTCGTCAAGGCCAACCTCGCCCAGGCGATGCTGACCCGTCCCGCGTACGACGAGCGTCCCGCGACCATCCCGGCGCACCGGTTCGCCGCCGGAGTGTGAGATCATCCCCGCGCCCGCTGATTGAACCTGGACCAAGTGCGGGCCGTACACCATCAAGACAGCTCAGGACGCTCCCACGGGCATGTCGCGGAGGTATCCGTGCCGGTGAATCGCCAGCTGTTCGTGAGTGGCCTGGCCTTGGCCATGGTCGCCGCGTGCAGCACCTCCGGGACACCACCCCAGGCCGGCGCCTGGTCGGTGGGTTCCGTACCTCAGGCGAGCGCCTCACCGGCCGCACCGGCACAGGGCGAACTGACGCAGCCCGAGGCCGCGCTCGTCCTCGACCGCTACCGGGAGCAGGTACAACAGGCCAGGCTGCAGGACGGAGCCGGACTGGAGGCGGCGAGCACCGGCCTGGCGCTGGAGCTCGACCGGGCCGACCTCCGCCTCGCCAAGCTGCGCGGCGACCGGCCCGGCGCCCTTCCCCAACTCACCAGCACGCGTTTCATCATCCCGAAGAACCCCACCGGAGCCCGCTGGTTCCTGGCCGAGATCACCGAGCAGGGCGAGGACGACCGCACCCAGCTCATCCTCCAGGAGACCTCCGCCGGCTGGCGCCTGGTCGCCCGGTCGAACACGCCGCTCCAGGCAGCAGCCCTGCCCATCGCCGTCGACGACGAGGGCCGCGCGACCGCGGTCGCCGCCGACGCCACCACGAAGCTCGCCGTCGCCCCCCGCGTGATGGCCGCCGCGCACGCGCGCTCCCTGGCCACCAACGGCAAGGACGCCCGGGCCAACCGCCTCCTGGGCGCGGGCCGCTACACCACCCAGTCCGCCACCGCCCGCCTCGCCGACCTGCGCCTCCTGCGCGGCCAATGGGACGTACGCGACCGCACCCAGGTGGTCCCGTCGATCTACGCGCTACGCGCCTCCGGAGGAGGGGCCGTCGTCTGGTACGGCGTACGGGAGCAACAGACCTTCGCCGCCCGCCCCAAAGCCGCGACACTCTCCTTCACCCGGCCGGAACCCGCCGCGCTGAGCGGCAAGAAGGAGTTCCGCAACCGGGTCATCCTGGTCCAGGCCAGCTGGTTCGCGGCCGTCGTGCCTGCTTCACGGTCGAAGAAAACGCGGATCGTCGCCGACTGGACCGCCCAGATCAGCGTCACCGGCGACTGACCGCTTTCGCGCTCTATGATCTTTGAAGCCCGGCCAGTAGCTTTTGCTCATGACGCCCACGCAGCTACGTGCGTTCGCGGCTGTGGTGCGGCTCGGGTCGGTCAAGCAGGCGGCCGCGGAGCTCGATGTGTCGGAGGCGGCCGTCTCCCTGCACGTCGGCCAGCTGCGTAAGGAGCTCGGTGACCGGCTGTTCACCAGGACCGCTTCCGGGCTCGCGTTCACGCCCGGCGGGTTACGGCTGGCGAGCCGGGCGGCGGAGCTGCTCAGCCTGCAGGAGCGGACGATCATCGAGGTGGGCCAGGCCGGGCGCGGGCGCAGGCTGCTGCGCGTCGCCGCGTCGAGCCTGTTCGCCGAGTACGCGGCGCCCGGTCTGATCGGGCTGTTCGCCGGGCGGGCCGCCGACCTCGACGTGGAGCTGAGCGTGCACGACCCGCGGCGGTTCGGGTCGCTGCTGCGCTCGCGGACCGTCGACGTGGCGATCGGCCCCCATCCGGGCGGCGGCGCGGACGACACCCTGTCCTGCAAACCGTTCCTGAACTACCAGCTCGTCGTCGTCTGCGGGCCCGAGCACCCGCTCGCCGGGCGCGACGTCGGCACGCACCAGCTGCGCGACCAGGTGTGGCTGCTCGGCCCCTCGGCCGCGACCGACCTCGGCGCCGTACCGACGATGCTGCGCAAGCTCAACGTGCCCGAGCACCACCAGCAGATCTACCAGAGCCACGCCGCCGCCCTGGAGCAGGCGCAGCGCAACGGCGGCGTGGCCCCGGCGATCTCGTTCGCGGTGGCACAGGATCTCGCCAACGGCCGGCTGGTCCGCGTCGCCGGGCCGTCACTGCGGTTCGACGGCGGCTGGTTCACGATGACCCTGGCCGAGGGTGGCGTGGCACCGGCGGCGGCCGAACTGGTCCGATTCGTCACCACGCCTCGCGCCACCCAGGCCATGCTCCGCGGCCCCGGCGTGAACGTGGGCCGCTTCCGCCCGTCCATCCACATCACCTTGTGGAGCTGAGCGTCTCAGGTGACGGCTTGTCCCGGCCCAGTCTAGGAAGCTCGACGGATTCTCAACATATCCTCAACACCTGTAGGCCTACATTTCCGGACATGAGATCCGTAGGAAAGATCGCCACACTGGCTGTGGCGGCCGCGCTCACCTCCGGCGTTCTTGTCTCCTCAGCCCACGCCGCCAGCGCCACCGAAGGCGCCAACCAGGCCTCGGCCGCTCTGTGGCCCTGCGTCGTCCAGGCGAAGTGGGCGGTCAAGGTGCACAAGCGCAAGAGCCTCAGCTCCGGCTATCGGGTGGCCAAGAAGGGCACCAAGTTCCACGGCTACTGCTGGGACAACAAGCCCGTCTGGAAGTGGACCGAAGTCTGGAACCTGAACGGCGGGGGACACGGGTACGTCTGGCACACCGGGCTCAAAATGGTCCGCTAGGCCGAATCGCGTACACACGCGTTGATCACGACAAGAGCAACGACCGTGGGCGGTGGAAGAAGCAGGTGATCAATAGCTCTGAATCAGGCAGTCGCACGGCCGCACCTGCTCTGGAGGATCACCTGGCGGAATGGTCGCTGCAGACCGGGATCACGGTGGAGATATGGGCTCTGCCGAATCAGCCGCTTCCCGCCCTCATCACCGAGATCGTCCATGGCGCGATCCGTGACGTTCCGCAGGAGGTGGAACGGCAGGCACAGGCCCGTACCGTCTCCATTGCCCTCACCGTGCCTCCCGGCGGGCTGCGCTTGACCGTCAGGGATGACGGTCTCGGTACGGTTCTCGGCTAGTTTTGGGCTGGTTGCCCCGGTATGCCTCGAGGCCCTACTAGCTAGGGGCACATCGTGAACGGTTCGATGTCAGGCAGGTGGCGGGACCATTCACCGGCGGTGAGCGTACGACCGGCGCGCACGCACAGGATCGCGGCCACGTGCCGCTCGTCCACGTCGTGCACACGGATCGTGCCGTCGGGGGCGGCGGTGTGGAGTTTCGTGCCGTCCGCAGAGAATGCCACCCATCCGCCGTCGGCGCCGTCCGCCGCCTGCTTGCCGTCGAAGACGAGGCCCAGCGGTCGCCGGCTCGGCACGTCCCAGAGACGTACGCGCAAGCCCTTCTCGTACGTCGCGATCGTGCGCCCATCAGGCGACCAGGCCAGCATGGTGACCTCGCTGCCCGGCACCGCGGGGAACTCGGCGATTCTGGTCCTGACGTCGCCGTCCCACAGAGTGAGCCTGCCGGGCCCGGAGAAGGCCACCTGCCGGCCGTCCGGGCTGAAGGCGAAGGCGCCGGCTAGCTGCCCGGTGCCCTGTTCGGGAGGCCGGGTGGCGCCCTTCGCCGGATCGATGAGCTGGAGCGGGTTTCCGGTCACGAGCAGCCGTCCGTCGTGGCGGAAGGCGAGGTCCTTCGCGCCCGTCCCGGTCTCCGCTCGTCGAGATCCGCGTTCGAGGTCCCACAGTTCGACGCGACCGTGCTCCCCATAGCGCGACACGGCCAGCGTGCGTCCGTCCGGACTGAACGCCAGCGCCTGGGCGCCCTGCTCGACGCCGCCCCCCAGCTTGAGCCGGGCCGACACCTTGTACCCGGTCAGATCCACGATGCGGACCGTGTCGTCGGCGGCCAGGGCGAGCCGGCGGCCGTCGGGACTGAAGGCGGTCGCGCCGCCACCGCCCGACCGGCTGATCAGTTTCATCAAAGCGCGGCCCGTCGCCGTGTCCCTGGCCTCTATCCGGTCCTCCCAGATCGCGGCCAGCACGCGCGTGGAAGGGGCCAGCCGTACGTTCCCGCTCTCGCTGCCGCCGCCGATCGGCGGGTCGAACACCATCGAGACGTCCTCGGTGTGGACGGCGCCGTGTTCGTCCAGATAGCGGACGGCCCGGCCGGCGAGGTCGAAGCGGAGCCCGCCGACGAAGGCGGGCATGGCCTGGCTGTACACCGTGTCATACATGGCCTGGCCGTGCACCGGGTCATAGGTGAAGCGCGGCTGCAAGGTCAGCCGCTCCCGGTCGCCCCAGTGGGCGATGAAAGCGTCGCCGAAGACGAAACCGGCCTCCGAGCCCACTCCGCCCCCCGGGCCCGCCCCGCCCTCCTCGCCCATCACCTCCTCACCGGACGGCACCTCGAACAGACGGATCCTGCTCGTCTCTTTCGAATTCACAAGCTCCGTGGTCATCATCATCTTGCCGTCGTCGCTGAAGGTGGTCTGGTTGATGACGCCCTTGTCCTGCTCGGGCGGGATCGGCGTCATCTTGCCCCGGCGCAGGTCCCACAACTCCGCGTCATGGCCCTTCACCACGTAACCGAAGCGGCCGTCCCGGCTGATCGCGTTGAGCGCGGCTCCCGAGGGAGCGGTGAGCTGCTTACGCTTGGCGACGTCCCACCATTCGGGCAGGGCTTTCGCTCCCCAGGGGATGGCGAGGTGGCGCCCGGAGCTGTCGAAGCTCAGTGTGCCGCCGCCCGATTGCCTGCCTTGACGGGCGATGGGAGCGCCGAGCGGTCTTCCGGTGCGCGTGTCCCACAGCCGTACCCCCTCGTGGTCGAGGAGGGCCAGGGTGTGCCCGTCGGGGGCGAGCGCGGCTCGGGACACCTCCGCGCTCACCCCGGACAGCACGCCGATCCGCCGCTGGCCGGTGACGTCCCAGATCCTGGCTGTCCCGCCGTCCACGGACACGAGCACGCGGCCGTCCTGACTGAGGTTCTGCACGGTCGCGGCCGTGTAGTCGGGGTCGAGGAAGACGGAGGTCGTGGTCTGAGAGAGCGAGTCGTAGAGCGCGCCGCGGGTCTCGGGCAGCTCCGGGCTCAGCCGCCAGCCGGCCACGCTCAGCAGCTTCGCGACCTGAGGATCGCTCTGCCGCAGGTCGGCGGCTCGCAGCGCGAGCTCCCGCGCCAGCGCGTCGTCGCGCTGGCGGCTCGACTCCCTGCGCAGGTACTCCGCGGTGCCGAGCCCGCCGAGCGCGACCACGAGCAGTACGGCCAGGGTCGCCGCGACCAGACGGCGTCTCCTCGCCCTCGTACGGGCCAGGCTCACCGCCTCGTCGAGGAACTCGCGTTCGCGCCGTCCCAGCGTGAGGTCCTTGTGCGCGGTGGCGGCCCACTGCAGCGTCCGGTCGAGTGCCGAGCCGTGCAGCAGGTCGGCCGGTCTTCTACCGTGCTCATTCCACAGCGCGGCCGCCTCGGCGAGCCGCCGGTGGACGGGCAGCCCTTCGCGGTTGCCCGCCACCCAGTCGCGCAGCCGGGGCCAGGCGTGCAGGAGGCCGGGCTTGGCCAGTTCGTATGTGGCACCGGACCGCGTGACCAGGCCCGCGGCGCCGAACAGGGTGAGCATCGCGTCCACGGCCTGCGAATCCGGCAGCTCGTCCCTGCCGACGGGCCGGAGTTCGTCGCCGTCGGTCATCCGCAGGAACACCTCGGGCACGGTCGCCCGCTCGGCCTCGGTCAGCTCGCCGTAGAGCTCTTCCGCGATCGCGCCCAGGTCGGGCTCGGGCCGTCCGGTCAGGGCACCCGCCTGCGTAAGGCCGCGTTCGAGCAGGTCGTCGCCGCGGCGGAGCGGCGCCTCGCCGCCATGGCCCAGCAGCCGCAGCAGCAGCTCCCCGGCGGCCGGCCGCTCCGTGGGATCCCGGGCAAGCGCTGCGGCCACGAACGCATCCAGGGGTTCAGGCAGGCCGCACACATCCGGCTCGAACTCCATCACCCGCCCGATGACGGCGGCCGGATCCCCCGCCTCAATCACGTCCTTGCCCCGGGCCGCGAACAGCACCACCATCGCCCACGCCCACAGGTCGGCCGCCTCGCTCGCGCCCCGCCCCGAGAACACCTCCGGCGGCATGTATCCGGGCGTGCCCATGATCGGCCCACTCGTCGTCGGCCCCACCTCACGGGCCACCCCGAAATCGATCACGCGCGGCCCGTCCGGCCCCATGATGATGTTGTCCGGCTTGAGATCGCGATGCACAATCCCGCCCTGGTGGATGGCGGTCAGCGCGGTCGCCACCCCGATCGCCAGCCGACGCAGCGCGTCCTTCTGGTACGACCCCGACTCCGCCACCACCCGCCTCAGGCTCGGCCCTGGCACGAACTCGCTGACGATGTACAGAGGCGCCGAATCGACCTGTGCCTCGATCACCTTGGCGGTGCAGAACGAGGCCACCCGCTGGGCCGCTGCCGCCTCCTTCGCGAGTCTGGCGCGTGATTCGGCGCTGTCGTACCTGGGGACCTTGATCGCGACCCGCTCTCCCGCCTCCCCGTAGCCCTCGTAGACGACGCCCTGGCCGCCCGCGCCCAGCCGGGTGGCCAGCCAGTAACGACCCAAACGCCGCGGGTCGGTCGGGGTGAGAGGAACCATTGGCGGTGCCATTTCGGGAAACTCCGGATGGGCTGAAGGTCAAGGACATCTGCCGGATGCTGAACACCGGCGTGGAGCCCAAGTACGCCGAGAGCGTACGCGCTCAGAAGTTCTGCCGGACTTGTTCGCAGCACGTGGGGCAGAGCGGTGTCTCCTGACCAGCGGTCATGCGGCGATGAAATGGTCCCGGACATTCGTGTTGAGGCGGGCCACGCCAGCCTGAGCCGGGCACGGGCGAGGGCCACCCCCACACAACCATGCTCGTGGTCGAATGGCCGTCGAACCAGGTGGCGATGACGGCAAATAGTTCGCTCACGGGCTGCTCCTGCTCGCGATCGGGCAGGTGATCATCCTTGATCCGGAGTCCCTGCCGGAGGCGCGCTCTTTCAGCGCCACTCGATGAATGCGGCAGTGTCGCCGAGCGTGGAGAACTCCCCGGTCCGCTCGACCTTCTGGGGCGTGGATCCCGGCTTGGTGTCGCAGAGGTAGTAATTTTTCGCGGCCCCCTTCTCGGAGAGAAACGCGAATCTCTGACCGTCGGGGGAGATCACCATGGCGTGGTTGTTGTAGTCGTTGCTGGGGACTATGGGCGCCCCAGGCTTCGCCCCCGAGGCGATGTCGAGCGCGGCGAACCTGCCGTCCGTGCTACACAACACCGTGTCGTTGTCGAGCCAGCCGCCGCTGCCGCAAGAGATGTCTCTGCCCTTTTCCACGAGGTCCGGGCCCACCGCTTGGCCCTCCGCCGGGACGTCCAGAACGCGACCTTCCGCCAGGAGGCGTTCGCCGTCCGGCGAGAGGAAGGCGCTGCTGGCCAGTACCGCCCTGCTCGGCGTTCTCCCCACCATGATGAGGTTGGTTTCGCCGACGATCCCGATCTCCAACTGGTCGACCACCTTGTGGTCCCCAGCAAGCGCTCGGCTCGCGATGCGGTTCTTGGTTGAGTAATACCCGCTGTCGGACGCCTCGTATGTGAACCAGACCGCGCTCCCGTCCCGTGAGAAGGCCGCGTTGTGCTCGTGCGGAGTGTTGCCGAAGCCCTCGTTCCCGGTCAGATCGGTGAACTTGCCCGCACGGTCGACGTACCCCACATGAGCCGCCTCGGTCTGCGGGTCCTCGGTGACCACGGCCATCTTCGTGAAGTCCTGGTCGAAGAGCGATCGGATGGCGGTCACATCCCCGGCATCAGCCGGCAGCTCATCCGGCTCGCACAGTTGCCTCACGGCGGTGTTCGGCGTGGCCCTGTCGGACTCGACAATCGCCGTATCCGGCAGCTGGAACTCCGCATGCGCCAGGTGCTTCCAGCTTTGCGGGTTCCAGCCATCGACGCTGATGACTCCGCCGCTGCCGTTCCCCGGTGAGCAGACAGCCGTAATGATCATGTTCTGCTGGGTGAAGTCTCCACTGGTGGCAGTCTCCGAAGATCTCTGACCGGCGTCTTCGCCCGGTCCGCGCTCTTCGCCGGCCGAGGAACAGGCAACGAGGCTTGCTGCCAAGACCAGCGAGAGAAGGGTCGCCGTTGTGTTGCCGCGAGCCCAAGCATTCCTGGTCCGGGGATGAGCAGACTCGCCGCCAGGATGAAGCTGATGGCCCTGCTTCTTGATTCTCACGAGGGGTTCTTCTATGTGTGATCGCGATCGGCGTTCGGCCTGCACGTCTCGTAGTTCGAGTGACGGATGGAACCGAAGTTGTCGACCGACATCCACCCGTACTTCCCCGTCCCCTTCACTCGGCCATGGACCCAGAGGTTGCCGCGCCCGTTCCGCACCCAGCAGTGAAAGTAGATGACCCGGCCCTTGCCGAGCCTGGTCACGTTCCCGCACCGGTCCGCGTAGGGCCCCTCCTTGAGGTTGTAGGAGCCCTTCATCACGCCGTAGCCGCCGTCCAGATTGGAGATGGAGGCGTCGTACGCGGAACATGGAGACGGGGTGGCCGACGCGGCCGGCCCGTTCACGAGTGTCGCCGCCATGATCGCGCTGGTCACAACCAGCATTCCTACCGCCTTGGTCCCGAATCGCATGGTCCCCCTTTGTCCTGTTGACCAACTGGCGCTCCGCATGGTGCGCCGGGCGGTGTTGAGAACTTGTTGAGGATTTGTTGAGGGGGCGGGGAGCAGGCCAGCCCACGCGCAACTCAGCGATCAGGTCGCGCAGAACTACCCGGTCCGCTCTGAGGCGGCGAAGTAGTCGGCGATCGGGGTGGGCTTGCGGCCGGTGAGGTGTTCGACCGCGTGTGTGGTCACGTCGAACCAGCCGTCACGCTTGTACGTCCCCAGGCCCGTCCATCCCTGAACGTACATCTCGGGGAGCCCATGGCCGGACAGCGTCGCGGCCAGGTCGGTGTCCGAGACCTGTTCGCAGCGGACCGGGCGGCCGGTGACCTGGGCGAGCGCGTCGGCCACGTCCGCGTCCGTGACCGCCTCCGGGCCGGTGACCTCGAGGAGTTGCCCCTCGCAGCCGCCCTCGGCCAGCACGGCCGCGGCGACGGCGGCGCTGTCGTCGCGGGTGATGTGTCCCACCCGGCCGTCCCCCGAATTGCTGGGCAGCACCCCGGTGGCGACGGCGATGGCGGGCAGGCCGACGAGGTTCCACATCTCCGGCCACTGGTTGAACCGCAGCGCCGTGAACGTCAACCCTGATTCGGCCAGCAGCCGCTCGGTCTCCCCGTGGTTCTGGATGAGCGCCTGGGGCTGGCCCGGCTCGCCCGCCCTGGCGAACGATGTGTAAATCACCTGGCCTACCCCCGCCTTGACCGCCGCCTCGATGGCGTTGACGTGCCCGCGAGGCGCCCCGGTGAGAGAGCCCATGCTGATCATCAGCAGCCGCTCCGCGCCCTCCAGCGCACCGGGCAGGCTGGCCGGATCGTCGAAGTCGGCGTACCGGGTGGCCACCCCGAGATCGGCGACGGCATCAGGGGTACGGGACAACGCCACGACTCGGGCGGCGTCCACCCGCTGGAGCAGGTGCCCGACGGTGAGGCGTCCGAGCTGCCCGGACGCTCCGCTGACCACGATCACGATAAATCCCCCTTGGAGGTCGATGTGCGTACCCTGATCTTTGGCCAACTGGCGAAAGGTCCGAAAGAAGGCACATTCATGTCCCCTGCCACCATCACGGTCCCCGTCATGGTGGCTGAGCACGAGAACTGCCCCGCGACCAGCGTGCTGCGCCGGGTGGGTGACAAGTGGAGCGTCGTGATCCTGTCGATCCTGGAGCGCGGCGCGCACGGCTTCAACGAGCTGGACAGGTCCGTGGAGGGGCTCAGCCGCCGCATGCTCACCCGTACGCTGCGCGCCCTCGAAGAGGACGGTCTGATCAGCCGCACGGTCCATCCGAGAGTCCCGCCGCGTGTCGACTACGCGCTCACCGACCTGGGCCGCTCCTTCTTGGGGCCGGTACGCGCCTTGGGCCTCTGGGCCGTCGCACACCAGTCCGACCTCGAAGCGGCCCACAGCAGGTAGTCCCCTCCGCAGGCTCGGTGCGGGGCGCATCGGCATGCTTATCCGGTGAGGGTCATGGCGGAGAGAATCTCTCGGGCGAGGGGCAGGCTGGAGGCGGCGACAAACTTGCGTCGGTGATCCATGGCTTTCCGGATGTCGTCCATGGTGCCGAACCTGTAGTCCAGCGGAATGGGACGGCCCTGGAGATCGAGGACCACCCCTCCGGCCGCCTGGAGGATGTAGTGGCCTGGGGCGAGATCCCAGGTGGCGAAACCCTTGGCGAACTCGATCATCGCGTCACTGAAACCTGCGGCGACGTGACACAGCCCGATCGAGCCGAAGTCAACGCCGATCCTGCCTCGGCTGACACCGTCGTGAGAGAGCTGGCCCAAGTGCTCGATCAGGCCAGTCTGCTGGGTGAGCGGTAGGAAACGCTCGGACGGCTTCATGAAGTAGTTCGTGATCAGCGACTCTGATACCTGAGCAGACCGGTTTAGCCGCAGCGGATAGGACGCCCCGTCCTGGGTGAAGACGAAGGCTTGCTCCTGCCCGGCATCGTCGCGGGCGGCAGTATAGATCTGCAGGTGGTGGAAGATATCGCCCACTACGGCCGCGATCGGACGGGCGAGGCTCCGCGAGTAGACCAGGACATGCGTGTAACCGAACAAGGCCCGGACTGCCAGCTCACTCGTGTCGAGCGGATCGACCAGAACACATAGGTCTGGGTCTGGATCGTCGCCGATGACCTGAGGGGCCGCTTCCTCGGAAGCATAGACGTATGAAGGAATGATCTGTGTCAGGAGTTCCCGATAGCGCCTGTGCATCCATAGGTCGTACTCCGACAGGAAGTTGTCGGCATGTCGAATGTTCTGGTTCTCTGACCGGTCACCCGATAGTGCAGCTTGGATAAGCCGGGGGCGGAGCTCACGGATGACCGTTGCCACAAGTTCCGCGAGCTGCTGGACGATGCCGGATAGAGGGGGCTGGGACGTCACGATGCGCCTCCGCTTTGTCAGCGTAGTTCTAGGGGTGGTTCGATCCCCGGTGGACTCATCGTTGCGGCGATGAATATGGCCTTGAAGTCAGCTGCTCGCATGATGCCCGCGCCGGTCAAGTCATCGAAACTGGCTACTTCGAGGTTCCGTTCCTTGGTCATGGCACCGAAGACGGCGAAGTAGATCTCCACGCCTGGATAGCGTCTGCGGATCTCACCGGTGATGAAACCGACCACGTCCGCGTGCTTGACCTCGAAGTCACATAGGACGACCGACGGAGCCTCTGGCAGATCCGGGTACATCGAGGCCGGATCGAGCGCGATGAAGTCGCGGCTCTTGTTGCACTTGAGATACCCGATGGGGCAACGCCCGAATTGAGCCGATGCGAGGAATGTCGCCATGACCAGCCCGGCTTCGTTGATCCCGAAGCAGGCATCCACGTCTACGCGACGTCCTATGTTCTTGATCTGCTGGATCAGCCTTTCAAGTCCATAGCCGAAGGACGACCAGCTCAGGTTTAGCAGCTGGCCCGGTTTGGGGTTGAGCAGAGAGTAGACGCAGATCTCCGGGTTGCCGTACTCAACAGTCGGAACTGCCAGATTGAAGTCGGGGCCGGTGATGTTGTCGTCAGGAAAGACCGCCGCCCAGTCCGGGTTGGCTGGCAGGCCCTCCAACTCTGTCGGCGGCCCAGCTGCCCGACGTGCTGAGTTGGCTGTGGTGAACTGCTTCAGCGAAATCTGGTCCTCGGCCGTGAGGCGCTCATAGGCTTCCGCAATTAGATCGCTGGGAGAAATGTCTTCGTTCGCCACGCCTAGAGAACCTTTGCCATAGGCGATGGCGAGGATCAGCAGGCTTGAGAAGTTGGGCGGAGATCCAGCCCCTCCCCGTTCACGCGCCCATGTTTCCCAGGCATTAATGGTGGTGCCGCCCAGACTGGTTTGATGACCTGTCACATCGTTGTACCGCTCGGCCGCTTGAACCTGCGAGAGACCGCAGGCATAGCGATATGCCTGAAGGCTGGGTATGTCGGAATGCAGGCCCATCAGCCCAATTGCCGACTTTTTAACCGAACCCAGCTCTTGCCATAGATCTCTACCGATACGTGCTAGTTTGCGCCCCTGCGCTTGAGGACTGTCTCCGATTCCTGGGCGGCTGGGCATCGCTCGCCTCCTTGCGAACTCATCCCTAGATTACCCATCCAAATGGGCAATCGTTCACCCTGAGATCCGATTGATTGCGGACTCTCTCATAGGTGTGAGTGTCGCTCGCATGGTTCTACGGTCGAAGACATTAAGAGCTGCCCCGAACCGGTTTGTGCGCTTCTCCAACGTGGAGCGCTGAGAGCCGGGAATAGCTGGAGCCTCAGGCACAGACACGCCGTACGGCTCCCTCGATCAGGAGGAGGCCTGATTTATGGCTAAGGCTAGAAGCACCCCCGACCGTTTGGTGATGGCCGCAACAAGCGAAAGATCGGCAGCGCGGAGTCCGGCGGCAGATGTCGCCTACCGGTTGCGCGATGAGCTGGCAATGCAGGGGATCGCGGCGGACGTGCATGACGGCTACGGCGTGGCGCTGATCTCAGTTTGGATTGATCTGGTCGTTTGGGTCGAGTGCGGCCTTGATGGCGTTTGGCGCTATATCTGGTGGACCGGTCGGATTCATCCCAAGACAGGGCGGTGGGTCTACACCGGATGTCCGTTTGCTGGGGTGTCGTCGGTGGCGCGACAGGTCGGCGAACGGTACCGGGAATTGCTCGAACGTCACCCGTGGTCGCCGGTGATCGCCGAGGTTCTGTCAGAGGTGAACTTCGGGGTCGGTCCATGAGCCTGGCCGGGCGGGTGCCCGAAGACGAGCGGAAAGGAGCCGGGAGGCCGCGACGCACGGTTGGTCGGCTACCGAGTCGTGTGATCAGCTGGGAGCGGTTCGACACGTCCAGGTGTCAGCGGGTGCGCATCGGCGAAACCTCGTGCTGTGGCGCGTATGAGTGGGTGTGTCAGGGCGGGGAGTTCCTCGTGCTGCGACCGGTATGGCCACGGCTATGAGGAGACGGGCAGAGGACGCTACTCACAGGCGCGTCTCGTCTGGATCGCTCTGGTTGACGAGCACGAGCAGCAAGAGCACGGCTATCGGCAAGCGCGATTATCGCTAGACGGGCATGGCGGCGGCAACTCACCTCTCCAGGTGCCGGAAGGTGACGCATTTACCGTACGCCGTGTCTGACGGACGGCGCGGCAGCGCGCGAACGCACACAAGGTCTGCCCCCGTGACCAGAGGGTGCAAGGTCCGTCGCGCTGGCGCGCCTGCCGTGACGGTCGGCCCTGGTAGGCAACGCGTCAGGCGTGGGCGAGCTCCGTGAGTACGGTGCGGAGCGAGCCGAAGGTGTCGGCGGGTAGCAGCACATCGCAGTACGGGAGGGCGGCCGCCATCCCGGCCACGCGCGGTTCGAAGCCGGGGGCGGCGGCTCGGGGGTTCATCCAGATCACCCGGTGCGCCCGGCGTCGCAGCCGGGCCATCGCGGCGGCCAGTTCCGCCGGTGGGTCGGCGTCCCAGCCGTCGGAGCCGATGAGCACGATGGCGCCCCGCACCTTCGCGCCGTGGTGCGAGGCCAGCAGCGCCCGTACGTTGGTCGCGATCCGCGTACCCCCGAACCGGTCGGTCACCCGCTCGGACGCCAGCTCGATCGCGGCGGCTGTCGAGCGGTGCGCGAGCACCGGCGTCAGCCGGGTCAGCGTCGTCGCGAACGCGAACACCTCCGCGTCCGCCACCACCGCGAGCACCCGCATCAGATGGAGGTACGCCGACGCCTGTGCCTGCATCGATTGGCTGACGTCACAGAGCATGACCACCCGCCGGGGCCGGTCGACGGGCCGCTGCCTGGCCAGCCGGAGCGGCTCCCAGCCGGTGCGGCGAGCACGGGCCAGCGTGGCACGTACCGCGATCGCGCGCCCTCTCGACGACACCGCCAGCCTTCGGCTGCGCCGTACCGGCCAGGCGGCCACGGTCGCCGCGAGCCACGCGCCGAGCAACTCGCACTCCTGGTCGCCGAGCTGCTCGAACGGCACGTCGGCCAGCCCCTCGGCGTCACTCGGCAAGCGCTCCGGCACCGCCGGGCCGTCCGAACCCTCCGCGGTCGCCACCACCGTCGGCAACGTCATCCAGGGCAGTCCGCCCGGGTCGTCGCCGCCGTGGGACACGGTCGGCAGGGGTGCGAACGCCTCATCGGCGGCGCCGTTCGCCGGGCCGAGGGGCCGGCGTCGGGCATGCGGGTCGAACGCGGGCCCCGCCGCGTGGAACACGGCGGCGAACACCTCGTCGAAGAGCTCGATCTCCGACTGCCGCCGCACCAGGCTGATGCGCGCGGCCCAGTAGAGCTCTGACAGCGAGCCTGGGGGCGCGATCGTGAGGGCGCGGGTGAAGTCCTCGACGCCGGTGAAACCCACGGGCACACCGTGCCGCCTCAGCCGTACGGCCAGCGCCGCGGCAAACGCTGCCCGGTCGACGCCTGCCAGCAAAGTGGCCGTCGTGGCGGGTGACTCGGGCCCGCTACGAGACAACGGCCCAGATGACGATCACGGCCACGATGACCACGACGATCCCGACAACCAGGGGTATCAGGCGCTTGTAGACGGCCCCACCTACGACGCCCAGGATGTCCAGCGGCGCCGGCTCGACATCGGGCGTGATGGCACGTGAAACCGGCGCCTCCTCGACCGGCCGCTCGTCGGCTTCGGCTCGATCGCCTTGCTCTGCCTCTGTGTCCGGCACGACTGGCTCAGCCGCGGATGTGAGGGTGGAGGCGGAGTCGGAGGTGGGGGTGGGAGTGGGAGTGACGTCAGGTACGGGCGCGGGTTCAGGGGTGGGCGCGGCATCAGAGGCAGGCGCGCCGTCGAAGGCGGACGCCGGCCCGGAGGCGGGCGCGGAAGCGGAGGCGGGTGCTGGCCGGGATGCGGTCGAGGGCCCCGGGCCAGGGGCGGGTGTAGAGGCGGTCGCGGGCGCCGCGTCGGGGGCGGAGGCGGCGGGGGCAGCGGTGTGGTCGGAGGCGAGGTCGGAGAGTGCGGGGTCAGGCGGGGGCGTGAGGTCGGGCGCTGGGGTGGAGTCAGGCGTGGTTGCTGGGGTGGGCTGGGTTGGGGGCGGGGCGGCCGGTTCGGCGGTGAGTTTGGCTTCGAGGCAGTTCACGAACTGGCCCAGCAGCTTGTTGGAGACCTCCTTGATCATGCCGCTGCCGAGCTGCGCCACCTTGCCGGAGATCTTCAGGTCCGTGTCCACCGAGACGACCGTGCGCGGCCCGTCGGTGCGCAGGTGGGCGGTGATGGCCGCTGAGGCGTTGCCCGCGCCGCGCGAGTCGCGGCCCTTGGCGTCGATGACGGCACGGTGGGCGGCGTCGTCCTTCTCCAGGAACCTGACCGTTCCGGCGTACTCGGAGACGACCGGCCCCACCTTCACCCGTACCTTGCCCGAGTAGACGTCGCCCTCCACACCTGTGAGGCGGGCGCCCGGCATGCACGGGGCGATGCCCTCCAGGTCCGTGAGCACTTCCCAGGCCCGTTCGATGGGGACGCTGACCGTGAACTCGTTGTCGATCTTCATACGCCTCTCCTGGAGGTCAGGTCGCAGTCCAGGCGGTCGAGCGCCTCAGTGATGGCGGCGCGGTCGTCCACCGTCTTCGCGATGGTGCTCAGCGTCCGTACGACATCCGCTCTGACCAGCTGCGTCGCACCCAGGGAGGACAGCGCCGAGACCCAGTCGATCGTCTCCGCCATGCCCGGCGCCTTGTCCAGGTCGATGCGGCGTACCTGGCCGACGAAGTCGGTGGCGGAGCGGATCAGTGCCTCGTTCGCGGCGGGGACCGTACGCCGGAGGATCTCCGCCACCCGCTCCGGGGCGGGGAAGTCGATCCAGTGGTACAGGCAGCGCCTGCGTAGCGCGTCGTGCAGGTCGCGGCTGCGGTTGGAGGTCAGGATGACGACCGGGCGGCGTTCGGCGGTGAAGGTGCCAAGCTCGGGGATGGTGATCGCCGCCTCCCCGAGGAACTCGAACAGCAGCGCCTCAAACTCGTCGTCCGCGCGGTCGATCTCGTCGATCAGGAGTACGGGTGGCTGCGGCCCGCGGTGCCTGATGGCCTGGAGGATCGGGCGCTCCTGGAGGAATGCCTCGCTGAACAGGTCGGCGTCGTTCAGCCTGTCGTGGTGGGATTCGGCCAGGCGGATGGCCAGCAGTTGGCGCTGGTAGTTCCACTCGTAGAGGGCTTCGCCGGCGGTCAGGCCCTCATAGCACTGGAGCCTGATCAGCGGGGTGGCCAGGGCGCGGGCCAGGGCCTTGGCGGCCGTGGTCTTGCCGACTCCGGGCTCGCCCTCCAGCAGCAGCGGCTGGCCGAGGCTGAGGGCGAAGAACAGCGCCGCCGCCGTACCGTCGTCCACCAGATAGTCGAGCTCGTCGAGCCGGCTGCGGATGTCGTCAGCACCGCCGAACGCGGGAGGGCCGGGCTGGGGTGCGCCGTTGTCCGCCACGTCCCTACCGCCCGCCCGCTCGCGCGAAGCGGTCTCGGCATCCCGGGCCGCAGAACCACACGTCCTCGCCGTCGGGGGCGACCAGGTGCGGGGTTTCGGCGGACACGGTCACGTTCATCCCGCACACGGGATCGACCGCGACCTCGGGACGCGGACGCTCAGAATCGGTACGGATGGACGCCGCGATCCCCGCGCGGTCGCCGGTACGGACGGAGGTCGCGATCTCAGTGAGGTCGCCGGTGCGGATGGCGGCCACGATCTCGGCGAGGATCGACAGCGCGATCTCCGGTGCCGTTCGGGCGCCGAGCCTGAGGCCGGCCGGCGAGTGGACCCGGCGGCGCTCGTCGTCGCTCAGCTCCATCTCCGCCAGCACCACCGCCCCGCGCCGATGGCTGGCCACCAGTCCGACATAGCCGACACCGGCCTCCAGCGCGGCCCGGATCGCCTCCTGCTCGCCGCGCCCATGACTGCACACGACGGCCGCAGTCGCACCTACCGGACCGGGGGCACCGGGTAAGGCCGTCGTGAGTCGTACGGTGAAGTCCAAGTGGCCGGCCAAGGCGGCGAGGGCCGTGGCGATCGGCGAGGAGCCGACCACCCAGAGCACCGGAGGCGGTAGCAGCGGCTGCAGGAAGATCTCCAGCGCGCCCCCGGACAGGCAGGGGTTCACCACGACCTGCGCGCCGGGCGAGTCGGGAAAGCCCTGCTCGCCCTCCGGCAGCACCCGCAGCAGCACCGTCCGCCCGTCCGACAGCGCCCCGAGCGCTGCCGTACGCACGGAGCTCTCGGCGCACTGCCCGCCGACGAACCCCTCGATGGACCCGTCGGGCAGGATGATGGCGTCGTCGCCCGGACTGACCGCCGTGGGCAGCTGCGCCCGGACGACGACCGCGTGGACGAACGGGACGCGCCCGGCGACCAGTTCCTCCATGCGTTTGGTGTGCGGCATGTACGGCTCCGAGGTCAGATCGGCGGCGTGGGCACGCCGCGCATGGCGTCCCACACCCGCGAGGGGGTGAGCGGCATGTCGGCGTGGCGGATGCCGTACGGCTTGAGCGCGTCGACGACCGCGTTGACGATCGCCGGCGGGGAGCCGACGGTGGCCGATTCGCCGACGCCCTTGGCGCCGATCGGGTGGTGCGGTGAGGGGGTCACCGTGAAGCCCGTCTCCCAGTCGGGCACCTCCAGCGAGGTCGGGATGAGGTAGTCCATGAGCGAGCCGCCGAGGCAGTTGCCGTCCTCGTCGAACGCGATCATCTCCATCAGCGCCATGCCGACCCCGTCGGTGAGGCCGCCGTGGACCTGGCCCTCGATGATCATCGGATTGATCCTGGTGCCGCAGTCGTCCACCGCGATGAACCGCCGCACCTTGACCTGGGCGGTGCCCGGGTCGATGTCGACGACGCAGATGTAGGCGCCGTGCGGGTAGGTGAGGTTCTCGGGGTTGTAGCAGATCTGCGCCTCCAGGCCGCCCTCGATGCCTTCGGGCAGGTCTCCGGCGCCGTGCGCGCGGAGCGCGATGTCCTGGATCGTGACGGACTTGGCAGGGTCGCCCTTGACGTGGAAGGCGCCCTTGTCCCAGTCGAGGTCCGCGACCGACACCTCCAGCATGCCGGAGGCGATGATGCGCGCCTTGTCGCGTACCTTCCGGGCGACAAGGGCCGCCGCGGCGCCGGACACCGGGGTCGAGCGGCTGCCGTACGTGCCGAGGCCGAACGGCGTCTGGTCCGTGTCGCCGTGCACCACGTCGATGTCGGCGGGCGGGATGCCGATCTCCTCGGCCACGATCTGCGCGAACGTGGTCTCGTGGCCCTGTCCCTGGCTCTGTACCGACAGCCGGACGACCGCCTTGCCCGTCGGGTGGACGCGCAGCTCGCAGCCGTCGGCCATGCCGAGGCCGAGGATGTCCATGTCCTTGCGCGGGCCCGCGCCGACGGCCTCGGTGAAGAAGGAGACGCCGATGCCCATCAGCTCGCCGCGGGCCCGCCGCTCGATCTGCTCCTTGCGCAGCTCGTCGTACCCGGCGATCTCCATCGCCTTGCGCATGGTGGGCTCGTAGTCGCCCGAGTCGTACACCCAGCCGGTCTTGGTCGTGTAGGGGAACTGGTCGGGCTGGATGAAGTTCTTCATCCGCAGCTCGATCGGGTCCATCCCCAGCTCGTACGCCAGGCAGTCGACGATCCGCTCGACCAGGTAGACCGCCTCGGTGATACGGAACGAGCAGGCGTACGCGACCCCGCCCGGCGCCTTGTTCGTGAAGACGGCGGTCATCTTGCAGTAGGCGGCCCGCAGGTCGTAGCTGCCGGTGAACACCCCGAAGAAGCCCGCCGGGTACTTCGTCGGCGCGGCGACGCCGTTGAACGCGCCGTGGTCGGCCAGCACATTCGTCCGGATGGCCAGGATCTTGCCCTCGCGGGTGGCCGCGATCTCGCCGCGCATGATGTAGTCACGGGCGAAGCCGGTGCTGGTGAGGTTCTCGGCGCGGTCCTCCATCCACTTCACCGGTTTGCCGGTCACGATCGAGGCGACGATCGAGCAGACATAACCGGGATAGATCGGGACCTTGCCCCCGAAACCGCCGCCGAGGTCGGGTGAGATGATCCGGATCTTGTGCTCGGGCAGCCCGGCGACCAGCGCGTACAGCGTGCGATGAGCGTGCGGCGCCTGGGTCGTCGACCACAGGGTCAGCCTGCTCTCGACCCGGTCGAAGTCGGCCACGCAGCCGCAGGTCTCCATCGGCGCGGGGTGTACGCGCGGGTAGACGATGTCCTGGCTCACCACGACGTCGGCCGTGTCGAACATCGCGGCCGTCTCCGCCGCGTCACCCGTCTCCCAGTCGAAGCAGTGGTTGTCGGTCTTGCCGTCGAGGTCGTCACGGATGACCGGCGCGCCGGGGTCGAGCGCCTTGCGGGCGTCGATCACCGGGTCGAGCACGTCGTACTCGACGTCGATCAGCTCCAGGGCGTCGCGGGCGGAGTAGCGGTCCTCAGCCACCACGAACGCGACCTCCTGGCCCTGGAACCGGACCTTGTCCGTGGCCAGGACGGCCTGCACGTCATTGGAGAGCGTGGGCATCCAGGCCAGGCCCTGGGCGGCCAGGTCGGCGCCGGTGACGACCGCCTTGACCTTCGGGTGCGCCTGCGCCGCGCTGACGTCGATGCTCACGATCCGCGCGTGCGCGACGGGAGAGCGCAGGATCGCCAGGTGCAGCATCGACGGCAGTTGCACGTCGTCGACGTAGCGGCCCCGGCCGCGGATGAAGCGCGGGTCCTCCTTGCGGAGCATCCGGCCGTGGCCGAGCGGCTTCTGGTCGTTGTCGACGAATCCGGCGGGCCGGTGTTCGGTGCTGGTCACGAGGTCGCCTCCTGAGCTTCCTGGGCGGCGGCCCAGCGCACCGAGCGGACGATGGTGGCGTAGCCGGTGCACCGGCAGATCTGCCCGGAGATCGCCTCGCGGATCTCGCCCTCGGAGGGGTCGGGGTTGCGGTCGAGCAGCGCCCTGGCCGTCATCATCATCCCGGGGGTGCAGAACCCGCACTGCAGGCCGTGGCACTCCATGAAGCCCTGCTGGACGGGGTCGAGCTTGCCGTCCTGTTCGAGATCCTCGACCGTACGCACCTCGTGGCCGCCGGCCATGGCCGCGAGCACGGTGCACGACTTGACCGGCTCGCCGTCGAGCCAGACGACGCAGGTGCCGCAGTTGCTGGTGTCGCAGCCCCAGTGGGTGCCGGTCAGCGCGAGGTGGTCGCGCAGGAAGTGGATCAGGAGCAGGCGCCCCTCGATCTCCCGGGTGACCTCCTCACCGTTCACGATCATCGATACGCGCACGTCACACCCCTTCTCTGAGCCGGGCGACGGAGCGGCGCAGCGCCCTCCTGGTGAGCTCCTTGGCGAGGTGGCGCTTGTACAGAGCGCTGCCGCGCATGTCCGTGACCGGGTCGCAGTGCTGCGCGGCCAGCTCTCCGGCCTGCTCGTAGACCGCCTCGGAGGGCTCACTGCCGCGCAGGGCGTCGGAGACGGCGGGCATGCCCGTCGTGTTCGGGCCGACCGCGGCGAGCCCGACGCGGGCGTCGGAGATCACGTCGCCGTCCAGCCACACGGCCGCGCCCGCCGACACGATCGCCCAGTCGCCGGCCCGCCGCTCGACCTTCTCGTACGCGCTGGACCCGTTGGGCCGGATCGGTACGCGGATCTCGACCAGCATCTCGGCGTCCTCGACCGCGGTCTCGTACGGACCCCGGTAGAACTCCTCCATGCTCACGACCCGCTCGCCCTCGCGATTACGGATCACGCAGCTCGCGCCCAGCGTGGTGCAGACCGCCGACAGGTCCTCCGACGGGTCGGCCTGGCAGAGCGAGCCGCCCAACGTGCCCCGGTTGCGGACGACCGGGTCGGCGATGACCCGCTCGGCGTCACCGAAGATCGGGAACGTCGTGGCCAGCTCGGCCGACTCCAGCAGCTCGCGATGCCGGGTCATCGCGCCGATACGGACCTGGCCGGGCTCGACCCTGATGTAGCCGAGCTCGGCGTGCAGGTCGTTGATGTCGATCAGATATTCGGGGGTGGCGAGCCGTAACTTCATCATCGGGAGCAGGCTGTGGCCACCCGCGATGAGCCGTGCCGAGCCGCCGAGCCGTTCCAGCAGCCCGATGGCGTGGTCGACGCTGGTGGCACGCTCGTACTCCAACGGCGCTGGAACCTGCATCCGGACACCCCCTCGCTCGTGGTGGGCCCTCAGCCGACTCCTGCTCGGCGGCGTTGTCAACGCTCACCTAAGGAAAGGCTTAATCGCCCGCGTGGGTGAGGGTCTCCCAGGCGACGAAGAGCTGGTTGGTGCCGGCGGGACGCTGCTGCTCGGTGAGCGTCTGGGTGTTCGTCATCGGGATGCCCTGGCGGTTGTGCAGCTGGTTGAAGCCGACCTCGGTGACCGGGCCGAGGCCCAGGTTCAGGCTGCCGCCGCACAACCAGGAGGGCACGGCCGCGCCGAGCTGGTACTTCGACTGGAAGCCGAGCGCCTGCCTGAGCCGCTCGCCGACCTCCGGGTAGAGGTCCTGGCCCTGGATCCTGGTGGTCTCGGCGACGTGGGAGATGGCCGAGATCCCGTAGCCGGTGTGGGTGAAGTCGCGGCAGGTCTCCTGGGTGAGACCGGTCACGAAGGTCGTCTGCCCCTGCCAGTACTTGACGAGCTCGTCGCGGGTGTCGAGGCCGCTGCCGGGTGCGCCCTTGGGCAGCGCGCCGTCGCTGCTGAGGTAAACGTAGGCCGGCACCCGGCCGCGGAACTTGGTGATCGCCTTGTCATAGCTCGTCCGGTCCTCCAAGAAGACGGAGATGCCGACGGCCGCCTCCATCATGCTCAGCTCCCAGTTGCCGTTGCTGTTGGAGCCGTTGATGACCTTCGGCAGGTAGACCGTGCGCAGCATCGTGGCGAACCGGTCGACGTTCGGCCAGCTCGTGTACGTGTAGCGGATGATCTCGGCGGCCCGTGGCCAGACCGACCCGGCCCAGCCCGTCTGCAGGGGCGCGTTGCTGTTCGTGTGGTCCTTGATCACCGCGGACCAGGCGTCCATGATCTCGATGGCCTTCTGGGCGTACTTGCCGTCCCTGGTGACGTACCAGGCCAGAGCCATCGTGTACGCGGCCAGCGCGTCCTGGCGCTCGTCGGTGCAGCCATTGTTGGGGTTGGAGTAGGGACCGCACTCGACGACCGCTCGGGGCTTGGCGGCGCGGGTGAGCGAGGCCAGCGAGTGGCCCATCATCTGGTCGTAGGCCGACTTCCACGGCTGCGCACCCGCGTTGACCTTGGTACGCATGAAGTCGAGCTGGCCCCGGCCGAGCAGGACTCCGGGGTGGGCGAAGGTCGCTGGGGCGGCGGCAGCGGGCAGCGGTAAGGCCAGGGATGCGACAAGTGCGGCGGTCGCGATGATACGGGGGGTCATGACCGCTCATCCAACGAGCCTGACGAGCCTCAGTCAACCACTTTAGGAAAGTTTCCTAACCTTTCCCGAGAGTAGAGTCCAGGCATGATCGACGTTCCCCTCTGGCCGGGGACTCCGCCCGGCCCGGCCACCCTTGAGTCGCCAAGCTTGACCCTGTACGCCGCGGACGGCCCGGCCACGGGCGCGGTGGTGGTGTGTCCCGGCGGCGGTTACGCCAGGCTGGCCGACCACGAGGGCGCGGACATCGCCCGCTGGCTGGTCACGCTGGGCATCGACGCCTACGTGCTCCGATACCGGGTGGCCGGGGACGAGCCGGGGCGCGTGCCGCTGCATCCGGCTCCGCTGTACGACCTGCGCCAGGCGGTGCGCGTCGTCCGGGAGCGGGGGGCCGGGCGGGTCGCCGTCATGGGGTTCTCCGCGGGGGGCCATCTCGCCGCCACCCTCGCCACCTCGAAGGAGGGGGACCGCGCCGATGCCGTCATCCTCGGGTACCCGGTCATCGACCTCACCGGGTCGCGCGTGCACTCCGGGTCTCGCCGGCAACTGCTCGGCCCTGACGGCACCGAGGAGCAGGCGACGGCCCTGTCCGCGCACCTCAACGTGACGGCCGAGACGCCGCCGGCGTTCCTCTGGCACACGGCGGCCGATCAAGGGGTCCCGGCTGCCAACAGCCTGCTTTTCGCCGACGCGCTCGGCCGCGTCGGCACGCCGTACGAGCTGCATGTCTTCCCCGAGGGCAGGCACGGGCTCGGGCTCGCCCAGGACGAACCGGCGGCGTCCGCCTGGCCGGGCCTCTGCGCCACCTGGCTCGCCGACCAGGGCTTCGGCCCGCGCCCCTGAGCGATACGATGATCATCCCGGAGCTGGGGAGCCCCCTCGAGGATCAAGCGTAGAGGTCGTCAAGTGTGATCAGGTGCACGTCGCTCCCTGGTTCGGCGCCGAGTCCCCGGGTGAATCCGGCGCCCGAATAACACGTGAGCACCGTGTCACGGGTGTCGTACCCCTTTGCCGTGAGCAGATCGCGCGCGCGCCGGAGCCGGGCCACATGCTCGGCTCCCATGGCCCTGTCCCACTTGACCTCGCCCAGTGAGAGAACCCGTCGCGGGCGTCCGTGATCCGCGGGCGCCAGAACAGCGACATCGACCTGGATCTGCGTGCGGTTGGCGGGATCGGGTACGACACCACTCCCCACCTCACCGGCCGCGGTATCGGCATGCAGGGCGTACTCACGGCAGAGCACCTCGACATGGGGGCCGACGACCTGCGACAGGAAGCGTGCCCTGCTGCCCCGCCACACCGTCGCCGCGTCCCCGCGCTCCAACCGCGCCCACTCCCTGACCATGATCGCCTGATAGAACGTGATGAGCGGTTCAGCCACCCGGTAGTAGCTGCGGTTCGGCCGGAAGAGATCGCGCTCTTTGACCAGGAGATGGCCGTCTTCCAGGACGCGGAGCGGGTGCGCGATCTCGTTGGACTTCCGCCCCACGTAGCCGGCGATTCCCCCTGACGTCGTGTTGCCGTCGGCGACGGCGGCAAGGACGGAGTGGTAGAGCGACGGGTCGCGAATCTCCGTCTCTTCCGCCAACAGGTAGCGGGCCTCCCTGAACAACGGGACCTCGGCGTTCAACACGGATCTGATCACCCAGTCGTCGAAATCCGCCGGCCCGGCCGGGACATCGCCACGGACGAACTCCTTCCGGTAGGCCGGTGTCCCACCCACCACCGCGTGGACCTGGGCCGCCAGATGGGGGTCGCTGATCCCCCAAAAGCGGGCGGCCTGGCGGTAGTCGAAGGGCCTGATGACCATTTCCAGTCCCGCGCGTCCGCGTAGCGGAGCCGTACCGGACAACAAACCGCCCATCACCGACATCGCTGAACCGCAGAGCAGCACCCTGGCCGTGCTGGCGGCTCCGGAGCCGCCAGGACCCAACTCCCGCTGGATGATCGAGGGAAGCTCTGGGGATGCCTTGACAAGATACGGAAACTCGTCAAAAACGACAGGCGCCGCCCGATCGCGCACGACACCGAAGAGGTAGGGGATGGCGTCGATCCAATCGCGGAAGGCCGGAACAGGCGCGCCGGTGAATCGGATCAGTTCGTCCGCGAAGAGGCGCAACGCCACCGCCTCCGTCACCTCGAGCGCGGGGAAGTAGATGCCGCCCATGCTGCTCGCCAAGGCCTGCAGGAGATAACTCTTCCCTTGACGGCGGCGGCCGCTCACCACACCGAGCCGAGCTCCCGGGCCAACTTCCGAAGCGAACGAGACCAGGCCCGCCCACTCTCGCTCACGGTCGAACACATGCTGAGGCTTCCGCATAAGTCGAAGTATACTTGACCGAACTAAAGTTGACTCAACCGTACTTCACAAAGCAGGCGCGGCTCCCGGCGTCCGACCAAAGAAGGTTCAGCCGGTGACCCGGGCCAGGAACTGGCCCTTGGCGTGCTCGTCGGTCTCCCGAGTGCCGTAGCCGGTGGCCCACAGGACGCCGCCCGGCACAGCGCCGAGCTGCTTGATCCGGTAGTCGTCGAGCAGCGGCGGTTTCGGCGCCTGCTGCCAGGCGGTGCCGTTCCAGCGCAGCAGCACACCGACGCTGCGCGCGGTGTCGTCGTCCTGCCCGCTGCCTCCGGCCCACACCTCGGTGCCTTTCCAGGCCAGCGAGGTGATGGAGGATCCGTACCAGCCGGTGGTCGCCGGGGTCGGCGTCACCGTCCACTCGCTACCGTTCCAACGCATGGCGAACGCCTCGCGCTTCTTGACCGAAATGCCGTTGGCCTCGTAGGTGGTCCGCTGACCGGCCGCCCACACCTCGCCGGGCCGCGCGGCCACCGCGTCCAGGGTGGTCTCGACCAGCGCTTGCTTCGGCGGATCCGGCAGCCGGGACCAGGTGTGGCCGTCCCAGTGCAGCACCAGGGTGTGCGCATCGGCGCTCGGCCCGTAGCGGTTGGTGGTGCCGACCGCCCAGACGTCGTCCGGCGCCAGAGCATGCACCGCGCTCAGGTCGGTGTTGCCCGCGAGCGGCGGGAGGCTCATCTTCTGCCAGGCGGTGCCGTCCCAGCGGATCACGCCCGCCGTGGAAACCTCACCGCTCGACTGGTAGGACCTGCCGACCGCGAAGGCGGTGCCGCCCACCGCGGCGACGTCATCAAGGTAGAAAGGGTTGTTCTGTTCGGTCGGGTAGGGAGTGAGGGTCCAGGCCGTACCGTTCCAGTGGTAGGCGATGGTCGAACCGGTGGCCCACACGTCGTTCGCCGCGGCGGCCGACACCGAGGTCAGCGCGCCCCGGCAGGTGTTATCCGGCTGGTCGTTCACCCATGTCTGACCGTTCCAGCGGAACAGGTCGGGGCAGACCACACCCGGCGGCGGGTATGGCCAGCCCTCCATCCGCACCTGCCCCACAGCCCAAGCTTGGGTGCCGCTCAGCGCGGCGACATCGTTGAGTTCCTTGAGTTGCTTCACGGATTCGGTGTATCCGTAGGGAAAGGACAGGTGGTCCCAGACCGGCGCAAGTGTCGCGCCCGCCGGGGCCGCGGTCGCCAGGCTCGCGGTGAGCGCGACCGCGCCGAGAATTCTGCTGGATGTCAGGGATAATATTTTTCGCTTGGTCACGAACGCTTTCGTACCATCGCTGGTCAGCCGCGCACATGGCCTAGGGAATGCATAGGGGCCCTGGAGGAAAATCATAGGGACCCTAGGGGGTCCGTGGGGCGCAGAATACCAGCGCCTTGGCCAATGACGTTTTCTCGCTGAATTTCAGCTGATCTGCCGGTGTTCGAAATGGACGTCGCGTTCCGCGTCAGCTCGCTTGCCGACGCGCCGCGCCAATGTTCACGCCCAGCGCGGGTTGTTCAGGAAATCCCAGCTCTCCATCCACATCGGAGGCAAGTCCGCCTTCTGCTACGCCGGGCAGTGCCCAGTGAGCGGGCCCGGGTCTAGTGGTAGGCCGAGCCCTGGCGCGGCAGGGTGGCCGTCACGATCAGGCCGCCGCCTTCGCGGGGACGGGCCGAGACCTCGCCGCCGTGCGCGAGGGCGATCGACCGCACGATGGACAGCCCCAGCCCCGCGCTCTTCGCCGTGACCACACGATCGGGCCCGAGCCGGCGGAAGGGCTTGAACAGCGCCGGGATCTCGTAGGGCGGCACAACGGGCCCGGTGTTGCTGACCTCCACCTCGACGCGGCCGTCGTGCGCGATGCGGCTGACGGCCCGCACCCAGCCGGTGCCGTCGTCGGTGTTGTGCCGGATGCCGTTCTCGACCAGGTTGTGCACCAGCCGTTCGAGCAGCATCGCGTCCCCGCTGGTCGGCGCGGGGCCGGCCGCTTCCTGCAGGGTGACCTTCGTCTCCTCGGCCTCGGCGGTGACCTGCGCGACCACGTGGGACACCACATCGGCCAGGTCCACCGGCGACCGGTCACCGATCTCGTGCTCGGCGCGGGCCAGGAGCAGCAGTCCGGAGATGAGCCGTTCGTGCCGGGCGTTGATCTCCAGCAGGCTCTCGCCGAGCTGCTTGACGTCGGCCGAGGCCGTACGGCGGTGCATGGCCAGCTCGACCAGCGCCCGGTTCAGCGTGAGCGGCGTGCGCAACTCGTGCGAGGCGTTGGCGACGAACCTGCGCTGCCCGTCGAAGGAGTGGTCGAGCCGTTCGACCATCGTGTCGAAGGTGTCGGCGAGCTCCTTCACCTCGTCCGCCGGGCCGTTCAGGGCGATCCGCTCGTGCAGGCCACGCTCGGCGACCGGCGCGGCGGCGATCCGCCGCGCGGTCTCGGTCACCTGGCGGAGCGGCGTGAGCACCCGTCCGGCGACCACCCACCCCACTCCTGACGCCGCGCCGCCGACCACGACCAGCGCGATCGCTCCCTGGGTGAGCAGTGAGGTGGTCGCGGCACCGCGCAGCAGGGTCTCCTGCTGCTTCATCCAGTTCATGGCCGTGTCGCGCTCCAGCGAGCCGGGGCCCTGGCCTCTGACGATGATGGATACCGTCTTCTGCTGGAGCTGCTGGTTGAACAGCAAGTACGTGACGCCGAGCAGCGTCAGTCCCGCGACGAAGAACAGCGTGCCGTACACCAGGGTGAGCCGGCCGCGGAGCGTGGGAGCCGTCATGGAATCTGATACCCCACGCCCGGCACGGTCTCCACCACCGACGGCTCCCCCAGTTTGCGGCGCAGCTTGAGTATGGTCAGGCGCACCGCGCTGGTGAACGGGTCGGCGTGCTCGTCCCACGCCTTCTCCAGCAGGTGCTCGGCCGACACCACGCCGCCGTCGGCGAGCAGCAGCTCGGCCAGCACGGCGAACTCCTTCTTCGACAGCGGCACGTACCTGCCGTTCCTGAACACCTCCCGGCGCGCGGGATCGAGGGTGATCCCCGCCCGCCGCAGCACCGGCGGCGCGGCGGGGCGCGAGCGCCGCCCGAGCGCCAGGACGCGGGCCGCGAGCTCGGGGAAGGCGAACGGCTTGGACAGGTAGTCGTCGGCGCCGAGGGAGAGCCCGGTCACCCGGTCGCCGATCTCGGCGGCGGCGGTGAGCATCAGCACCCGCGCGGTCGACTCGGACTCGACCAGCTCCCTGCACACGTCGTCACCGTGCACGCGCGGCAGGTCGCGGTCCAGGACGACCACGTCGTAGTCGTTGACCGCGAGCCGCTGCAGCGCCGCCTCCCCGTCGTGCGCGGTGTCGACCGCGTGCGTCTCGTCACGCAGCCACTCGGCTATCGCGTCGGCGAGCATGCGCTCGTCCTCGACCACCAACACGCGCATCGCGGCCCCTGTCTCTTCTGTCATGTACAGGGGTGATCGTGCCGGATGCGTTGTTTGTTCGGCGTTAGCACCGGTGGAAACGCCGGGGAAACGCGCCGCCCGATTGCATTCGTCTCGCATGGCCGGCGAAACGGACCGGCCACCGTACGAGGAGAAGAACATGCGACGAGGCATCCTGGCGGCGATCCCGCTGGCACTGGCCCTTGCCCTGACCGGATGCGGCGCGGACGAGGGAGGCGGCGCCAACGTGGCGTCCGTGAGCAGCGGCAAACCGGCCGCCGCCCCCAGCGCCTCGGCCGGCGAGGACCGGGCGGCGAAGGGGCTCAAGTTCGCCCAGTGCATGCGCGAGCACGGCGTCCCCATGGACGACCCCGAGCCCGGCAAGGGGGTCATGCTCAAGATGGACAACAGCATCTCCCCGGAGACGGCGCAGAAGGCCCAGGAGGCCTGCAAGGAATTCGCGCCGAGCGGCGGTGGGCCGGGCGGGAAGGTGGACCCCAAGATGGCCGAGCAGATGCGCAAGTACTCCCAGTGCATGCGGGACAACGGCGTCGAGGCCTTCCCCGACCCTGACGGCGGCATGCTGCGCATGGACAGCGCGGCCGGCGAGGACCCGGACTTCAAGACCGCGCAGGAGAAGTGCAAGGAGTTCATGCCCGGGATGATGGGCCAGGGCGGCTCCTGATGGGCACGGCCACCCTCGACGACAAGGTGGCGGCGGGCGGGGATCGCCCCCGCCGCCGCCGCGGTCGCGGCAGGCGGGTCGCGGGCCTGCTCGTCGCGGTAGCCGTCATCGGTACGGCCGGCGTGGCCGTGAACGGCCTGGGCCTCCTGGGCGGCGACCGTACGACGGACAAGACGGTCAGCGCTCTGCCGCCCGCCACCACCACGGTGACCAGGCAGACGCTGCTCGACACGCTGGACGCCGACGGCGATCTCGGCTACGGCCCGACCACGACGGCGGTGAGCAGGAAACCGGGCACGGTCACCTGGCTGCCGGACAGCGGCGACACGATCACCAGGGGCAAGTCCCTGTACCGGCTCGACACCAAGCCGGTGGTGCTGATGTACGGCAAGACGCCCGCCTACCGCGACCTGCGGATCGGCACCGAAGGCAGGGACGTCGAGCAGCTCGAACGCAACCTCAAGGCCCTCGGCTACGACGGCTTCACCGTGGACGACGAGTACACCGACTCCACGGCCGACGCGGTCAGAGAGTGGCAGGAGGACCGGAACCTCGACGAGACGGGCGTCGTCGAGCTCGGCCGGGTCGTCTTCGCCGCCGGCAAGGTACGCGTGGACAGCCTGGAGGCCGAGGCCGGCCAGCCCACCGCGCCGGGCCAGAAGGTGCTCTCCTACACCGGCACCGACAAGGTGATCACGGTCAAGCTGGAGACGGAGGACCAGCGGGTGGCGAAGAAGGGCGCCAAGGCGTCGATCACGCTGCCCGGCGGCAAGACCGTGTCCGGCAAGGTCACCGAGGTCGCCACCATCATCGAGCCGGGCGAGGGGCAGGGCGCGGATCCCGAGACGCGCGTCGAGGCGCTCATCTCCCTCGGCACGCAGAAGGCCGCCAAGGGCCTCGACAAGGCCGCGGTGGACGTGACCTTCACGGCCTCGAAGCGCAAGAACGTGCTGACCGTCCCGATCGCCGCGCTCGTGGCGCTCCAGGAAGGCGGGTACGGCGTGGAGGTCGTCGAAGGCGGCAAGTCCCGCTATGTCGGCGTGAAGACTGGTCTGTTCTCCGGCGGCCGGGTCGAGATCTCCGGCGACGGCCTCGCCGAGGGCATGAGCGTCGGGATGCCCCGATGATCTCCCTCACGGACGTCACCCGCTCCTATCCCGGCGGGGTCACCGCGCTCGACAAGGTGTCCCTGGAAATCGAGCGCGGCGAGCTCGTCGCCATCGTCGGTCCGTCGGGCTCGGGCAAGTCGACGATGCTCAACGTCGTCGGCACGCTCGACCGCCCGACCTCGGGAACCGTCCGCATCGACGGGTACGACGTGGCGAAACTGTCGGACGGCCAGCTCTCCGCGCTGCGGGCGACCCGCATCGGCTTCGTCTTCCAGCACTTCCACCTCGCCGCCAAGGTCCCGGCGGTCGACAACGTGGCCGACGGCCTCGTCTATACCGGTATCGGGCGGGCCGAACGGCGGCGGCGGGCCGCGGCCGCGCTGGAGCGGGTCGGGCTCGGCCACCGCCTCGACCACGAGCCGCACGAACTGTCCGGCGGCGAACGGCAGCGCGTGGCCATCGCCAGGGCCGTGGCGGGAGATCCCCCGCTGCTCCTGGCCGACGAGCCGACCGGCGCGCTGGACTCCGTCTCCGGGACCGGCGTGATGGACCTGCTGCACGATCTGAACGCGGCCGGCACCACCATCGTGATCATCACGCACGACCGGGAGATCGCCGCGAGCCTGCCCCGGCAGGTACGGATGCGCGACGGCCAGATCGTCTCCGACTCCGCGGCCGAAGAGAAGGTGGCCTGATGGCAGCCGTCATCGAGCACGCGAGACTGCCGAAGCTGACTCCGGCCAGGATGAAGCCGGGCGATGTGCTGCGGGTCGGCGCCGTCGGCCTGCGGACCCGCCCGCTGCGGGCGTTCCTGTCCGCGCTCGGCATCGCCATCGGCATCGCGGCGATGATCGGCGTGGTCGGCATCTCGTCCTCATCGGGCGCCGAGCTCGACCGTACGCTCTCGGCTCTCGGCACCAACCTGCTCACCGTCTCCTCCGGGCATACGCTGATGGGCGAGCAGGCCAAGATGCCGGTCGAGGCCGAGGCGATGATCGAGCGGATCGGGCCGGTCCAGGCCGTCTCGGCGGCCGGGAAGGTCGGCGACGCCAAGGCCTACCGGTCGGAGGAGGTGCCCAAGGCGCAGACCAACGGCCTCAACACCTACGCCGCCCGGCTCGACCTGCCCGCCACGGTGGGCGCGACGCTGCGCAGCGGCACCTGGCTCAACACGGCCACCGAGCGCTACCCGGCCGCGGTGCTCGGGTCGAGCGCGGCCCAGCGGCTCGGGGTGGGCGCGGCGGGGCCGGACACGCAGGTGGTCGTGGGCGGCAAACGGTTCACGGTCGTCGGCGTACTCGACCCGGTGCCGCTCGCCGAGGAGCTGGACACCGCGGTGCTGGTCGGCTGGCCCGTCGCGGAGGCCGAGCTGGACTTCGACGGGTACCCGACGACCCTCTACACCCGCACGGAGGAGGCCAGCCTGGAGTCGGTCCGCTCGGTGCTGGCGGGCACGGCCAATCCGGAGGCGCCCAACGAGATCGACGTCTCCCGCCCGTCCGACGCGCTGGCCGCCAAGCAGGCGACCAGCCAGGCGTTCACCGGGCTGCTGCTGGGCGTCGGCGCGGTCGCGCTGCTCGTGGGCGGCGTCGGGGTGGCCAACACCATGGTCATCTCGGTGCTGGAACGGCGCTCGGAGATCGGCCTGCGCCGCTCGCTCGGCGCGACCCGGGGGCAGATCCGCACGCAGTTCCTCGCCGAGTCGCTGCTGCTCTCGGCGCTCGGCGGGGCGGGCGGGGTGCTCATCGGGACCGGGGTCACGATGGGGTACGCGCTGTACCAGGGCTGGCCCGCGGTGATCCCGGGGTGGGCGACAGCGGGCGGGCTCGCCGCCACCCTGGCCATCGGCGCCGTCGCCGGCCTCTACCCGGCGGTCCGCGCCTCCCGCCTCTCCCCGACCGAGGCCCTCGCCACCCCCTGACCACCCACCCACCCGCCCGACCGCCACCGCCCGGCGGTCGGGCGCGAACAGTCGGGCGCGGACCTGGGTCGCGTGGTCAGCGCTGGGTGGGCAGTCCGACGGCGAGGGCGGCGAGCATGCGCTTCATGGTGGGCTGGAACGGCAGGCAGCGGGCCGCGATGTCCGGGTCCTGGGCGTAGAGCTCCCGCAGGGCGGGCGGCGGGTTCGCCATCGGGTAGAGCACGCCCGCAAGCGCGGCCGCCGCCCCGGTCAGCTCGATCCCCTCGCCGGTGGTCAGGCCGGGGTAGGCCAGGGCGACGCGCGCTCCGAGGTCGTCGACCGTACCGATCATGGCGCGCTTGAAGGCGCGGGCCGCCGAGACCGAGATGTTGTGCTCCAGCGTGATCGAGACGTGGCCCAGCAGGTCGCAGAAGAGCGTCCGCTCGGTCAACGTGTCGACCAGCGCGGCGATCACGTCGTCGGGCGAGGCGGCCGTGGCGAGCCGGGCGACGACCTCGTCCGACCAGGCGAGCCACTCCTCGACGGCGAGTTCGAGGTAGATCTCCTCCCGGGTCCCGAAATATCGCACCACGTTGGATTTCGCCAGCCCGACCGCCGTCGCGACCCCGCCCAGGCTGACGTTACGGACCCCGACCTCGATGGCAAGCTGCCGCGCGGCGGCGAGGATGGCCTCGCGCCGCTGCTGCTTGTGCTCCGGACGCCTGGCCCGGACGAATACCGATCGTGTCATCTCCGAGCCAAGCATACGAGCAAGATAACGAAACATCGTTCTCTTGTTAAGATTACGCCGTCCTGTTAACGTCACCCCATATGACGCGAACCCACCCGGAGGGACATGTGGTCACGCTGCGTATGCGGGTGAACGGCATAACTCGCTCGCTCGATATCGAACCATGGGTCAGCCTGCTCGACGCGCTACGCGAGCGACTCGACCTGACCGGCACGAAGAAGGGCTGTGACCAGGGCGCCTGCGGTGCCTGCACGGTGCTGGCCGATGGCGAGCGGATCAACTCCTGCCTGGCTCTCGCGGTGCAGTACGAGGACCGCGACATCACCACCATCGAGGGGGTCTCGCACCCGCTCCAGCAGGCGTTCATCGAGCACGACGGCTTCCAGTGCGGTTACTGCACCTCCGGCCAGATCTGCTCGGCGATCGGCATGCTGGCCGAGCACGGGGCGGGGATGCCCAGCGCGGTCACCGACACCGAGCGTGGAGCCACCGGGCTGTCGGAGGCCGAGATCAGGGAGCGCATGAGCGGCAACCTGTGCCGCTGCGGCGCGTACAACGGAATCGTCGAGGCCATCAAGGAGGTGGCGCGATGAAGCCGTTCGCGTACGTCAGCGCCCCCGACGTGGCGACGGCCGTCCGCGTGATCGCGGCGGAGCCCAACGCGAAATTCCTCGGCGGCGGGACGAACCTCGTCGACCTGATGCGCGAGGACATCGAGCAGCCCGACACGGTGGTCGACATCACCCGGCTGCCCTTGACCGAGATCGAGGAGCTGCCCGGCGGCGGCGTGCGCGTCGGAGCGCTGGTGCGCAACAGCCACCTGGCCGCCAACCGGCTGATCAGGACCCGCTATCCGCTGCTGTCGCAGGCGCTGCTCGCGGGCGCCTCGGCGCAGCTGCGCAACATGGCCACCGTGGGCGGCAACCTGCTGCAGCGCACCCGGTGCCCCTACTTCTACGACGGCGCCGCGGCCTGCAACAAGCGCGAGCCCGGCAGCGGCTGCGACGCGATCGGCGGCTTCAACCGCAACCACGCCGTTCTCGGCGTGAGCGACGACTGCATCGCCACACATCCCTCGGACATGTGCGTCGCGCTCGCCGCGCTGGACGCCATCGTCGAGGTGGAGAGCGTGCGCGGCCTGCGGCGCGTGCCGCTGGCCGACTTCTACCGGCTGCCCGGCGGCACCCCGCATCTGGAGACGGCGCTGGAGCCGGACGAGCTGATCACCGCGGTCGAGGTGCCGGAGCTGACGGCGCCCTCCTGTTACCGCAAGGTGCGCGACCGGGCCTCGTACGCGTTCGCCCTGGTGTCGGTCGCCGCCGCGCTGGAGGTCACGGACGGGGTGGTGACGGAGGTACGGCTGGCGCTCGGCGGGGTGGCGGCCAAGCCGTGGCGGGCCCGCCAGGCCGAGGCGGTGCTGCTCGGCGCCCCGGCCACCGAGGAGTCGTTCCGCCGGGCGGCGGAGGCGGAGCTGGAGCCGGCGGTCGGCCGGCCGGACAACACCTTCAAGATCGAGCTGGCCCAACGGACGATCGTGGCGACACTGCGGCGGCTCAGCGACAGGGGGACGGCATGACCACCATCGAGACGCAGAGCCCGCCGCGCGAACGGGCCGTGGGCCAGGGGATCGACCGGGTCGACGGCCCGGAGAAGACGACGGGCAAGGCCCGGTTCGCGGCCGAGTTCCCGTACCCGGACCTCGCCCACGCCGCCCTGGTGCACGCGACGGTCGCGCGCGGCCGGATCACCGGCATCGACATCAAGGCGGCCGAGGCGGTGACGGGCGTCCTGTCGGTGATCACCCACCTGAACGCGCCCGTGCTGAAGCCGCCGGCCGCGCAGAGCATGCTCGACCTGAGCACGATGGTCTCCCCGACGTCGGTCAACTACCTCAACACCGACGAGGTGCACTGGGACGGCCAGCCGGTGGCGGTCGTCGTCGCGGAGAGCCTGGAGGCGGCGCGGCGCGGCGCGGCCCTGGTCGAGGTGACCTACCAGGAGTTCCCGGCCGCGGTGGACTTCGCCGCGGAGCAGGCGAACGCCAAGCCGCAGAAGAACAGCATGCTGGGGTCGGGCAGCAGCAAGAAGGGCGACGCGGAGGCGGCGCTGGCGGCGGCACCGGTGTCGGTGGACCTGCGCTTCACCACCCCGCCCCACAACCACAACGCGATCGAGCCGCACGCGACCACGGCCGTCTGGGACGGCGACCGGCTGACCGTCCACGAGGGCAGCCAGGCCATCGCGTGGATGCGCAAGCACCTCGCGCTCAGGTTCGGCATCCCCGAGCGGAACGTCCGCATGACCTCCCCGTACGTCGGCGGCGGCTTCGGCGGCAAGGGCCTGATCTGGCCGGGCACGATCCTGACCGCGCTGGCCGCCCGGGCGACCGGCAGGCCGGTGCGGATGATGCTGACCAGGGAGGGCGTCTACCGTACGGTCGGCGGGCGCACGCCCTCGGCCCAGCGCGTCGCACTCGGTGCCGGCCGGGACGGCAGGCTGACCGCGCTGATCCACACCAGCGTCACCAGGACCGGGAAGGCGGGCGGCGGCCCCGAGGGGGTCACCCGCGCCTCGGGACACCTCTACGACGCCGAGAACATCCTCCTCCAGCAGCACCTCGTCGAGATGGACCTGATCCCCAACACGTTCATGCGCGCGCCCGGCGAGTCCATCGGCACGTTCGCGCTGGAGGCGGCGGTCGACGAGCTGGCCAGTGAGCTCGGCGTCGACCCGATCGAGCTGCGGATGCGCAACGAGCCCGCGCGCAGCCCGCTCGACGGCAAGCGCTTCGCGCACCGGATGCTGCGCGAGGCGTACGCGCTGGGCGCCGAGCGGTTCGGCTGGGCCGAGCGCACGCCGGAGCCCGGCTCGATGCGCGACGGCAGGTGGCTCGTCGGCATGGGGGTGGCCACGGCCTACCACCCGTCGGTGCAGTTCACGGCCAACGTCACCGCGCGGCTCTCGGCCGACGGCACGGTCGTGGTGCGCTGCGGCTTCCAGGAGATGGGCATGGGCGGCGCGACCGCGCAGGCGCAGATCGCCGCCGACGAGTTGGGCGTGCCCTTTGAGGCGGTCCAGGTGGAGTACGGCGACACGGACCTGCCGACCGGCCCGATGGCGGGCGGTTCCGCGCAGACCGCGAGCATCGCGGCCGGCCTGCTGGTGGCCTGCGAGAAGCTGAAGAGTGAGGTGCTGGGCCTGGCCAGGCGCTCCGGCGACTCACCGTTGCGCGGGCAGCGGCTCGCCGGGGTCGAGGCCAGGGACGGCGGGCTCTACCGGCTCGACCGGCCGGACGCCGGCGAGAGCTACGAGACCATCCTGTCCAGGGCGGGCCGGCCGTACGTCGAGGGCGTGGCCGGGGCTGAATCGGGCCTGGGGGCGGTGGCCGGGCAGGTCAGGTTCATGGCGAAGTTCCTCAGCGACCAGCGGCGCTGGGTCAAGGCCGCGAGCGGCGCCCAGTTCTGCGAGGTGCGCGTCGACCAGGACACGGGCGAGGTGCGGGTGTCGCGCTGGCTCGGCGTGTTCGACGTGGGCCGGGTGATCAACGCGAAGACGGCGGCCAGCCAGCTCCGGGGCGGCATCGTCATGGGGATCGGCATGGCGCTGTCGGAGGAGACGCTGGTCGACCCGCGCAACGGCCGGGTGATGAACCCGGGGCTGGGCGACTACCACGTCCCCGTGCACGCCGACATCCCGCCGATCGACATCCACTACCTGGACGATCCCGACCCGACCATGCCCCTGGGCCTGCTCGGCATCGGCGAGGTGAGCATCACGGGCGTCGCGGGGGCCATCGCGAGCGCCGTGCACCACGCCACCGGCAAGCGCGTCCGCGACCTGCCGATCACCCTCGACAAGCTGCTTTGACCGCCATCCCCGCTAGCCCCGTGGTCCGCATATGAGTGTTCTTCAGCGGAGGTCTCGTGGATCGATGTCCAGGAGATGGTTGGAGGTCGGTGGGTCGGGGGGTGACTGGCCGGTGCCCGGGATCAGCCGGATGCCGGCCAGTGCGTCCAGGATGAGCTTGCCGGTGGGGATGGCGGGCCGGCCGTGCTGCGCGCGGTACTGGCATTCGACCGCGCCATAGGGGCCGAACCAGTGCCACGTAGCCGCCTGCGCCGGGCCGGACAGGGCGGTCTCGCGCCATTAACCACACAGTTCAAATTCGAGGTTCTTCGGTTTCATTCGGTTTCATTCGGCGGATGGCAATCGAACGAGACCGGTGTTGTCATTCGGCATGTGAGCAGCGAACCGGAAGCGTTGCCTTTCCGAACTGCTCGACGGCATGCGACGACCGCCCGTCGACTTCATCGAGGCATTCGCGGTGCCCTTCTCGGCGCATGTGATGGGCGAGTCGGAAGCCGGGCGGGAAGCGATCATTCCGCTGTTCCAGGCGTACGCCGCCAACGGTTCCGCGGCCACGTCAGCCGGGCTCGTGCTGGCGACGCGCTTCAGGTCCTTCCTCCAGGGCCTGTTCGAGCGGGGACGACGCGGGCAGGTGGCCGAGGGCTTCATCAGCCATCTGGTCCAGGCCGGCGACGGCGCCGTGCGGTCCCCGGAGAGGAGTGTCATCCTCCTGAACGTGGACCCGAGCAAACGGAGTTGCTCGCCGACTGGCTGTCATTGGACGGTTACGCGTTAGGTCCGAAATCGGGGTGGCGGAATTTACCAGATTCCGCCATAAGGTGCAATCGTGGATTCCACCGACTTCCACTGAAGCACTGAAGGGCCCATAAGTAAATACACGGAGAGATGTGCGCTGACGTTGCAGAAAGCCGCCGCTCGTCTTTGGATCCATGCATGTTCTGGTATCTGAAGAGACCTTCCGCATACCCTCAACCCGTCAGGGAACTCAGGGATTTCTTACCAGCGGTAATGCGACTGTTGCCGACCGTGGCCCTGGTGTCCCAAGGTGGCCATGAGCGAAAATCGGCTCAAGATCGAATGGTTTTTGATAGGCAGTATCGATTGACTTTTGACAGGCAGCAATGATTGGTTAGGCAGCGGAGGTGAGTAATGTCGATTTCCGTTACGAACGAGCCGTCCCCCGTCGTCGACCAGTCGTCCGAACCACCGACCGTGAGGGAACTCGCCGATGCCCTGCAGGGCATCGACGGCTTCTCCGAATTCACTGCCGCCGCCGAAGGATTCATCAAGGGTGAGTTCTGCCTTGAGCAGGCGATGGAAGTGATGACCCCGTTCCTTCAAGGCGACATCTGCCAGAGCGCAGAAGAGCGGGAGCGGATTATCCAGCTGGGCCAGACCATTGAGGCCAAGTGCAGCTGGGTGTCCGTGGTCACCACCGTGACCGCCTGTACGCCCGCTTTCAGCTGCTCATGGGCCTGCTGCTAGGGGCATGAACAGCACCCCGCCGTATGACCATGACGACGGGCCGGGATCCGCTCCGGAATTTATCAGGGCGGATCCCTCGGTTTCGCAATCATCACCTGGGGAATGTCGGCTGATGTCTTCTGAACAGAAAATCCATCAAGCCCCGGATCTACTCGAGCAGATCAAACAGGAACTCGAGTCCATTGACGGAATGGCCGACTTTGTATCGGCTGCGCGAGGATTCATCCGTGGGGACCTGGAGTTGGACGAGGCCGCCGCGGTGATGATGCGTTTCCTGCACGGTGACGGATATGGCGGCGCGGACGAGCGCAAGCGAATTGTCGAACTGGCACAGGCGGTGGAGGCCCAGTGCGGATTCGTTGCTATCACGGTCAGCGTTTCAGCATGTACAGCCGGTTTCAGCTGTTCTTTAGCCTGTTGCTGAGGGGTCGTTTTGACAGTATTAGTCCATCCTGAACACGACGTCCCCCGCAAGACCGCTTTCACGGCTGGGCTACCTGTGCTCGACGAGGTGGCCGCGATCCGCATCCTCATCTCGTGCGGGGCGCTGCGCCCTGAGCAGGCGGCGGACCCGCGTCTCACGATCACCGATGAGTCCCGCCGCTGCCGGTGCCTGATCGTCCGGCTGGGTAGCGCCGGATGGGTGGTGAAGCAGGGCACGACGGCCGAGTCGCGCGAGTCGATGCGCCAGGAGGCGGCGGTCTACCGCGCTCTACAGCCGACCGCCTTCACTCCGCACCTGCCGGGGTTCCTCGCCTATGAAGAGGAGACCGGTCTGCTCGTCACCGAGTTCGTCGAAAGCAAGTCCCCGCGAGAGGTGAACGGGGACGAGCCAGAACGCCGGACGGCCCTCGCGCTGGGCATCGGCACCGTCCTGGCCCGTCTGCACCGGTTGGAGGGCGACCTCGGCCTGGACGACAAGCCGCCGCCCCCGATCCTGCGCTGCGGCTATCCGACGCTGGACTCCGTGGAGTTCCACAGCCCGGCGTCGCTGGAGGTCATCCGCACTGTCCAGGCGAACGACACCCTGATGTCGTTGCTCGCTACGGTGACGGAACGCTGGACCCCCGAGGTGGTCACCCACAACGACCTGCGCGGAGACAACATCCTTCTCCGTGATGACGACGAGCCCGTGTTGATCGACTGGGAGATGGGCGGCTGGGGCGACCGGCGCTGGGATATCGCGGGTCTGCTCTCCGAACGCCTGGTGTGGTGGCTGACCGACCCCGACCTCTGGGTGCCGTGGAATGAGCAGGTCGTCCCCAACGAGGCCGCGGTCGCGGGCATGCGGGAGATCAGGGACTTCGCCCACGTCTTCCTCGGCGGCTATCTCGTGGCGCTCACCGGTTCCCTCGATCTGCACAAGGCCGGGTTGTCGGACCTGATGACCTGGTGCGCCGCGAGGCTGGTGCACTTCGCTATCGAGAACACCCACCAGCGCAACACGCCGCAGGTGACCGCACGGCAACTGATGCAGATGGCGGCGAACTTCCACCAGAACCCCGAGGTCGCCGCCCGGACCTTCTTCGGATTGGCGTTGAGCGATGTCGGCTGAGTACCGAAATGCGGCCGGGGCCGCACTCGCAGCCGGAACCGTCTCCAGCGGTTATGAGCTGGCCTGGTTCGGCGACGTGGTGGACACGATCCGCCCGTTGCCAGAAGCGGAGATGATGCGGGAGGCGGCCGGCGCGTTCCTCAGCCGGCTCCTCTACCGGGGCTTCTACCTGTTCGGGTGGCCGCGCAAGGATTTAGCGGCGTTCCGCGAGTCCATGCTGGAGGGCCTCCCGTCGAGCCGGTCCGCCAGGTTCATCAACGCGGCGGTCTACGCGGCGGGTGACGTCCCGCCCCGGGTGGTCACGCGGCCCGTGGGCGAGTTCCGCGGCGAGCCGGCGATCGACCTTGACGGCGTGCTGGTGCGGATGGATCTGGACGGCTCTCCGCCTGACACGATCGAAGTGCGCCGACCGTACATCTCCATCACCAAGTCGCCTGGCTTCGTGCTGTTTCGCGGCCCCGCAGGCCCGCCGTCCGCCGACGGGCAGCGGCTCGTCCGCCTCTATTGGAACGTGACCGCAGGCGGAGCGATCGGACTCGTCTCCTTGCTCTCGCGGGAACTGGGTGAGCTTGGGCTCTGCTACGAGTTCAAGGTCATACATGCCGACGCGCAATACCTCGATCGCGCGGACACGGCCGTCCTCTATATGGGCCATCTGGACCTGGTGCGGGCCTGGTCGAAGTTGCGGGAGATCCATGCCCGGTTGCTGCCGAACATGCGGCCCTACGTCCCCGCGCTGACCCGCAAGGTCGGCCTCGGCCTGGCGCTGGCCGAGGACCCCGGCGGCGGCAACAGCTACGGCATGTTCGTCTGCGAGGCGATCGCGGGCGGTGCGATCCGAGCGCTCGTCGAGGGCCGCACCGAACCTGCTGAGCGGCTGGAGTACGTCGCGAACTGGTTCGCCGACGCAGGCAGGTCGCTGGACACGCCCTACGCGAGCGAGGCGGTGCTGGAGACGGTCGTCGGCGAGCTGACGGCCGTCCCGGCGCAAAGGTCGGTCGCGCCCGCTGCTCCGTCCGACTACGACCTTCTCGGTCAGGTGGATCGCATCGCCGCCCGGATCGCCCGCGGCGCGCTGGTCCAGGGCGATCGGTGCACCTGGCTGAAGCCCCATCAGGACGAGGGCGGCCGGAGCGTCTGGACGCCCATGGAGGCCGACCTCTACGGCGGTACCGCCGGGATGGCGTTGTTCTTCGCCCATCTCGCAGACAAAACGGGCGACCGGTCTCATGCCGAGCTCGCTCTGGCAGCCTCACGCCAGACGCTGGACATTGCGGCCGGCCTGCCTGGCGAAGGTCTGTACAGCGGTGTCTCAGGCGCTGGCCTGGCGGTGGTGCTGGCAGGGAAGGCCCTCGGCGACTCCGATCTGGCCCAGGACGGCTGCGCGCTGGTCATCCAGTCGGCGCAGCGGCTGCTCGCGGCCAACGGCCCTGTCTCCCCTGATGTGGTGGAGGGCGTGGCCGGTGCGCTGATCGCGGTGCTGGGCGCCGATGCGCTCGGGGGCCAAGATCTGGTCGGCCGCCTGGGCGACCTGCTCGTTCGCCTGGGCACTGAGGACGCGGCGGACGGGCTCTGCTGGCTCGACGCGCTCCGCGGCGACGAGATGGGCTTCATCGGGTTTGCCCACGGAGCCTCCGGCTGCGGGCTCGCGCTGGGCGAGGCGGGCCGCGTGCTGGGAGAACAGCGCTTCCTCGACGCCGCCGAGCGCGCGTTCCGCTACGAGAGGCACTGGTTCGACCAGACCGAGGGCGACTGGCGAGACGTCCGCTCCCTCCAGGAACGCGGCAAGAACGGTGATCCGCGTCTGGAACCGGACGTCTACCGGCACGACTGGTGCTATGGGGCTCCCGGGATCGGGCTCGCCCGCACGGCTCTGCTTCTGCCCGGCGACAAGGCGCCCGCCGAGGTGGTCCAGGACGCCCGGATCGCCTTCGCCAAGACGGCACGCATCGGAGAATCGTTTCCGCAGCTCATCTACGACAGCTGCCTCTGCCACGGAGCGGCCGGTATCGCCGACGCGCTGTCGCTCTTCCCTGCGGAGTTCGCGTCGCCGGACCGCGATCGGATGGCCCGGGAGCTTACCCACCACTCGCTCATGGCCTACCACGACGATCTGACCTGGCCTGCGGGGCATGGACTCATGCTCGGCGCGGCCGGGGTAGCGCACAGCGCGCTGCGCAGGCTCGATCCGGCGATCGTGTCGCCGCTGTTACCGCTCCCGCACCGTCCTGAGGCGTCCGGCCTCGCTTCCGTAGAGGAGACATCACCCCGTGGAGTCTGAGAAGGAAAAGCAGAGGCCCGACCTGCCGGAACTCATGGCCCAGCTCGAGCGTTCAATGGCCGGAATTCTCGGCATCGACCAGTTCATCGGAGCGGGTGCGGCGTTCGTCAAAGGCGAGGAAGTCGACATCGACGCGGCCGTCGACGGGATGATGTCGTTCTTCACCGGCGAGATCGGCGGCAGTTCGGTCGAGCGTCAGCGGCTGCTCCAGCTCGCGCAGACGATGCGCCGCCAGGCCGGTGGCGTCCCCATTTTCATGCTGACGTTCACCACGTGCAGTGAGGTGTTCACGTGTTCCTACGCCTGCTGCTGAGGGCTGTGAAACCGTGACGAGGTGAGCACTGTGAAAGCCGTTCAGAAATCCGGCGAAGATCTCGGTGAGAGTGCAGGGCAGACGGAGGTTCTCAAGGTCACAGGGCTGAGCAAGTCCTACGGTGGGATGCCCATCCTGCGTGGGGTGGGCTTCTCACTGCGTCCCGGCGAGGCGCTGGCCGTCGCCGGGCCGAACGGTTCGGGGAAGTCGACGCTGCTGAAGTGCGTCGCCGGCTGCGAGGACATCGACGAAGGCCAGATCACACTGGACGGGGAAGAGCTCTTCGAGTCAGATCCCGTGGTGCGGGCGGCGATGGCCTGCCTGCTCGATGACGTCGACTACTTCCCCGACCTGTCGGTGGTCGATCATCTTCGACTCTACGCGTGGGCGCACGGAACGGCTGACCCTGAGGCTGAGGTCGAGGCGATCCTGGCAGACCTCGACTTGGCCCGGGCAGCCGATCAGTTGCCTGCCACTCTCTCGAGCGGCCAGCGGCACCGGCTGGGCCTGGCCTCCTGCATGGTGCGACCGCGCCGCGTCCTCGTCCTGGACGAGCCCGAACAGCGGCTGGACGCCCAGGGCCGGGCCTGGCTGGCCGACCGGCTGCGTGCGGAGAAGGCCGCGGGCGTGGGCATTCTGTTCGCCTCCCATGACCGCGAGCTGATCGACGCCGTCGCGGACCGGATCATCGAAGTCGTGCAATGAGGGTCACCGAAACCATGCGGGCGACGCCGAGCGCGGCCGAACTACGCGGATGGGTCCGGGCCAGGAGGACGCGACCGCCTACGGCGTTCACGGCGTCGTTGTTGTTCGAGCGGCTCCTCTACCTCATGGTCCCCGGGACTGTCGCTGTCCGGCTGGTTGGCGCCGGGCTTGGGACGGCGGGCAAGGAGCCGCTCGCCTCGATCGAGATTGTGCGGTCGATGGCGGTCGTCGTCATGGCGTTGTGCCTCGTGTTCCTGGCGAAGGCGCTGCTGGCGTTCGGGCCACTGCATGTCGATGCGCCCGAGCGCACCTGGCTGTTCAGCACACCGGTCGACCGGGGGCGGCTCCTCCTCGGCCGCTTCGCTCTCGCGACGGCGGTCGGCGCCATTGCCAGCACCTTGCTGGGCGTCGCCTTTGCCGCGGCGGCCGGGCTTCCCGTCCCGGCCGTGCCGTGGCTCGTGTCGTGGGCCACCATCGGCTCGTCCGTGACGTGCGTGTGCGTCTGGGCACAGGCCCGGCTGCGGTCGGTCGCCCGGGTGCAGCAGTGGCTCAACGCCGTGGCATGCGCGATCTTCGGTGCCGGGGTGGTCGCGCTGATCGCGCACCCCGGTGATCCGCTGCCGGGCCCTGAGCGGCTCGATTCCGTGGTGTACCAGGCCTGTGCGCTGCTGATGGTCGTCGTCCTGCTCCTGGTCGTGGTCGTCCTCGGTCGGCGCGGCCTCGGCTCGGTCTCGCGGTCGACCCTGTCGTCCGGGGTGGAGCTGGCGAACGCCACCCGGGCGTCGATCATGTCACTCGACGCCACCCTGTTCTGGCCTGTCGTGCTTGAGCGGCGGGCGCGCAGGGTGGCCAGGGTGCGTCCGGCGCCGATCAGGGGAGGCCGGTTCGGTGCGTTGGTGCGGGCCGATCTTGCCCGGGTGCGCCGCGGCCGTACCGGTCTGTTCATCTGGGCGGCGCTGATCGCGGTCCCCTACGCGGCGCATATGAGCGGGGTGTCCGATCTTCTGTCGGCCCTGCAGGTCATCATCGCGTTCCTGGCCGTCGACCGGCTCGCCGGAGGGCTGCGGATCGTCTCACGCTCGCCCGCGATCCGCCGGACGCTCGGCGGATCGGACCGGCTGCTCACCGCCGCCCATCTGGTGGTCCCGGCGGCGGGCGCGGTGATCTGGGTGACGGTGACCGCCGTGATCTCGGGGATCCCTCCGATCGCCGCGGTGATCTCGGCCGTGGGCGCGGTCGCGGTGAGCTACCGGGTGGCGACCAGACCGCCCATGGACTACAGCGGCGGCCTGATCGACTTCGGAGTCTTCGGCCCGACCCCAGTGGGGCTGGTGCGCCAGCTGGCCCGCGGACCCGCGCTTCTGGTCGGGCTCGCGCTGCTGCAGAGCCTGGTGACGGGATGACGCTGGTGCTACCGGACACGCAGCTCGAGGGCGACACGGGTCATCGCCTCATCGACTCTTCCGGTCTCCAGCCCCGCTTCGGCGGCGAGTGCGGTGAGATCGTCGATGGTTCTGTCGGGATCGGCCATGACCGCCTCCAGCCACAGGGCCATACCGGTGTCGACCGCCCGGACGCGTTCGCTCAGGCAGACCTCGGACACGAGAATCCTGCCCTGCGGACCTGCGGCCTGGGCGCAGTTGCGCAGCAACCGCACGGCGTCGGCGTCATCCCAGTCGGCCAGGATGGCCGACAGCAGGTAGACGTCGGCGCCCTCGGGCAGCGGGTCGAAGAAACTGCCGCCCACCGCGGTCGCGCGATCGGCGGTCCCGGCTGCGCTGAAGCGGCGTTGTGCCACGTTCGCGAACACCGGCAGATCCAAGACGGTCACCCGCAGCGCCGGGTATTCAGAGATCAGCACCTCCGCCAGAGCGCCGGTGTGGCCGCCGACGTCCACCGCCGTGCGGGCCTCCTTCCAGCAGGGATGCCTGGTGACCACCTCGATGTCGAAGCCCGGCGGCACCGCGTGCGACCACAACTCGTCCTCGACGTTCCCCACTTCATTGACATGGGCCCATAGATCGGTCCCATACATACCGTGGTAGACCGACTCACCGGTCCTCAAAGTGTGAAGGAGATGAATTGCCGACAATTCTGTCCGGCCCATTAGCCCCTCGACGTCCAGCGATTCGAACGGCCAGAAACGGCCATTTTCGCGACGCAGCGCCGCGCCTAGTTCGGTGAGCTGATAAAGGTCGCCATCTTGGCTCAGGATATTCAGGGTCACCAGGTGCTTTAGCAGCTTTTCGAGCGGCCTCGGCATAGTGGCAGTGAGGCGCGCCAGCTCCTGAAGAGGCAGCTGACCTGTGCCTACGTGGTCGGCAATGCGCAGGGTGACCGCTGCTCGCACCGCCATAGGAGTGACCAGGTCCGCCATGGAAATAATCTTCTGGTGGAGTGCCATATCAGCGCTCATCGGGCCTCCGCGGTTAGCGCACACGTCAATGTCGTATTTTCGTGGCCTGCGGAACCATTGTGCCATTGCGCATTGTGGCAGGCAAGGTGTCGCAAGTATCGTCGGAAACATGAAATCGGTCGCTGCGCGGTTCTCCGAGCATTTTGACGTGATAATCGTAGGGGGTGGGCCAGTCGGCCTCATGGTCGCCTGCGAACTGGCCCTGGCGCGGGTGCGGGTGATGGTCGCCGAACGCAGATACGACACCGATCAGACGATCAAGGCATTCGGGCTTCACATCTCGACCGTGGAAGCCCTGCGCAGGCGTGGGTTGCTTCCGAGAGTGCTCGAGGCGCAGCGACTCCACACACGGAACGTCCTGGCGTCGTTGGCCACCCGACGCCGCCCGCTGCCACCGCCCGATCCGGCGTTCGCGAACGCCGCCGGCCATTTCGCGGGGCTTACCATCCCGAGGGACCAGGTCGAATACGGCGATCCGCGCTTCGGCGGGCCCGATATGCCGCGCGACATGTTGCCCCTCAGCCAGCAGACGCTGGAGCGGATCCTGGCCGAACACGCCGTCGACCTCGGGGTCGATCTCCGCAGGGGGGCGGAGCCGACGGGCTTCACCGAGGACGAGGACGGCGTTGACGTGAGTCTCGCCTCTGGCGAGCGTCTGCGCTGCGATTGGCTCGTGGGTGCCGACGGCGGCCGCAGCATGGTGCGCAGGAGCGCCGGTTTCGACTTCCCGGGAACCGACCCTGAGATCACCGGACGGCAGGCGCTGGCGGAGTTCGAGAACCCGGAGGTCCTGCGCGCGGGCTGGAACCGCACCGGGACAGGCTTCTATGTCTACACCCCGCTGGCCAACCGGATCCTCACGGTCGAGATGGACGGTCCGCCCGACGACCGGCACAGCCCGATCACGCCGTCGGAGCTCCAAGCCAGCCTGCGGAGAGTCTCGGGAACCGACATCACGGTGGCCTCGATCGAGACGGCGACCCGGTTCACCGACAACGCCCGTCAGGCGAGCACCTATGTGAAGGGGCGGGTCATTCTGGCGGGTGACGCCGCGCATGTGCACTCCCCGTTCGGCGGGCAGGGGCTCAACCTCGGGATCGGCGACGCGATGAACCTCGGCTGGAAGCTCGCCGCGACGGTGCGCGGCTGGGCTCCGAGCGGATTGCTCGACACCTACACGCGGGAGCGGCATCCGGTTGGTGCGTGGGTGCTGGACTGGACTCGCGCGCAGATCGCGCTGATGCGGCTGGATCCGAGGACTGAATCCCTGCGGAGGATCATGGGGGATCTGCTCGGCACCCCGGACGGAGCCACCCACATGGTGACGAAGCTGACCGGTACCTCACAGCGGTACGATCTGCCGGGCGACCACCCGCTCGTCGGCCGCAGTGCTCCCGACCTCGACCTGGCAGGCGGGGGGAGGCTCGATGACGTGATGCGGCACGGGCAGGCCGTCCTCGTAGGCCCGGCCACTCTGGCCTCGGCCGCCGAGGGGCGGCGCGGGCGTCTCATCCACGCGGAGTCTTCGGACGGGCCGGCGCTGCTGGTGCGTCCCGACGGTCATGTCGCGTGGGCCTCGGATGGCGACCATGACCTCAAGGCCCTTGAGGAAGGCGTGTCGACCTGGCTCGGTGATCCCGACCAGGTGGAGGCAGGCGCCCACGGCTGATTCCGGTGCGGTCAGGCCGTTTGGTCGAAAGCGCGGGCCTTGAGCATTCTGACCATCCGATCTCTGCCCTCGGCTACCAGTCTGTGCAGGGACGGCGGGTGGGGATGCTCGGCGAGCCAGGTGTCGGCCGCCGCGACCGTCTCGGTGGAGGCCGCCCAGGAGGGGAAGAGAAGCATCGCCAGCTGGCGCCCACCGCCGCTCTCCCATCTTGTCCACGCGTCTGCGATCTCGGCGAAGTACCGGGGGGCGAACGGCTCGAGCAGCCTTCGCTGGGCCGGGTGGGAGAAGCCGGAGGCGAGGGACTCGGCGGCCGCGGTGGGCAGGTCGCCTCGGAAGGCGTTCTGCCAGGCCTCCTCCTTGGCCTGCGGCGAGGGCATCAGAGCCCGGGTCCGCTCGGCATGGAGTCTTCCGAGCGAGGTTGCGTCGCGCTCCAGTTCCGCGCCGATCTCTCGATCTCCTGCCTGGTCATGCGCGACAAGGGCTTGCGTGAGCCGCCAGCGCAGCTCGCCGTCGAGCGCGAGATCGGGCAGCGGCGATGAACCGCCCAGCCAGCCTCGCACCGTGGCGAGTTGGTCCTCGTCGAGCACGGCTACGGCTATCGCGCCTACAAGGACGAGTTGGCGGTCCGAGCCTGGTTCTGCCGCCGTGGCCTGGTCCATCAGCCACGTGATGTGCTCACGCCAACCGGGCCTCGCCCGCGCCGGGTCGCCATACGCGTCGAGCGCGGTGTGCGCACGCTGCAGCAGGAGGCCGACGGTTCCCGGGTCGGCTTCGGCGGGCAGCCCATGCCGGACGAGTTTGACGAAGTCACGTGCCCTGAACTCGGCGTCCCGGGTCATCTCCCAGGCTGTGGACCAGCACATCGTGCGGGCGAGCGGATCGGTGATGTCACCGATCCGCTCGACGAGAGTGGCGAGCGAGCCGGGGTCGAGGCGCGTCTGGCAGTAGGCGACCTCGTCATCGTTGAGCAGCACCAGACCTCCACCTGGTGCTCCCACCATTTCGGGCACCTCGGTGCGCGGGCCTGCGACGTCCGTTTCGACCCGGTGGGTACAGACCAGGCCACCGGTGCCGTCATCCGCATAGATCCCGATCGCCACTGGCAGACAGCGAGGTTCGCCGCCGCCGGGCCGGGCTTCGCTCTGCGTTACGGCGAAGCGGATGAAGCGGCCTTCAACGTCGAGGGCGAACTCGGCCCGCAGCGTCGTGAGCCCGATGCTCTCCAACCATTGTTCGCTCCACCACGACAGATCCCGGCCACAGGCCTCACCCAGAGCACGGAGAAGGTCGGACAACGAGGCGTTACCCCATGCGTGTTCGGTGAGGTAGGAGCGCAGCCCCGCGAAGAACGACTCCCTGCCCACGTAGGCGGCGAGCTGCCGTAACAAACTCGCGCCTTTGGCGTAGCTGATGGCGTCGAAGTTGAGCTCGACGGCCCGCACGTCCGGGACATCGGCAACCACGGGATGGGTGGACGGCATCTGATCCTGCCGGTAGGCCCACGCCTTCTCCATGGAGGCGAAAGACGTCCAGGCGTGCCGGTACTCGGTGGCCTCGGCCTGGGCGAGCACACCCGCGAAAGTCGCGAACGACTCGTTCAGCCACAGGTCGTCCCACCAACGCATGGTCACCAGATCGCCGAACCACATGTGCGCCATCTCGTGGAGCAGCGCACCGCAGCGGCGCTCGTAGCTGTCCTCGGCGACCCGGCTGCGGAACACCAGCTCGTCGAGCAGCGTGACGCATCCGGCGTTCTCCATTCCACCGGCGCTGAACTCGGGGACGAAGCACTGGTCGTACTTGCCGAACGGGTACGGGAGGCCGATCGTGCGATGGAAGAAGGCGAAACCCTGTTTGGTCTCGGTAAACAGGCGCTCGGCGTCCATGTGAGGAGCCAGCGAGGCACGGCAGTAGAGCCCTAGCGGAATCGTGGCGGACTCGTCGTGATGGGTGTCGTGCCACTCCGCCCATGGGCCGGCCATCAATGCCACGAGATAGGTGGAGATCCGTGGGGTAGCGGCGAAAACATGCCTGGTCATGCCTTGCGGCGTCGGCTGCGAGAACTCGACCGGAGTATTGCCGACCACTTTCCAGCCCGCTGGCGCTATGACTGTGAGCTCGTGTTCGGCCTTGAGATCGGGCTGATCGAAACAAGCGAACATCCGCTGGGCGTATGCGGGCTCAAAATGCGTATAGAGGTAGACGGCCTGATCGACCGGGTCTACGAACCGGTTCAGTCCCTCGCCCGCAACCGAATAGCCGCAGCGCGCCCGAACCACCAGCTCGTTGTCCTCGGCCAGATCAGGCAGCACAATACCTTCTTCAGGCCGGTATCCCGACACGTCCAGAGGCTTACCGTTGAGAACGGCCTCCACGACCTCCTCGGCCACCAGATCGATCCAGCTCGCCGCCCCCGCCTCCCGGCACCGAAACCTGATGGCCGCGACCGACCCAAATCCCTCTGCATCCCCCTCATCAAGCTCGAGTTGGACCCTGTAGGACTTGATCTCCAAGAGCTCGGCCCGCCGCCGGGCACCTTCACGTGTGAGATTGGGCAGACCCATCCGACCTCCCGGTCCGACCTCCCAGGCTGAACCAGCGAAACCACGCCGACTAGATCTTGTCTCCGCTCCTCCGGAAGATCAACCCCTACCAGCAGAAGGTAATGTGAGGGTGGGCCAACCGATCACCAGCGTCATCCGCTGTGCTCGGCGACCTCTTCCGCCCGCCGGCGGCAGAGGTCGGCCGCGGGCAGGTTGCCCGAGGCATCGTGAGCCTGAGCCAGCTCCTGGAGCACCTCTGCGGTCAGCATCGTCAGGTAGAGCCGCTCGCTCAGCGCCAGAGCCTGCTCGTGCAGACGTACCGCGCGCTCGGGGTCTCTGCGCTGCGTCCACACCGCGCCGAGTCCGGTCAGGCAGCGCACCTCACTGATCCGGTCGCCGATCTGCCGGCTGGCCTGCAGCGCCTGGTCGAAGTGGGTCATGGCCTGGGCGAGCTCGCTCGCGAGCAGATAGGTCGTGGCCAGCTCCACCTGGGTGGCCACCCGGCTCTGCTCGGCCCCGGTGCGCTCGGCGAGTTCCAGCAGCTCCAACTGGACGGTCCACGCCTGGGCGTGACGGCCGGTCCTGGAGTGGACCCTGGCCTGCCCCCATCGCGCGAGGATCTCCGCGAAGTAGTCGCCATGCGTCCTGGCGAGCGTGTAAGCGCGCACGCAGTGCTTCTCCGCCTCGGCGAGGCTTCCCCGACGGAAGTAGGCGTCAGCGAGAAAGACCTCGGCGACCGCCTCTCCGTGGCGGAAACCGATCCGCTGGTAGAGGGAGACCGCGTGGAGCCGGTGCTCCAACGCCAGTTCCCTCTGGCCCTGGATCCCGTACGCGGAGGCCAGGCCGGTCGTCATGACGGCGACGCCGAGTGCGTCGTGGCCTGTCCTGGCGGCAGCCAGCGCCCGTTGGTGGAGGTCGATCCAGTCCTCGTCCCCGCCTTGCAGGTAGAAGAAGCAGGCCAGGTTGTCGCAGATGCGCCAGGCGTGCTCCGCCCTGCCTGTCGCCGCCGCCAGCCGTACCGCCGCCACCAGGTTGACGCGCTCGGCCGCCAGCCACTCCCACGCGGCGTCGGCAGCCCTGAACGACAGCGACGATGCGGGCAGGTCGAACTGGGCGGGCGGGAGAAAAGGGGGACGGAACGACTCCACCGCCTCGACCGCGGACTGAATCGAGTGCGCGTACCAATCCAGCAGACGGGTGAGCGCGCCCGCCTGGCCAGACGTGCTCTCCAGGGCGGAGACCTGCTCGGCGGCGTACATGCGGAGCAGATCGTGGAGCCGGTAACGGCCCCGGCTCGTCTCCTCGATCAGATGGCCACTGTGCAGAACCTCCAGAATCCTGCGGGTCTCGATGAGCGGCGTATCGGCCAGTGCGGTGGCGGCGTGGACGTCGAAGTCGGCGCCGGGCAGCAGCCCGAGCAGGCGGAAGAGCCGAGCCGCCGCGGCCGGCAGGGCCTTGAGGGACCAGTTCAGGACCGCGCGCAGGCCGGCGCCGGTGTCGCCGCCGGCGTCCAGCAGGTCCAGCCGGGTGTCTTCCCTCCGGAGCTGCGCGATCAGGTCCAGCAGCGTGGTGCCCGGGCTGAAGGACAGGCGTTCGGCCGCGACGCGCAGGGTGAGCGGCAGGCCGGCGCACAGGTGGTTCAACTCGGCGCAGGACGCTTCGCCGACGGTGCCGTCCTCGGCCTGGATCAGCCCGCGTAGCAGATCGGTAGCGGCGCCGTCGGACAGCGGCCCGAGCAGGAGGCGACGGGCCCCCTCGCGGGCGATCAGGCCCGCCATGCTGTCGCGGCTGGTGACCACGACCAGGTGCCCGCCGCTCCGGGGAAGCAGCGGCCGGACGGCGCCGGGCACCTTGGCATTGTCGAACACGAGCACCAGCGCACGCTCAGCGAGCATGCGCTGGTAGAGGCTCGCACGGTGGTCGGGATCGGCGGGCAGCTTCTCAGCGCCGAGCGAGCGCAGGATGTGCTCCATCGCCGCACCTGCCGACATCGGCGCCGCCGGATCGTAGCCGCGCAGATCCACATAAAGCTGGCCACCTGGGAACCGGCCGGCCATCGTCCGGGACCAGACCACCGCCAGCGCGGTCTTGCCTACGCCAGCGGTTCCGGAGACGACCACCAGCGCCGGGTGATCAGCGGCGCCGGCGTAGAGGCGGTCGAGTTCGGCCAACTCCCCGTCACGGCCGGTGAACCCCGCCACCGGCGTCGGTAACTGCTGCGGGGCGTCGTGCTGCGCCGGGGCCGGTCGCCCGGCGCCGGAGACCGGGTCCCCACCCATATTCGCGCCCATGTCACGCGTGGCGCGATCGGCGGCCGCCAGCCGGCGCCACACGCGGCCCCATTCCTCGACCTCCGCCGCGATCGCGGATGCCGCCTTCCCGCGTACGGCGAGGCATGCCTGGACGAAGGTCTCGACGAAGGCCAGGCGTGGAAGGCGGGGCAGCCGCTTGCCGTTCAGGATCTCCGATGTGGTGGCCGGGGCAAGCGCGCTGACCATGGTGCCGCGGGTGGTGCTGATCGACCGTAGCCGTTCCAGCGATGGTTGTCCGGCCCACGTTCGCAGTTCGTTCAGCTTGCGAATGAACTCCTGCGCCGTGGTTGCCGTGGACGGGTCGATCCGCAGGTCAGGCGTGGGTTCAGTCATCAGACTCCCTACTGACAACTCGTCAATGGTGGGCGCGCCCGACGTCACACCCCGAACTCGAACCTCGGCGACGACGGGCTGAGCAGCGCGGACTCCGGTTTCGCGGCCCACAGGGCGCTCAGCTCGTCCGCGATCGTGGTCGTGAGCTCGCGGACGTCCGCCGCCGCCGTGTCGTGCAGCGCCTCGGCGACGACCAGCACGGTGGTGGTCTTGTCCCGTACGGCGGAGCGGCCGCTCTGCCGGTTCGTCCAGCGCCGGGCATGGGCTTGACCGGCGGCGTCGGCGAAGATCACCTCGCCGGGCTCGGGGTGCTCGGTCTCACCCGAGAACGTCAGGTAGCGCTCGTCGCCGGCCGCGTGCCGTACCTCCAGGCTCTCGGAGACCTCCGCGACATCGAACACGGCCACCGGAATCGCGTACGCGAGCGAGACCGCGTTGCAGAGGTCGATCAGAGGATGGATCGAAGGCAGCGACCCTTCCTTCCTGAAGCGCCGCAGCAGCGACTCCGAGGCGCAGCGGTATTGGGTCGGCTTGAGCCCCATCTTCGAGAAGGTCCGCCGCCACGCCTGGATCTCCGGCAGCTCAGACTCCGAGCCGGTCGCGAGCCGGGCCTCGGCGACGGCGTTGTAGCGGCCGACCCCCGGCTCGGCGTCCGGCGTGATGCCCGTGGCGAAGACCACGCCGACCGCGAGCTCCGGGTGGTCGGCCCACATCCGGTCCGAATGCTGGAAGCGCATAAGGACTGATGATGTCACTGACCGGCGAGGCCGGTATGGGCGACTCCCCGGATGATCTGGCGCTGGAAGAGGACGAAGACGACCAGCAGCGGCAGCCCGGCGAGCACGACACTGGCCATGATCTGGGCGTACCGGAGACCGAACGTGCCCTGCACCACGTTGGCCAGGCCGACCGGGAGTGTCATCGTGTTGGGGTCCGTGGAGACCAGGAACGGCCAGAGGAAGTTGTTCCACGTCGTGATGAAGGTGAAGATCGACACGGCCGCGAGCACCGGGCGCGACAGCGGCAGGACGATCGTGAAGAACACGCGCCAGCGCCCGGCCCCGTCCACGAAGGCCGCCTGCTCCAGCTCCAGCGGCACGTCCTGGAAGAACTTGTAGAGGATGTACACGATCAGCGGCGCCGCGACCTGCGGCAGGATGATCGCCCACCAGGTGTCGACCAGCCCGAACGACACCATCTCGGCGAACAGCGGCGCGATGAGCACCTGCGGCGGCACCATGATCCCGGCCAGGATGACCGCCAGCAGCACCCGCTGGCCGCGGAACTGCGTGCGCGCGAAGCCGTACGCGGCCATCGCCGAGAACAGCACGGTCATGAAGGTGACGACGACCGCGGTGACCGTCGAGTTGATCGCCCACTTGACGATGCCGCCGGTCGCCAGCACCAGCCGGTAGGCGTCCAGGGTGAGCTCGCTGCCGAACCACTGGAGCGGGAGCTTGGTGGTCTCGGACTCGGGCTTCAGCGAGGTGGCGACGGCCCAGGCGATGGGGGCGATCCAGACGATGGCGAGCGCCGCCGCGATCACCAGCAGGATGATCTGGGAGGGGCTGAACCGCTTGGTCATGACAGGGCCTCCTCGCGCTTGCGGAGCAGCCGGAGCTGCCCCAGCGACACGATGACGATCAGGACGAAGAGGATGTAGGTGATGGCCGACGCATAGCCGATGCGGTAGCCGGAGAAGCCGACCTCGTAGGCGTACTCGATGATCGGCCGGGTGGCCTCCTCGGGGCCGCCGTTCGTCATCAGGTAGATCTGGTCGAAGACCTTCAGCGACGCCAGGAGCTGCAGCACCACGATGAGCCCGGTCGTCCGGCCGAGCAGCGGCAGCGTGATCGAGCGCAGCTTGGTCCAGGCCGTCGCCCCGTCGATCGCGGCGGCGTCGTACAGGTGCTGGGGGATCGACTGCAGGGCGGCGAGGTAGAGCAGGAAGTTGAAGCCGACCGTCCACCAGACGGTGGTCAGCACCATCGACCACATCGCCACGTCCGGGTCGCCCAGCCACAGGACATGGGTGCCCAGCGTGCCGTTGAGCAGGCCGTAGTCGGGCGGGTAGATCATCTGCAGCCAGAGCACCGCGATGACGGCCGACGGCAGCAGGAACGGCCCGAAGAACGACAGCCGCCACAGCCACTGCAGGAAGCGCAGGTTGTGCACCAGCAGGGCGAATCCCAGGCCGAGCAGCACCAGCGGGATGGTGCTCAGCACGGTGAACACCAACGTGTTCCACAGCGAGTGCCACATCCTGGGGTCGCTGAACGCCTCGGCGTAGTTGGCGAACCCGACGAGCTCGTTGTTGCCGCCCGCGATGTTGACGCTCGACAGGCTCATGCGGAAGCCGAGCACGGTCGGCCACACCAGGAAGACGACGTAGATCAGCAGGAAGGGCGCGACGAACAGCAGCCCGTGCTGGGTCCAGCGGCGCCGTACGTGAATCTGGGAGACGGGAGCGGTGGCGACGGGGGCGGCGACGGTGGCGGCCATCATCCCTCCTTGACGGGGAAGGGGTTGGGGGCTGACATGAGCCGGCGCAGCGCCTGCTTGGCCGTCTCCAGACCCTGTTCGGGCGTCTTCGACCCGCTGATGACCGGCGAGAACGCGCCGCCGAACTCGATCCACAACCGCGACGCGGACCCGGCGAACCACACCTTCGGATCCAGGGCGACCTCGGTGATCACCGAGCGGTACTCCGACTGCGGCTGCAGCGCGAGGTAGGAGGGCTCCTCCAGCGCGGGCAGGTAGGCGGGCACGTGCCCGGCCACCGCCCAGTCGGCACTGTGCTTGACCAGGTAGGCGATGAACCGGTAGGTGGCCGCCTCGGTCTCCGGATCCCGGCTGCGCTGGTGCGGCAGCACGAACGAGTGGCAGTCGGCCTGGGCCGCGCCGCTGCCGAAGACGCTGGGGAAGCGGGCCATGCTGAACGGCGTCTTGCGTTCCTTCAGTCCGGTGGTCTCCCAGTCGCCGTTCCACAGGAAGGCCGCCTCGCCGTTGGTGAAGGCGGCCACGGACGCGCCGTAGTCGGTGCGCGAGCTGCACAGCCCTTCCTTGCCGAGCAGCTGCATGAACCGCAGCGCGTCGAGCGCCTTGGCGTCGTCGAGGGTGATCCGGGCGCCGTCGTCCGACACCAGCGTGCCGCCGCTCTGCGCGTACAGGGACTCCCACACCCGCCACGGGCCCACGGTGCCGAGGCCGAGCGCGTCGAAGACCAGCGGCGGCTTGCCGCCGAGCGTGTCCTTGGCCGTGCGCAGCATGGTCAGCAGCTCGTCGGTCCCGGTGGTCGGCTTCAGCTTGCCGTCGGCGCCGAGCAGGCCGGCCTTTCGGGAGATGTCGGTGTTGTAGTACTGGACCATGGGGTGCGCGTCGAACGGCACGGCGTACAGCTCGCCGTCGATGTGGGCGCGTTCCCAGATGGGCGGGCTGAAGTCGGCGGCCCGCAGGCCGTTCTTGGCGAGCAGGTCGACGTTGATCGGGTCGAGTATCCGGCCGGCGCCGATCCCGGACAGGCGGGCCAGGTGGAAGGTGGCCAGGTCGGGCGAGCGCCCGCCCGCTCCAGCCATCGCGATCTTCGTGTAGTACGGCTCGCCCCACGCGAGCACGTTCTCCTCGACGAAGACGTCGGGATTGGCCTTGGCGAACGCGCCGACCATCCGGTTCATGATGATGCCGTCACTGGCGCCGAGGAAGTGCCAGTAACGGACCCGGCGCTGGGCCGAGCCCAGGCCGATGGGGATCGCGCAGCCGGCCGCGCCGGCACCGAGAAGAGCGAGGGCGCCGCCGAGGAGATGTCGGCGGGAGACGGATGAGGGACCTTCCATGAGCAGCCTCTTTTCGGGTTACCCGAGTGTTTGCGGTAACACCGGAGCTGTCAAGAGCCCTTGACCCGGGCTATGGGAGCGCTAACAATTTAGGAATCACTTTCGAGGAGTCTGCACAGTGCACGAAGCGCATCTCACCATCGACCCCGCCTTCCGCGTGGCCCCGGTACGCCGCCGTACCTTCGGCACGTTCGTGGAGCATCTGGGCCGTTGCGTCTACACCGGCATCTACGAGCCGGGCCACCCGACCGCCGACGCGGACGGCTTCCGTCGAGACGTCCTCGACCTGACCCGCGAGCTGGGCGTGTCCACGGTCCGCTATCCGGGCGGCAACTTCGTCTCCGGCTACCGCTGGGAGGACGGCATCGGGCCGGTCGCCGAGCGGCCCCGCCGGCTGGACCTGGCCTGGCACAGCACCGAGACCAACGAGGTCGGGGTGGATGAGTTCGTCCGCTGGTGCCGCAAGGCCGGGGTGGAGCCGATGATGGCGCTCAACCTCGGCACCCGTGGCATCGCCGAGGCCCTGGACCTGCTCGAATACTGCAACCACCCGTCCGGCACCACGCTGTCGGACCTGCGCATCGCCAACGGCGCCAAGGAGCCGCACGGCATCCGGATGTGGTGCCTGGGCAACGAGATGGACGGCACGTGGCAGACCGGCCACAAGACCGCCCGCGAGTACGGCCGGCTGGCCGCCGAGACCGCCCGCGCCATGCGCACGATGGACGGCGAGCTGGAGCTGGTCGCCTGCGGCAGCTCGGGCTCGTCGATGCCGACCTTCGGCGCGTGGGAGGCCACGGTGCTGGAGGAGACCTATGACGTGGTCGACTATGTCTCCTGCCATGCCTACTACGAGGAGAAGGACGGCGATCTCGCCAGCTTCCTGGCCTCCTCGACCGACATGGAGTACTTCATCTCCTCGGTCGTGGCCACCGCCGACCACGTCGGGGCCCGGCTGAAGTCGCGCAAGAAGATCAACCTCTCGTTCGACGAGTGGAACGTCTGGTACCTGTCCCGCTTCCAGGCCGCCGAGCCGCCGCGCGACTGGCCGGTCGCGCCGCCGCTGCTGGAGGACCACTACCACCTGGCGGACGCGGTGGCATTCGGCGGCCTGCTGATCACCCTCCTGCGCAACAGCGATCGGGTGACCTCCGCCTCGCTGGCCCAGCTCGTCAACGTGATCGCGCCGATCATGACCTCGCCCGGCGGGTCCGCGTGGAAGCAGACCACCTTCCACCCCTTCGCGCAGGCGTCCCGGTACGCCGCCGGCGACGTGCTCCGCGTCGAGGCGACCTCTCCGAGCCACGACACCAAGGAGTATGGAGAGGTGCCGCTGCTGCACGCGGTCGCCACGCACTCCGGCGACGAGACCGTGATCTTCGCCGTCAACCGCTCGACCGACCAGCCGCTGTCGCTGGAGATCGACGCGCGGTCGCTGGGCGGTCGCCGCATCGTCGAGGCCACGACGCTGTCGGGCCCCGACGTCTACGCCCGCAACACGGCCGAGGCGCCGGACACCGTCGCCCCCCGGCCGAACCCGGACGTCCAGCACGATCCGCTCCGCGTGCTGCTGCCTCCTGTCTCATGGAACGTGATCCGCCTCGGCTGATCACCGTGTACGGCTGGCGCCCGTGCTCTCCCTGACCACGAGCTCGGGCTCCACCAGCCGCTGGGTCTCCTTCTCCGCGCCCGCCATCCGGTCGAGGAGCAGGTGGAAGGCGCTCCTGCCGACCTCGCGGAAGTCCTGCCGGACCGTGGTCAGCGGGGGCCAGTAGTAGGCGGCCTCCGGAATGTCGTCGAAGCCGATCACGCTCACCTCCTCCGGCACCCGGCGCCCGGCCTCGCGCATCGCGCGCAGGACGCCCAGCGCCATCTGGTCGTTGCCCACGAAGACGGCCGTGACCGACGGGTCGGCGGCCAGCCGCCGGCCGTGCTGGTAGCCCGAGCGGGGACTCCAGTCACCGCGTAACAGCTCGGGCACCGGCCGGCCCTCGGCTTCCAGCACTCCCCGCCAGCCCTCGATCCGGCCGCTGGCGTCGATCCAGTCGACCGGCCCGCTCACGTGCCAGACCGTCTCGTGGCCGAGGCTCAGCAGGTGGCGGGTCGCCCGCGCGGCGCCCGCCCGCTGGTCGACCATGACCACCGGCACCGGGACGTCCTTGCCCGCGTCGACGGCCACCACCGGCAGATCGGGCGGCAGGTAACGCAGGCCGTCGACCGCCGACTCGTGGGGCGCGACGATGACCACGCCGTCGACGGACTGGGTCCGGAGGCGGTGCACGCCCTCCTCGATCGACTTGCGGTTGAGCAGGCTCAAGCTGGCGATGCTCACGGTGTAGCCGGCCAGCCGGGCCGCCTGCTCGATGCAGTAGAGGGTGGAGGCCGGGCCGTACAGGGTGGTGTCGATGCTGACCACGCCGAGCACGCCCGAACGGCCCGTGACCAGCTGGCGAGCAGCCGAGTTGGGCCAGTAGTCGAGCTCACGCACGGCGGCCAGCACGCGCTCCCGGGTCTCGGCGCGGACCCGGTCGGGCGCGTTGAGCACCCGCGAGACCGTCATCGCCGAGACGCCCGCCAGCGCGGCCACGTCGCCGAGCACGGCGGGCCTGGTGCGCGCCTTGCCGTCCGATCCCCCAGCCATCCGGATCACCACCTCCGCGATAACGCTAACAGGCAGGTCGCCGAGGTGTGGATCACTGACCGGAGTCTGGACGGTGCGAACGGGGGCGCGGCACCGAAGGGGCCGCTCCCCCGTCACTGATCGAGGCGGTCAAGGGGACGCGCAGGTGTAGCCGGACGGTGTCGCGGTGTCGCCTGACGGGCGGCTGACCTGGAAGCCGAAGGTGGTGCCGGCGGCCGGGGCGAGGGTGCCGTTGTAGCCCAGGTTCTTCGCGGTGATGGTCTGGCCGCTGCTGGTCAGCGTGGCGTTCCAGGACCCGCTCAGGGTGTGGCCGGCGGGCAGGATGAAGGTGACCGTCCAGCCGTTGATCGTCGAGGAGCCGGTGTTGGTGACGGTCACCGGCTGGACCACGTAGCCGCCGGCCCACTGGGTCTGCACGGTGCCGGTCGCCGTGCACGGCCCGCTGCCGCCCCCTCCGGTGGTGGTGGTGAAGGTGGCCAGGGCGGAGTTGCCGGACAGGTTGCCCGCGCCGTCGCGCGCTCGTACGTACACCTGGTACTGGGTGGCGGCGCTCAGCCCGGTCAGCGTGATGGAGGCGGTGGTGCTCTGCCCGAGCTGTGGATCGGTTGTGCCCTGCTCGCGGTAGACGTTGTAGCCGGCCAGGCCGCTGCCGCCGGAGTCGGTGGACGCTGTCCAGGTCAGGGTGGCGGAGTTGGCGGTGACGTTCGACGCGGCCGGGGTGCCGGGCGTGGTCGGCGGCGTGGTGTCGGTGCTCGTGCCGCCCGCCAGCGCGTCGTGCACGGCGGTGTACGCGGGCTTCTGCTGGTAGGAGGCATCGTAGATCAGCGCGGCGCCCTGGCCGGAGAAGGTGTCGGGCACCCAGGAGTACTTGTCGGTGAAGCCCCAGATCGTGATCCCGGCGCAGGCGGTGACGGCGAGGCAGGCGTTGACCACGTCGCGGTAGTAGGTGGCCTGCGTGGCGTCCTTGGTGGCGTCGCGGGGCATGATCATCCGGACGTCCAGCTCGGTGACCCTGACCTGGACGCCGAGGTCGGCGAAGCGCTGCATGTTCTGCTGGACCTGGCTCGGGAAGCCGTACTGGATCGCGAGGTGGCCCTGGAAGCCCACGCAGTCGACCGGCACGCCCTGCTGGCGCAGCGACGAAACCAGGTTGTACATCGCGGTGCTCTTGGCGTTGATCCCCTCGACGTTGTAGTCGTTGATGCACAGCCGGGCGTTGGAGTCGGCGGCGCGGGCCGCGCGGAAGGCGTCGGCGATGTAGCTCTGGCCGAGCGTGTTGTACCAGAACGAGGTGCGCATGTTGCCGTTGTCGTCGAAGACCTCGTTCACCACGTCCCAGGAGGTCACGGTCGCGTTGTTCGCGTAGTGGCCGACGACCTGGCTGATGTGGTTCTGCATGGCCGAGCGCATCGCGGTCGCGCCGAGGCTCTGCACCCAGCCGGGCGTCTGGCTGTGCCAGACGAGCGTGTGCCCATGGACCTGCTGGTTGTTCTGGGTGGCGAAGGTGACGATCTGGTCGGCGCCGGAGAAGTTGAACTGGCCCTGGCTCGGCTCGGTCGAGTCCCATTTCATCGCGTTCTCCGCGGTGACCTGGCTGAACTCGGTGGCCGCTATGGTGCGGTACTGGCTCTCGTTCGCCAGCGGGGTGGTGGCCAGCGCGGCGCCGATGAACTTGCCGCGACTGGCGGCGTGCACGCGCAGCGGCGCCGACGCGTCCGCCGGGGTGGTCGGCAGCAGGAACACGACGAGCAGCGCCGCCACCGCGGTGAGAGATCTGAAGACAAACACAGGCGCCCAACCTCCGATCCCGAAAGTTTCGATCCATCGGGACGCTATGGAGCAGCAGCTTCAGGGTCAAGACCCGCTCCAGCTCGGGGTCGTTTCAGCAGCTTGACGCTTGAAAGTATCGGCATATCGGTGAAAGTTTCACGATTCTGCTTTGTGGTGAGATGTTCCATTGTTCGGAATAGCCCAAAACAGGCGAAAAGCCACTCTCGGCTCCGCCAACCTCTTGACATCCCCTTCCCAGCAATGATCTGCTATCGCTGATTCGGAATGACATTCCGTAATACGGAATGCGATCAAGACAGGAGCTCTATGAGACGCCAGCATTCGACCATCGGCAGGCTCGCGTGAAGGCCCTGGTGTTCACCGGTCCGGGCGTGGTGGAGCTGCGCGAGGCGCCCGAGCCCGAGGTCGGCGCCGGCGAGGTGCTCGTCCATGTGACCGCCTCCGGCATCTGCGGCAGCGAACTGCACGGTGTCAAGAGACCCGGCTTCCGGACACCGCCGCTGATCATGGGGCACGAGTTCACCGGCCACACGGACGACGGGCGACCCGTCGTCGTCAACCCGATCCTGTCCTGCGGCGCCTGCGACCTGTGCGCCCAGGGACAACCCAACATCTGCCGGAACCGGCAGATCATCGGCATCCACCGGCCCGGCGGCTACGCCGAGCGCGTCGCCGTCCCCGCCGCCGCGGTCATCCCGCTGCCCGGCGGCATCGACCCCACCGCGGCCGCCATCATCGAACCGCTGGCCAACGCGGTGCACGCCTGGCGCCTGGCCGGCCATCCCGCCGGCGCCCGCGTCGCCATCATCGGCGCCGGCGCCATCGGACTCACCTGCCTGCACACCGCCCACACCGGCAAGGCCGCGTCCATCCACGTCGCCGACCGCTCACCCGAGCGGCTGGCCGCCGCCGCCCGGCTCGGCGCCACCACCACCGGCACCGAACTGACCGGCGAATACGACGTCATCTTCGACGCCGTCGGCGCGCCGGCCACCCGCGAGCAGTCCGTGGCCCACCTACGGCCCGGCGGGGTGACGGTGTGGCTGGGCCTGGCCGACCCCGCCGCCGCCTTCGACGCCGCCGACCTCGTACGCACCGAGAAACGCGTCCTCGGCTCCTTCGCCTACACGGGCACCGACTTCGCCGCCGCCATCGACCTGGTCAGCGGATGGGACCTGACCTGGGTCGACAGCTACCCCCTCGACGAAGGCGCCGACATTTTCACCCAGCTCATGCATGGGCAGGCCCTTCCCATAAAAGCCCTGCTCACCCCGGAATCGAGGTAGAAACCCATGGCCCGCATCGTCCTGGTCGGCGCCGGCAGCATCACGTTCGCCAAGAATCTCCTGTCCGACCTCCTGACCTTCCCCGAGCTGTCCGCCTCCACGATCGTGCTGCACGACATCGACGAGGTCCGGCTGGCCACCGCCGAGGCCATGGCCACCTGGATGGTCGGTGAGCTGGGCATCGGCGCGAAGATCGAGGCGCACGCCGACCGCCGGGCCGCGCTCGACGGCGCCGACTACGTGATCAACGAGATCGCCGTCGGCGGCCTGGCCGCCGTCCAGCGTGACTTCGCGATCCCCGCCCGGTACGGCGTACGGCAGACCATCGCCGACACCCTCGGCATCGGCGGCATCTTCCGTGCCCTGCGTACGATCCCGGTCATGGTCGGCATCGGCAACGACCTGGCCGAACTGGCGCCGGACGCCACCCTGTTCAACTACACGAACCCGATGTCGATGATCCCGTGGGCGGTCTACGCGGGCACGCCGTTCCGCAACGTGGTGGGCGTCTGCCACGCGGCGCGCGACACCCAGCGGACGCTGGCGGGCATGGTCGGGGTGCCGGAGGAGGAGATCTCGTTCGTCACGGCGGGGGTGAACCACCAGGCGTTCGTGCTGCGCTTCGAGCGCGGCGGGGAGAACCTGTACCAGCGGCTCGACGCGCTGATCGAGAGCGATCCCGAGCTGGCCCGCCGCGTCCGCGTGGAGGTGTACCGAAATTTCGGTTATTTCCCGACTGAGTCGAGCGAGCATGGATCCGAGTACCTGCCCTGGTTCCTGCCCCACGAGGAAGAGGTCGAGCGCTACCGCATTCCGGTCGACATCTACCTGGAGTGGCTGGCGGAGGGCTTCGACGAGTACGAGTCGTACAAACGCTCGCTGGCGGCCGGGACCGGCGTCCCGATCGAGCGCGGCGAGGAGCTGGCGTCGCTGGCCATCCACTCCATGGAGACCGGCACCGGCAGGATGATCCACGGTAACGTGCGCAACGGCGGCCTGATCTCCAACCTGCCGCAGGAGGCCTGCGTGGAGGTGCCGTGCTACGTCGACCGCGCCGGCGTGCAGCCGATGCGGATCGGCGAGCTGCCCGCCCAGGTCGCCGCGCTCAACCGGACGATGCTGAACGTCAGCGAGCTGACCGTGAAGGCGGCGCTGGAAGGCCGGCGCGACCACGTCTACCAGGCCGCGCTGCTCGACCCGAACACCGCCGCCACACTGCCGGTCCGCAAGGTCCGCGAGCTGGTGGACGAGCTGATCGCGGCCCACGGCGACCTGCTGCCCGCCGGCATCCGCGACTGATCGAGGAGCAGCCATGTGCCCTGCCGACCCGCCGCTGTCCCGATACCGGCCAGTGTCCCAACTGCGGGTCGCGGTCCATCAGGTCGACCGCGCCGCCGTGCCCGCCGTGGACGCCCACATCCACCTGGGCCGGTGGCTCAGCGACGACGGGGGCTGGATGGTCAAGGACGTCCCGGCGCTGATCGACCTGATGGACGAGCTCAACCTGCGTGGCATGGTCAACCTCGACGGCCGCTGGGGCGCCGAACTGGCCGAGAACATCGAGCGCTACGACGCGGCCCACCCCGGCAGGTTCGCCACCTTCTGCCACGTCGACTGGGCACAGACCGCCGAACCGGGCTTCGGCGAGCGGCTGGCCGCGCAGCTACGCCGCTCGGTGGCCGAGGGCGCGGCGGGGCTGAAGGTCTGGAAGGACGTCGGCCTGCGGGTCCGCGACGACCGCGGCGAGCTGGTGATGCTCGACGACCCGCGGCTGGACCCGCTATGGGCGGCCGCCGGCGAGGCGGGCATCCCCATCGCGCTGCACACCGCCGACCCGGTGGCCTTCTTCGAGCCCGCCGACGAGCGCAACGAGCGGCTCGAACTGCTGACCGCCCGCCCGGACTGGAACTTCTCGGGGCCGGAGTTCCCGCCGTTCGAGCGGCTGATGGACGCGATGGAGGCGATGATCGCCAAACATCCCGCCACCACGGTCATCGGCGTGCACGCGGGCTGCTGGCCGGAGAACCTGGCCTTCGCGAGCCGGCTGCTCGACACGTACCCGAACTTCCACATCGACATCGCCGCCCGCATCGCCGAGCTGGGCCGCCAGCCCAGGGCGACGCGGGCGCTGATGCTGCGCCACCCGAGCCGGGTGCTGTTCGGCACCGACGAGATCCCGCCGGGCCGGGAGGTCTACCGGACCCACTTCCGGTTCATGGAGACCGACGACGAGGCGTTCGCCCACTCGCCGGACGACCCGCCGCTGATGGGGCGCTGGACGATCTCCGGTCTCGACCTGCCGCGTGATGTGCTGGAGCAGGTCTACACGGGAAACGCACTCAGGCTCGTACCGAGGCTGGCGCGGGACTGACCACCGGGGCGGTTTACCCCAGACTGGTACTTTCCTGGTAAAGCCCTGCCGTTCTACCTGCGCTTTTGGTTGTTCATCGGCGCGACGGACGGACACCATCTGATGGTGGAGCTTCTCAGGGCCGAGGGCCTGCGTAAACGCTTCCCGGGCGTGCTCGCGCTCGATGGCGTCGACCTGACCGTGCGCTCCGGTGAGGTACACGTCCTGCTGGGGGAGAACGGCGCCGGCAAGAGCACGCTGATCAAGATGCTCTCCGGCGCCTACCACCCTGACGAGGGCCGCGTGCTGCTCGACGGGCACCCTGTGAACATCCGCACCGCCGGCGACGCCCAACGGCTCGGCATCGCCACCATCTACCAGGAGTTCAACCTGGTGCCCGAGCTCAGCGTGGCCGAGAACCTGTCGCTGGGCCGGCCGCCGCGCAGGTTCGGCTTCGTCGACACCAAGAAAATGCACGAGCAGGCCACGGAGCTGCTGGCGCGCGTGGGCGTGGACGTCGATCCGCGTACGCCCGTCGGCCTGCTGGGCATCGCGCGCAGGCAGATGGTGGAGATCGCCAAGGCGCTCGCCCTCCAGGCCCGCGTCCTGATCATGGACGAGCCGACGGCGGTGCTCACCACCGGCGAGGTCGAGAAGCTGTTCTCGATCGTCCGCCGGCTCCGCGAGGAGGGCGTGGCGATCATCTTCATCACCCACCACCTCGAAGAGATCGCGGCGATCGGCGACCGTGTGACCGTGCTGCGCGACGGCCGGTCCGTCGCCGAGGTGCCCGCCGACACCCCGCAGGACGAGCTGGTCCGCCTCATGGTGGGCCGCCCGATCGACCAGCATTTCCCGCGCGAGCGCGGTCAGGCGGGCGAGCCGCTGCTCAAGGTCACCAAGCTCGGCCGCAAGGGTGTGTTCGAGGACATCTCCTTCGAGGTACGGGCCGGCGAGGTGGTCGGGCTGGCCGGGCTGGTGGGCGCCGGCCGTACCGAGGTCGCCAGGGCGATCTTCGGCGCCGACCGGTACGACACCGGCGAGGTCACCGTGCGCGGCCGGCGCCCGGCGCCGGGGGACGTGCACGCGGCCATGGAGGCCGGCCTCGGACTGGTCCCCGAGGACCGCAAGGGCCAAGGGCTGGTCCTGGGCGCGGACATCGCCGAGAACCTCGGGCTGGTCACCCTGCGCGAGGCCACCCACGCCGGGTTCGTCGACCGGAAGGGCCAGCTCCGGGACGCCGCGAAGGTCGCGGAACAGCTCGGCATCCGGATGACCGGCCTGGGCCAGGAGGTTCGCACGCTCTCCGGCGGCAACCAGCAGAAGGTCGTCATCGGCAAGTGGCTGGAGGCCGACGCGGGGGTGCTGATCCTCGACGAGCCGACCCGCGGCATCGACGTGGGCGCGAAGGTCGAGATCTACCAGCTGATCAACGAGCTCACGGCGTCGGGGCGCGCGGTGCTCATGATCTCCAGCGATCTGCCCGAGGTGCTCGGGATGAGCGACCGGATCCTGATCATGGCGCGCGGCCGGCTGGTAGGCGAGCTGTCCGCGGTCGAGGCCACGCAGGACGGCGTGATGGCACTGGCGGTCACCGAGGTGGAGGGTCCGCGTGCCAAGTAACGTGTTCCTCCGGCGATCCTGGCTGGCCGAGAACGGCGCGCTGGCGGCGCTCGTCGTGCTGGTCGTGGCGCTGTCGCTGCTGTCGTCCGACTTCCTGAGCGTGACGAACCTGCTCAACGTGGGCGTCCAGGCGGCCGTCACCGCGATCCTCGCCTTCGGCTCGACGTTCGTCATCGTCACCGGCGGCATCGACCTGTCGGTCGGCTCCGTCGCCGCGCTCTCCGCGATCGCCCTGGCGTGGACGGCCAGCGTCGCGCACCTGCCCTGGCCGCTGGCCACCGTGGTCTCGCTGGCGGTCGGCGTCGCGTGCGGCCTGGTCAACGCGGTGCTCATCGCGTACGGCAAGCTGCCGCCGTTCATCGCCACGCTGGCCATGCTCGGCATCGCCCGCGGCCTGGCCCTCGTCATCTCCCAGGGCAGCCCCATCGCGATGCCGGACGCCGTCACCCACCTGGGCGACACGATCGGCACCTACCTGCCGGTCCCCGTCATCGTGATGCTGGTCATGGGCGTCATCGCGGCCGTGATCCTCAACCGGACCTACGCGGGGCGCGCGATGTACGCCATCGGCGGCAACGAGGAGGCCGCCCGGCTGTCGGGTATCAAGGTCAGCCGGCAGCTGCTCATCACGTACGCGCTGTCCGGCGGGTTCGCCACGGTCGCCGGCATCGTGCTGGCCAGCCGCCTGGCCTCGGCCCAGCCGCAGGCCGCGGCCGGCTACGAACTGGACGCCATCGCGGCCGTGGTCATCGGCGGCGCCAGCCTGTCCGGCGGCAAGGGCCGGGCGCTCGGCACGTTCGTCGGCGCGCTCATCCTGGCCGTGCTGCGCAACGGCCTGAACCTGCTCTCCGTCTCGGCGTTCTGGCAGCAGGTCGTGATCGGCGTGGTCATCGCGCTCGCGGTCCTCGTCGACACACTGCGGCGCAGGGGAATGTCATAGGAAAGGGATAGATCATGCGGATTCCCGCAATCGTCATAGCCGGCGCCGCTCTCGCACTCGGCCTCACCGCCTGCGGCTCGTCCGGCCAGCCAGGCTCCACCAGCTCCGCCGCCCCGTCGGCGGCGGCCAACATCAAGATCGGCATGTCGGTGTCGACGCTGAACAATCCGTACTTCGTCCAGCTCCGTGACGGCGCGCAGGCCGAGGCCCAGAAGCTCGGCGCCACGCTCACCGTCACCGACGCCCAGAACGACGCCTCCCAGCAGGTGAACCAGGTCCAGAACTTCGCCAGCCAGGCCATGAAGGTGATCATCCTGAACCCGGTCGACTCCGACGCGGCGGCGCCCGCGGTCAAGGCGGCGCAGCGGTCCAACATCCCGGTCATCGCGGCTGACCGCGGCGTCAACGGGGCCGAGGTGACGCAGACCGTGGCCTCCGACAACGTGACGGGCGGCAAGCTGGGGGCTGAGGAACTGGCCAAGCAACTCGGCGAGAAGGGCCAGGTCGTCGTGCTGCAGGGCGTGGCCGGCACGTCCGCCGCGCGCGACCGCGGTCAGGGCTTCACCGAGGGGATCAAGGCGTTCCCGAACATCCAGGTCGTGGCCCAGCAGCCGGCCGACTTCGACCGGGCCAAGGGCCTCGACGTCATGACGAACCTGCTCCAGTCACACCCCGGCATCAACGGCGTGTTCGCCGAGAACGACGAGATGGCCCTGGGCGCGATCAAGGCCCTGGGCGCCAAGGCCGGCAAGGAGGTCAAGATCGTCGGCTTCGACGGCACCCCTGACGGCCTGAAGGCGGTCCAGGCGGGCACGCTGAACGCCACCGTCGCCCAGCAGCCCGCGATGATCGGCCAGCAGGCGGTGGCCGCCGCGGTCAGGGCCGCCAAGGGTGAGGAGATCGACAAGACCGTGGCCGTGCCGGTGAAGGTCGCGACCAAGGAGAACGTCGAGGATTTCACGACGTCCTGATCGTCACGTCAGTTCCTGGGTGTGAGGACCCAGTTCCATTCCTCGTTGCCCCTGTCACGGGTGGCGGTGAGCTGAGTCATCCGCGAGCCGTCGACGCTGACCAGCACAAGGCCGTTGTCGAACTCGTTCCCGCACTTCCCCGCGCAGCCGAGCGCGACCACGTTGTCGTCGTCGGCCCAGGCAAGGAGCCGGAGCACCTTCTGCCTGCCGACGACCACCCCGAACCGGTTGGTGATGCTGGTCGGCAGGCCGTCGCCGCCGAGAAGCAGCTTGCCGTCGGGCGAGACCTTCGACCTGCCCGTGTAGTCGACGTACTGATCACCGGTGGGCGCCTCACGCCGCTTACCGTCGAGATCGAGCCACAGCCGGTCCGGCATGGTGTCGGTGGGCTCCCAGAGCATCGACCCGTCCAGGCTCCAGCCGAGATCCTGACGTGCGTTGATGTTGCTCGGCGACGCGTCGTCGCTTATCGGCGCGAGCGCGTGGTAGTGGGCTTCACCCGTGGCGACGTCGATGATGTAGTAGCCGGTCCGCGGGCTGGCGCGCAGATGTCCGCCCCCGATCCCCAGCTTCTCCTGCTCGTCCGGATACGCGGAATAGGCCGTGGCCAGGATCTTGGTGCCGTCAGGCGACCAGACGACCGACCCGACGGCGTGCTCCAGGCTGATCCAGGCCAGGACCTGCCGGGTGTTCATGTCGAGGATGCCCACCCGCTTGCCGATCAGGTCGCCCTCGACCACCGCGGCGAGCTGGAGTCCCGGCGCCACGTCGGCCCAGGCCCACGAGGTCTGCTCGTAGCCTCCGGTGCGCGGATCGTAGAGCGACCAGGTCCGGCGGAATCGCTCCCACTTGTCGGGCAGCTCCTCGACCTTGGTGGTCCAGTACGCGGAGACGGCGACGTTCCCGGCCGCAACCAGCTTCTTCGGGGGCGCGTTGTCGGGGTCGGCCTGCAACTCGGTCGAGGTCGCCGTCGGCCTGACCGGGACGCTCACCCCCGTCGCGGGCCGTACCGTTGTGTTCTCGCTGTGCAGCCCGGTGACGAACACCGCGACGGCCGCCGCCAGCCCGGCCGCCAGCACACTCGCGCCGATGGGCAGCCAGGCACGCCTCCGTAGCGCCCGGTCCGCCAGGTCGTGCGGGACCCGGGCCTCCGAGGCCCACTCCTCCAGGGTGTCGCGCAGCAGTCGGGTCATGTGGCGGCCTCCAGTTCCATGGCCAACTCGGGGGCGATCAGCCGGAGCCGGGCGAGCGATCGGTGCGTGGTGCTTCTGACCGTGCCGACCGAACAGCCGAGCTCGCGGGCGACCGCGTGGTCGGGCAGGTCCTCGAAGTAGCGAAGCACGAGCACCGCGCGCTGCTTCGCGGTGAGCTTGGCCAGCGCGCCGCGCAGCACCATGCGCAGCTCGCTCTGATGCGTGCGGTCCGCTCCCGGCAGGTCGGGCGGGGTCGCCTGGACCACCTCGCCGCGCCGACCGGCCGCGCGCCACCAGCTCACCTGCTGGCGGTACATGATCTGCCTGGCGTACGCCTCGGGCGCGTCGACCCGCTGCCATTTCACCGCCAGCTTCGCCAGCGCGCTCTGCACCAGATCCTCGGCCCCGTGCTGGTCACCACCGGTGAGCAGGAAGCCGAGCCGCATCAGGGCGGGAGAGCGCGCAGAGACGAACTCGCGGAAGCCTTGCTCGTCCACGGCGTCCACGACCACCTCCAAGGGGTTGATATCACCCCTCAGACGCCATGCGGCCTGTCCCGCTATGCCTCCGCCGGACGACAACTTTTCCTGAACCGGATAAGTCGTTCTGACCGCAGCTCCGACCCTGGGAAATCGCTGCCGGTCATACGGTGTGCGTGTCCTAGAGTGTGGGCAGATAACCGGTTCACAAGGAGGCCTCGTGAAGCGACCGACGATCGCCGACATCGCCAGCCGTGCGGGAGTCTCCAAAGTGGCCGTCTCCTACGCGCTCAACGGGCAGCCGGGGGTGTCGGAGGCGACTCGCGCGCGGATCGTCGCCATCGCCGAGGAGATCGGCTGGCAGCCCAACAGCGCCGCCCGCGCGCTGAACGGCGCCAGGGCCCACACCGTGGGGCTCGCACTGTGCCGTCCCGCGCGCTTCCTGGGCGTCGAGCCGTTCTTCATGGAGCTCATCAGCGGCATCGAGAGCGTGCTGGCGGACCGCTCGTACGCCCTGATGCTCCAGGTCGTCACCGACCACCAGCAGGAGATAGAGGTGTACCGGCGCTGGTGGGGCGAGCGTCGCACGGACGGCGCCTTCCTCGTCGACCTGCGTTACTCCGATGCCCGGGTGCCCGCCATGGAGCAACTGGGTCTGCCGGTCGTGGTGATCGGCCACCCCGCCGCGTCGGGCTCGCTGCCCGCGGTCTGGTCCGACGACGGCGAGGCGATCCGCGAGACCATCGCCTATCTCATCGCGCTCGGGCACCGCCGCATCGCCCGGGTCGCCGGACTGTCCAAGCTGGTCCACACGGCGGTGCGCGACCAGGCGTTCGCGGAGTCGTGCGCGGGCGCGGCCGAACACGTGACCGTGCACACCGACTACACCGGCGAGGAGGGCGCCAGGGCGACCAGGCGGCTGCTCAGCTCGGCGGACCGGCCCACCGCGATCGTCTACGACAACGACATCATGGCGGTGGCGGGCCTGTCCGTCGCCCAGGAGATGCGGCTCGACGTGCCGCGCGACCTGTCGATCGTCGCCTGGGACGACTCCCCGCTGTCCCAGGTCGTCCGCCCGCCGCTCACCGCGCTCACCCGGGACATCCCGGCGTACGGCGCGCACGCCGCCCAGCGACTGCTGGCCCTGATCGAGGGCGAGACCGTGCCCCCGTTCGAGGACCAGGCGGCCAGGCTGACCCCCCGCGGCAGCACCGGCGCCATGCTGATCAACACGCGTTGAGCGACCGCCGGGGCCGTTTCAGCGGATGGTGCGCCAGGACTGCTCCTCCACGAGCTCGCGGCTCCGCCAGCCGTCGGCGGTGCGCACCATCCGGTGGTGGTACCAGCCGCCGCCCTGGATCAGCCCCTTGCTGTCCGCGGAGACCAGCTCGCGCGAGGGGGCGAGGGTGTCGGCGAACGCCGCGCTCACCCGGGCCTCGCCGGACTCGAAGACGATCCTGGTGGCGCCGATCAGGTGCAGCCGGCCTGGCCAGCCGGACAGGACGTCGGCGAGCCAGGTCTTGATCTCGGCCCGCGTGCCGCGGATGCCGCCCGCCGTGGTGTAGTCGATCACCGCGTCAGGGGTGAACACCTCGTCGAGCAGGTCCCAGTCGCCCGAGTCGACGGCGCGGGCGTACCGGGCCAGCACGTCGGCGATCTGGAGGCGGTCGGCGATCTCGCGGTCGTCCATACCGTGATCAAACCAAACGCTTGCTCAAAACGCCAGCCGGTTCAGTGGGCGTGGGCGTGGGTGTACTCGTCGCGCCGCCGCAGCATCGCCAGCAGCATGAGCGGGAACATCGCCACGTGCGCGGCCATCATCAGCCCCATCCCGTCGATGACCCCCATCCACAGCAGCGGGAACAGCGGCACGACCGGGACGAACATGGCGGCGCACATCTCCAGCGTGGCGGCCCAGCCGTGCCCTCGGAAGCGCATCCAGGCGGCCATGCCGACGGACATGTCGAAGGCCATGAGCAGGTAGGCGAGCTCGGGATCCCGCTCGTACGACGGACTGATCCCGACGGCGTCCAGCAGGAAGCCGAGCGCGAACATCCCGACGAACATCGCGATGACCATTTCCACGTAGTGCCCGGCGAAGCGGCCCCATGATCTCTGCGTCATGTGGCAACTGTGCCGTTCCTCCGCCTCCACCGGCAAAGGAGGGAAATCAGTAGGTCTGGAATCTTGGGATGCCGGTCCGTCCGACGTAGGGTCTGGCCATGACCGTACGGCGGATGGTCGTCATCGGCTATGAGGCGGCGTCGCTGCTCGACATCGCCTGCGTCACCAGCACCCTGGAGACGGCGAACGACCACGCCGGCCTCCCCCTCTACGAAGTCCGGCTGGCCACGCCCGGCGGCCACCCCATCACCTGCGGCACCGGCCTGATCGTGCAGGGCCAGGAGGTCCTCGAACGCGTCACCGGACCCCTCGACACGATCGTCGTCACCGGCGGCATCGGCCACCTGGACGCGGCGGAGAACCGGCTGATCCTGGCGCACGTCCGCCGCCTCGCGCGCGAGAGCCGCCGCGTCTCGTCGGTGTGCACGGGAGCCGGCGTCCTGGCCGCGGCGGGCCTCCTGGACGGCCGGCGCGTGACCACGCACTGGGAGTGGGCGTACGACCTGTCCAAGAGGTACCCCGCGGTCACGTTCGATCCCGGCCCCATCTTCATCCGCGACGGGAACGTCCGCACGGCGGCCGGCGTCACCAGCGCCCTCGACCTCATGCTGGCCTTCATCGAGGAGGACAGCGGCGCCGAGCTCGCCAGGAAGGTCGCCCGCAGCCTGGTGACCTATCTGCAACGGCCCGGCAACCAGGCGCAGATGAGCATCTTCACCGTCGCGCCGCCGTACACCGACAGCCTGGTCAGGCAGGTGGCCGACTATGTCACCGGCCATCTGGACGCCGACCTGGCCACCGCCACGCTCGCGGCCGGCGCCGGCGTGAGCGAGCGGCACCTGACCCGGCTGTTCCTCAAGAACCTGGGGCAGACCCCCGGCCGGTACGTCCGGCAGGCCCGCACGGAGGCGGCCGCCCACCTGCTGGCCTCGACCTCCCTGCCCATGGCCGGTGTGGCCGCCCGCTGCGGCTTCGGCACGGCCGAGACACTGCGGCAGGCGTTCGTCGACCGCTACGGGATCCCGCCGTCGCGTTATCGGCTGACGCAGCGATCGGCGTGACCATTCGCCAGTCGGCGGAGTTACCTGGATCCACTCCTTGAAATCGCCACGAAGTTATGTCCGGCGGGCTTCGAATACAGGACGAATCACCGGGTAAACGCTCGGTGAAGACAAGGAGTGCGCGGTGACTGCGACGCACGAGATGGTCATGGTCGGGGTCTCCGACTCAGGGACCGAAGAATGGTTGTGCCCGGAATGCGGCAGGCGAACGCTGATGCGCTGGCAGCCCGACTACGAGAAGGTCGTCCTCGACGTCGGCGATGAGCTCGCCACCCACTTCGGCGGCAGGGGCGGCGCCCACATGCCTACCGGGAAGGTCAACCCGGAGGTCCAGGAGCGCGACGTCGAGTGGCTGCGTCGCCACGGCATCGACTGGTATGGGCAACCCTCCTGACCCCCGCGCGGAAGCGGTCGCCCGGCCTCAGCGGGCCGGCGGCGGCGCGGTGGACTGCCGCCGGACCAGCTCGACGGCGATCTGCGTGTCCCTGCTCGTCATGCCGGGCCGCCGGACGCGCTGCGCGAGGTGCCAGACCGCCTGCGCGCCCAGGAGTTCCTTGTCGGCCGCGATCGTGGTGAGCGGCGGCGCGGCGCGCGCGGCCATGGCCACGTCGTCGTACCCGACCACGCTGATGTCGTGCGGCACCCGGAGGCCGCGGTCGCGCATCGCGTCGAGCGCGCCCAGCGCCGACTCGTCGTTGGCGCAGAACACCGCCGTCGGCGGCACCGGTAACGCGAGCAGGGCGGCCATCTGCTCGTAACCCGTCTCGAAGCTGAAGTCGCCGCGCCGGATGTAGGCGGGGTCCGGACGCAGGCCGTGCTCGGCGAGTGCCCGGCGGTAGCCGGCCAGCCGCCGGGCCGCGGGGACGATCCGGTCGTCCGCGGTGATGACGGCGGGCGGCGGGCCGGTGTGCCCGAGCTCCAGCAGGTGGCGGGTGGCGAGGTAGCCGCCGGTCTCGTCGTCGTGGCGTACGTGGTCGACGGGCAGCTCCTCGACGGCGTGTTCGAGCAGCACGCAGGGGACGCCCGCATCGAGGATCCGGCGCAGGTATGCGCGGTCGGGCGCGAGGCTCAGCATCAGCAGCCCGCCGACCTGGCCGCGCTCGACGCAGAGCGGCAGCCGGTCAGCGTCCGGCTGGACCACCTCGTACGTCATGGACATCCCGAGCTCCGCGCACGCCTGCTGGGCGCCGAACAGGACGGGGCCGTAGTAGGGGTTGGCCGGCGAGAACATGTCGGTCGCCCAGGACACGAACCCGATCATGCCGCTCTCCGCGGCGGCCCGGCGCGCCCGCGGCCGGTAGCCGAGCTCCTCGGCCGCCTGCCGTACCGCGGATCCGGTGTCCGGGGACACCCAGGACTTGCCGGAGAAGACAGCGGACGCCGTGCCGATGGACACCCCGGCGCGCTCGGCCACCTCCTTGAGGGTGGCGCGGCCCAGTTCCCGTCTCATCGCCCCTCAATGTAGAGCATTGACCACCGCCCCGGATCGACGTAATTTCACTGAAATAGTCTTCTATTTTCACTAAAAAGGCCACAAAGCGCAGCCGAAGGACTGGCCTACCTGACAGTGGCTTCAACGCCCGCGAGAGCGGCGAGAACCAGGTGCGACAGCGAGTCGACGACGTCAGAGGGCCACACGGCCCCTCGGGGAGGCAAGCGGATGCCGGTCAAGGTCACGGTCTGGAGCGAGAACTACCACGAGCCACGCGAGGAGGACGTACGCCTGCGCTACCCGGACGGCATTCACGGCGCGATCGCCGCCGGCCTGACCGAGCGGCTCGGCGACCGCGTACGGGTGCGCACCGCGATCCTGGAGGACCCCGAGCACGGGCTGTCGGAGAAGGACCTCGCCGAGACCGACGTGCTCACCTGGTGGGGGCACATGGCCCACGAGGAGGTGTCCGACGAGGTAGTGGAGCGGGTGCATCAGCGCGTGCTCGGCGGGATGGGCCTGCTGGTGCTGCACTCGGGCCACTACTCGAAGATCTTCCGCAAGCTGATGGGCACCACCTGCTCGCTCACCTGGCGCGACGCGGCCGAGCGCGAACTGGTCTGGACGGTCACCCCCGGCCACCCCATCGCCGAGGGCGTGCCGCGCCCGCTGGTCATCGGCGAGCAGGAGACGTACGGCGAGCCGTTCGGCATCCCCGAGCCCGACGAGCTGGTCTTCATCAGCAATTTCAGCGGCGGCGAGGTGTTCCGCAGCGGCTGCTGCTACCGCCGTGGCCTGGGCCGGATCTTCTACTTCAGCCCCGGCGACCAGGGGCACCCGGTCTACCACCACCCTGACGTACGGCGCGTGCTGGCCAACGCGGTGCTGTGGGCCGCACCCCCGTCCGGCGTCGGCGACCCCCTGCGGAACGCGCACACCCCCATCACCTGGTAGGAGCCGCATGACCTTCATCACTCTCGACGAGGACCGTCCGCTGCGGGCCGTGGTGGTCGGCGCCGGGTTCATCGGCGGCCAGTGGGCGCCGGAGCTGCTGGCCCATCCCGGTACCGAACTGGTGGGCTGGGTGGACGTGGCCGAGGAGCGCGCCCGCGCCGCCGCCGCGACCCTCGGCCTGGACGGGCTGCCCGTCAGCGCCTCGCTCACCTCCGTACTCGACGGCGAGGAGCCCGACTTCATCGTCAACTGCACCGTCCCCGAGGCGCATCGCGAGGTGACCGTCACCGCCCTGGAGCGCGGGGTGTCGGTGCTCAGCGAGAAGCCGATGTCGATCACGCTGGACGAGGCGCGCACCATGGTGAGCGCGGCGGACCGGGCGCGGCGACTGTTCGCGGTCAACCAGAACCGCCGCTTCCTGCCGAACCTGGTGGCCTTCCGCCGGACGGTGGCCGAGCTCGGGCCGCTCGGGCTGCTGACCTCGGAGTTCTTCATGCCGTACGAGGGGCCTCCGTTCCTGTCCGCGCTGGAGCATCCCCTGTTACAGGACATGGCGATCCACCTGTTCGACGCGGCCCGCGCGGTGTCGGGGGCCGATCCGGTGAGCGCCTACTGCGAGTCGTTCCGGCCGCCGTGGACCTGGTATTCCGGCGCCTGCTCCGCCACGGCGATCTTCGAGATGACCGGCGGGCTGCGCTACACGTTCACGGGGAGCTGGTCCGCGCCCGGCCAGGCGACGTCCTGGACCGGAAGCTGGCGGGCCTCCGGAGCGCACGGCACGGCACGCTGGGACGGCGAGGGCCGGCCGACGGTGGAGACGGTCAAGGGGCACAAGGCACGCCGGCACCCGCCGGAGCCGGACCGATACCCGGGGCGGCGCCGGTTCAGCGGGCTGGCGGAGGGGCTGGAGGAGTTCCTGACCGGGCTGCGTACCGGGCAGGCTCCGCAGGGAGAGTGCCATGACAACATCCGAAGCCTGGCCATGGTGGCGGCGGCCCTGGAATCGGCCCGCACAGGAGCCCGGGTGCCGGTGGCGTTCGACGTGTGATGGGTCAGATTTGTGACAGCGGGTTGGGGAACCGGGCCCAGCGGTCGCCCGCGGGGCCGCCGTCGAGCTGCATCACCGTGTGCGCCTTGACGGGGAGCTCCGTGCCGAACAGCGCCGCCCGGTCGGCGCGGGTGTCGCCGGTGGCGGGCAGGTCGTCGAACACCTGGACGGCCGCCGCCGCCACCGCCGCCCACAGCCGCGCCTCCACCTCCCGGTCGCCCTGACCGAGGGCGGAGACGAGGCTGCTGAACGTGGTGCCGACGAGCGAGCCGAACAGCTTGGCGTGTAGTTCGCCCGGATCGTCGGTGATGAGCCGCGGGCTCAGCGGCGGCGGCGTCAGGCCGTTACGGCGCAGGCGCGCGGGGCTGACCCTGATGTCGGCCAGGTCCCGGTAGACCAGGCGTAGCGGGCGGCCGCGGCGGTCCAGGACGACCAGCAGGTTCTGCCCGTGCGCCTCCAGCGTCACGCCGTACGCCAGCAGCCGCAGCCCCGCCCCCCACGCCAGCCGCGCGAACTCCGCCAACCACCCCAGCCCGGCGGCACGCGGCGGTCGTGCACCCGGCTGACCGCCTGTCGGCAGGCCGCCGATCAGGGGCGGACCACCGTTCGGGGGCCGGACGATGAGGGCCGCCACCGGGACCACGGTCTCCCCCGCGCCCGCGTACTCCGACGGCGACTCGCGCAGCAGGACCGCCAGGTCGGCGCTCGGCTCGCCGTTCACCACCGCGCAGGCCGCGGCCAGGTTGCGGGTGATCCGCAGCCCTCCGTCCAGCCGCCGCGCCAGGTCCACCAGCATGGCCGAGAGCGGCGCGCTGTCCCATATCGAGCCCGGCGAGATGTCGCGCACGTTGGACGTCATCCGCGTGGAGAACGCCGTCTTGAGATGCGGCCCGCCGCCGACGGGCGCGAGCGTGCGTACGCAGATCAGCGGCCGGGCCGGGATCCCACCCGCCACGAGCGGCCGCAACCCGAGCTCGCGCAGCACATGCCTGCTCTGCCACGGGTGGGCGGGCAGCAGCAGCCGGTCGATGTCGCGCAGCCAGTCGGGCCACGATCCGACCACCACGCACCGCGACACCGGCACCGCTATCAGGTCCAGGTCGACCACGGGGCGGTGCTCGGGCATGTACGCCAACTGCTCCGCCACCGACACGCCGGGCCGGTTACGGCAGCACGGATGGTATGGATGCCCGTCCACCACACTCTGCTCGAACCACTCCAGCGACCGCTCATCCAGCCCCGTCCCCGCTCCCGTCCCCGCTCCCGTCCCCGCTCCCGTCCCTGCTCCGGCGCGGGCGAGGGCCAGTGAGGCGACGCTGCGCTCCAGGTCGGCGCCGAAGCGCGCCGCCCCGGGCAGGCCGAGCGCTGCCACCAGCTCGCCCGGCCGCGTGTACACCCGCCCGTCCAGCAGCATCGCCGCGTCCTCGCCCACCTCCAGGTCGTACGGCGACCGGCGAGGCCCGGTGAGCAGCCGCCCGTCGGACAACCGGATCCGCCCGAGCGCGGACTCCCGACCGACCAGCCCGGGCACCGGCTCGTACAGCAGCCCCCGCCAGAGCAGCCCGAGCACGGTGGATCGCGCCCCAGGCAGCGCCTCGGCGTAGGCGGCGGCCAGGCCGGGCCGGATTCGCGCGAGCTCTGCGGCAAATTCGGCTTCTGCCCGACCTTGAGGGGGATCCTCCAAATCAATACTCATAACGGGTAGTTACCCCGTGTATGGTCGCCGATACGAGTGGTGAGGGGGCCTGCGATGACACGCCATCCCGAGGGACCGGACGCGGCGCAGGCGACCCTACGGTCCGGCCCGGACGGCGACCGCGCCGACGCTCTCACGGTGACGGCTCTCCTCAACTGCCTCGTCCGCGAGGTGGCCAGGCCCGAAAGCGGCCAGGACGACGGCCACCGGCTCTACCGCTTGCCGACGACCGGCCACCTGCTGCGGGTACGCGCTGGACGCTACCCCGGGCACCCCGCCCTGTACACGGCCGGCGGCTGGCTCCCCCTGTCCCTGGACCCCCTGGTGGCACTGACCGCCGAGGAGCTGACCGCGTACACCGGTGTCTCCAACGGCACCCTCGCCGGCGAGATCCGCCACAGCAGGGACGTCGTCGCCACCCTGCTGTCCGCCCGGTTCCCGGCCGCCCGGACCTCGCCCATCGAGCTGTTCCTGCGGTCCGAGCAGGCCCTGGTCGCGGGGCACCGCTACCACCCGGCGCCCAAGGCCCGTGGCGGGCTCGGCCCGGACTCCTGGCTCCCCTACGCGCCCGAGGCCCGCGCCCGCTTCCCGCTGACCCTGCTCGGCGTGCCGCCCGAGGCCGTACTGCAGGAGGGCGACCCCACAGCGCTGGACGGGCTCGGCCCGCCGCCACCCGATGGCGGCCTCCTGCTGCCCGCCCACCCCTGGCAACTGGAGCTACTGGGCGGACCGCCCGCCCTGCGCGACGGGCGGCTGCGGTATCTGGGCGAGAGCATCGTGGCCGTGCCGACCTCGTCGCTGCGCACGGTGTACCTGCCGGACGCGGACCTGTTCTGCAAGTTCAGCCTCGACGTCCGGATCACCAACGACGTCCGCCGCCTGTGGTCCCACGACCTGCGCCGGCTGACCACGATCGACGGCCTGCTGCGCGCGATCTTCGACGACCTGCCCGCGCACCTGCCGAGACCGTCCGTGCTGTCCGACCGGGGTTACCGCACCGTGGACCTCGGCGACGGCGGCGAGGCGCTGGCGGTGATCGTACGCGACGGCCTGGGCGCGCACCTGCGGCCCGGCCTGACGGCACTGCTGGCGGCGGGGATCGGCGAAGGCTTCCCCGGCAACCCGCTCGACGGCCTCGACGAGGACCGCGCCCTCACCTGGTGGCAGCGCTACCTCGAGCACGTCGTACCACCGGTCCTGCACGCGTACCTGCGCCACGGCGTGGTCCTGGAGTGCCACCTGCAGAACGTGCTCATCGGCGTGGACGCCACCGGAACCCCGGCGCAGGCGATCTTCCGCGACCACGAGGGCGTCAAGCTGGTCACCGACCGGCACCCCGAAGTCCCGGGCGTCAGCGCCGCCTACGGCTGGGAGCGGCTGGTCTCCTGCCTGGTGACCAACAATCTGTGGGAGATCGCCGGGGCGATCGAGGAGCGCCACGTGGGCCTCGGCGGGGAGCTGTGGGCGCGGGCCAGAGACCTGCTGGCCGGCTACGCGGGAGACCATGTGCGGATCCGCGCCCTGCTGGCGGCCTCCCACGTGCCCGCCAAGGCCAACCTGCTGCTGCGCTGGCTCGGCGCCGACGGCGGCGAGATGCGCTGCGTGCCCGTCCCCAATCCGCTGCGACCAGTAGCGGGGCGGCACAGAAACCGTGACCATGGTCATCGCTACTAGTAACCAAATAGCTACTGTCAGTGACGATGGCGGATAGGTAGACAGGTCGTGTCCGGCCATCATCTCTGAGAGGAGAAGGGTCATGCACGCACCAGCGGCGTACGAGCCGCCCGCCCTGGTTGAGGTCGGCGATTTCGCCGATCTCACGTGCGGTCACCCGTCGGGCTTCGTCATCGACTGGTCCCCCCATCCGTTTCAGTGGTTCTCCGGCTGACGGGCGGGAGCGACAGTGCCAGGCGAGATGTGGTTCGCCGTGCTGCCCGACGGTGAAGCAGGTCTTGCCGCGGCAGGAGTTCTGCTCCCCAGGGCCGGTCAGGTGATCGAGCACGCCTCCGGGCGGCCGTGGTTGATCGGCGACTGGCCCGGCCACCAGCTCCGTCTGGCGGCCGTGGGAGCGGCGCGGGTGGCGGTGCTCGGGCGCTGTCCGGTCACCGCCACCGACCTGGCGCTGCGGCTGGATCGGATCTCCGACGTCGAGCGGATCGAACAGGTCGTCGCGGGGCTGGCGGGCAGCTTCCACCTGACCGCCTCGATCGACGGCAGGACGGCGGTGCGCGGCACCGCCTCGGCCGTGCGGCGGATCTTCCACGCCCGCGTACGCGGTGTGACGGTGGCCGCCAGCCGCTCCGACGTGCTCGCCTGGGCGACCGGCGGACGGATCAACGAGCAGGTGCTGGCCACGCGGCTGCTCCCGAGCGGGGTGGTCGCCCCGTTGCAGGACCTCGGCGTGTGGCGCGACGTCACCTGCCTGCCCCCCGACCGGACCCTGCTGATCGAACCCGACGGCACGACCAGCGTCCGCACCTGGTGGTATCCCCCCGAACCAACCCTGCCCCTGGCCGAGGGGGCGACCGCTCTCCGCGCGGCGCTGACCGGCGCCGTGGACACCTGCACCGCGGACGGCGGCACGATCAGCGCCGACCTGTCCGGCGGACTCGACTCCACCAGTCTCTGCTTCCTGGCCGCCCGCGGCCCGGCAAGCCTGATCACCGTGCACTGCGAGGGCATGGACCCGGGCAACGACGACCCGGCCTGGGCCTTCCGCGCGGCCACCGCCCTGTCCGCGGCCACGCACCTCGTCATCGGCAACGACGAGCTCCCGCTGTGGTTCGCCGGCCTGACCGAGTCCCAGCCGGCGATGGAGGAGCCGTCGGGCTGGGTCCGCGACACGGCACGGCTGGCCGACCTGGCCTGGCGGCTGGGCACCGCCGGCTCCCGGCTGCACCTGATGGGGGTCGGCGGCGACGAGCTGTTCTCCCCCCTTCCGCCCTACCTCCACGACCTGGTCAGAGAGCGCCCGTTCAGCGCGCCCGCGCACCTGCGCGCCCGCCGGGCCCGGTGGCGGACCTCCTGGTGGCGGATGCTGCGGGCGACAGCCGACCGCACCGGCCACCCGGCCTGGCTGGGCCGCTGCGCCGCCGAGCTGCGCGCCGCGCCCGCGGCCCCGGACCCGCACTCGATGGCATGGGGACCACCGCTGCGCATGCCGCCCTGGGCCACTCCCGGCGCCGTCAACGCGGCCCGCGACGTGCTGGCCGGGATCGCCGCCGGGCAGCCGGCGCCGCTGTCGCCGCGGCGCGCCCAGCACCAGGCCCTGCTCTACGCGCGGGCCGGCGGGGCCGGGCTGCGTCAGATCGACCAGGCCACCTCCCGGCTGGGGCTCCCGTACGCCGCGCCCTACCTGGATGACGCCGTGATCGAGGCCGCGCTGTCGGTGCGGCTGGACCAGCGCGCCGGCCTCGGCCGCTGCAAGCCGCTGCTGGCGGCGTCGATGGCCGGCATCGTGCCGTACGAGCTGCTGGAGCGCCCGACCAAGGGCGAATACAGCGCCGACTTCTACGCCGGATGGCGGCGCCATCGTGACGGCGTGCTGGAGCTGTTCGACGCGTCGGAGCTCGGCCGGCTCGGTCTGATCGACCCCGGCGCCCTCCGTGCCGCCCTGCTCGGCGTGCACCCGCTCCCGCATGTCATGGGCCCCCTGTCGCAGACGCTGGCCTGCGAGATATGGCTGCGCTCACTGACCCCCCTTTGGATGCCGGCCATGACCACGGGAGATTCGTGATGCCCTTCAGCCTGCGCGGCGACGTGTCCGCCGCGCACTCCATCGACGGCATGGTGCTGCTCGACGAGCGCACCGGCCGCTACTGGCAGCTCAACGCCACCGCCACGCTGGTTCTGCGCGCCCTGCTCTGCGGCGCAGCTCCGGGCGAGGTGGCCAAGAGGCTGACCGGCGACCACCAGGGGCTCTCCGCCGAGCAGGCGGACCGCGATGTCGCCGACCTGCTGGCGGCCCTGCGCCGAGCGGGACTGGTGATGTCATGAGCCACCCGATGACAGCCGAGGAACGCGCCTGGCCGCCGCTCGTCCGGACCCCCTCGGCGCTGCTTGCCGTCGCCGCGGCCCGGGCGCTGGCCGCGCTCACGCCGTATCGGATCCGGTGCGTGCTGCAGGTGATCCGGCGCGGCGCCGTCGCCGCGACGGCCGCGCAGGCCCTGGCCGCCAGGGACGACGTGGTGGCGGTGAGCGCGCGCTGCGCCGGGCCCGCCTGCCTGCAGCGCTCGCTGGCGACGGCCATCCTGTGCCGGCTGCGGGGCACCTGGCCCACCTGGTGCGCGGGGGTGCGCGTCGAGCCGTTCCGCGCGCACGCCTGGGTGCAGGTGAACGGGCAGCCGGTCGGCGAGCCCTACGCGGCCGGCTACTACCGGCCGATCATGACCGTCGCGGCCCCGACCACCGCGCCATGAGGCCGGGGACGATCCACACCCGCTCACTGCGCAAGTCCTACCAGGGCATGCGCGCGGTGTGCGGGATCAGCCTGAACATCGAGGCCGGCGAGATGTTCGGCTTCCTCGGACCCAACGGGGCGGGCAAGTCCACCACGATCTCGATGCTCTGCACGCTGCTGCGCCCCAGCGGCGGCCGGGCGCTCGTCGCGGGCATCGACGTACGCGACGACCCGAAAGAGGTACGCCGCCGCATCGGGCTGGTCTTCCAGGAGCCGACCGTCGACACGGACCTGACCGTCCGCGAGTATCTGGCCTTCCACGCCACGCTGTACGGCCTCGGCAAGCACGACGCGCGCCGCCGGGTGGCCGAGGCCGCGGACCTCGTGGGACTGACCGGTCTCGGCGACTCGCCGGCCCGCAAGCTGTCCGACAGCATGAGACGCCTCCTGGAGATCGCCCGCGGGCTGCTGCACGAGCCGGGGGTGCTGTTCCTCGACGAGCCCACGGTGGGCCTCAATCCACAGGCCCGCGCGGAGATCTGGGAGCACCTGCGCGAGCTGCGCCACCGCCGGTCCATCACCGTCTTCCTCACCACCCACTACCTGGAGGAGGCCGAGAGCTGCGACCACATCGCCATGGTCGACCGGGGCCGCGTGGTCGCCGACGACTCGCCGGCCGCGCTTAAACGGCTGATCGGCACGGACCGCATCCACCTGCGCACCGGCGACGACCAGGCCGCGGCCGCCACGCTCTCCGATTACCTGGGCCTGGCCAGCGCGTGGGGACCGGACGGCCTGTACGTCCAGGTGACCGACGCGGCCACCGCCATCCCCTGGGTGTGCACCGTGCTGCGGGTGCCCGTGCACTCGATCGAGGTACGCCGGCCCAGCCTGGACGAGGTGTTCCTGCGCTACACCGGCCGGACCTTGGACGGCGCGGCGCGTTCGGAGGTGTCGCCGTGACCGCGAGCGCCGGCCTCACCATCTCGTCACGTGTCCTGCACCGGCTCCTGTGGGAGGCGCGGGCCGCCCATGTGGTGTGGCGGCGGGAGCTGCTCCACTCCGTCCGCAACCCGGCCCGCCTGCTCATGGCGCTGGCCCAGCCGGTCGTCTACCTGCTGGTGCTCGGCACCGGGTTCGCCGCCATGCTGCCGATCCGCGGCGGCTATCTCACCTACCTGTTTCCCGGTGTGCTGATGATGACCGTCCAGGCGCCCGCGATCGCCATCGGCGCCTCCATCGCGGTCGACCGCGAGGCCGGTTTCCTCAGAGAGATGCTGGTCGCGCCGGTCCACCGGGTGAGTCTGCTGGCCGGTCGGTGCGCGGGCGGCTCCACGGTCGCCACCTTCCAGGGTGTGCTCGTCCTTGGCCTGGCGGGGCCGGCGCACATCCCGTACGCGCCCGAGCTGATGATCCGGCTGGTCGCCGAGATGGCGCTGCTCGCGTTCGCCATGACCGCGTTCGTCACCCTGCTGGCCGTGGTCATCGCCCCGGCGCCGACCTTCCACGCGGTCATGGGGTGCACGCTGACGCCGATGACGTTCCTGTCGGGCGCGCTGTTCCCGATGGGGGGCCTGCCCGGCTGGCTGACCGCGCTCATGGTGGCCAACCCGCTCACCTACGTGGTCGACCTGCTCCGGCGAACCATCGCCCCCTACCTCGCGCCGCAGGAGCCTGCCGCCGTTCACTCGCCCGTCCTCATGGAGCTCACCGTCACCGCCGCGGTCGGCCTGCTCTCTCTCCTCCTGGCCGCCCACCGCCTCTCCCGCCCGCGCTGAGGGGCGGCCTCTAGACCAGGCCGACCATGAAACCCTCGTCGCGGATGCCCAGATACGCCGCGGGACGATACTGCCGCATCGCCTGCTCGATGACCGGGATGTACTTGGGGTTGGAGCCGAGCGGGAGCCGGTAGCCGTTCTTGACCGTGTGGAACTCCCACAGGTGCTCCAGCTCCGGGTGGCGGGCGCGGAACCCGGGGTCGGCCGGGAAGAGGTCCAGGCGCACCATCACCTTGCGCATGATGTAGTCGGCGAGCTTGACGCGGCGCTGCTGGGTGCGCGAGATGCCCACCCCCGCCAGCTCGGCCCACGGCGCGGACCACGGCTTGCCCTGCGGATCGTCCCAGCGGACGCCGTAGCCGTCGAAGACCAGCTTGCGGGGGCGGCTGAGCTTGCGCCACGTGATGATCGGCAGGGCGCCGATGGCCAGGAAGAGCAGCCCGAACAGCCCGGCGACGACGGTGGCCCCGCCGCCGCCCGTCACCTGGCCGGTCAGCGTCGACACGATCGTGAAGAGCCCGATGACCCCCGCCACGGAGCCGCCGATCAGTGCCTTCACCTTGGCGTCCCCACCGACGTCGATCACCACGGGAGGCGGCGTGAAGGCGGGAGGCTGCTGCTGGGGATAGGGGACGTTGAACGGCTGTGGCGGGAATTGTGGCTGTTGCGGCCCGTACGTCATGAAACGTCAGGCTAGTTGGGGTGGCCAGAGCTCCCTTGCCGCTTCATTGTTTTGCGAAGTGTCAGCAGGTCCGGGTGGCGAAGGCCAAGAACTGTGTCGTCTCCTCGGTGTCGAAGTTGTCGTCGGACCCGATCACCAGCGTGCACTCGCCGGTGCGCAGCCGCAGTCCCCAGGCGAGGCTCTCCAGGTTCTGTACCGGCGTCCGGACCTCGTCGAGGTCGGCGACCAGGTGCTTGGACACCGCGCGGTAGGGATCGCCGGTGAACAGGCTGTCCCTGTCCAGCACGTTCGTGGCACCGCTCAGGTCGATCTCGTACAGCTTCACCCGGTAGCCGACGCCTTCGAGCCAGGAGCGTTCCAGCGCCAGGAACCGATGGTCGTCGATCGCGAGGATCTCCGAGACCCCGCTGTCGGTGTGCCCGGTCGGCGGGATGGGGGCGGTGGGCAGCGGGTCGACGCGGTAGACGTACTGGGCGCGCGGCGAGCCGCCGAAACGGTCCCACACGGTGAGGCGGGCCTCCGCGCCGTGCTCGACGGTCGGCGGCTCCCCGTCCTCGAACCGCGGGCCCTCGGTCATGGCCGTGATCGCGCGCGGGGTGACGGCCAGGCCCTCGATGCCGAAGTTACGCCTGGGGCCGTTGTCCGTGCCGGTCATGCGTAGGTTGGCGGGCATCGGCAGGTCGTCGGTCTGCCGCCCCTGGGTGTTGGCCCGGTGGACGTACAGGCCGGACAGCGGGATGTCCGGGTGACCGGCGTCCGGCCGGTCGCCTTCGTCGCCCCACAGCAGCCGCCGGGTCCACGGGTCGTAGCGGATGGACTCGGGGTCGGCGGACTCGGGCTTGCCGTACGGGGGGTAGGTGCTCCCGTCGGGGCGCAGGAGGGTGTTGGCCGAGGTGAGGTGCACCCCGGTGAAGGCGCCGGTCCAAGGGTCGATGTCGAGACGCCCGGTGTAGAAGCGGGCCGGGCCGTAGCGGCCACGGTCGTCGGAGATCAGGTACCAGGTGCCGGTGCGCGGGTCGCGGTCAATGCCGGACAGGCCGCCGACCGTGGTGCCGGCGTAGGGCATCTTGTGCGGCAGCCGCTGCTCGCCGAGGAAGCGGGTGATCTCCACGGCCCGCGGTGGGGCGCTCGCCGCCGTGGCTGCGGGCACGGCGGCGAGGCCGATCGTGACCGCAAAAGCCGCGGTAATTCCCAATATTCTCCGCATTGACCTCTCCCCGCTCGGTGATACCAGCGGGGATATGAGATCGCGGATCAGCGGGAAAGTCCATGCGGTTTAATTGGCGGCGATTGCCGAGAAAATGCCTCACATGATGGCGAGTTGCCCGCCGTCGATGACCAGCTCGGTGCCGTGGATGAAGGACGCGTCATCCGAGGCCAGGAAGGCGTATCCGGCCGCGACCTCCTCGGCCAGCCCGGCCCGGCCGAGCGGGATGTGGTCGCGCTCGTACGCCGACACGAAATCGACGGCCAGCCCGGACGAGATCGCAGAATTCAATGGAGTCTTGATATATCCAGGACAAAGGGAATTAACCCGGATCCCGTGTTTTCCGAGCTCCACCGCCATTGTCTTGGAAAGCAGAAGCACGCCGCCCTTGGACGCGTTGTAATGCGCGTAATCGGCCTCTCCGCCGAGCCCGTTCGTGGACGACATGTTGAGGATCACCCCGCCGGAGCCGCGCTCCACCAGATGCCTGGCCACGGCCTGGGCGACCAGGAACATCCCCCGCAGGTTCACCGAGACGATCCGGTCCCAGTGATCGGGCGTGATCTCCAGGAACGGCTCGCGCCACGCGATGCCCGCGTTGTTGATCAGGACGTCGATGCCGCCCATCGTCGCGATCGCGCCGTCCACCAGCCGGGTGACGTCGTCCGCCGAACTGACGTCACCCGCCAGCCCGCTCACCTCGCCGAGCGGCGCGAGGTCGGCCACCGCCCGGACCACTTCGGCTTCACTCAGGCCGCCGAGCACGACCCGGGCGCCTTCCTCCAGGAATCTGCGGGCGGTGGCGGCGCCGATGCCGCTGCTGCCACCACTGATCAGCACCCGCTTCCCGGCCAGTCCGCGCATGATGCCCTCCTCTGTCGCCACTCCGCTCCGAAGGTAGCACTGGTTCCGCCATACGCAGGGGCGTTCTGCCATTCGGAAAATCAGCCGGCCCCGAGCTGAAGGCCTGGAATGTTCCAAAGGACTCTTGACACGTGCTCAGGGTTGCTGATGTCCTTTCAGTAATTCGGAATAGCATTCCGTATAGCAGAATGGAGCAGACATGAGACTCGGCACGGCACGGGTCGGCGAGACCCGGTTCGCCGCGGTGCAGCGCGATGAGCTCTGGTACGCCCTCGACGTCCCACCCGGCACCTCGATGCGGGCGGTGCTGGCCGAGGGGCCCGATGAGATGCGGCGGCTGGCCGGTTCCGCGGCCCGGCCACTGCCCGACGCGGTTGCCGACGCGCCGGTGCGGCCCGGCAAGATCGTGGCGATCGGGCTCAACTACCTCGACCACATCCGCGAGGCCGGCATGGACAAGCCGGCGCGGCCGCTGATGTTCGCGAAGTTCCCGTCCAGCGTGATCGGCCCCGGCGAGCCGATCGTCATCGACGGCGACCTGACCGAGCGGGTGGACTGGGAGGTCGAGCTGGCCGCCGTCATCGGGACGCCGCTGCGCCGCGCGAGCCCGGGAGAGGCGCTGGCGGGCGTGGCCGGTTACACCGTCGCCAACGACGTCTCCGCGCGCGACCTGCAGTTCGCCGACGGGCAGTGGACCCGTGGCAAGAGCCTGGACACCTTCTGCCCGCTGGGCCCGGCCATCGTGACGCCCGACGAGCTCGACGACCCGCAGTCGCTGCGGCTGTGGACGACCGTCAACGGCGAGACCGTCCAGGACTCCAGCACCGCCGAGATGCTCTTCGGCATCGCCGAGCTGCTCGCCCACTGCTCGCGCGCCTTCACCCTCGATCCGGGCGACGTCGTGCTGACCGGCACGCCGTGGGGCTGCGGCGAGTTCATGGACCCGAGGCGCTCGCTCAACCCCGGCGACACCGTCGAGGTGGGCGTCGAGGGCATCGGCACGCTGGCCAACCCGGTGGCGTGAAGCGGTGGCCCCGCGCGGGCAGGGCCACCGCGGCTTGCTACCTACAGGGCTTGTAGGGCAGATCCTTGAGGGAGTAGTCGGTCGCCTTCTTGATGGCGTTGACGTTGAGCGTGGCCGCCTTACTGCAGAACTTGGACGGCGAGGTCAGGTACTCCACCTGGAACACCGGCTTGCCCGCCTGGATGAACGGGGTCAGCTCCCCGCACTCGTCGAACTCGAAGCACTGCTCGTTGACCGCGTAGTCGAAGTTGCCCACCAGGTCGGACACCTGGCTGAGGTCGTTCTTCAGCGCCACCGACAGGCCCCTGGCATGGCCGATGGCGGCCAGCGCGCGGTTGAAAATGAGCTGGGTGGCCGGCGTGACCGTCCAGCCGGTGACCGACTTGCCTTCTTCGTGGGCGTTCACCACGTCGAACTCGACGCCGTCGAACCCGGCCTGAACGCACTTGTCGACCCGGGCCGCCATCATCGTCAGCAGGAAGTCGCGCTGGCCCTGGTCGTTGTTGATGTTGGCCCAGCGCTCGTTCGGGAATTCGTCGCTGAACGGCTTGCCCAGCAGGGAGTTGCCGTGGGCGTTGTCCCAGTCGACGAACGTCTGGTAGTCGGGCCGGAAGTCCTCGATCGACCCGGCGTCGACGTAGCAGATCGCCTTGGCGCCCTTCGCGTGGATGGCGGTGACGGCGCCGGTGTTGAGCGTGGAGTTGTTGCCCACCACGTCGGCGTCCGCGTAGAGGTCGATGTCGAACACGGTCGGCTTCACGCAGGCGCCGCCGCTCTGCGGGACCTGGCAGATGTCGACGTTGACGCCGCCGGTCGAGGGGTACGCGGAGTTGCCCTGGAGCTGGTACTGCCAGCGGCTCTGCAGCGGCGGCTGCCAGACCGCCGCGCGTGCGGCGGTCCCGGAGGCGGTGGCTGAGGCGTCGGCCGACGCGGCGGCGCCGAAGGCCATCACCGGGGCGATGACCAGGGCCGCGGCCACAGCGGACCGGGTGAAGAGCGATCGCATGTTGCCCATACACTCACCTTCTATTCCGAATAGCGGAATGCTATTCCGACATCAAGGAAATCGGGCAAGATCGCATCTTGTCAATCTTGTCTCGACATCGAGAATTCCGCATAAAAGGCATACAACGCCGAGCAAGCCGCCCCATCAGCGCATTCCGTATAACGGAATGCTAGTCTGTATCGTGGATAGGTGGCTATACTCACCGCACGCAGTGGGCCTCATGCCCGCCGTGCTCTGTGGAGGGAAAGAGCCCCATGGCACGCATCGTCTTCATCGGCGCCGGCCGCGCCGGAATCAACAGAAACGTCCTGGCCGCCGTCGCGGCCGTCGCCCTGGTCGCGACCGGCTGCGGGTCGGCCGCCGAGGAACAGGCGACCGGGCCGGTGCAGCTCACCATCTGGCACGGCCAGACGGATGCCGCCGCCAAGTCGATCGAGAAGCTGGTGGCCCAGTTCAACCAGGGCCACCCCGAGATCAAGGTGAACATCGAGCCAGGGGCCGCGACCGCCGACGGCATGCTGCCCAAGCTCACCGCCGCGCTCACGTCCGACGCCTATCCCGACATCGCCTATCTCTACGGCTCCTGGGCGCCCAACCTCGCCAGGAACCCGAAGACGGCCGACCTCACGGCGTACACGAAGGACCCGGCCGTCGGCTGGGCGGACTTCTGGTCCAGCGAGCGGGCGGCGGCCACCGTCGAGGGCAAGGTCGTCGGCTTCCCGGCGGTGGTCGACAACATGGTGGTCCTGTACAACAAGAAGCTGCTGGCCAAGGCCGGGGTCGAGGCGCCGAAGCCCGACTGGACCTGGGACGACTTCCGGGCGATCGCCAAGAAGACCACCGACGCCGCGTCCGGCACCTTCGGCACCACCTGGGCGATCAGCGGCGGCGAGGAGGCCGTCTGGGGCCTGTGGCCGCTGATCTGGCAGGCGGGCGGCGACGTGCTCTCCCCCGACCACAAGAAGGCCGTCTTCAACTCCGCCGCCGGGCAACAGGCGCTCGGCCTGCTCCGCGGCATGGCGGTCGACGACAAGTCGCTCTACCTCGACTCCAGCCCGGCCGAGAAGGGTCAGAAGCTGTTCGAGTCGGGACGGCTCGGCATGTTCCTGTCCGGCCCGTGGGTGCTGCCCGACCTGCAGACCGCCAAGGTCGACTATGGCGTCGCCCAGCTCCCCGGCACGAACGGCAACCACGAGACGGTCTCGGGACCCGACAACTGGGTGGTGTTCAAGCACGACGAGCGGCGGGTCAAGGCCGCCGCCACGTTCCTGACCTGGCTGACCGCGGCCGACCAGCAGCTCGAATGGATGAAGGACACCGGCTCGCTGCCCATCCGCGAGTCCATCACCAAGCTGCCCGGCTACCAGGACTATCTCAAGAAATATCCGGGGATAGACGTGATCTCCGCCAACCTGGCCAACGCCAAGCGGGTCAGGCCGCCGACGACCAGATATCCGCGGGTTTCCGCCTTCGTGGCCGAGGCCATCGCGCAGACCCTGCTCGGCAAGGCCGACGCCAAGACGGCCCTGGACGAGGCGGCGGCCAAGTCCGACGCGGCGCTCGCCGTACCAGGGTCATGAACAGCACCGCGCCGGCCCTGAGCCGGACGGCCACCGGTCACCGGCAGCCGCGTGACCGCCGCAAGCTCGCCGACAACGTCGCCGGCTGGTCCTTCGCGGGCCCCGCCTCGCTGATCATCCTCGGCTTCTCGCTGATCCCCATGGTGTGGGCGCTCGCGCTGTCCTTCACCGACTCCGACCTGCAGTCCCCGGGACAGAACGTGGGGCTGGCGAACTACCGGGCGCTGGTCGCGGACCCCGTCTTCTTCCAGGCGCTGCGCAACACCGGGCTGCTCGTCGTGCTCTACATCCCGGCGTCGCTGATCGCGGGCCTGCTCGTGGCGGTGCTGCTGAACCGGAAGGTACGCGGGATCGGGTTCTACCGGACCTGCTTCCTGGTGCCCTACATCGCCTCGGCGACCTCGGCCGGGCTGCTGATGGGCTACATCTTCGACCGCGACTTCGGGATGATGAACGGGCTGCTCGTCAAGCTCGGGCTGCCGATGCAGGGGTTGCTGAGCAGCCCTTCACAGGCCATGTACGTGCTCACGCTGATCTTCTTCTGGACCCGGTTCGGTTTCGCGGTGGTGATCTACCTGGCCGCGATCCAGGAGATCAACAAGGAGATCCTGGAGGCGGCCTCGATCGACGGGGCGAGCCGGTGGACCACGTTCCGGCACATCATCGTGCCGTCCGTACGGCCGATGACGGTTTTCCTCACGATCTGGGGCGTGATCGACGCGCTGCAGTTCTTCGACCTGGTCATGACCACGACCAAGGGCGGACCGGCCAACGCGACCGTGACGATCGTCTACTACATCTGGCAGCTCGCCTTCACCTACTTCACCGCCGGGTACGGCGCGGCCGTGGCGTACGTGCTGTTCGCCGGCACCCTCGTGCTGATCGTCGGCGGCTTCCTGATCGCCCGCAGGAAGGGGGTCATGACGTGAACAAGCTCCGTCTGCCCAGCAAGTGGCATCTGGTGCTGCTGCCGATGTCCGTGGTGACCGTGCTGCCGTTCGTCTGGATGATCCTCAGCTCGGTGATGACCCAGGGCGAGCTCAACCGGTTCCCGCCACCGTTCTGGCCCGAGGGTATCGACCTGGGTGGCTACCGCACGGTGCTCAACGGCTCGAACTTCCCCCGCTGGTTCCTCAACAGCGTGATCGTGTCGGGCGCCATCGTGCTGGCCCAGCTCGCGCTCTGCAGCCTGGCGGGCTACGCGTTCGCCAGGATCAGGTTCGTCGGCTCCAAGGTCACGCTGGTCCTGGTCATCGCCACCGCGCTGATCCCCTTCCAGCTCACGGTGATCCCCACGTTCCTGATCTTCAACAAGGTCGGGCTGACCGACACGCTGGGCGCCCTCATCGTGCCGCAGCTCAGCTCGGCGGTCGGCATCTTCCTGATGACCTCGTTCTTCCAGTCGTTCCCGAGGGAGCTGGAGGAGGCGGCGCGGATCGACGGCTGCTCGCGCTTCGCGGTGTTCTTCAAGGTGGTGCTCCCGGTGGCCAGGCCGGCACTGGCCGCGCTGGCCGTCATCACGTTCATCACCGCCTGGAACGATCTTTTCTGGCCGGTGGTGGTGATCAACTCGGACGCCAACTACACCGTGCAGGTGGGATTGACGTCCTTCCAGGGCCAGCATCGGGCCGACTGGCCGGCGATCATGGCGGGCACGGTGCTGACCACGCTGCCGGTGCTGGGCGTGTTCCTGTTCGGCCAGCGCCGGTTCGTCCAGGCGCTGACCGGCGCGGTCAAGGGCTGAGGTCGCGGTACGGGTTGGCGGGCAGGCCGGTGAACGAGGTGCGCCGGCGCCACAGCTCGCCGCCCGTGCTGCCGTCCCACGCGGTGGTGACGTACAGGATGTCGAGGTCGGGGCCGCCGAAGGCGCAGCTCGTCACGTTGGTGGCGGGCACCTCGACCGTCAGGTCGAGCCGGCCGTCGGGCCGCAGGCGGACCACCTTGCCGCCGCCCCACAGCGCCACCCACACGTGGCCCGAGGCGTCGACCGTGAGGCCGTCGGGCTGCGGGAGCACCGCGAACATCCGGCGGTCCGCGAGCTGGCCGGTCTCCGGGTCGTAGTCGAAGACGTCCACCCGGTCGGTGACCGTGTCGACGTAGTAGAGCAGCCGTTCGTCGGGGCTCCACGCGACGCCGTTGGAGATCGAGACGCCGTCGACGACCCGCTCGCTGCGCCGGTCGGGGCCGAGGCGGTAGAGCGCGCCCGCGCCGGGGGTGTCGTCCTGGGCCATGGTCCCGGCGAAGAAGCGGCCCGCGCGGTCGCACGAGCCGTCGTTCATCCGGTTCCCCGGCCGTTCGGCCGCCGTCACGGGCGCGACGACCGTCAGTGCCCCGTCGTGTACGGCGAAGCCGTCCCTGACGGCGAGCGCCAGCCCGCCGGAGGCACGCGGAACCGCCACGCCCACCGGCTGCCCCACGTCGATCGACTCGTGCGAGCCGTCGGCCGGGTCGAGCCGGTGCACCAGGCCGGCCGGGATGTCCACCCACAGCAGCGTCCCCGTCGGCTCGTCCCAGCGCGCCCCCTCACCCAGCCGCGCGTGCGGTACGGGCACGACCTCCATCGGTACTCCTTTGTTCCGCATGTCAGAACGTCATTCCAGACTCTCAGCAGATCATCGAGAAGATCGGGCTGTCAACCCGTCAGACCTGCTCGTCCACCGCCCGCCGCAGGGTGTGGCCCACCTCTTCCAGCCGGGCCGGCGACATCCTGTCCTTGATCGCGGTCACGCTCACCGCCGCGACCGGAGCCGTCCGGCCCAGGAAGAGCGGGGCCGCCACGCAGCGCACGCCCGGCTCGTTCTCCTCCAGGTCGAGTGCGTAGCCGCGCTGCCGGACCTGGTCGAGATGGGTGGCCAGCTTGGCCGGGTTCGTGATCGTGTTGCGGGTCCTGGTCGCCAGCGGGCCGTAGCGCTCCGCCCACGCCTTGATCGCCTCGTCGGTCGGGTACGTCCAGGCCAGCAGCGCCTTGCCCACGCCCGTGCAGTGGGCCGCGTTGCGCCCGCCGACCACAGAGGTCATCGTGATCGACCGCACCGCCTCGACCTTGTCGAGGTAGACGACCTCGCCGCCGTCCAGCATGGCCATGTGCACCGTCTCGGTGAACTCCTCGCTCAGGCGCAGCAGCAACGGGCGCACCAGCGTGCGCAGGTCCATGGTCTCGTAGAACCTGAAGGCCGTGGCCAGCATCTCGGTGCCGAGGAAGTACGGCCCGCTGGGCTCCGGCTGCGCGGCGAACCCGCGGTGCTTGAGCGCGCCGAGCAGCCGGTGGAGCGAGCTCTTCGGCAGGCCGAGCCGGGTGGCCAGCTCGTCGAGCGTCACCCCCCGGCTGTGCTTGCCGATCTCCTGGAGGATCAGCAGGGCGCGGTCGACGCTGCCCACCGGTGACTGGGTCTCGGCCATGAGCACTCCTAGCAAATTCCGAATAATGGAATGCTTGAGCGTACTGCGGAATCAGCCTGCCGTCCAAGTCCCCTGTGACATCTCCTTACGGCATAAGCTATTGTACGGAAAGCATTGGTTTACGGCGTATGGAGTTAGAAGGAGAGCCCCGATGCCCGAGGCGAAACTGCACGACGGAAGCACCATCGAACTGGCGGTCCACGGCCAGGGCCCGACGCTGCTGCTGCCGGTCAACCCGGTGCCGGTCGAAGGCGCCCAGGCCGACGCGATGCGCGAGTGGGGCGTCGACCCCGCACTCGGCCGGTCCCTCATCGACGGCCTGGCCGACGCCTTCAGGGTGGTCGCCTTCGACTACGAGGGCCACGTCATGTCCACCCCCAAGCCGGACACCCTGACCCCGGCCAACGTCGCCGCCGACCTGCTCGCGGTGGCCGACGCCGTGGACGCGGCCCGGTTCACCTACTACGGCTACTCGTGGCTCGCGCTCAGCGGGTTGCAGCTGGCGATCAGGACCGACCGGCTGTCGGCGCTCGTCATGGGCGGCTACCCGCCGCTCGGCGGACCCTACGCGGAGATGCTCCGCGTGACCATGGTCACCCACGAGATGTCCGGCCAGAGCCCGGCGCCACAGCAGAAGAAAGAGCCGACGGAGGCGTTCGACTGGGACTCCGTCGAGGTGACCTTGACGGAGGCCCAGACCCGGCAGTTCGTCACCCTCTACGAGGAACTGCGGGGTTTCGACGACCAGGCGGCGCAGGCGAACCTGAGCTGCCCGCGCCTGTGCTTCGCGGGCTCGGCCGACAAGATCGAATACAGCGAGCGGTGGGGCGGCGTGACCGTGGACATCGCCGGACCGATCATCGGCCGGCGGGCCGAGCTCGAATCGCTCGGCTGGGAGGTGCGCGTGCTCGACGGCCTCGACCACACGCAGGCGATGCAGGCCCCCAACGTCCTGCCGATCCTGCGGCCCTGGCTCGAGAGCCGGGTCACGGGGTCGTGAGCTCGCCGATGGGGACGCGGCGGAAGGCGATGGTGGAGTAAGGGCTGGTGTCGCCGGTCTCGTACAGCAGCCCGACCGTGTCCGCGTCCACCCTGACCAGGTCCGAGTAGGCCGCGGGCAGGCCCGACACCGTGTGCACGGCCCGCCAGGTGACACCGCCGTCCGTGCTCGCCCGCACCGTCATCACCGCTCGGGCGTCAGGCACTCCTGGGGCGGAGAACAGCAGGACATCCGGCTCATCCCATTGCAGCACGCTGCCCTCCACCACCGGGCAGACCAGTCCGGCCTGCGGGCGGAACGGGGCGTCGAGCGTCTGACCGCCGTCGGCCGAGTAGGCGTCGGCCCGGTTGCCGGGAGCGGTGGAGTCGGTGCGGGAGCTGACGTAGACCCGGCCGTCCGGCAGCTCGGTGGCCGTGGACTCGTTGATGTTGAGGTAGCCGTCGGGGTTGCCGTCGACGTACCCGATGCGCCAGGAGGCGCCGCCGTCGTCGCTCAGCAGGGAGTGGCCGCCGTTGTACTTGCCCTCCGTGCCGTTGTCGGCGCCGGCCGGGGGCAGGGAGTGGTTGGCGGGGACCACGATGCGGCCCGCGTGCGGCCCGCGCCCGAGCTCCAGGGCGTGGCCGGGGCCGGTGGCGTACCAGCGCCACTTCGGCTGCTTCACGCTGGAGGTGATCTCGCGGGGCGCCGACCAGGTGACGCCGTCGTCGTCGCTCGACTGGACGTACACGCGGCGGCCGTCGGCGGCGGCGACCTGGCCGCGCCTGATCTTCTCCTCGGTGGCGGCGGGCCCGTTGCGCACGAACACCAGGACGATCCGCCCGTCGCGGGTCACGACGGGGGCCGGGTTGCCCGCTGTGCCCTTGTGCGGTTCCGCGGCGACCACCCGCGGCCCGTCCCAGGTGGCACCGCCGTCGGTGGACCGCTTGAGCACGATGTCGATGTGGCCCGAATCTCCGGCCGAGCCGTGCCGCCCCTCGGCGAACGCCAGGATCGTGCCTGCCCGGGTCACCACCGCCGCCGGGATCCGGAACGTGTGGTAGCCGTCGGTGCCCGCCCGGTAGGGCACCGATGTGGGGTAATCGCGCGCCATCGGGTTCCTCCTCGTCCGCCTGCGGATGCGACCCTATGGCGCGTACGTACCTTCGCCGGGCCCGCTCACCAGCCCGCCCACAGGCGATCATCCGCTGCTGCACCGGAGTTAACGCGCTCTTCACCCTGCGCGAAGACCACCGGCCCGGTGCCCGCGGTGCGGACATCGGGCCGGTATTGGCCGCCGGACGTTCAGTCGTCCCAGAGGGACCCGCCGGCATCGCCGCGGTTAGGGCCGGATCAGCGATCTTGCTCGACTACTGTAGGTAACAGTCGTTTACCTGCCAAGGAACGCCACGCCCGCTGCCAGCCAATTGCCAGGAACGCTGGGTAACCTCCAAGCGCATGACCTGGCAGCACAAGTTCAACGAGGCGCTCGGCAAATACGCCGGCGTCCAGTTCTCGCGGGTCAGAAAGGCGGCTCCGGAGAGCCCGGCGCGGCCGCCCGCAGACCCCGCCGACAGGCTGTTGCGCGAGCCGGTGTTCATCCTGTCTCCGGTCAGATCGGGCTCCACCCTGCTGCGCTCGATGCTCGACGCCCACTCCCTGATCCACGCCCCGCACGAGCTGCACGTGCGCCGGCTCGCGGTGGAGTTCGGGACGTCGCTGGCGGAGCGGTCGATGGCGGCGCTCGGTCACAACCGGTGCGATCTCGAGCATCTGCTCTGGGACCGGGTGCTCCACCGCGAGCTGGTCCGCAGCGGCAAGCGGCACATCGCGGACAAGACCCCGGCCAACGCCTTCGCCTACCAGCGCATCGCCACCTGCTGGCCCGACGCGCGCTTCATCTTCCTGCTGCGCCATCCGGCCTCCATCGCCGCCTCCTGGTACGAGGCCGACCCGGACAAACGCGACCGCGAACAGGCCGCGGCCGACGCGTTGCGCTACATGAAGGCGGTGCAGCGGGCGAGGAAGGGGCTCACCGGCCTGACCGTGCGCTATGAGGACCTGACCGCGGACCCCGAACGCGAGACGAGATCCATCTGCGAGTTCCTGAGCGTCCCGTGGGAGCGGGAGATGCTCGCCTACGGCCGGCCCGGAGTGCTCAAGAAGGGCCTCGGGGACTGGCAGGACAAGATCCGCTCCGGCAGCGTGCAGCCGGGCCGCGACCTTCCCGCACCTGAGGAGGTGCCCGAGACGCTCCGGGCCATGTGCCGGAGCTGGGGATATTCATGAAGATCCGTTATCTGCTGCTGCATGCCTACGGTCAGGGCGGCACGATCCGCACCGTGATCACCCAGGCCAACGCGATGGCCGCGCTCGGGCACGAGGTGGAGATCGCCAGTGCCGTGCGGCGGAAGGACAAGCCGCAATTCCCCGTCGACCCCCGGGTGACGCTGGTGCCCCTGGCCGACCAGCGGGCCGGCGTCCCGGCCGACTCGCTGGGCCGCAGGCTGTGGCGGCGGATGCGCGGCAAGATCGTGCCCTTCGGGGAGTTCGCCGCCGACTACTTCACCGAACGGGTGGAGAAAGCGGTCATCGACTACGTCTCGGGCCTCGAAGGCGGCATCCTGGTCACGACCCGGCCCGCGCTCAACCTGATCTCCGCCCGCCGTACCCCCAAAAGCGTCATATGCGTCGCCCAGGACCACATGAACCTGAGCGCCTACCCCGAGACGATCAAGCGGGAGATCGCCCGCTACTACGGCCGGTTCGAGGCGATCGTCGTGCTGACCAAGACGAACCAGGTCGAGTACCGCATCCTGCTGCCCGGCACGCCCATCGTGCGCATCCCCAACGCCGTGCAGGCGACAGGGCAGGTCTCCGAGCAGGTGAACCCGGTCGTGGTGGCGGCCGGGCGGCTGGTCAAGCAGAAGGGCTTCGACCTGCTCATCCCGGCCTTCCAGAAGGCGGCGGAGCGGCATCCCGACTGGCGGCTGCGCGTCTACGGCGGCGGTCCCAGGAAGGCCGAGCTGGTCGCGCTCGTCTCCGAGCTCGGCCTGGAGGACCGGGTGCAGCTGATGGGCCGGACGGATCGCCTGGCGGAGAAGCTGGCCGGGGCCTCGATCTACGCGCTCTCGTCCCGCTTCGAGGGGCTGCCGATGGTGATGATCGAGGCGATGGGGCACGGGCTGCCGGTCGTCGCGTTCGACTGCCCCACCGGGCCCGCCGACGTGCTCACCTCGGGCAAGGACGGGCTGCTGGTGCCGCCCGGGGACGTCGGCGCGCTGGCCCGCGCCCTCGACCGGCTGATGTCCGACAAGGCGCTGCGGCTGCGGATGGGCGCGGCGGCCAGGCGGACGGCCGGGAACTACGAGGCCGACTCGGTGATGCCCTTATGGGAGGACCTGTTCGCCGAGTTGCTGAGCCGCGAGCCCATCAACGACAGCTACTGGACGCGCTAACGGCCCTGACGGTCCCGCCACTCGGAGACGACGCGCTCGACGTCGTAGGGCATCAGGTTGAGCGGCGGGCCCTGCAGTCCGGTCCTGATGGCCTCGCGGATCCTGGCGTTGATCTCCTCGACGATCCGCCGCGCCTCGGTCTCCGACCTGGCGCCAGCGGCTTCGGCGAGCGCCTCCTCCGCGGCCTTGCGCAGGGCGAGCGTCGGGGGCAGCGGCATCGACAGGCCCTCGCTGCGCACCTTCTGCTTGATCCACCACATCTCGTCGTACGGCTTGTCGAGGTCGGGAAGGGGTTTGCCGGCACCGGGCAGGTTGTCGAACTCGCCGCGCTCGGTCGCCTCGCGGATCTGCCGGTCGATCCACGACTCGAAGCTCATGCCGCCTGGTTTGCGCTCTGTCATGTGAGGCCCTCCACCTTCACAGGTTATGCCGGGGCGCGATCGGCGCTCGCCAGCCGAGGATGGCCTCGGTCATCCGCACGGCCGCGACCGCCGCGGGCACGTCGTGCACGCGGAGGATCCGGGCGCCCCGCAGGACGGCGATCACGTTCGCGGCGATCGTGCCCTCCGTCCGCTCCTGCTGCGGGCGGCCGAGGGTCTCACCGATGAAGTCCTTGTTCGACAGGGCGACCAGGGTGGGGTAGCCGATCGCGGTGATCTCGTCGAGCCTGCGCGTGAGCTCCAGCGAGTGGAAGGTGTTCTTGTTCAGGTCGTGCCCGGGATCGATGATGATCCGCTCGGCGTGGATGCCGGCGTCGAGCGCGAACCGGACCCGCTCGCGCAGGAACGCCGCGACCTCCGCCACGACGTCCCCGTACGACGGTTTGGCGACCGCCTGCCCCGGGCCGCCGAGGCTGTGGGTCACGATCACGGTCGCGCCGCTCTCCGCCGCGACCCGCGCCATGCCGGGCTCGCGCAGCCCGTTGGTGTCGTTGATGACGTCGGCGCCGGCCGCCAGGGCCGCCTGCGCCACTTCGGAGCGGTAGGTGTCGACCGAGATGACGGCGTCCGTCACACCCCTGATCTCGGCGATGACGGGGACCACCCGGTCGATCTCCTCGCCGACGCCGATGCCGTCCTGATCCCCGCGGAACGCGAAACCGCCGACGTCCACCCAGTCGGCACCCGCCGCGACCGCCGCCAGCGCCGCCTCGACGGCTCTGGCGAGCTCGAATGTCCGGCCCTGGTCATGGAAGGAGTCGGGCGTCCTGTTCACGATCGCCATGACGGCCACCTGGCGCGCGAAGTCGAACTCGCGGCGGCCGATGCGCCGGACCGGGATGAGGATCGCCATCTCCCCAGTATCAAGCCTCAGGTGTCACACACCGGCCAGGGCGGGTGGCAGCACTTTCAGAATCTTCGAAATACTCGACAAAGCACCCCTGACCACCCCAAACTTTCCTACCAGGGGAGCTCGCGACGGGGGCCGTCACCGCCGCTCCCATCAGGTCGGCTGAGGCCCACTCTCCCAAACGGCGGTGGCCCCCGTGGACAGCGCGGTGGCCTCCATGGTCTTGGTCACCAGCGCGTCCACCAGCCAGGCGAAGCTGTCGTCCACCGAGACCCGCAGCGCGAACAGCCCGGCCGCCTCCAGCGCGCAGAACCCCTGGACCGCGCTGCGGATGCCCCGGGCGGCGTGCACGCGGGCCGCTCCGGTCAGCGCGCCGACGGCCAGGATGTCGGTGGTGACGGCCGCCGCCTCGTCGGCGGCGGTGCGTACCTCATCGTCGTCGTAGCCGTCCACGGCGAAGGTGGTGGCCGCGTACAGGGCCGGGTGCTCGCGTGCATATGCTCGCTGGGCGTGGGCAAGAGCACGCAGGGCATCGGCTCCCGACCGGCCGGTGGCGGCGCGGCGGCAGCGGTCGGCGAGGTCGCGATGGCCCTTGACGGACAGGGCGATCCGCAGGTCACGCAGCCCGCCGGGCAGGTGGACGTACAGGCTGGGCGCGGCCACCCCCAGGTGGCGGGCCAGGGCGCTGATGGACAGCGCGTCGATGCCGTGCTCGTCGGCATAGGCGATCGCGCCGTCTATCGTCGTTTGCCGCGTTAGTCTCTTACGCATCGTCCGCCCCGCTACCTAATGCCTATAGGATGAATCCTAATAGCAATAGGGGGATCCACGTGATTACCAGGAGTATCGCGCGGCTGGCCGGAGCGGGAGCGGCCGCGGGTGTGCTGGTGGCCGCCATCGCTCTGCCGGCCGTGGGCGGCGCGGGGGCGCTGTTCAAGACCGCTTCCGCAGAGCTCAATCTCAAGGCCGCCGAGCTTCTGGAGCCCCCGCCTGCCGAGAAGACCGAGATCCTGGACGCCAAGGGCAACGAGATCGCCCAGTTCTACGAGCAATACCGTGACGTCATCCCGCTGGCCGAGATGGGCGACGTCATGAAGAAGGCGATCATCTCGATCGAGGACTACCGGTTCTACGAACACGGCCCGATCGACATCGAGGGCACGATCCGCGCCCTGGCGAAGAACCTGGGGACGGGCCGGGTCGCGCAGGGCGGCTCCAGCATCACCCAGCAGTACGTCAAGCAGGTGCTGCTCAACAACGCCACCACCGAGGAAGACAAGAACAAGGCGCTGGAGGCCACCTACGGCCGCAAGCTCAACGAGCTGCGCTACGCGATGGCGATCGAGGAGAAGTACACCAAGGACCAGATCCTTGAGAAATACCTGAACATCGCCTACTTCGGGGCCAGCGCCTACGGGGTGGAGGCCGCGGCCAAGCGGTTCTTCGGCGTGCACGCCTCCGAGCTCAGCCTGGCGCAGGCCGCGACCCTGGCCGGAGCCGTGCAGGACCCCAACCAGACCGACCCCAACCTCGGCAAGAAGTACCGGCAGCGCCTGCTGGACCGGCGTAACGTCGTCCTCGCCCGGATGGCCGAGCTGGGCAAGATCACCCCGGCGGAGGCCGAGGAGGCCAAGGCCAAGAAGCTCGGGTACAAGGGCACCCCGCTGCCCGGCGGCTGCGAGGCCAGCAAATACCCCTACTTCTGCGTGTACGTACGCAACGAGATCATCAAGAACAAGATCTTCGGCAAGACACAGAAGATCCGCACCGCGCTGCTCAGCCGGGGCGGCCTGCAGATCAAGACCACGATCGACCCCAAGATGCAGGCGGCGGCCGACAAGGCCATCAAGAAGCACGTCTTCGCCACCGACAACCCGATCGCCAGCGAGGCCCTGATCCAGCCGGGCACCGGGGCGATCAAGGCGATGGCGGTCAGCAGGCAGTACGGCACGTCCAAGCGGAAGCACCAACTGTCGCTCAACGTGGTGGCCGACGTGGCCCACGGCGGCGGCACCGGCTTCCAGCCCGGTTCGACCTTCAAGACGTTCACGCTGATCACCGCCCTCAAGAAGGGCATGAAGATCAACGACGGCTTCACCGTCGGCAGCGGCTACCGGGCCCCCTACTACTCCTCGTTCAAGAACTGCAAGGGCGAGAACATCGGCGACCCGTCACACACCGTCACCAACGACGAGGGCGGCACCGGCTTCAAGTCACTGCAGACCGGCACCTGGGGCTCGGTCAACACCTTCTTCCTGACGCTGGAGCAGCGCGTCGGTCTCTGCGACACCATCAAGACCGCCCAGTCGCTGGGCATCAAGCGGGCAGACGGCGGCAGGCTGCAGGAATACGAGACCTTCACGCTCGGGATCAACGAGATGGACCCGATCACGGTCGCGAACGCCTACGCCGCCATCGGGGCCCGCGGCAAATACTGCGCGCCGATGGCCATCACCCAGATCACCGACCGCGACGGCAAGGTCAAGAAGTACGACCCCCAGTGCCGCCAGGCGCTCGACCCCGAGGTCGCGGACGCCACGGCGAACGTCCTGAGCGGGGTGTTCACCAAGGGCACGATGTCGAAGGTCGGCGGCATCGGCCGGCCCGCCGCGGGCAAGACCGGCACCACCGACGCCCAGGCCACCGCGTGGTTCGCCGGGTTCACCCCCGACCTGGCCGGCGCGGTGAGCATCGGCGACATCCGGGGTGCCCAGAAGTACAAGCTCAACAACGTCACCATCGGCGGTCAACACTTCGGCGAGGTGTTCGGCGCGAGCGTGCCGGGGCCGATCTGGAAGGACACCATGCTGGTGGCGCTGAAGGACATCGATCCCACCCCGTTCACGCCGATCAACTCCGCTCGCTTCGGCGGCTGCGGCCAGGGCTGCGCTCCCGTACGGCAGACGCCGGACGAAGACACCGAGACGGACCCGCAGAACCCCATCATCGACGACACCCTCCCCCACTAGCCGATACGTCGTTCCGAGGCCCGCGCGCACGCAGTGCTCGCGGGCCTCGTGCTGACAACACTGTCAAATCGCCCTGTTAACAGCGGCGAAACATTGGTAACGTGGGAGCGCTCCCAGGATCTTCCGCGAGGTGCTCCCATGTTTGAGCAGCCCACACTGGCACAGGTAGCGGCCGAAGCGGGGGTATCGCCCGCGACGGCTTCCAGGGTCCTCACCGGCTCCGTACGGGTCGCCACCTCGACCCGCCGGCAGGTCTACGACGCGGTGTCCCGCATGGGATACGTGCGCCATCGCGCACCCAGGGGATCGGTGGCCAGGGGACCGGCCGCCGGGGTCACGGCGGTGGTCTGCGACCACTTACCCCGCCTGTTCTCCGAGCCCTACTACGCCAGACTGCTGTCGGCCGCCGGTGCCGTACTGGCCGAGGACGGCACGCAGCTCATGGTGACGACGGTGACCCCGACCGCGTCCACGCTCCCCGAGTTGGGCGGTGCGGTGCTCCTCATCGGCGCCAGGGAACGCCATCCCCTGGCCATCAAGCTCTGTACCTCGGGCGTGCCGGTGCGGAACATCGGCCGCCCCCCGCACGACCTCAAGCTGCCCTACGTCGACGTGGACAACCAGGACGGCGGCCGTCAGGCCGCCGAACACCTGCTGCTGTCGGGCCGGCGGGCGATCGCCGCCATCGGCGGCCCGCCGTCGCTTCCGGGGGCCCGAGATCGGCTCGACGGGCTGGCCCGTACGCTGCGCGCCGCCGGGGCGACGGAGGTGCCCGTCGCCTACGGGGACTTCACCGCCGCCTCCGGCACGCACGCCATGCAGTGGCTGCTGCGCCACGCCCCCGGGCTCGACGCGGTCTTCGCCGCCTCCGACCTGATGGCCGCCGGCGCGATCCAGGCCCTGCGCCGCGCCGGTCGCCGGGTCCCCGCGGACGTCGCGGTGATCGGCTTCGACGACGCCCCTGTCGCCCGGCGTACCGTCCCGGCGCTGACCACGGTCCGGCAGCCGGTCGAGGAGCTCGCCATGGTCGCCACCCGGCTGCTGCTGGCCGGGACGACCGGCATCGACCCCGTCCTCCCCACGGAACTGGTCATCCGTGAGTCGGCTTGACCCGGGGGACGTCCTGGCCCGCAGATACCTGCTGCTGGACCCCCTCGCCTACGGTGGCATGTCGGTGATCTGGCGGTCCTTCGACCAGTCGCTGCACCGGCTGGTCGCGGTCAAGGTGCTGACCGCCTCGCTCCAGGCCGGGCTCGGCGAGCGCGTCCGCGTACGCAGCGAGGCCCGCGCCGCCGCCCGGTTCCTCCACCCGGACGTGATCGAGATCTACGACTACGGCGAGACCGTGACGGAGGACGGCGAGGTGGCGGCGTACGTGGTGATGCCGCTGCTCGACGGCACCACGCTCGGCGAGCGCATCGACGAGGGGCCACTGCCCTGGACCGAGGCCGCCGCCATCGCGCTGCGCCTGGCGCGGGCGCTGCGCGACGGGCACGCCCGCGGCCTGGTCCACCGGGACGTCACCGCCGACAACGTGCTGCTCACCGCGTCCGGGCCGAAGCTGCTCGACTTCGGGATCGCGGCCGCGGCCGGCGACCCCGACGACGACCAGGGCACCCCGCCCTACGTCGCCCCCGAACGGCTGGCCGGCGCCCCCACCCACCCGGCGGTCGACGTGTACGCGCTCGGGGTGCTGCTGTTCGCCATGCTCACCGGCCGTACGCCCTACCCGGAGACCACCTGGGAGCAGATCGAGGCCGCCCACCGTACGTCGCCGCCGCCACGGGTGACCGGCGCGCCGCACGGCATCGCCACGCTGTGCCGGCACTGCCTGGCGCACGACCCCGAGCGGCGGCCGACGGCGGCGGCGATCGCGGACTCCCTGGCCACCGCGCTCGCGAACGCCGCGTTCGGCCGGCAGGTACGGCGCGGCCTCGCCGTCGCCGGGGCGGGCGTGATCGTGCTGTCCTCGCTGCTGTGGCTCAACCGCCCGGTCGGCGTGCTGCCCACGCCACCGTGGCCCTCCGCCGGAATCCCGGTCACCCCCCGCTCCTCCACCGAGGCCACGGCCACCCTCGGACGCTCCCCCGGCACCACGGACGCCCCCCGGCTGTCCGCCGACACCACGACCGGCCCGACACTCTCCCCCAGCACCACGGGCGCGCCGCGATTATCCACCGACCCAACCACCGACCCGCAACTCTCGGCCGACACCACGACCGGCCCGCAACTCTCGGCCAACGCCACGGCTGCCACGCGATCGCCCGGCGATACCGCCGTCACGACGGGGCCGTACGTGAAAGCCACCCCCACCGAGCGCCCGTCCGGCCGGCGCTCGGCCACGATCCGGCAGGCGGTGGACGGGTTCCACGGGACGCTGGCGGGCGGCGAGACCTGTCGCGCCACAGACCAGGACGTCACGCTGGACCTCCAGCAGGTCCTGCGGCGGGTGCTCGACACTCCCGGCCCCATCGAGCCGGGCATGGCGGAACTGAAGCGCAAACTCGCCGACCGCGAACGCGAAGGCCGCCTCACACCGGCCTGCCGTACGGAGCTCCAGGCCCGCCTGGACGAGATCGCCACCGCCCACGGCTGAGGGGTACGGCCGGGCCGTACCCCTCAGCGTGCGCTCAGCCGCAGCCGTACCCCGACGGCACCTGAGTGTTCCCGTCGGGCCGGCTCGCCTGGAAGCCGAAGGCGGTGCTCCCGCCGGGCGGCAGCGTGCCGTTGTGCGCCAGGTTCCTGGCCGTCACTGTCTGCCCGCTGACCGTGAGGCTCGCGTTCCAGAAGCCCGTGACGGTGTGCCCGGCGGGCAGCGTGAACGTGACCGTCCAGCCGCTCTTCGCGGCCGTGCCGGTGTTGGTCACGGTCACGGGCTGCACGACGTAGCCGCTCCCCCAGGCGTTCTGTACGGTCGCGACGGCCGAGCAGCCGCCCCCACCGCCACCGGACAAGGTGGTCACGCTGATCGTGCCCGACACCTGTGACACGTTGTTCGCGCCGTCCCGGGCCCGCACCTGGTAGCGGTAGGTCGTGCTCGGGCTCAGGCCGCTGTCGGCGTAGGAGGTGGTGGTGCTCGTGCCGACCGTGGCGAAGGCGCCGGTGCCGGTCGCCCGCATGATGTCGTACCCGGCTAGCCCGCTGCCGCCGGAATCGGTGGCGGCGGTCCACGACAGGTTCGTGCCGCTCGACGTGGTGCCCGACGCCGTCAAGCCGGACGGCGCGGTCGGCGGCGTCGTGTCTGTGCCGCCGCCCGAGGTGGTGTAGGAGAACGCGTTGACCGCCAGCCCCGTCCCGCCGACCCAGGGCTCGAACCCGGCCTGCACGCTGGTGAGGTACCACGCCCGCTGGGCGTACCCCCGGCTGACCGCGTCGGCGTAGAAGGTGTCGATGGCGAAGTCCAGCGAGGACGTCGCCGAGGTGCGGACGTAGGAGATCACGTTCCAGCCGGTGTTGCCGAACCAAACCTGCCAGGTGCCGCCCGCCAGGCTCACGGTGCCGACGGGCGAGCCGACCGGCTGGATGGAGCCCTGCTTGTTGAGCCAGACCATGATCTCGGCCCCGGTGTTCTGCCCGTCGGTGCGCGGGGTCGGGTCGAACCACAGGTCGTAGGCCGCGTCCCAGGTGCCCGCGCTCGGGTAGCTCATGCTGACGCTGGTCCGCAGGTTGCCGAAGCCGCTCGCGTTGGTCCGCATGGGCAGGCCGCTGCCGGTCGTACAGAGGGCGTAGTGGCAGCCCGCGTAGATGGACGGGTAGGAGGCGGGCGCCCCGTTGGTCGGCTTGTTGTGCGCCGCCTGGGTGACCGTGAAACCGGGGGCGGTCTGGTTGACGTCGAGGCACTGCGCCGTGTCGGCGCCCCAGACGTTGTTCTGGACGATGTACTTGTCGCCCTGGATGCCGATGGAGTCCAGCTTTCCGCAGATCACCGGGGCGGCCTGGGCCGGAACGGCGAACAGTCCCGCGGCGAGGATCGAACCGATGGCCGCGATGATCAGGTGGATGTGCACGCGCCTCATGGCATGTTGCTCCCGCTTCTCTGACAAGGAGGATTGGGAGCGCTCCCACACGCAGCATCACGGCCGGTGCGGTCCCCCGGCAAGCACCCGCCCGCACCGCAGTCCGCGTCGAGCCGAGCGACCAGGCAAACCCCGGCCGCGACGGCGTGAAAGTTTCACGCCGCGTTGTCGGCCCGGTGGTCGCGTGGTTCAATCCGCTTAGCTGCCGGGCGGGCAGGTCGTGGGCGGGGTCTCTGTCGCACCGAACAAGGGATTCCCCATGAGATTCATCCGGTCGGCGGCCTTCGCCGCCGCTCTGGTCGCGACCCTGCTCGCCTCGGCCCTGATGGCTCCCCAGGCGCAGGCGCACGGTGTCACGATGTTCCCCGGCGCCCGTACGTTCCTGTGTTGGCAGGACGGGCTCAGGGAGAACGGCCAGATCATCTCCTACAACCCGGCCTGCGGGGTGGCCGTCGCGCAGAGCGGCGCCACGCCTCTGTACAACTGGTTCGCCGTGCTCCGTTCCGACGCCGCCGGCCGCACCACGGGCTACATCCCCGATGGGCAACTGTGCAGCGGCGGCACCGGCGGCCCGTACGACTTCACCGCCTACAACGCCGTCCGCTCCGACTGGCCGCAGACCCACCTGACCTCGGGCGCCTCCATCACGATGCGCCACAGCAACTGGGCCGAACACCCCGGCACGTTCTACTACTACGTCACCAAGAACGGCTGGAACCCGGACGCCCCGCTCAAGTGGTCCGACCTGGAGTCGTTCGGCAGCGTCACCAACCCGCCGAAGACCGGCGGGCCCGGCGCGCTCAACTACTACTACTGGAACGCCCAGCTCCCGTCCGGCAAGACCGGACGGCACATCATCTACACCCGCTGGGTCCGCTCCGACAGCGCCGAGAACTTCTTCAGCTGCGCCGACGTCGTCTTCGACGGCGGCAACGGCGAGGTCACCGGTGTGGGCCCCGGCGGCGGGGGCGGCACTCCCACGCCGACCATCACCCCGACCCCGGTTCCCGGCGCCTGCGCGGCGACCTGGAGCGCGACCGCCAATCCCGGCTGGCCGGGGCACTTCCAGGCCACCGTGACCGTCAAGAACACCGCCACCAGCACGATCAACGGCTGGACGGTCAAGTGGACCTACACCGGAGGACAGGGCTTCGACGGGTCTCCATGGAACGGCGTGCTGACCGGGCAACCGCCCAACGTCGCGGTCACCAACGCCTCCTACAACGGGCAGCTCGCGGCGAACGCGACCACCTCGTTCGGGTTCAACGCCACGGGCACCGTCCCCAGCCCCGCGCCCGCGCTGACCTGCACCAGCCCGTAGGTCATGCGGATGCTTGACGAAGTGCGGACGAGAAGGGCCGCGGCGATCGCCGTCGTGGCCCTGATCCCCGTCGCCGGTGTGGCCCTGTTCGCGGGGCTGCACCAGGCGGGGCGGTCCGAGCTGCGCGCTCAGCTCGGCGCTCAGGTGACGGACATCCTTGAGAGATCCACGCCGGCCGAGCACCACGAACACGGGCACGAGTTCGGCGAGCAGGCGGGCCGCGTCGTGTGCGCGGTCGACCCGTTCGGCTACGACCCGGCGGACGCGACCACGATGGCGCAGGTGAAGTGGGTCTATGCCCGCCACATGTGCGCCATCACCGGCCCGGGGACCGGGTGGGCCATGTCGGTGCGCGCCTCGGGCCCGATCGCCGTCCGGCTCGGCGACTCACCGCTGGTGAAGGTGCCCACGCCGGGCGCCGGTTACCCCGAGCGGGTCCGGCAGGTGATACCCGAGCGGTATCACGAGGAGGCGTTCGGCGAGTTCGCCGACGACGACGCGATCGAGGCGGCCCGCCGGAGGTTCGCCCTGGTGACGGCCCGATGAGTGATGGTCCGATGAGTGGCGGCCTGACGGGTGGTGTCGCCTCACATGCGGACGCGGCCGGCAGGGCAGGAGATCTCGCGGCCGGCCGCGTCCACGCCATCCGGGCGGGATGGTGTCATGGAACGGTTGCGTCAGTGACGGTTGAAGCACCACCTCCTCATCTACCGGTCGATGTCTACCGGTCGATTCGCGGCGTCGACCGGCCGGTGTGGCGAGGTCGCCGCACCGGCCGGTCCGGGGGTCAGTTCGCGCAGGTGTAGCCGGACGGCACGGTCGTCTGGCCGTTCGGGCGACTTGCCTGGAAGCCGAAGGCGGTGCTCGCGTTCGGTCCGAGCGCGCCGTTGTAGCTCAGGTTCCTGGCCGTCACGGTCTGCCCGCTCACCGTCACCGCGGCGTTCCAGGAGCCGGTGAGCACGTGCCCGGCGGGCAGCGTGAACGTCACCGTCCAGCTCGTCCTGGCCGCGCCGCTGGTGTTGGTCACGGTCACGGGCTGCACGACGTACCCGCTGCTCCACTGGCTCTGTACGGTCGCGACGGCCGTGCAGCCCCCGCCACCACCACCGGTGAGGGTGGTGAAGGTGACCTGGCCCGATTGGCCCGACACGTTGCCCGCCGCGTCCCTGGCCCGCACGTAGACCTGGTAGGCGGTCGCGGGGGTCAGCCCGCTCAGCGTGATCGAGTTGGTCGCCGACTGGCCGAGCAGCGTGCCCGGCGCCCGGTAGACGTCGTACCCGGTCACCCGGACGTTGTCGGTGGAGGCGGTCCAGTTCAACGTGGCCCCGGTCGAGGTGACGCCGGAGGCGACCGGGGTACCGGGCACGCTGGGCGGGGTCGGGTCGGTGGTGGTGCCGCCGTACACCGACGCCTCGCGCGAGGTGGCGGCGATGCCGTTGGCGCCGTTGAAGAGCCGCTGCCCCCAGGAGGTGAGCTGGGTGACGTCGAAGTTGGTGACCTGGTCGAGGTACTCGACGCCGCCGCCGTTGCCGCTCCACGACCAGCCCAGGTAGCCGAGGCCCCGGCTCACTGACTGGGCCATGATCGTGTCCTCGTCCGGGTCGCCGTCGGAGTGGTTGAAGCCGAACTCGCCGATCACCAGCGGCAGCCCGGCGGTCTTGAAAGCGTCCAGGTAGGACGTGATCTCCGCGGCGGTGTCGTACACGCCGTACATGTGCACGGAGAAGATCGTGTTCTTGCTCGGGTCGGCGTCGAAGACGGTCCTGGCGGTGTTGCGCATGACGTTCTGCCAGTCCTGGCCCCAGTTGGGCGCGTCCACCATGAGCGCGTGGTCGAAGCCGTTGGCGCGCAGCTTCTTGATCGCGTTGGCGGTGGCGGTGGTCCAGTCGGGGGTGACGGCGTTGTTGCCGACCGGCTCGTTGCCGATGTTGACGATGACGTAGTTCTCCTGGCCGGCCAGGGCGCTCTTGACGCTGATCCAGTAGTCGGCCGCCTGGTCGAGGGTGTAGGCGCCGCTCTGCTCGCCGTAGCCGGTGGTGTCGTGGTTCTCCAGTACGCAGATCAGCCGGTTGGCCTTGCAGCGGGAGACCACGTCGGCCACGTCGGAGACGCCGTTGGCGGTCCAGCGGCCGCCGCTGAGAACCACCCGGACGGTGTTCGCGCCCAGCGACTTGATGTCGGCGAACGCCTTGGTCTGCGTGGGGTACCAGGTGTGCGCGTGGCTGGTGCCGCGCATGACGAACTCCTGGCCGCCCGCTTCGAGGATCTTCGTGCCGCTGACGTGGATGCCGGTGGCTGCGTGCGCGGGCGCCGAGAGGAAGAGCAGAGGCAGACATACCGCGGCGAGCGCCGCGAGTCGTGTTCTCATGGGCGGCCTTTCGATGGGGACCCGCCCCGCCGACGTGGCAGGACGCGGCGGGGCGGGGCGATCAGGAGCGACGGCTCAGGGGAAGAGCCGTCCGTACTCGGCCAGGGCCACGGCCACGTCCACCTGCGCCCAGAACCGGTGGTAGTTGAAGACGGGGGCCGGCCCCGTGCCCTTGAGGAAGGCGTCGACCCTCGCGTAGTCGGGGTCGTTCTTGTAGAAGGACCTGATCGACAGGAACGTCGAGCTGGCGTTGATCGGGTCGCCGTTCGGCATGGTGCCGCTCCACCCGGCCGGGACGTACACCGGGTCACCGACCCGCTTGTAGTCCGTCTTGGTCTCCGGCACCGACACGCCCTTGGCGTCGCGGTACTTCCAGACGCCGTCGAGCAGCGCCTTGGCCGTGGTCCTGGCCGCCGTGTGGTTGGCCTTGGCGGCGTAATACATCAGGGCCTTGGCGTAGGCGCCGGTCACGCCGACGTCCTGGGTGTAGTCCGCGACCGTCACGTGCAGGCCCGGGTTGGCGGCGGGCATGCCGCTCGCCGAGCTGAAGTCGCCCGCGGGCTGACCGGTCCAGTGCAGCGTGGACGGGATCTGGTACGTGCCGTCCGCGTTGATCGTGGTGTTGGCCAGCGACCAGGTGACCCACTTGTCGAGCAGCGCCTTCGCATCGGCGTTGCCGGTGGCGTAGTAGTACTCGGCCACTCGCTCCATCGTCCACGCCTGGAAGCCGAACCACTGGTTGGACGGCGGGTCGTGGTAGACGGGCTGCCAGTCATAGGTCATGCCGAAGAACTTGGGCAGACCGGTCGGCGGCGTCCCGTAGTGGCCTTCCCAGCTGTTGGTCGCGCCGCCGGCGATGGCGCCCTCGGACGACTGCAGCCACTTGTAGAACTGGATCTGGCGGGTCAGGCTGGTGCTCCAGTCGGTGACGCCGGTCGCGCTCTTGGGCTTGAGCTCGGCGACGTTCGACAGGGCCCAGGCGGCCAGCGGGTTCTGGTAGCCGGAGTGGTTGTGGCTGGAGCCGATGCGCCACGCCCAGCCGGCGCTCGCGTCGGTCGCGCCGCCCCAGGCGTAGTACCAGGACAGCAGGTAGTTGGAGGCGTCCTTACCGGTGCCGGCCGCGCAGGACGGGCTGGTGCAGCCGGGCTTCTTGAAGTACTTGTCGTACATCGAGTACCGCAGGTAGTCGCCCATCTTCGCGGCCTTGGTGACCGACGCCGAGATCTGCGACTCCTTGCCCTGCGCCTTGGCCCAGGTCTCGGCCCAGTACGCCGCCTGGACGGCCCGCGCGTCGGCGTCGGGGGCGTTGGTGTACTTCCACTGCTTGGCGTACGAGCTGTCCTTGACGAACAGGTCGAGGTAGCCGTTGGGCCCGCCGTGCTTGAAGGTGTCGCAGGACGGCTGCGGGATCGTCTCGAAGACCGACTCCTCGGGGCCGCGCTGGTAGGTGTTGATGTAGGCGGGCTTGGTGGTGCCGTCGCCGCAGCGGCCGAAGCCGTAGGTGTTGTCGACGTCGAGCAGCCAGTGCATGCCGTAGATGTCGCCGGTGCCGTACGCGCTCTTCAGCTCGTTGGCGATCGGGTCGCTGCCCACGCTCACGCTGGTGTCCAGCGGTGACGGGTAGTTGTTGATCGAGGTGGACTCGGGGATGTACGTGGCCGGCTTCGACGGGGTGTAGAAGGAGTTGGTCGGCTGGTCGGCCGTGGCCGGGATGATGTACTTCTCCATCACGCCCCAGGCGGTGTTGAACTTGGCCCAGTCACCGGTGACCTGCCCGTAGACCGCCTCCAGCCACAGGTAGTAGCTGAACGCCTCGGACGTGGTCTCGTGCCCCTGGTCGGGCGCCTCGACCATGAAGGTCTCCAGCGAGTGGTACGGCACGCCTTCGGGTGAGAAGTAGCCGTTGGCCGGGTCGTGCAGCTCGTTGTAGAGCTCGGTGAACCGTCTGACGTACTCGTTGTCGCCGCCCGGCAGGTCGTCGTCGGCCTCGGTGGCGGCGACCGCGACCGAGGCGTAGCCGGTGGCGCTCACCGTGAACGTGGCGGAACCGGCGGTCGTGTCGGTGTCGTCGGCCGCGGCCAGCGTGACGTTCTGCGCGGTGTTCCAGTTGGCGGTGGTGAAGGTCAGGCTGCCGCCCGAGGAGACCGTGAGGTCGGTGTCACCACTGGTCTGCGCGGTGGCGACGGTCACGTTGCCGGTGGGCGCCCGCGACAGCCGCACGCCGAACGCCGCGGTGCCCTTCTCCGGCACGGCCAGGCTCGTCGGGCTCACCACGAGCGCCGGCGTGGAGTCGGCCGTCACGGTGATCCCGACGGGCGCGGAGGTGGTGGTGGCGCCGAGGTTGTCGGTGGCCCTGGCGGTGATCGAGTAGCTGCCCGCGGGCACGTTCGGCCAGCTGTAGGCGTACGGCGCGACGGTGTCGCTGTTCAGCAGCGTGGTGCCCTGGTAGAAGTCGACCTTGGCGATCGAGCCGCCGGGGTCCGAGGCGGTCGCGGCGAGCGGCACCGTGGCGGGCGCCACGAACGTCTGCCCGGCGGTCGGCGAGGTCAGCGCCACGGTCGGCGGCTGGTTGGCGCCCGCGCAGGTGACCCCGTTGACGGTGAACGCGGTCGGCTTGGGGTTGGTGCCGCTCCACGTGCCGTTGAAGCCGATGTTGGTGGAGGCTCCGGTGGCGAGGTTGCCGTTCCAGTCGAGGTTCTTGGCGGTGACGGCCTGGCCGGTCTGCGCCCAGGTGGCGCTCCAGCCCTGACTGAGCTTCTGCGTGGTCGTGGGGAAGGTGAAGCCGAGCGTCCAGCCGTTGATCGGGTCACCGACGTTCTTGATGGTGACGCTGGCGGTGAAGCCGCCCGACCAGTCGTTGGTGGTGTAGGTCACATCGCAGGCGACGGCCGCACTGGCGGGCGCGGCGGTCAGCGTGGTGGTCACCCCGGCGATGAGGACAAGGAGGAAAGCGGGTGCGAGCCGCCTCCTCAGGCGCGCGAACATTGTGTACGACACGAGGTCTCCATGGGAGTAGTGGATGGGAGCGCTCCCAACGTGGATTGTGGGTGGCTGTATGGAGATGTCAACGGAATGCCGTCCCGGTAACCCGCATATTTCCTCTCACCTGGCGCCGTGGCATGAAAGTTTCATGGACCTTCCGGGGCGTTCGGCGAGCATGCCGGGGTAGGCGACCCGGCCGAGCTTCACCACACCCTGTACACACCCGTGAGCACGGCTCAATATGGGAGCGCTCCCATTACGTCAGCCCTAGCTCCCTGGAGATGATTGCTCGTGAAACTCCACCGCGGCCTGCGCAGATGGGCCGTGACCGCGACCGCCGCCTGCCTGGCGGCCTTAGGGCTCGTCGCCGGCCAGACCACGGCAGCGCAAGCCGCGGTCGCCTGCGACGTCGCCTACACGCCCAACACGTGGACGACGAGTCCGGGGCAGGGCGGCTTCACCGCGAACATCACACTCAAGAACCTCGGTGACCCGCTCACCGCGTGGACGCTGGCCTTCGACTTCCCCACGACCACCCAGAAGTACACCCCGACCGGCTGGGGCGCCAACTGGAGCCAGACCGGCACCCGTGTCACCGGGCAGAACCTGTCGTACAACGGCAACCTCGCCACCGGCGCCTCGACCAACATCGGCTTCAACGGCACGTGGAGCGGCACCAACCCGAACCCGGCCGCCTTCACCGTCAACAACGTCACCTGTGGCGGCGGTAACGGACAGACACCCTCGGTGGTCACCTCCGCCACCTCGGTGTCCGTCAACGAGGGCGGCACGGCGACCTTCACCGCCAGGCTGTCGTCCGCCCCCACCGCCAACGTGACCGTCGCGACCACGCGGTCCAGCGGCGACACCGACCTGACCGTGAGCTCCGGCGGCTCGCTCACCTTCACCCCGAGCAACTGGAACACCGCCCAGACCGTGACCCTGGCCGCGGCCCAGGACGCGGACACCACCAACGGCACGGCCGCCTTCACCGTCGGCGGGACCGGCGTCACCTCCGCCACCGTCAACGCCACCGAGGTCGACGACGACACGACGCAGACGCAGTCGCTGGTCGTGACCCCGGCCGCGGTGACCGTTCCGGAAGGCGGCACCGCCACCTACACGGTCAAGCCGGCCATCCAGCCGTCCGCGAACCTGACCGTCACCTCCACGGCCGGCAGCGGCGACGCCGACCTCACCGTGTCCTCGGGCGGCTCGCTCACCTTCACCTCCGCCAACTGGAACACCGCCCAGACCGTGACCATCGCCGCGGCCCAGGACTCCGACACCACCAATGGCACGCGGACCTTCACCGTCGCCTCCACCGGCCTGACCAGCAAGACGGTCACCGCCACCGAGGCCGACGACGACGGCCCGCCGCCCGCCGGACATGTGGACAACCCGTACGCGGGCGCCACCGGCTACGTCAACGCCAACTGGAAGGCCAAGGCCGCCGCCGAGCCGGGCGGTGCCGCGGTGTCCAACACCTCCACCGCCGTGTGGCTGGACCGCATCGCCGCCATCGCCGGCAGCTCGTCCGTCATGGGCCTGCGGGCGCACCTGGACGCGGCCGTCACCCAGGACGCCGCCAACGGCTCCGCGCCGCTGACCATCCAGTTCGTCATCTACGACCTGCCCAACCGCGACTGCTCGGCGCTGGCCTCCAACGGCGAGCTGCTCGTCGCGGAGAACGGGCTCAACCGCTACAAGAGCGAGTACATCGACCCGATCGCCGCCATCATGAGCGACTCGAAGTACGCGAACCTGCGGATCGTCACGATCATCGAGCCCGACTCGCTGCCCAACCTGGTCACCAACCTGAGCTTCGCCAAGTGCGCGGAGGCCAACTCCACCGGCGCCTACGTCCAGGGCGTCCAGTACGCGCTGAACAAGCTGCACGCGATGTCGAACGTCTACACCTACATCGACGCCGCCCACCACGCCTGGCTCGGCTGGGACTCGAACTTCAACCCGTCGGTCAACCTCTTCTACTCCACCGTCGCCGGCGCCAGCGCCGGGGTGGACAGCGTTGACGGTTTCATCACCAACACCGCGAACACCTCCGCGACCAAGGAGCTGTACTTCACCATCAACACCACGGTGAACGGCACCTCGATCCGGCAGTCCAAGTGGGTCGACTGGAACTGGTACGTGGACGAGTCGTCCTTCGCCCAGGCCCTGCGTACCGCGCTGATCGCCAAGGGCTTCAGGTCGGGGCTCGGCATGCTGATCGACACCTCGCGCAACGGCTGGGGCGGCAGCGCCCGCCCGACCGGTCCGAGCACCTCGACGGTCCTCGACACCTTCGTCAACCAGTCACGCATCGACCGGCGCATCCACGCCGGCAACTGGTGCAACCAGAGCGGCGCGGGCCTCGGCGCGCGGCCGACCGCCAACCCCGAAGCCGGTCTGGACGCCTACGTGTGGATCAAGCCGCCCGGCGAGTCGGACGGCGCCAGCACGGACATCCCGAACGACGAGGGCAAGAAGTTCGACCGGATGTGCGACCCCACGTACACCGGCAACCAACTCAACGGCAACAACCTGACGGGCGCGCTGCCCAACGCGCCGCTGTCCGGCCAGTGGTTCTCCGCCCAGTTCCAGGAGCTGGTCCGGAACGCCTACCCGCCCGTCAACTGACGGCCACACTTCCGCCGGTCTCCTGACGAACGCCTGCCCGTCCGTCTCCCCGGCGGACATGACGAAGGCCCAGGCCGATCTTCCGGCCTGGGCCTTCGTGTCGTCACCGCAGCGGTGGCCGGTCGTCGAAGCCGCCGAGGTCGTGGTGATCGTCGGGATCGTCGTTATCGCCGAGGTCGTCGCCTCTGTCGAGCGGCATGCGCTCCTTCTCCGCCTCGACCCGTTCCACGTCGACCTGTTCCACGTCGACCTGTTCCACGTCGAACTGCTCCCGGTGGCCCCGGCCCATCTCGGGGGGCCGTGCCTTCCCCTTGAGGCTGCGCAGGTAGTCGACGGGCGTCGGCTCCTTCGCGGCCCTTTCGAGCGGCATGCCCTCCTGGGCGATCTCGGGCTCCACGTACTTGTACAGATGTACGTGACGCTTCTCCACCCTGACGTGCGCCTCAGGCGTGCGCTGGGACGGTATGCCCGACGCCCGGATGCCGTAGTGGCGGTACAGCCTGGCCTCTTCCGCCAGCGAGAGACGGCCGTCGACGTCGATGTTCGGCGCTTGTTTGATCGTCTCCTTGTCGAAGGGAACGCGGATCTCGGCCCCCGACCGGCGGGCGTTCATCAGCGGTACGAACGTCTGCTTCATCCCGAAGAGCCCCGTGCGTACGGTCACCCACTCGGGCTCGCCCGTACTGTCGCTGAGATAGACCTGCCCCACCTTCCCGATCTCCTCACCGTCCGCGCCCAAGACGCGACTGTCGAGCAGGCTGCGGATCTCTGTTTGCATGGCCACGGCGATCCCCCCGAGTCTCGTCCGCCGCCCGGCCGGCGCGCCGACCGGGCTTAAAGTGGACAAATACCCCGCATCTCCGCAAAACACGCTTTCTACGCGAGGTTTGGGGTCGCCTTGGACACCGCTTTGAACGGATAAATAGCTAAAATTGCCGTTCGAAAAAAGGGAAGGGTTCGATCCGTCGCACCGCGATATCCCGCGACGAAACGACTATCGTGCAGGCATGGCGAGCCATCCTCCCTTGCAGCCGCGGCTGATCGCAGACTTACCTCGCCGGTGGAACGCCTTATGTCCTGGCTGACGTACGCCTGCCAGCACCTGCCCGGCGTGACGGTGATCGCCGTCGGCGGCGAGCTGGACGCCACCAACTGGAGCAGGCTCGACGAATTCGTCCGGGAGTGCCGCCAGCGGCCCGGCGACCACCTCGTGTTCGACTTCGCGGAAGTGCAGTTCATGGACAGCGCGGGGCTCCGGGTGCTGCTCAGCACCTACACCTACTCCCGACAGCACGGCGGCAGCGTCCGCCTGGCGGCACTGCAGTCCATGCCGGCCAGGCTCGTCGAGATCACCCGGATCGGTGAGCACCTGCCGGTGTACCCCACACTCCAGGACGCGCTCACCGCCGCGCTGACCCCGCCGGAGCCTCCCCACCGCCGCCCCCTCACGGGCAACGGCGGCTCCGGCGCGGCATGAAACCGGACCGGCCGATCAACCCTTCTTCGGCTTGGCCTCCTCGTCCTTGACCAGGCTCCCGCAGGTGTAGCCCGGCTCCCGCTCGGGATCGAGACGGATGTCCCCGAGGTTCGTCGACTCCGCCGGCCGCCTGAACGTCGTCATGTTGTCACAGTCGTAGAAGACGTACACGCCGTCGCTCTCGCCGAGCAGCATGAGGTCGCGCCCGTCGTACAGCGGCTTGTCGTCACCGTCCTTCACCACCACCCACTGGTCCTGGAACCCCACCAAGCCCAGCAGCTCGTTGGCCTGGCCGGTGTTACGCACGTCCCCCGCGCCCAGCACGAGCCCGACCATGAGCAGCATGCCCAGCCCGATGCCGGTGAACGCGCCCACGAGCACCTTCATCCCGGCCCGCCCGACCGGCTTGCGGCGCAGCAGCCGGAACGGCACCACGAACGCCAGGATCCCGAACACCAGGGAGCCCAGCACGTACAGCGGCGAGATCTCCAACGTGAGCAGGTAGACGATGCCCAGATAGCTCACCCCGCACCAGGCGGCGGCGATGACCGCCGCGATCCACGGCCGTCGCCTGAGGCCCTGAACGACCCGGTTCACCGCACCGCGCGTCACCTTGTCGAGCAGCCAGCTCACCGCCACCAGGATCCCGAGCGTGGGCAGCAGCACGAGCAGCAGCATGATCAGCGTGCCCATGAGCCGCCCGAGCAGGACGGACTGGTCGATGCCCGCCTGCTCGGGATTGATGTCGAAGACCCAGTACATCTGCTCGATGCCCAGGTGCAGCATCGCGTAGAGCCCGACGCCCACGGGAACGACCACGGAGCCGATGCGCTCCAGCACGCTCACGACACTGCCGGACGGGTCCGGCTCCAGCCCCGGCTCCGGAGGGGAAGCCGGGATATCGGTTGACTCTTGAGAGAGTTGTTGCGTATCCACGATGCATGACCATGCTGGGTCATGGTTGAAATTTGGTTGATGTCCGATAAATAGTTACGCCCGAAAACCGTTGTGCCGATCCCTCGTGCTCGCGACCGTGACCCTGATCCGTCTCAGCGGCGCACGCTGCGGCGCCCGGTGGGCCAGTCGCGGCAGCCACATGGTGAGCTGGACCGTGGTGCCCGTAGGGCCGGTGTGGAAGCCGGCGCCGTCGCACAGGGTGCGGATGAGGTAGATGCCCCGGCCGGCGTAGGCGACGTCGGAGGGCCGCCGCCGCACGTCGACGTACTCGTCGGGGATGCCGGGGCCCTGGTCGCTGGTCTCCGAGCGGAGCATCCGGTCGCTCGTCCACAACGTGAAGTAGCCGCGCCCGCCGCCGTGCTCCACAGCGTTGATGAGGCTCTCGTGGACGGCGAGGACGTAGTCCTGCAGTCGCGCGCCGCTCAGCCCGGAGTCGGCCGCCCGCTCCGCCACGGAACCTCGTAGCGCGGTCACGTCATCGAGGGTGAAGGACTGGGCCAGCAGAGTGCGCATCACAAGCTCCTCGTCTTCGCGGGGTTGACCACGTCAACACGCGGGCCGCGCTTCTGGACCCATGACAACTCTTCGCCCTGCCCGCTCCGCCGGGCATTACACCGTCGCACCGGGCCGAGGGGAACCAGCAAAAAGACCCTTTACACCCTACGTATTCGATGACTAACTGTTGGTAGCGAACGCTCTACCGAAGGAGCCCAGCAGCATGGCGGTCGGCGGATGGCAAGACCCCGTGGGACCTCGCATCGACAGACGGCTCAATGGATTCCTGGACGACTGGCGCGCGCCCATCTCCGATCCCGACGTGGTGGCGGCCTATGAGTTGCTGACGAGCTTCATCCTCAGCGGCGGAAAACGGATCCGCCCGCAGCTGTGCTACTGGGGCTGGCGGGGAGCCGGCGGCGACGACTGCGAAGAGATCATCAGCGCGGCGGCGGCGCTCGAGCTCTGCCACGCCGGGCTGCTCATCCACGACGACATCATGGACGGCAGTGACCTGCGCCGGGGCCGCTCCACGATCCACCGCAGCCTGGCCGACCTGCACGAGGGGCCGGGTGCCGAGGCGTTCGGCCAGGCCGGCGGGATCCTGCTCGGCGCGCTCAGCCTGGCCTGGTCCGACGCGTTACTGTCGTCGTGCGGCGTGGAGCCGGACCGGCTGCACGGCGCCCACCACGTGTTCGACGCCATGCGGACCGAGGTCATCAGCGGCCAATACCTGGACATCCTCGGCCAGCTCCGAGCGGGGGCCACGGTCTCGGCGGCGCTGACGGTGATCCGCTACAAGACGGCCAAGTACACCGTCGAGCGTCCCTTGCAGATCGGCGGGGCCCTGGCCGGGGCGGGTCCCGCGCTGCTCGACGCTTACTCGAGCTTCGGCCTGCCGCTCGGCGAGGCGTTCCAGCTCCGCGACGACGTGCTCGGCACGTTCGGCTCCTCGTCCGACACCGGCAAGTCGGCCCTCGACGACCTGCGCGAGGGCAAGCACACGGTCCTGTTCGCGCATGCCGTACACCGGGCGACGCCCGCGCAGCTCGCGTACCTGCGCAGCTGGCACGGCAACCAGGAGCTGACCGAGGAGCAGGCGGACGAGCTACGCGGGATCCTGCTCGCCACCGGCGCGGTGGCCGAGGTCGAGGACATGATCGACCAGCGGGTGCGCGAGGCCGCCAAGGCGCTCGACGCGGCACCGATCACTTCCGAGGCGCGCGAGGCGCTGACCGTACTGGCCGACCAGCTCGCACACCGGGACCGGTAGGGGCGAAGATCATGGGACGAGTTCTTCTGGCGGCTCCGCGCGGCTACTGCGCGGGTGTGGAACGTGCCATCCTCACCGTCGAGGAGGCCCTCAGACGCTATGGCCGGCCCGTCTACGTGCGCAAACAGATCGTGCACAACACCCAGGTGGTCGACGACCTCACCGGTCGCGGCGCGATCTTCGTCGACGAGCTCGACGAGGTCCCGGAGGGCGCGCTGGTCGTCTTCTCGGCGCACGGCGTCTCGCCCGCGGTCAAAGGGGAGGCGGACCGTCGCGGTCTGCGCACGATCGACGCGACCTGCCCGCTGGTCACCAAGGTGCACAAGGAGGCCGCACGGCTGGCCGGCACGGGCTACGAGATCGTGCTCATCGGCCACGCCGAGCACGAGGAGGTGGAGGGCACCGTCGGCGAGGCGCCCGACCACATCCACGTGGTCGACCCGGACCGGCTCGACGAGCTGACGACCGGCGGCTCGGCCAGGATGAGCTGGCTGTCGCAGACCACGCTGGCGGTCGAGGAGACCATGGCGGCCGTCGCCCGGCTGCGCGAGCGCTTCCCCCAGCTCATCGACCCGCCGAGCGACGACATCTGTTACGCCAGCCAGAACCGCCAGGAGGCGATCACCAGGATCGCCGCCAAGTGCGACCTGGTCGTCGTCGTCGGCTCCGCCAACTCCTCCAACTCGCGGCGTCTCGTCGAGGTGGCCCTGAGCGCGGGCGCGCGGGCGGCCCACCTGGTCGACCGGTCCGGCGACGCCGACGAGCGGTGGCTCGACGGCGTCGAGACCGTCGGCGTCACCTCGGGCGCGTCGGTCCCGGAAGGGCTGGTCACCGAGCTGCTGGACTGGCTCGCCACCCGCGGCTACGCCGACGTGGAGCCGGTGACGCTGACCGAAGAGACCCTCACGTTCTCCCTCCCGCACGAACTCCGAGCCGCTCGACACCCCGGCTAGCAAACCCCTGAAGATTGGTGGTGCACCATGACCGAAACAACCGAGTCGACCGAGGCCAACGGCCAGCAGCTCAGCCTCAGCACCGATGCCGCCAAGAACCTGGCGACGACCACGAAGACCGCCCCGCAGATGCAGGAGATCACCTCCCGCTGGCTGCTCAAGCTGTTGCCCTGGGTGCAGACCTCCGGTGGCGTCTTCCGTGTCAACCGCCGGCTGACCTACACGCTGGGAGACGGTCGCATCACGTTCACCACCAGCGGCGCGGACGTCCATGTCATCGCCGCGGAGCTCACCGAGCTGCGCCAGTTGCACGGCTTCGACGACAGCGAGGTCCTCCAGGCTCTCGCCGACCGGTTCAGCCAGCGCGAGTGCGAGGCCGGCGAGGAGATCGTCCGCGAGGGCACCCCCCTCGACCAGCTGATCCTGATCGCCCATGGCCGGGTGGTCAAGATCGGCCACGGCGCGTACGACGACGACCAGGCCCTCGGTGTGCTGGCCGACGGCGACCATTTCGGCGAGGAGCTGCTGGGCGAGCCGGGCCAGTGGAAGTTCACCGCGAAGGCCAAGACCGCCTGCACCGTACTCACGCTGTCACAGCGGGACCTGCAGACGGTCCTCGACCGGTCTCCCGCGCTCCGCGCCCACCTGCAGAGCACGCGGGCCGCTGAAGGGCTGGCCCAGAACGACTATGGCGAGGCCGCCATCGAGCTGGCCGCCGGCCACAACGGCGAGCCCGTGCTCCCCGGCACGTTCGTCGACTACGAGCTCAGCCCCCGCGAGTACGAGCTGAGCGTGGCCCAGACCATCCTGCGGGTGCACAGCAGGGTCTCCGACCTGTACAACCAGCCGATGAACCAGCTCGACCAGCAGCTCCGGCTGACCGTCGAGGCACTACGCGAACGCCAGGAACACGAGCTGATCAACAGCCGCGAGTTCGGGCTGCTGCACAACGCCGACCTCAGCCAGCGCATCCGCACCCGCGACGGCGCGCCCACGCCCGACGATCTCGACGACCTGCTGGCCACCGTCTGGAAGGAGCCCGCCTTCTTCCTCGCGCACCCGCAGGCCATCGCGGCCATCGGCAGGGAGTGCAGCAAGCGTGGCATCTATCCGCAGGCCAGCGAGGTGAACGGGCACCGCATCCCGGCCTGGCGCGGTGTGCCGATCTTCCCGTGCAACAAGATCCCGATCACCGGCGCCCGGACGACCTCCATCCTGCTCATGCGCACCGGGCAGGCGAACCAGGGCGTCGTCGGCCTGCACCAGACCGGCATCCCGGACGAGTACCAGCCCAGCCTGTCGGTGCGATTCATGAGTATCAATGAGCAAGCCGTCATTTCCTACCTGGTCAGCGCCTACTATTCCGCGGCCGTGCTGGTGCCTGACGCGCTCGGCATCCTCGAAGACGTCGCGCTCGGCAGCTGAGAGCGGATCGGTTCGCCCGGCCTCATGATTGGCGGTGTTTCGGTTGACGGAATTGGACCAGCGGGACTCAAGGCAGAGCCTGGACACGGAGGCGGCACGCCGGCTCGCCACCACGACCAAGACTGCTCCGCAGATGCGGGAGATCTCGTCACGCTGGCTGCTGCGGGCGCTTCCGTGGGTACAGACCGCCGCCGGCACCTACCGGGTGAACCGCCGGCTCACCTACCGGCTCGGCGGCGGCCAGGTCGGCTTCATCAGCGCGGGTGCGGAGTATCAGGTGTTTCCGCCAAGCCTGACGGAGCTGCCGTTTCTGCAGGGTTTTGCCGACGGCCCGCTGCTCGCCAGGCTGGCGGGGCTGTTCGAGCAGCGGGAGTACACACGGGGCGAGACGATCGTGCGGGAGGGCAGCCCGGTGGCCGACCTCCTGCTCATCGCGCACGGCAAGGCCGACAAGCTCCAGAGCGGCCCGTACGGCACCAGCGTCGTGCGGGAGACGCTGGCCGACGGCGACCACACGGGCAACGACCTACCCGGACCGGAGAACCGGTGGACGTACACGCTCAGGGCCGGCACCGCCTGCACGGTGCTGGTCCTGCCCAGAGCGGCTTTCCGCGCGGTCATGGAATTCTCGCCGGCCTTCCGTGCGCAGGTCGAGTCCCATCTGCGCCGGCGGGCCCGGCCGCAGAACAAGTACGGCGAGGCCGCGATCGAGCTGGCCGCCGGCCACCGCGGCGAGCCTGTGCTCCCTGGCACGTTCGTCGACTACGAGCTCAGCCCCCGCGAGTACGAGCTGAGCGTGGCCCAGACCATCCTGCGGGTGCACAGCAGGGTCTCCGACCTGTACAACCAGCCGATGAACCAGCTCGACCAGCAGCTCCGGCTGACCGTCGAGGCACTACGCGAACGCCAGGAACACGAGCTGATCACCAACCGGGACTTCGGGCTGCTGCACAACGTCGATCCCCGGCAGCGGGTCTCCACGCGCGGCGGACCGCCTACCCCCGACGATCTCGACGAACTGCTCAGCCGCCGGAAGAAGACCCGTTATTACCTGGCCCATCCCCGCGCCATCGCCGCCTTCGGCCGGCAGTGCACCGCGAGAGGCGTCTACCCGGACACCGTCCAGCTCGACGGCAGCAGGCTGACGGCCTGGCGTGGCGTGCCGATCCTGCCCTGCGACAAGATCCCGATCAGCCGGCAGGGCACCAGCTCGATCTTCGCGTTCAGGACCGGCGAGGAGGACTCTGGCGTCATCGGCCTGCACCAGACCGGCATCCCGGACGAGTACCAGCCGGGGCTCAGCGTCCGCCTGTCCGGCATCGACGAGAAGGGGATCATGTCCTACCTGGTCAGTGCCTACTACTCGGCCGCGGTCCTGGTGCCCGACGCGCTCGGCCTGCTCGAGAACGCCGAGGTGATGGGCTCATGAGCCGATCCATGGCGCAGCCGTTCGAGTTGCCGGACTTCTATGTGCCTTATCCGGCCCGGCTCAACCCGCACGTCGAGGAGGCACGCGCGCACTCCAGGCAGTGGGCGCGCGGCATGGGCATGCTGGAGGGCTCGGGCGTCTGGGAGCAGGCCGACCTCGACGCCCACGACTACGCGCTGCTGTGCGGCAACACCCATCCCGACTGCGACGGCCCCCAGCTCTCGCTGATCACCGACTGGTACGTCTGGGTCTTCTTCTTCGACGACCACTTCCTGGAGACCTTCAAGCGCGGCCACGACCGCGTGGGCGGCAAGCAGTACCTGGACCGGCTACCCGCCTTCATGCCGATGGACCTGTCGTGCGCGACGCCGGAGCCGACCAATCCGGTCGAGGCGGGGCTGGCCGACCTGTGGGCCCGTACGGTCCCCGCCAGGTCGCTCGACTGGCGGGCGCGCTTCGCCGAGAGCACCAGGAACCTGCTGAACGAGTCGCTCTGGGAGCTGTCCAACATCAACGCGGGCCGGGTGCCCAATCCCATCGAGTACATCGAGATGCGGCGCAAGGTCGGCGGGGCGCCGTGGTCGGCCGGGCTGGTCGAGCACGCCGTGGGAGCCGAGGTCCCGGCGCGCATCGCCGGCTCCCGGCCGATGCGGGTGCTGCGCGACACCTTCGCCGACGGGGTGCACCTGCGTAACGACCTGTTCTCCTACCAGCGGGAGATCCAGGACGAGGGCGAGCTCAGCAACTGCGTGCTCGTGCTGGAGAAGTTCCTCGGCTGCGGCACGCAGGAGGCCGCCGACACCGTCAACGACCTGCTCACCTCGCGGCTGCAGCAGTTCGAGCACACGGTGTTCACCGAGCTCGGCCCGCTCTTCGTCGAGCAGGGACTGGACCCGCTCTCCTGCGCGGGCGTGCTGGCCTACGTCAAGGGGCTGCAGGACTGGCAGTCGGGCGGCCACGAGTGGCACCTGCGCTCCAGCCGCTACATGAACGACCGCGCGACCCGCCGGCCGCTGGGCACGACGTCGATCATCGACCTGCTGGGCGCGAAGCGGATCCGCAACTACACGTACGTGCCCTGCACGCCGGTCGGCCCGTCGCGGATCCCCGACCTCTACATGCCCTTCGAGGCCAGGAGCTCGCCCCACCTGGAGGCCGCCCGCCGGAACCTGGTCGTCTGGGCGCACGAGATGGGGATACTCGAAGCGCAGCCGGGCGTCACCGGCTCGGCCGTCTGGGATGAGGAGAAGCTGGTCGACTACGACCTCCCGCTGTGCGCCTCCGGGCTCCATCCCGACGGCACGCCGGAGGAGCTGGATCTGGCCTCGGCCTGGCTGGCCTGGGGGACCTACGGTGACGACTACTTCCCCATCGTCTTCGGCAGGACCCGCAACCTGGCCGCCGCCCGGGCCACCGTCGACCGGTTCGGCGCCTTCATGCCGCTCGACGGCTCGGCCCCTCCGTCGCCGATGACCGCCCTGGAGCGCGGTCTGTCCGGTCTGTGGGCCCGTACGACGGGGGAGATGAGCATGAACGCGCGCCGCAAGTTCCGCCTGACCATCGAGAGCATGTGCGCCTCCTGGCTCTGGGAGCTGGACAACCAGCTGCTGAACCGCGTGCCCGATCCCATCGACTACATCGAGATGCGGCGGCTGACCTTCGGCTCCGACCTGACCATGAGCCTGTGCCGCCTGGCCCGCGAGAAGGCGATCCCGGAAGAGGTCTACCGGGCCGGGCCGATGATCTCGCTGGAGCACGCGGCCTCTGACTACGCCACCCTGGTCAACGACGTCTTCTCGTACCAGAAGGAGATCGAGTTCGAGGGCGAGGTGCACAACTGCGTGCTGGTCGTCCAGAAGTTCTTCGGCTGTGACTACCCGGCGGCGCTCGACGTCGTCACCGACCTGATGACGTCCCGGATGAAGGAGTTCGAGCACGTCTTCGCGCACGAGTTCCCGGTCATGTGCGACGACTACGGCCTGGACGAGGAGACGCGCACGGCTCTGAACGGCTACGTGGAGGAGCTGCGCAACTGGATGTCGGGCATCCTCGCCTGGCATCGCGGCTGCCGCCGCTACGACGAGGTGTCGGTGCGCCGCCACCACCGGCCGCCCGAGTGGCGGCTGGGCGGGCCGAGGGGCCTGGGCACCTCGGCGGCGATGATCGTCTGACCCGGCGTCAGTACCAGCCCAGCAGGCTCAGGAGCCGCTGTTGGAAGGGTGTGAGGTTGCGCAGCTGGATCCAGCGCTCGCCGGGGTCGAGTGTGGGCAGGGCCAGCACACGCAGGCCCGACAGGTCGATGAAGGTGAGCTCGCTCGTGTCGACCACGATGTGCGTGCCGCCGCTCTCGCGGGCTTTGGCCAGGGTCTGGGCGAGGGCCCAGCTGTTGGTGATGTCGATCTCACCGCGGAGTGCCAACGCCGGAACCTCGCACCTGGCTCGCAGGAAGACCCGCAGCTGGCCGTCCTCGTACAGCAGGCGCTCCGTCGTGTCGGCCGTCTCGCCGTTCGCTGTCATCGCACCCCCAATCAGACCTCACGCTTGGGGGTTTGTCATGACCGTCACCGCATGTGACAGGAACCCGGTCTCACATTACACGAAATATGTTTCATCATCTGATATTCACGAAAAAATAGGCGTATTACAGTGAAGTCATGAACCGCCCCGAGTCCTCCCCCGCCGCCCGCTGGACGTTCCTCACCAACCACGCGCGGGTGCTGCTGGAGCTGGCCAGAGATCCGCGCCAGCGACTGCGGGACGTGGCCGTCACCGCGGGGATCACCGAGCGGACGGCCCAGGGCATCGTGGCCGATCTGGAAGCGGCCGGCTATCTCACCCGTGTCCGGGTGGGCCGGCGTAATCATTACAGCATCGGAGCCGACGAGGGATTCCGGCACCCCGCCGAGGCGGGGGTACGCATCGGGAGTTTGATCGACTTGTTCACGCGATAATCGGCGAGAAAGGCGCTGCCAAGCGGGTGCGCAATGATCGCGTCGCCAATTGTCGGCGCCGATGAATCAAGCGCCTTTTGCCTCGCACGACTAAAGGGCGTTTTATCCCCAAGAGTGGGCGATGGTGTGAAGTGAGCACCTCGCGGCCCGGGTCGTGATCGCGACCCGGGCCGCTCGGCGTTCCGGCTCGGTGCGCATCCGAGCGGATTCCGTGGCCTCGCGAGTGTCCACGGAGCTGGTTCATGCGGATCGCACGGACGTCGGTCCGGCGGGCGACGTCAGTGGTTGTTCAGCAGGTTGAGGTTGACGTCCCCCACGTTCGCGGTGGCCGGGATGTTCGCGGTGGCCGGGATGTTCGTGTACTTGGCCGAGTCGTTCAGCGCGGTGATGTCGTCGAGGAGGGTGGCCTGGCCCATGACGGACTGACCGCTGTTGCCGGGGGTGGGGTCGACGTCGGCCGAGGCCGCGGAGACGCAGAAGCCGAAAGCGACGCTCGCGATGGCTGCACCGGCGAGAATACGACGGATCATGATTGTTTTCCTCCGTTTGATGGGCGCGGAATTCCCGGCGCCTTAGTCGTTTGTGCAGGGCTGTGAGGTGCCGCCAATAACCATCGTGGCAGCCCGTCGATATCGCAACCCAAGAACGCCTGGCCGGGGTCAAGGGGGCATCTGATTTTCTTGGCATTCGACTTTCCACGGCCACCCGCCGGTGAAGGGCATATATACGTGCGCCGTACACGGTCAACTGAGTTTCATTTATCCAGGCATCGAGAATGATTGGCAGATCGAACGAGCCGGTTGAGCAAGGATCACCCCGGGCTTGGGTTCCGTCCGCGAATTTTGGCTGGTCGCGGTCGTGCCGGAGGGCGGCTCCGGCGTCATCCTGGCCACGCCCGCTGAGCCGGAAGGCCGTCAGCGCGGTTGTCAACGCGTTACGTGGGAGGATTGGCCCATGGCAGAGATCGTCGGTGGCGGGCATCCGGTCAACGACGCCGAGCGTCGGGTGATCTCCTACCTGCGCGACCACGCGCCCGCCGACTGGCTGTTGCTGCACAACGTCGAGCTGCCGCGCGGCGACGACGTCTTCGAGGTGGATCTGCTCGTCCTGACCGGCCACTCGCTGGTCGTCGTCGACGTCAAGGGCACCCGCGGCCGGATCGAGGTGTCGGGGACGCGCTGGTTCCCGCCGCGCAGGGAGGCGTTCGGCTCTCCCGCGACGAAGCTGCGGGGCATCGCGAAGGCGCTGAAGGGGCTGCTGGTCTCCAAGAACACGCAGCTGGAGCGCGTCTACGTCGACAGCCTCGTGGTCCTCACCTCGCCCGACGCCGAGCTGGTCGACCCGGCCGGGCGCGACGCGGTCAACGTCACCACCCTGGACGGGCTGCTCGCCACGCTGAGCGACGTCTCGCGGGTCAGGCGCGGGTGCAGCCCCCGCATCAAGCCGTACCTCACCGCGATACTCGACGCCCTCAACCAGACGGTACGCCGGAGCACCGCGCCGCCCAGGTTCGGCAACTGGGAGGTCGAGGAGCAGCTCGGCGGCGACGCGAAGGTGACCGAATACCGGGCCTTCAACGTCACGCTGCCGGGCAGCGAGACCGTGCTGCTCCGGGTCTACCAGGCCGACCCGCTGGCCGACCAGGCGTCGCGGGCGGCCGAGCGGCAGCGGATCGCCAACGCCTACCAGTCGCTGGCCCGCATCCCGCCGCACCCGTGCGTGGTGCGCTCGCGCGACTTCTTCGCCATCGACGACGAGAGCCGGTTCGTGCTGGTGCTCGACGACGTGCACGGCGAGGCGCTGCACCGGCGCCTGGGCACCGGCGTGCGGCTCGGCGTGATCCAGGACCTGCTGCGCGGACTGGCCCACGCGCACGCCAACGGCGTCATCCACCGGGCGTTGAGCCCGGCGTGCGTGCTGGTGACCGACGGGCACGCGGTGCTGACCGGGTTCGACTACGCCAAGCCCGGAGCGCGCAACTACACGGTCGCCCACGAGCTGGGCAACGTGCTCGACGCCCACTACGTGGCCCCCGAGTGCCATGAGCGGCCCGACAGGATGACGACCGCCTCCGACGTCTACGCGGCCGGGGTGATCGCCTACCAGTTGCTCTCCGGTGAGCTGCCGACCAGCGCCGACACCCAGGGGCCCGCCGTTCCCGACGTGGTGCGCCGGATGCTCGACCACTCTCCCGCCAAGCGCCCGACCGCGGCGGAGTCGCTGGAGGCACTGTCTGAAGTGCCACAGCGATCACGCCTCAAGCGATTTGTCCGTCGCATAGTGTCTGGATCATGACGATCAAGCTTCGTCCCGCCGCTGAGGACGATCTTCCCTTTCTCAACCGGCTGATCAGCGATCCGGAGAGCACGGGCCTCCATCAGTGGTACGGCTTTCAGGACCCCCACGGCATGCGCAGGCGGTGGGAGGAGAACGGGATGCTCCACGACGATGGCGGCCTGCTGCTGGTCGCCGATGGCGACGACCGTGTGGGCCTGGTGACCTGGAGCAAGCAGCTGACCTCCAGGGTCGCCTACTGCTGGGAGATGGGGATCATCGTGGCGCCCGAGTTCCGCGGCAAGGGCAACGGCACGCGGGCCCAGCGGCTCCTGGTGCGCTACCTTTTCGACCATTCGCCGGTCAACCGGGTCCAGGCGACGACCGAGATCAGCAACCTGGGCGAGCAGCGGGCGCTGGAGAAGGCCGGGTTCACCCGGGAGGGCGTCCTGCGCGGAGTCGGCTTCCGCGCGGGCGAGTGGCATGACGGCGTGATGTACGCCGTGATCCGCGCGGACCTGGACACGCGGATCTAACCCCGCGCTCTCAGACCGGGAATCAGCCCTCAGTCCTAGGCCGGCAGGCTGCGTCGCAGCACGTTGGCGTGGTTGAGATAGTCCAGGGCCAGCCCGGTGCGCCCGGCCGAGTGGTGCACCTCGCCCAGCATCTGCGTGCTCGACACCTCCCCGCTCCGGTCTCCGAGGGCCTGGAAGATCTCCAGCGACCGCTCCAGCCCGGCGGAGGCCGGCGCCCACTCCCCGCGGGCCGCCTGCAGTCCAGCGAGGCTCTGGAGGGCGTACGCGCCGCAGTGCCTGTCCCCGAGTGACTCGAAGATGTCGAGCGCGTGCCGGTGGAAGGACATGGCCTTGTGCAGATTGCCCATCTGCAGGCAGACGCAGCCCTCACGGTGGGCGTCGCCGAGCTCCTGCGCCAGCCGCATGGCCTGGCCCAGCGATTCCGACGCCAGGGCCAGGTCGCCCGACTTGAGGCAGACCCGGCCGATGGCCTGCCTGGCGAACGCCTCGCCGTGCGGGTCGTCCGCCGCCAGGAACATGGCCAGGGCGCGCTTGAAGTGCCCGAGCGACTGGGCGTGCCTGCCCCGGAACTGGCTCACCGCGCCGAGCCCGCAGATCGAGGTCGCCTCCGCCCGCAGATCGCCCAGCTCGTGGAACAGCCGGCGGGATCGGGTGAAGCCGTCGATGGACTCCTCGTAGCGGTCCTGGTAGAGGGAGACCTGGGCCAGGCCACGCAGCATGGCGGCCTCGCCGTACGTGTCGCCCGAGGCGCGGGCAGCACCGAGAGCGACGGTGTGGGTACGCTCCCATGTGTCGAGATGGCAGTGCAGGTCCAAGTAGGGGACCATCGCGGCGGCCAGTCCCCAGGCGGACTCGGCCAGTCCCATCTCAGCCGCCACGCTCACGGCGCCGACCAGCGTCTCGTGCTCGGCCTCGAACCACCCCAGCGGGTCCGAGGTCAGGCGGTCGAGCGTCTGCTCGGGCAGCCGCCAGCGCGGGGCCCGGGCGGCGGTGAGGCTGAAGACGGTGGTGGGCAGGCGGGCCATGGCGTGCTCGGTGGTCGCGGTCCAGGCGGCCAGCACCCTGGTCAGGCCGGTACGGTCGGAGCCGCGTTCGAGCGCGTGGCGGCGGATCAGCTCCGGCACCCGGTAACGCGGCTGGCCCACCGGGTCCGTGCCGACCAGCTCCAGCAGGTTGACGTCCACCAGCAGGTCGGTGACGTCGTCGGCGCGGTGCCTGCCGAGTGCGGCGTCGACCACCCAGCCGGGCTGGGCCAGGGCGCCCAGGAGGCCGAGAGTGCCCAGCGTACGGGCGGCTTCGTCGGGCAGGTGGCGGTAACTGCGGTCGAAGCAGACCCGGACTTCTTTCAGCTCGCTCAGCCGGTCGTCCTCCAGCCGCTCCCTGAGCACCGAGAGCGACCAGCCCGGCCGGCCGGCCAGCCGCGACCCGGCGCTCCGCACGGCCACCGGCAGACGTCCGCACGCCTCCACGATCGCCAGGGCCGCGTCATGCTCGCGGGACACCCGGTCCGTACCGATGATCCGGCCGAGCAGCGTCAGCGCGTCGCATGCGGACAGCTCGCCGAGGTCGACCTGGACCGCGCCGGGTAACTCCGTGATCCGGCGCCGGCTGGTCACGATGACGGCGCTGTCGTTCCCGGGCAGCAGCGGTCGTATCTGGGCCGCGTCGAGCGCGTCGTCGAGCAGCACGAGCATCGGCTGCTCGGCGAGCATCGACCGGAACAACGCGGACCGCTCGTGGATCGTCGGCGGCGCCGTCTCGACGCCGAGCGCCCGCAGCGCCTCCGCCAGCAGGTCAGCCGGCTCCCTGCCGTCGAGATCGAGGTAGAGCTGCCCACCGGGGAAGTCGTCCCGCAGGGCATGGGCGGCGTGTACGGCCAGCGCCGACTTCCCCGCCCCCGGCGAACCGGAGATGACCGCGATGGAGAACGGCTTGGCCAGCAGGGCCAGCTCGTCGGCCCGGCCGGTGAAGTCGGGCAGGTGCGGCGGGAGCTGCCGGGGCGCGGCCGGCGGGGCCTCGTCGGCCAGGATCGACTCGTGGGCGCGGCGCAGGTCGGCGCCCGGCTCCACGCCGAGCTCGTCGACGAGCTGGGCCCGGATCGTGGCGTAGGCCCGCAGCGCCTCGGCCTTCCTACCGGCCCGGTTCAGCGCCAGGACGAGGCGGCTCCACAGGTCTTCGCGGTAGGGGTGCTCCACCAGCAGCCCGCGTAACTGGGTGATCGCCCCGGCGTGGTCACCGCACTCGATCCGCTGGCCGATCAGCTCCTCGGCGGCGCGTAAGCGCACCTCGTTGAGCGGTTCGAGGCGGCGATCCCAGAACGGGCTGCCCGGCAGGTCGGCCAGCGGCGCGCCGCGCCAGAGCGCGAGCGCGTCGGCGAAGCGGGCCTGCGCGACCAGTTCCTCGAACGTCAACAGGTCCAGCGCTCCGTCGGGCACGTCAATGGCGTAGCCGGAACCGTCGCCGCGTAAGTGCTCGGCGCCGAGGTCCGTCCGCAGTGAGCTGACATACGTGCGTAAGTTCGCCTGTGCGGAGCGTGGCGGCCGGTCGGGCCAGAGCACCTCGACCAGCTGGTCGGCGCCGACGATCCGGCCTGTGTCCAGCAACAACGTGGCTAGCAGGATCTTCGGCTTCTTACCGGAGATCCGGACGGACCGTCCCGACGATCGGACTTCCAACGGCCCAAGTACATGAAAGGTGACCGACATGACCGCATCAGCTCCTCTTTGGAGGCCTGACCACCTTTTGTATCGGTTCTGGACGATTCTTGTGCGCCGAATGCACACCCTGGTCCCACAGATCACATCTGAAAGGTTCACCTCATGAAGCTCAGTGGGCTCGCAGTCGCGGGCGACGCACTGTTGTTCGGCCTCGGGACAGCGTCGTCGCCGCGGCGAACCAGGGGCTTCGGCAACCTTGTGAAGATCGACCATGGTGGCGGCTACGCCACCGGCTATGCCCATTTGAACAGCTTCTCTGTGAACGCGGGCCCGGTGACCGGCTCCAGCGTGTACGACACTCCCTCCGAACATTGCGGGTCATGATGATGAAGAAGCTTTTGGTGGCCGGGGTGCTCATCGTGGGCGCCCAGCAGGCCGCCCTGGCTGGCGCCGCGCAGGCGACCGCCGCCCCCCTCCCGGCCGCCTTCGACAAGGCCGCCTCGACCTACGAGGTGCCGCGTGACCTGCTGGTCGCGCTCGGCTACGCCGAGACGCACCTCGACGACCACGACGGCCAGCCCAGCGCCATGAACGGCTTCGGCGTGATGCACCTGGTCAGCAACCCCTCCTCGCACACCCTGGAGGACGCGGCCAAGATCACCTCCCTGACCGCGGCGAAGCTCAAGACCGACGACGCGTCCAACGTGCTCGGCGGCGCCGCCGTGCTGCGCGCCAAGGCCGACAAGCTCGGCCTGACCGCGACCGAGCGCAAGGACCCCGCCAAGTGGTACGAGGCGGTGGCCGCGTACGGTGGCGCGGCCAACGAGACCACCGCGCGGGTCTACGCCGACGCCGTCTACGAGGTGCTGGCCGCCGGCGTCAACACCGCGGGCGTGAAGGCCGCCGCGAAGGTCGTGGACCCGGACCGCGGCAAGTACAACTCGGACCCGCGCACGCTCGCGGCGACCACCGACTACCCCGGCGCCCTGTGGGCCGCCGCCAGCTCGTCGAACTACGCCGTGTCCAACCGGCCGACCGACGAGAAGATCGACCGGATCATCATCCACGTGACCCAGGGCTCGTACGCGGGCACGATCTCGTGGTTCCAGAACTCCGCGGCCAAGGTGTCGGCCCACTACGTGGTGCGCTCGTCCGACGGGCAGATCACGCAGATGGTGCGTGAGAAGAACCGCGCCTTCCACGCGGGCGTCAGCTCCTACAACCACCGCTCGATCGGCATCGAGCACGAGGGCTTCATCAACGACGCCTCGTGGTTCACCGACCAGATGTACCGCTCGTCGGCGGCGCTGACCAAGAACATCGCCGACCGGTACGGCATTCCGAAGGACCGCAGCCACATCATCGGCCACGTCGAGGTGCCCGGCTCCGACCACACCGACCCCGGGTCGCACTGGGACTGGACCAAGTACATGAGCTACGTGGGCGGCGGCTCCGGTGGCGGCGGCACCAACCCGTACACCGCCGAGAAGGTCTGCGGCGACGGCTACAAGGTGATCGACTCGCAGGCCCTCGGCACCGCGGGCACGGTCTACCTGCTCTACAACAGCGCCAACGCCAACAACTGCGTCGCCACGCTGAAGAAGACGTCGCTCGGCAAGGCCAGCGCGACCAGCGCGTTCCTCCAGGTGGCCGGCAAGGCGAAGGTCACCGACTCGGGCAGCTTCACTTACTACGCGGGTCCCGTCAGGGCGGCCGCGGAGGACAAGTGCGTGACGTGGGGCGGCTCCGTCGGCTCGTCGAGCTACACGAGCCCCCCCGAGCACTGCGGCTGATCCCCCTCAGCTGAAGTGCGCGGCCCTGACACCACCCTCCGGTGTCAGGGCCGTTTCTCGTTGGTCAGAGCACGTCCACGATGTCGACGACGTACAGCAGGGACCGGCCCGCCCCGGCGGGGAAGGCCACCCGGGCGCCCACGCGCTGGCCGGCGAGACCCGCCACCCAGCCGGGCGGCGCCGCCCGCGGCCCGAGGGTGAAGGCGCTGGGGCCGCCGCGGCGGTACGACGAGTCCACGACCCGGCGGCCCGGCCACTCCGCCGTGACGTACTGGACGATGACCTTGGATCCCGCCCGCACCGGAGGGCCGGAGCCGCCGATGAGGACGCGGGGCGAGCGGTCCTCGGGCACGTCCGGCAACGGCCGCCCGACGACACGGGCGTCCGGCGGATAGCCGCCGAGGACGTCGAAGACCAGCACCAGCGTCTCGGCCGGACGAGCCCCGCCGAGCGGCGGCCCTGAGCCGTACGCCTGGGCCGGGCGAGCCCCGCCAAGCGGCGGCCCCGAGCCATCCGCCCGAGCCGGGCGGGAGCCGCCTAGCGGCAGCCCTGGGCCATACGCCTGGGCAGCGGGGGCGACGAGCATGACCCGGCTGCCCGCCGGCCGGCCGATGAGCGCCTCGCGCCAGGAGTCCGGTGCGTGCCGGCCGTCGAGGACGACCTTGGCCGGGCGCTGGGTGTCGTACGTGGTCGCGTACGGCCGGTTGCCCGGCCACCCGCGGACCTCGACGTCCGCCAGCACCACGTCACCCGGCATGGTCCGCCGCCCGCTGCCCGTCGACAGCACCGTCACCCGGGGCACGCGATCCGGCTCGCCGTCCGGGATCGTGATGACCGGCCGATCGCCGAAGGCGCCCGTCACGACCGGCAGCCGGTCCTGTCCGGTCAGGTCACATGCGGTGAGGAGCCCGAGCACGGCAAGCCAGAGCAGGCGCACGATTCCCCCAATATCCTGATCAGCCGGATTACTTACCGCGCCCGGCGCAAGGAATGCGTCCGACCGCGTCATCTCCCGGCAAAGGCGCGAGAGACTGGGGCGATGAGCAAGCCGAATCTGGCCCGCAGGGTCGCGGACGCCGCCGAGATCGCGCTGGCCCACCGCAAGTACGTGACGTTCATCGACGTGGTGACCGGCCTGCGCTGGGTGCACTCGCGGCACGTCGACACCTGGCGGCAGGGCCGCGCCGCCACGCTGGCCGAGCTCGCGCCCGTCGACGACGACCGGCTGCTCACGGCCGCCGCGCTGCTGAAGGACTGGGCGACCGCCAAGGGGCTGCGGCCGGTGGAGACCCCCTATGTCTCCGGCAGCCGCGACCGCCGCGAGCTGCGCTTCACCGCCGGCCACGCGCAGGAGGCGTTCCGCGTCCACTGGCTGTCCCCCGACCTCAGCGAGGCCCGGGTGCGCCAGCTCACCGAGCGGCAGAGCAAGGCACCCGACCTGGTGGTGGTGGCCCCGCTCAACGCCTGGACGTGCGCGACCTGCGGCGACACCGGTCCTTACCTGATCATGGAAGAGGACGTGTCTCACTGCCTGACCTGTGCCGACATGGACCACCTGGTCTTCCTGCCGGCGGGCAACGCGGCGCTCAGCCGCCGGGCGAAGCAGGAGAGCGGCCTGTCGGCGGTGGTCGTCCAGTTCAACCGGCGGCGCAAGGTCTACCAGCGCCAGGGGCTGCTGGTCGAGGAGCACGCGATGGCGGCGGCGGAGGAGCGGTGCCTGGCCGACGAGGAGGTGCGGCTGCGCCGCCGTGAGCGCGACCGGGAGCGCCGGGCGGACCAGGACGTCGACTACCAGGCCCGGATGGCGGCCGAGATCGCCAGGCTCTTCCCCGGCTGCCCGGCCGAGCGGGCCCAGGAGGTGGCCGCCCATGCCGGCCAGCGCGGCAGCGGCCGGGTCGGGCGCTCGGCGGCGGCCAGGGCGCTCGACGAGAACGCGATCACGCTGGCCGTGGTGGCCTCGATCCGCCACCTCGACACCGACTATGACCGGCTGCTCATGTCGGGGGTGCCGCGCATGGAGGCCCGCGACCTGATCAGGGATCGGATCGACGCCAAACTGGCCGAGTTCCGGCGCGTTCGATAGCGTCCGAAGGCATGGATGACTGGCACGACGTACGAGAGCGACTGCGGGTGTTCGCCCTCGGGCTCCCGGAGTCCCACGAGGATCACCCGTGGGGCGAGACGGTCATCAAGGTGAACAAGAAGGTGTTCATCTTCCTCGGTATGGAGGAGCGGACCGAGAAGTGGGACCCGTCCTTCTCCGTGAAGCTGCTGTCCGAGGCGCGCGGCCACGCGCTGACCGTCGAAGGGGCCGCGCCCACCAGCCACGGGCTGGGCAAGGCCGGGTGGGTGACGGTGCCGTTCCTGGCCGAGCTGCCCGAGACCGAGGTGCTGATCGACTGGGTGGAGGAGAGCTACCGGACGATCGCGCCGAAGCGGGCGATCAAGCTGCTGGACGGCGAATCGTAGCCGGGCTCACTTCGCGAAGGCGGCCAGGGCGATGGCGAGGGCGCGCTGGTTCTGGCCGGAGCTCTTGGCGTCGGTGGAGTTGACCGAGTAGACCACCGTGCGGCTCAGGTCGCGGGTGGCCCCGAGGCCGGCCGCGCTGCCCCACCTGGCTCCGGTCTTGCCGTACCCCACGAGGCCGCCGGGCAGCTCCATCCTGGCCAGGCCCGAGGTGTAGACGGCATCGCCCTTGCCGCCGTACGCCTTCACCGGCGGCACCGTGAACATCGGCTCCAACTGCGCGGCCGGCACGACCCTGCCGCTGAAGAGCGCCTTGACGAACTTCTCCAGGTCGGCGGTCGTGGAGATGAGGTCGCCCGAGGCCCAGGTCGAGGTGACGCTCGACTCGGTCATGTTCACCACGTAGCCCTCGCCGTACTTGATCGCGTCGGGGAAGCCCTGCGGCACTGCCTGGTAGCCCTGGTTGTGCCGGCCGCGGATGCGGACCGAGGTGCCCGGCAGGTAGCTGTCGGTCATGCCGACGGGCCGCAGGATCCTGGTCGTCACCTCGTGCTCGTAGGAACGCCCGGTGACCTTCTCGATGAGCAGGCCGGCGACGAACGTGTTGGTGTTGAGGTAGTGCTGCTGCGTGCCGGGGGTGAACTCGATCGGGTTCTCCACCGCCTTGGCGACGTACGCCTCGGGCGTCCACTTCTGGAACCGGGTGGCGTAGATGTCCGCGAAGTCATCGCTCACCTTGGGCGCGGGAAGCCCGCTGGTGTGGTTGAGCAGCTGGCCGACCTTGACGGCCGGGTAGTCGGCCGGCAGCAGGCCGGGCAGGTACTCCTGGACCGTGCCGTCGAGGGACAGCTTGCCCTCGGCGACGAGCTGGAGCACCACCGACACGGTGAAGACCTTGGTGACGCTGCCCGCCCGGAACCTGGCCCCGGCCTTGGCGGGCCGCTTCGTCCGCAGGTCGGTCACGCCGGACACGCCCTGCCACGAGCCCGTCGAGCCGCTCACCCGCACGTCCGCCGCGGTGGCGTCGGCGGCGGGCAGGCCCTCGATGCTCTTCGCCAACGCCGCCGCGTTGACAGGCGGCACCTCGACCTGAGCGACAGCGTGTGTTCCCGTCAAGGCGTGGGCGGTGGCGGCCTGTGCGGTGGCGGCGACCGAGAGGGCGAGGACGAGACCGGCGACATAAGTGCGCTTCATGGAAAGCTCCAGGTGAGAGGCGGGAAGTTCAACTGCCTCAAGCCTGTCGATCACGCGCTCCACCCGGATCGCCGACGCAGGCGATCTTCCGTCTCCCTCCTGCGAGGGAGGCACTCGGTCGCTCAGGTGACCGCGAGCCGCCGGGCGTACCTCTCCTCCCGCCAGAGCTCCTTCTCCAGCACCTCGGCCAGGACGGCGGCGGCGTCGTACACGTCCACGAACCGCGTGTACAGCGGCGCGAAGCCGAAGCGAAGAATGTCGGGCGCGCGGAAGTCGCCGTGTACGCCGCGGTCGATGAGCGCGCGCATCACCGGATAGCCGTCGGGGTGGTAGAGGCTCACCTGGCTGCCCCGGTCGGTCGCCTCGCGCGGCGAGGCGAGCTCCAGGGCGTCACCGACCAGGTCGATGAAGAGCGAGGTCAGCGCGACGCTCTTGGCCCGGACCTGGCGCATCGGCACCCGCTCCCACACGTCGAGCGCCGCCTCCAGCGCCGCGAACGACAGCACGTGCGGGGTGCCGACCGCGAACCGCCTGATCCCCTCGGCCGGCCGGAATCCGGGCTCGAACGCGAACGGCTCCGCGTGGCCGTGCCAGCCGGGCAGGACGTTCTCGGCGGCGGCCAGGTGGCGTGGGTTGACGTAGAGGAACGCGGGCGCGCCGGGACCCGCGTTGAGGTACTTGTACGTACAGCCGACCGCGAAGTCGGCCATCGAGACGTCCACCTCCATGGCGCCCACACTGTGGCACACGTCCCAGACCATCAGCGCCCCCGCCGCCTGCACCCGCGCGGTCACCGCCAGCACGTCATGGCGGGCGCCGGTGCGGTAGTCGACCTCGGACAGCAGCACCACGGCCGCGTCGTCGAAGCGCCCCTCGGCGAAGTCGCGGACCTCGTAGCCGCCCAGCATCCCGGCCAGCCCCTGGACCATGTAGTGGTCGGTGGGGAAGTTCCGCACGTCGGAGACGATCACCCGCCGGTCGGGCCGCAGCCGCGCCGCGGCGGCGACCGTCTGGTAGACGGCGATCGACGTGGTGTTGCCCACCACGACCTGGCCGGGGCCCGCGCCGATGAGCGGGGCCAGCCGGTCACCCGTGGTCAGCGGCTGCTCGTACCACCCCGCCTGGTTCCACCCGCCGACGAGCTGCCCACCCCACTCGTCCTCGACCGCCTGCCGCACCCGTTCGGCGGTACGGCGGGGCAGCGCGCCGAGTGAGTTGCCCACGAGGTAGACGACGCCTTCGGGCAGCACGAACTCGTCGCGGAAGTCCCTCAGCGGATCCTCGGCGTCCAGGGCGAGGCAGTGGTCGCGATCCAGCATGCGGCTACTTCCTTTCTGGGGGAATCGTGGCGATTACCCGGTTTACGCCATTCTCGTACTTACGGGCGTACCAGTTCTGTACTGGGTTATGCGTCGTAGGGTCGAGCCGGAACGTGCCGCGCGGGCTGGCCAGGTCGCCCACCCGGCCGAGCGCCGCGGACAGGTCGCCGCCCAGCCCGGCCGCCCGGTCGATGAGCTGCATGGCGTCCCAGCTCTGCAGCGCCACGGCCGACGGGTTCCGGCCCGTCTTGGCCTTCCACCTGGCGACGAACGCGGCGTTCTCGGGGGTGGTGAGCGCCGGTGAGTAGAGGCCGACGCTGGTGATCCCCTCGGCGTCGGTCCCGATGGCTTCGAGCACGTCTTCGTCGGTGAGGTTCTGGCAGGTCAGCAGGTCGATCTTGGTGTCGTAGCCGAGCTGCTTGAACGCCTTGGCGAAGGTGACCGCCTCGCCGCCCGCGTAGAAGGCGTACAGGAGCTTGGCGTCCGGCGGGATGCGCCTGAGGTAGGGCTCCAGGTCCTCGGACTTCCCGTACGGGGTGAGGATGCGCTTGAGCGGCTTGACGCCGTACCCCTGGGTGAAGCCGTCGAGCGTCTCGGTGCCCCCCGAATAGTCGGAGGCCATCAGTACGACCCCCGCCTTGCCGTACCGCTCGGCGGCGTACCTGCCCGCCGCGTAGCCGTGTTCGTGGTTGGTGAACGACACCCGGAAGACGCCGGGCCCGCCCAGCTCGTCGGCGCCGGCGTTCGCGATCACCACCGGTGTGCCGGCCGCCTCCTTGACCACCGACACCGCGACCGGCGAGGAGATCAGGCCGGTGATCACGTTCACCCGCTCGCGCGCGATGAGCGACCTGGCCTGCTGCTGCCCCTTCTCGGGGTTGCCCGCGTCGTCGGCGACGATCAGCTCGGCCGGTCTGCCGCCCAGCCGGCCACCATGCGCCTCCAGGTAGAGGTGCATGGCCGCCTCCATGTCGTCACCGAGCGTGGCGTAGACCCCGGTCTGCGAGATGATCGCGCCGACCCTGAGCGTGGGATCCGGCTCCGTCTCCAGCGCGGGCGAGACACCACAGCCCGCGGCGATCAGCACCACCACCAGTCCGAGCACCGGCCCGCGCATGGGGATCATCGCGACGATCGACGGGTGGGTCTCGACCGGCACGCCCCGCCCGGCCTCACGGCGAGAACACCGCCCGCACCGACCCCAGGCCGTCGATGTGCGCCTCGAAGTCGTCGCCCGGCTCGACCGGCACCACGGGCCCGAGCGAGCCGGTCAGGACCACGTCTCCCGCCCGCAGCGGGTAGTCGGTGCGGCCGAGCCGGCCCGCCAGCCACACGGCCGCGTTGAGCGGCTGGCCCAGGCAGGCGGCGCCCGAGCCGGTCGAGACCTCCTGGCCGCGCCGCGTCATCGTCATCGCGGCCCGCCGCAGGTCCAGGCCCATCAGCGAGGCAGGCGTGCTGCCCAGCACGAACGCGCCCGCGGAGGCGTTGTCGGCGATCGTGTCGGCCAGCGTGATGTCCCAGTCGGCGATGCGCGAGTCCGCGATCTCGATGGCGGGCAGCGCGAACTCCACCGCCCTGATCACGTCCGCCACGGTGAAAGGCCCGCCGATCAGGTCGCGGCCGAGCACCAGCGCGACCTCCGCCTCGGCGCGCGGCTGCAGGAACCGCTCCACCGGCACAGGAAGACCATCGAGGTACGACATATCCGCGAAAAGCATGCCGTAGTCGGGTTCGTCGATCCCGAACTGCTTCTGCATCAGCGGGTTGGTGACGCCGACCTTCCTGCCGACCAGCCGCCGCCCCTCGTTCAGCGCCCGCCGCGTGTGGATCTCCTGTACGGCGTAGCCCTCGGCGGCGGTGCTGATCATGTCCCTGACGGGAGCGCACGGCTTGCCCAAGCGCCCGGCCTCGGCCAACCGGTCCGCGGCGTGGATGCCGGCGTCTACCGCCTCTGACCATTCGTCATGCATCAGGCTGCTCCAGCTTCATCGTGATCGTCGTAGGTGGGAGTAGACCAGGAACGTCTCTGACATCGTCTCTTCCGATGGCTTCAGGCGCCATGCCGTACGTACCCGATCTGTGCCGACTCTGTGCCGACAGGCCACGCCATCCATGCGCGGACGGCCGCCGATCGCCATCCTTGACTACATGCAGAAGCGCATCGACCGCATCGCGGCCCACGACGGCTCCTTCGACGTCCATATCTGGCTCCCCGCCACCGGCAGCGGCGGGGGCCCCGGCATCCTGCTCATCCAGGAGATCTACGGCGTCGGGCCGTACATCGTGAAGGTGGCCGAAGAGCTGGCCGCACTCGGCTACGTCGTGGCCGCGCCCGACCTGTTCTGGCGGCTCCAGCCCAACTGGATCGGCGAGCACACTCCCGAGGGCACGGCCGCCTCGATCGAGCTGGCCGCCCGTTTCGACGTCCCGCAGGCCGTGGCCGACTGCGCGCTCACCCTGGCTCATCTGGGCGAGCTGCCCGAGGTGACCGATGGTGTCGGGGCGCTCGGGTTCTGCCTGGGCGGCTCGCTGGCGTACCTGCTGGCCACCCAGGCCGAGCTCGGCGCCGTGCTGGCCTTCTACGGCTCGGCGGTGCCGGAGGCGGCCGGGCTGATGGAGCGCATCGGCTCGCCCTTGCTGCTGGTGTTCGGCGGCAGTGACCCGTACATCCCGCGTGACCAGGTGGCCGCGGTCGAGCAGGCCGCGGCGGGCCAGGACAACGTGCTCATGCACGTCGAGGAGGAGGCCGGGCACGCCTTCCACAACAGCGAGTCGCCGATGTTCCACCAACCCGAGCCCGCCGCGCGGGCCTGGCGGGTCGCGCGCGACTTCCTCGCCGAGCATCTGCCCACTCGCTCGTAGCCACCCGCCCGTGCGGCCGGGCATCCACCGGTACCTATCCGGAGGGACAGCTTCCCGTACCACTGGACGGCCGCCATCATGGTCCGATGGCTCGGACGTGGGGTTTGTGGGGAAACGTCATTATTGCTGGTACTTTTGCGCTGCCGCTGGCCGCACTGGCAATCTTGCTCCTCGCCCGTCACCGCGCCCGAGCCGGCCATCCGGCACCCGTCCGCACCGCCCTGGCCGACATCGGCATCGCCGTCGGCACCGCGCCGTGGGTGTGGATGATCCTCACTCCGGCAGGGGGTCCGGCCGGGGTCAGCCTCGTGCCGTTCAGCGACCTCATCGACGTGGTCAACGCGCCTTGGGAGACCGTGTTGGTGCAGGTGGGAGGCAATCTGCTGGTCTTCGCCGCGCTCGGCGCGCTGCTGCCCGTACGCACCGCGCGGATGGCCTCGACGGCCCGCGTCGCCGCCGTCGCGGCCGCCGCCTCGGTCACCGTGGAGGCGCTTCAGTACGGCCTGCGGCTGGGCCGGCTCTCGTCGATCGACGACGTGATCGTCAACACCTCGGGCGCCGTGCTCGCCGCGCTGATTACTCGCCGCTGGTGGGCGAGCCGAGTAGCGGCTGGGACCGTTCCACGATAACGGTCCGCTGAAACCTGGCCGACTTCATCACACAGGCATGATGCGCTCAAAAGAAGCTCGCGACCATCCCCCGTATCTGTGCGATCGTGGACAAGACGGGGCAAGTTCTCTGGAGACGCCAAACCCGGTTGGTGACAGAGGGTGGTCGAACGTGTCTGAAGTCCCGGTTCCCCACGATTCTCCGATCTATCGACGCATCGCCGACGGTCTCCGATCCCGGATTCTGTCCGGCGAACTGCGCGACGGGGATCGGCTACCGGGCGAGAACGCGCTCATGGCCGACTACGGGATCGCCCGCGCCACCGCCAGGCAGGCGCTCGCCGTACTGATCAACGAGGGGCTGGCGGTACCGAAGCGAGGCTCGGGGGTCTACGTGCGACTGTTCAAACCGATCCGACGGCACGGCTCACGCCGGCTCTCCCGCGAGCAGTGGGGTCAGGGGCGCACCATCTGGGACGCCGACACCCGCGGCCGCCCCTTCACCGTGGACGAGGTGGAGGTGGCGCGCGAGCGGGCGGCCGAGGAGGTCGCGGGCGTCCTCGACAGCGGCGAGGTATGGGTACGGCGGCGCCGCTACTCGGTCGACGCCCGGCCCGTGCAGCTCGCCACGTCCTACTTCCCCGCCCGCCTGGTCGAGGGCAGCGCCATCACGTCCCCCGACACGGGGCCGGGCGGCGTGTACGCGAGGCTGCGCGATCTCGGCCTGCCGCCCACCCACTTCACCGAGGAGGTACGGGCCAGGATGCCGGGACCGCGCGAGACCGGGCTGCTCGACCTGCCCGGCGGCACTCCGGTGATCGTGATCACCCGGACCGCCTACACCGCGACGGGCGTGCCCGTCGAGCTCAACGAGATGGTCCTGGACTCGGCGGCGTACGTACTCCAGTACGACTTCGACGCTTAGGTCAAGCAGAAATGTCAAGCGATAGGTTGATCTGTCCCTTGCGATCATTGCCTTCTCTAGAGATGTGACGGACCCTTCAAGGAGATGGAACCTCGCGTGGGTCCCGGAGGGATGATCAGATGTCCTTTGACCGGCATCTAGCCGACATCGCCCGGGAGTTCGCGCAGTGGACCATCTGGCGGAGCGACGCCGGCCGATGGTGGGCCACGCGACATCACCCGCTCAGCGCGGCGCAGCGCGATGCCGGGTGTGCGATGACCATCGACGCCGACGACCCGGAGGGCCTGCGCGAGCAGCTCCGGGACCAGGAGAGCAGGGCCGGCGAGCACGAGCCGCGAGCCGGTCCGGCGCCTCCGTGATCGCGTCGCGGCGGGCCGTTCCGGCGGTACGCCGCAGACGCTCGCGAGCAGCCCGGTGCCGGGTCCAGCGTCTCGGCGGCTCCGGCACCGGGCCCCCATAGGGGCTGCGAGCGCGGAAGCCCCCGACCCGATCGGGGGCGGGGGCTTCCGCCCGTGGGACGTGAAAGGGCCCCGCCACATCGGGCGGGGCCCTTACCTGCTTACCGGGGCATCCTCATCGGGACCTGTCCGTCGGCAGCCTGTGGATCAGCGGCGTTTCGCCGGTCAGCGGCGGACGTCCGACAGGCGGCCGATGATGTCGACGTCCGTGTCGTCGGAGACGGGGCGGGCGACCTCCGCCGTCCGCTCGGCCGGGTTGTCCTCGACGATGACCCGCACGTCGTCCTGCGGAGTCGGCAGGTGCTCCGGCTCCTCGACGACAGCGTCCTGGACGACGGCCTCCTGGATGACGGTGTCCTGGGCGACAGCGTCCAGAGCGACCGTGTCCTGAGCGACGGTGTCCTGCGCAGCGGGCTCCAGGGGAGCGGGCTCGGGCGTGGAAGCCGGCTCGATGACGAGCGGGCCCGCCTTGCTCTCGGTCTGCATGAGGTCACCGAGCACGGAACTGATCTCGGTCAGCCTCCGCACGACCTCGGTGTGCGTGTTGCTCAGGTATTCGACGCGCCGGCCCGCGTGCTCGTCGAGCGACTCGACCCGCTGCCGCGCCGACTCGAGCGTGGACTCGGCCTCGGCGCGAGCGCTCGTGAGGGTCCGCTCAGCCTCCGAGCCGGCGGACTCCAGAAGCTGCTCGGCCTCCTGCTTGGCGGAGGTGAGCACGCTGTCGGCCTCGGCCCGCGCCTCCCGCACGGTGTCCTCCGCCTCCGTGCGCGCGCTGGTCAGCTTCTCCTCGGCGTCGGCGCCCGCCTGAGCCAGCATGCGCTCGGCGGCCCCCGTCGCCTCGCCCACGCGCCGCTCGGCCTCCGACTGAGCGGAGGTCAGCATGTTGTCCGCCGTCTCACGCGCGGAGGTGACCAGCCGGTCGGCCTCCGACTTGGCGGCGTCACGCACGCTGACGGCCTCGGCCTCGGCGTCCTCCTTCTTGGCGGCGGCTTCCTCTTCCCCCAGCCGGAGAATCTGCGCCAGCCTGGGGCTGAGGTCCTCGTAGCTCTGCGGCGCCTCCACCATGCGCCGTCTGGCCTCCGCCAGCTCGACCCGGCCCTGCTCGGCCTGGTCGATCGCCCGCGCCAGCCGCTCTTCCAGATCTCGGACTTGGTTACGGGTACGGATCATGTAGTCGTGTACCTGACGGCGGTTGTAGCCGCGCATCACGACTTCGAAGGTGTCCTCTTGCATCAGATCGGGAATGCTCTCGTGCTGGTTTGTCATGGGGGTTACCTAAGGGTTTGCGTGAGGCGGGGGAAACCGGCAGCTTGTAAGGGTCTGGCGTCGAGACGTCAGGAATCGACTTTCCTGCCATCTGCCCACGTCCGCAACCGGAACACCAGACCTGAGCCGGGAATTACCATGTGACAGATGTACATCGCTGCATTGGACAACGGGGCAGAGCCGGACATTCATCCCGAGGCGTACATCGCGCCAGGCGCCGTCGTGGTGGGCAGGGTGCGAGTGGGCCGGGCGTCCAGCATCTGGTACGGCTCCGTTCTCCGGGGTGACGACGAGCGAATAGAGATCGGCGAGGAGTGCAACGTACAGGATCTGTGCTGTCTCCATTCTGACGCGGGCGAGCCGGCGATCTTGGAGCACCGGGTCAGTCTCGGCCACAAGGCCATGGTGCACGGCGCCCATGTGGAGTCCGGAGCGCTGATCGGCATCGGCGCGATCGTGCTCGGTGGCGCCCGCATCGGCGCGGGCACTCTGGTCGCGGCCGGCGCGCTGGTCGGCCCGGGCAAGAAGATCCCGGCCGGGGTGCTGGTCGCCGGGGTGCCGGGGAAGATCATGCGCGAGCTCACCGACGACGACCGGGCGAGCTTCGCGAGCACGCCGGACAACTACATGGCCAAGGCGCTCAGGCACCGGACGGCGTCACCACTTTGATCAGGACGTCGTCCGGCACCGACGCGGTGTTGAGCGGGTCCGCGTAGTCGGGCAGCTCGGGCCGGAGAAACCGGACGAAGTCGACGGTCAGCTTGAGGTCGGGCGTGCCTTTGACCTGTTTGGCATTGCCCTTGGTGGGGTCCTTCTTGAGCGCGCCGTAGCTGTCCCAGTCGGTGTAGGCGGTCATGCCCCACTGCAGCACCTCGGGCAGCTCCGACGGCCAGCGCCCGCCGACCTTCCAGGCGCCGCCGTCCTCCTTGTACAGGGCCACCGCGAGGCGCCCGACCCTGGCCAGGACGAGCTCCACCCAGCCGCTCTTGATCGTGACCTCGTGCGGCCCGGAACTACCGTCCTTGGTGTACGTCATCTCCAGCCGGCCGCTCGCGTCGGCCGTGCCGGTGGTGACCGACATCCAGTTCGCCTTCCCGTACGAATTGGGCACCCTGGCCATCAGGCCGCCCAGCGAGAACTTCCGCGTGGGCTTGGCGCCCTTCTTGCCCTCGACCTTGAGCCGCGCGTGCATGACGATGTCCCCGGCGAGTTCCTGGTAGACGAACGGGCCGCGGAAGCCGTCGAACCACGCGGAAACCTTGGGCTCCAGGTATAACGAGCCCTTGGCGGTCGTGTTCACGTCAAGTTTGGCGATCCGATCGAGGTCCTTTTCGGTCTCGCTCAGCTTGCTCCACACCGACAGACCGGTGGCGGCGGCGAACTCGTCCGACGCCGAGCCCACCTCTCCGCCGGGCTTGGGGGGTAAGGCGTCCTTCAGGGTCAGGACACCGGGGCCGGTGGGAGAAGGTTGCGCCGAGGTAACCGTCCCACACCCCGCGAGGACGCCGACGACCGACAGAACCCCTACCCATGTTGCCCTCATAGTGGACATTCTGCCGTGTAGAGCCTCTTGTCGATTGAGATCGGACCAGTACGATGGCCGCCGTGCGCCCCTGGAATGCGTTCACCGCCGTCGAGGCGGACGTCCGCGCGATGGTCGCGGACCCGCGCTGGCAGGGGCTTCCCGTGCCCGTACGCGCCCAGGTGATCGCGGCCAGAGCCCTGGTGACACCCGAGGGCGACAGATGGCTGTTCGGGGCGCACGCGCGCTGGTATCTGCACGACCCCGCCGACGGCCGCTGGCACGCCTCACCACCGCCCAGAGGCGCTCTCACCCGCAACGCGGGGCACCCCGCCGCGGTGCTGCCCACCCGGGTGATACCGCGCGGGCCCGACTTCGCCGCCGAGCCCGGCTCCACCCAGGCGTTCGTCGGCCCTGACGTGCCCCACGCGCTCACCGATCGGATCCGGCTGCTGCTGCGGGGCGAGGAACGCCGGTCCGAGCGCGACTACCCGATGAGCGCCTTCGACCAGATCTTCGCCAGAGACGTGCCGAGCACGGTCGCCGCGATCTGGGGGACGATCATGTGGTGCGCGTACGCGCCCGCCTTCGACGGCAACGAGCGGCTCATCACGGCCTTCGGCGAATATCTGCGGCGGCCGCTCCCCGGTGACGAGTGGGTGCGCTGGCTGCCCGCGCCACCGCTGCTCGACCTCGTCACGCTCGTCTCCGAGCGGCTGCGTGCCGGCCACTCCCGAGCCGCGCTCCGGCTGGCCGCGATGATGGCCGACACGGCCCAGATCCTGCTCTCGGACCCCCGGTTCAGGCCGCGCGCGCTGGCGCTGCTCACGATGGTGGAGCCCACGCTGAGACAGCCCCACCTGGACGACCGCGCGGCCCTGCGCGACGACCACACGGTACGACAGGCGTGGCTCGACCGGCTGCCGGAGCGGCTGGGCCGGGGGGTGCTGGTGGAGACCGACCCCGAGGCGCACTTCCGCCACACCGTGTACGACCTGGTCGAGGCGCTGGACTTCACCACCGAGCCGGCCCGGGCGGCGGCCGCCTTCCTGGCGGACCTCTCCGACTCGCGGGGGCTGCTTCCCGGTTACCTGGACCACCGTTTGCGGCGGGCGTACGACGAGCTCGCCAGGGCCGGGCTGACGAGCACCTCCGCGGCGGAGACCACCCAACCGGAGGGCTTCCCCGCGCAGACGCCCCCGCCCTACCCATGGCGCTCCGACCCACCGGAGACGGGCGCCTACGCGGTGCCCTCTTCATGGACCGGGGTCGGTGTTCACGCCATGCCGGAAACAGGCGCCTACGCCATGCCGGAGACGGGCGCTCACGCCGTACCAGGAACAGGCGCCTACGCCATGCCGGAAACCGGCGCCTACGCCTTGCCGGAAACCGGCGCTCACGCCGTACCAGGAACAGGCGCTTACGTCACGCCGGGAACGGGCACCCACGGCGCACGACAGCCGGGCGCCTTTGCCGTGCCGGAAACCGGCGCTCACGCCATGCCGGAGACAGGCGCTCACTCGGTGCCGGGGACGGGCGCTCATGGCGTGCCGGGGGCGGGGAGGGCGGCGTCTGTGCAAGAGGAGGCGCGGGCGTCAGGATCCGGTGTCGAGCCGCCCGATCGGGCGGCAGCGGCGGCCGTGCTGGGGGCCGCGTACGCCGTCGGGCTGGCGTGGGGGCGGCTTACGGGGGCGCGGGTGCCGGAGCGCGGGTTCGCGGGAGCGGCGGCGCTGGTCCATCGCTTGATCCCCGAACGCGACGACATGCACTCCTAAACCACTAATACCGCTATTTCACCCTAACCCCGCCTATAGCCTTCTAACACTTGAGGCAACGCACCATTAGCTGAATTGTGATCTCGGATTCGGGAAATGATCCCCATGGGGCCCAGGTGGCGTTCAAAGGAATGACTCCGATGGGCCATGTCGCCCGAAGGGCCCCCGCCGTAACCTCGTAGAGGGTGTGGGCTGCGGAAGGAAGGACGACGCGGTGGGGCACGATGACCTGGACTCTCGGGTCCACGACCGTGTCGCGTTGGACGAGATTGCGCTCTACGCTGAGGTGCTCACCGCCGTCGCTATCAGTGAGCGGCGGCTGACCTTGGACGAGCTCGACGACGCGCTCGGATTGCGGACTTCGGCGAGTCGCTGAAGACCATCACTAATGACCTAGTCCCGGATCCCATCGGGGTCCGGGACGGTGGTTTCCGCGGATGGTTCACTACCGCACAACATAACTAGTTAACTGCGCGCGCCATCTCCTACGAACGGACGAGACGCTCCTACGAACGGACGAGACGCGCGATCGCCGCCGACGCTTCTTTGACCTTCGCCTCCGCCTCGGGCCCGCCGGTGTTGATGGCATCGGCCACGCAGTGCGAGATGTGCTCCTCAAGCAGCCCGAGAGCCACCGCCTGCAGCGCCCGCGTCGCCGCGGACACCTGGGTCAGCACGTCGATGCAGTAGGCGTCGTCGTCGACCATCCGCTGCAGACCCCTGATCTGCCCCTCGATCCGCCTGAGCCGCGTCAGATACGCCTGCTTGTCTCCGCTGTACCCATGCATGCTCCTACGGTACCCGTAACCCGTATCAATCAGCGGAGGTCGCCGAGCAGCTTCTCCCACTGCTCGCCCACTTCGGCCGCCTCGTGCCGGATGGCCGTCTCCAGCGCGCCCGCGGCCAGCGAGCGGCGCCGGCGCTCGTCGTCGATCAGCGCGAGCAGCGCGGCCGCGAACAGCTCCAGCCCGCCGTCGCCCTCCGGCACCAGCACCCCGTTGTAACCGGTGGCCACGAACTCGTTCGGCCCCCTGGCGCCGTCGAAGGCCACCACCGGCACCCCGCAGCCCATGGCCTCCAGCACGGACATGCCCAGATCGGCGGTGGTCGAGGTGTTGGCCACGATCGACGCCTTGGCGAACTCCCCCGCCAGGTCCGGGGTGACGCCCATGAAGTAGACGTGGTTGTGCAGGTCGAGCTCCCGGACGAGAGCACGCAGCCGCCGCTCCTCTGGGCCCCCGCCGTACAGTCGCAGCCGCCAGTCCGGCCGCTTGTCGGCGACGGTGGCGAACGCCCTGATCAGCCTGTCGTACGCCTTGATGGGCTCCCACCTGCCGCCCGCCGCGACGATGCGGTTGTCCATCCGCGAGCGCGGCCACGGCCCGCCGGGCAGCGCGTCCGGCACGACATGTACGGGCGCCCCCTCGCCCAGCAGCTCGCGCCACTCCTCCTGCGCGCTGTCGGTGGCCGTGACGACGGCGTCGAGCCGCGGATAGAAGCGCTGGACGGGCCCGAGTATCGCCGGCCGCGCCCACTCCCTGGCGAGCTTGAGCGTCTCCCGTGGCGCGTGCCTGGCCGCCTGGACGCTCAACCCCGGCCTGGTGGTGATGAGGACGTCGGTCTTGAGGTTGCGCAGCACCCGCCACAGCGCCACCTCGGTGCGTACCTGCCCCCTCGGCAACAGGTGCCTGACCCCGGGCCGGAGATCGACCACGGAGCGCATGGCCACCTTCGGGCCCACGGGGAAGAAGGGCTTGTCCTTCTGCCGCCGGAGGCTGATCACCTCGACGTCATGGCGGTCGGCGAGGGCGGTGGCGAGGTTGAGGGTGGAGCGTATGTCGCCACGCATGGCGTACGCGGACGAGACGAAGATGCTGACCTTCACCTGCCCACCTCGATCCGCAGCTCGTCGTCGGCGGTGTAGGCGGGACGGACGGCCACCCCGTCGACCCTGGCTGACGGGTAGTGCAGCCGGCGGCGCTTGCCGTCTATGTCGTCGAGTCGGGCACCCAGCATCATGGGCGTCGGCACGCCCTCGACCTCCAGCGACGGCTCCCAGACGCCCGAGGACTCCGGATCGGCCTCGACCACGTCGACCAAGGAGAACGCGGCGTGGAAGCGCACCCCCTGCACGGTGGCCACCGTGCGGATGGTCGTCCCGGTGGGCTGCTCACGCTGGAGCGCCAGCCTGGCCTCGTGACGCGAGTCGTCGTCATCGAGGCCGGTGTAGGCGAGCAGACCCATCACCTCGAACCGGCCCTCCCTGAACCAGATCGAGCGCACCTCCGCCGCCGGCTCGGCGTCGGCTATCTTCAGCGCCAGGAAACCGTTGCGCGTGCGATAGGAGCGATAGGCGAGGGTCCGCTTGCACAGGGCGTAGGCGTCGAGGTGGTCGAGCGAGAAGCCCGGGTCGATGCTGCGCAGCCGCGAACGTTTGCCGTCGCGGCGCAGATAGGCGTCCCAGCGGCCGGGGCTGAGCATCAGCGGCGCCAGCGACACCGCCAGGCTGGCCTCTCGCGTCCTGGCGCCCGGCGTGCCGAGCAGCACGTCACGCTCGACCCCCGTCGTCCGGTGCCTGAGCACGAGCTCCGTGCCTTCCCTCAGCGGCTCCTCGATCGCGAGTCGCAGGGAGAGCACGTCGGCGAGCGTGACTTCCGCGTCTGTGACGACGACGCGCATCACGAGCCCCCTCCCCGTCGAATGAAGCCATGCGACGTTGAGGTTACCGTGATTTTCCCGTTATGTGGATGGCAGTTTTCCTCTACTCGGCCCTTCTGACGTGCGGAACTCCTCTACAAGCGCTGTAGAGGAGTCCGACTTTGCCCCGTCAGGAGCCGGTTTTGACAGATTTGATCAGGAGCTGGGCCACGTCCACGACCTCCAACGACTCCTTCGCCTGGCCGCTGTTCTTCTTCTCGTTGATGGCGTCGCCGAGCATCACCATGCAGAACGGGCAGGCCGTGGAGACAGTGTCAGGATTGGTGGTCAGGGCCTCGTCGACGCGCTCGGTGTTGATGCGCTTGCCGATGCGTTCTTCCATCCACATCCGGGCGCCGCCGGCCCCGCAGCAGAAACCGCGGTCCTTGTGCCGGTGCATCTCCTGCGTCTGCACGCCGGGCACCTTCGACATGATGTCGCGGGGCTGCGAGTAGACCTTGTTGTGGCGGCCGAGGAAGCACGGGTCGTGGTAGGTGATCTTCTCCTCGATCGGCGTGATCGGGGTGAGCAGTCCCTCGTCGACCAGCTTGGCCAGCAGCTGCGTGTGGTGTACGACCTCGTAGGTGCCGCCGAGCTGCGGATACTCGTTGGCCAGCGTGTTGAAGCAGTGGGGGCAGGTGGCGACGATCTTCTTGACGCCCGCCTCGTTCAGCGTCTCGATGTTCTGCTGGGCGAGCATGTTGAACAGGTATTCCATGCCCAGACGGCGGGCCGGGTCACCCGTGCACGCCTCCATCGGGCCGAGCACGGCGAACTTCACGCCCGCGATGTGCAGCAGCTCGGCGACGGCCTTGGTGGTCTTCTTGGCCCGGTCTTCGAGCGCGCCCGCGCAGCCGACCCAGAAGAGGTATTCGGCGTCCTCGGGCATCTTGTCCTCGACCAGCTCGACCTCGAAGTCGAGCTCGGAGATCCAGTCCGCGCGCTTCATCTCGGACATGCCCCACGGGTTGCCCTTGTTCTCCAGGTTCTTGACCATCACTCCCGCCTCCGACGGGAACGACGACTCCACCATCACCTGGTAGCGGCGCATGTCGAGGATGTGGTCGATGTGCTCGATGTCGACCGGGCACTGCTCGACGCAGGCGCCGCAGTTCGTACAGGACCACAGGACGTCCGGGTGGATCACGCCCTCCTCGCCGACCAGCGGCTTGTTGAGCAGCGCGAGCACGTCGGTGTCCGCGTGCTCGGTGGAGGCGGCCATCAGGTAGGGGGCCACCTTGAAGGCGTGGTCACGCTGGTCGAGGATGAGCATCTTCGGCGACAGCGGCTTGTCGGTGTTCCACGCGGGGCACTGCGACTGGCAGCGGCCGCACTCGGTGCAGCTGTAGAAGTCGAGGAAGCCCTTCCAGGTGGTGTCGCCGATCTTGCCCCGGCCGAGCCGCTCGGGGTCCAGGTCCTCGTCCTCGAAGTCGACGAGCTTGCCGTCGACGCGCAGCTCGGACGCGGCGCCCAGGCCATCGGGGCGGCGGGAGAAGAGCACGTTCAGCGGCGCGGTGAAGATGTGCAGGTGCTTGCTGTGGACCACGATGACCAGGAACACCAGCATGAAGCCGATGTGCAGCAGCAGCGCGATCTCCTCCAGCACCGAGCTGGCGGGAAGGATCTTGCCCAGGGCCAGCGACACGAAGGCGCCCGACGAGTAGGGGAAGTTGCCGTTGGCCGCCGCCGCGCCACGGGCCAGGAAGAGCGTCCAGATGATGTTGAAGATCATGAACAGGACGAGCCAGGCGCCGCCGAGGTGGGAGCCGGAGAAGCGGGACTTACGGCCGAGCGTCTTGGGTGAGTTCTTGATCCGGATGACGGCGAAGGCGAGCAGGCCGAGCAGGCAGGCCACCGCGATGAAGTCCTGCAGGAAACCGAGCACCGCCCAGGTGCCGATGAGCGGGATGTGGAAGTCGGGCTCACCAGTGATCGCGCCCTGGACGATGGCGCCGTACGCCTCGATGTAGACGGTCAGCAGGATGAAGAACGCCCACATCACGAAGAAGTGCGCGGTGCCGGACGGTGTCCACTTGAGCAGTTTCTTCTGCCCGAACACCTCGACGAGTTGCGTCTTGAGCTCAGTGCCCGCGTGCGTCTTCGCGTATTCGATGCGTTCGGGCGCGGGCGGACCCACGGTCGCGAGCTTGAACAGGAACAACGTCCTGCGGCCCGCTACGGCGACCGCCGCGACGGTCATGATGAGCCCGATGATGGCCACCCAGAGCACGGGTCCTCCCACTGACGATGTTGGCTGCCAGCGTACGGTCACGTCACCGGCCAGGCACTACCGGAATCCTACCGACTAGTAACCTTACGGTCGGCGGTGCGTCCAGAACAATGCTCTACCCCGTCAAGTAGCGCTGTACCGTCGGCCCCAGCAGTTGGACCAGATCTTCGGGATCGGCGCTCGCCAGCGGCTCCAGCCTGAGCACGTAACGGCCCATGACGATGCCGAACATCTGCGCGAAGGCGGCCTCGATCCGCAGGTGCGGCACCTCGAGCCGGTCGGCGACCCGGTAGAGCAGGGCGTTCGTGACGAACTCCCGGAACATCTTCTCGGCCTGCTCGTTCGTCATGGCCGACCGGATCAGCGCGACCATCGGCTCGCGCGTCTCGGGCGCGCCCGTCACCGACAGGATCAGCCGGACGAGCCGCTCCCCGATCTCCTCGCGGGGCCCTTCGAGCAGCAGCGGCACGATCTGGTCAGGGGTGACCGGCAGCCGCATCGCCGCCGCGAACATGCCCTCCTTGGTGTCGAAGTAGTGGTGCACCAGGGCGGGATCGACGTTCGCCTCCCTGGCGATGCCGCGTACCGTCGCCTTGTCGAAGCCCTTCTCGGCGAAGACACGACGAGCCGCGGCGAGGATCTCACCCCGCGTGTCCGCCGAGCCCGGCCGGCGCCCCGGACGGCGCGTGTTCGTCACCTGCCCACCGCCAGGTAGACCCGCATGGGCACGTACAGGACCCCCTCGGGGAAGACCTTCCTGAGCTCCACCCGCTGCCGTGCGACGAGATCGTCGGCGGCCTCGGGAGACAGCGCCGCCATGTAGGAATGCGAACGCAGGTTGAGCAGGAAGTCCTCGATGCCGACCAGCCTGGTCCAGGCGATCCAGCGCTCCTCGACCACCTCCATGGCGGCGGCGATGGGCGGCACGGACCACTCCGCCAGCGCCGGGCCCCAGTAGGTCGGGCACTCCGCCGCCAGCCGGGCCTCATGGGCGGCCAGCCAGTCGGCCTCGGCGGCGTGGGCCAGGTTCCAGCAGCCCACGATGGCCCCGTCGGGCCGCAGCACCCGCCTGGCCTCGGAGATCGAGACCACCGGGTCGAGCCAGTGCCAGGACTGGGCGTACGTCACCAGGTCGGCCACCCCGTCGGTCAGCGGCAGGGCGTTGCCGTCCGCGAGCAGTGCGGCGATGCCGTCGTCCGTGGCCTTCGAGAGCAGGCGGGCGAGCATCTCCGAGCCCGCGTCCACCGCGATCACCCGCGAGCCGCGGGCGCGCAGGGCACGCGTCAGGATGCCGGTGCCGGCGCCCACGTCGACCGCCGTCGCGCCGGCGAGCTGGATGCCGGACACTTCCGACAGCGCGTGGTACATCTCGTCGGGGTACGTCGGCCGGCCCGCGTCGTAGGCGTCGGCGACGCTGTCGAACACCCTGCCGAGCTCCCTCATCGGTCCCACGCTCATCTGGCCGCCGCCAGGTAGAGGCGGGCGAAGGCGAGCGCCTCCGCCAGGTCGTCGATCCGCTCCGTACGGCTGGCCGCCTTGCGGGTGTTGATCTCCAGCACGACCAGCCCGCCGTAGCCGGAGTTGGCCAGCCGTTCCAGCATGGGCGCGCACGGCTGGTTGCCCCTGCCGGGTACGAGGTGCTCGTCCTTGTTCGTCACGCCGAGGCCGTCGGCCAGGTGCAGGTGGGCGAGCCGGTCACCGAGCTTGGCGGCCATCTCCATGGCGTCGGTGCCCGAGACGGCCGTATGCGACAGGTCGAGCGTGACGTGCGGGAAGTCGTAGTCGGTCGGGTCCCAGCTGGGCGAGTAGGGGACCACGTCGTTGTTTCTGGCCTTGAGCGGGAACATGTTCTCCACCGCGAACGTGACGCCGGTCTCGTCACGCATCCTGGCCAGGCCGGTCTCGAAGTCGCGCGCGTACTCGCGCTGCCAGCGGAACGGTGGGTGCACCACGACCGTCGAGGCGCCCAGCCGTTCGGCCGCCTTCTGGGCCTTGACCAGCTTGGCCCAGGGGTCGCGGCCCCAGACGCGCTGCGTGACGAGCAGACACGGCGCGTGGATGGCCAGCACGGGGACTTCGTAGTGCTCGGAGAGCCGCTCGATCACATCGATGTCCTGGCTCACGGGATCGGCGCCGACCATGATCTCGACCCCGTCGTAGCCAAGACGCGCGGCCAGCTCGAACGCGTCGGGAGTGCGTTCCGGATATACCGAGGCGGTGGACAATGCGATCTTCGCATTGGGCACGCGGATGACATCAGCCACGCTGCCAGCCTAAGCCGGTGACGACGTTCTGGCGCGCGCCCCGTACGGTTGGGCCATGCCACGGATCGCCAAAGGCGCCATCCCCAGCCCCAACATCTGGAACACCCCCCAGGTCTACGAGCTGGAGAATCGCGCCGTCGACCCTGACGGAGCGGCCAACGCGGCGATGCGCGCCCTGCGCTCCTGGAACGGCGCCACCGTGCTCGACATCGGCTGCGGCACCGGTTACCACCTGCCGGCGTTCGCGGCCGAGGCGGCGAAGGTGATCGGCGTCGAGCCCCACGGCGATCTGGTCACGCTCGCCCGCCGCCGCTGCGCCGGGCTGCCCTCCGTCGAGGTCCACGCCGCCGCCGCACAGGACCTGCCGCTGCCCGACGCGTCCGTGGACGTCGCGGTGGCGCGCTGGGCCTACTTCTTCGGCCCCGGCTGCGAGCCCGGCTTACGCGAGCTCTCCCGGGTGGTACGCCGGGGCGGCGCGGCCTTCGTCATCGATCTGGACGCCACCCGCGGGGCCTTCGGCGGCTGGTTCCAGCGCACGGTGCCCACCTACTCCGCCAAGGCGGTGGAGGCCTTCTGGGACCTCCACGGCTGGCAGCGACAGCAGCTCGACCTGCGGATGACCTTCTCCCGCCGGGTCGACCTGGAGGCCGTGCTGCGCATCGAGTTCACGCCCGAGGTGGCCGCGCAGGCGATCGCCGAGACACCCGGCCTGGAACTGCCCTACCCGAACGTGCTGCGCTGGCGCTCGTTCTAGGGGGGTTGACATTGACGTCAGTGTCAACGTTTAGCGTAGGGGCATGCGCATCGGAGAGCTGGCCGAACGGACCGGGGTGAGCACCCGATCACTCCGCTACTACGAGCAGCATGGGCTGCTCACGGCCAGACGCGGGTCCAACGGCTACCGCGACTACGCGGAGGAGGACATCAAGCTGGTGTCCGAGATCCGGGCGCTGCTGTCCGTGGGGTTCACGCTGGAGGACACGCGGCCGTTCGTCGACTGCCTGCGCTCCGGCCACAGTACGGGCGGCTCCTGCCGCGAGTCTGTCGCGGTCTACCAGCGCAAGCTGGCCGAGATCGACGACGAGATCCGCGTCCTGCTCACCCGGCGCGCCGAAGTCGCCGCCCAGCTCGGCGCGGCGTGCCCTGGTTGCGTGCTTAAAGGAGAGAAATGATTGAGCTGACCGCCGCCAACTTCGAGGAGCAGGTACTCAAGAGCGACAAGCCGGTGCTGGTCGACTTCTGGGCCGAATGGTGCGGGCCGTGCCGCATGGTCGCCCCCGTACTCGCGGAGATCGAGACCGAGCACGGTCTGACCATCGGCAAGCTCAACAGCGACGAACACCCTGAGATCTCGGCCCGCTATGGCGTCATGGGGCTGCCCACGATGCTGCTGTTCGAGAACGGGGCGCCGGTCAAGCAGGTCGTCGGCGCCAAGCCCAAGCGCATGATCGAGGCCGAACTGGGCCTGAAGTAGGCCTTCTGGCCCGTACCTCGTGAAGATTGTCGGCGCGGGCCGCTAGCCTGCTCCGCATGGTCAAGTCTGCGCAGAAGCCCGGTTACCGCTGCGCCGAGTGCGGGTGGCGCACCACGAAGTGGGTGGGCCGCTGCGGCGAGTGCCAGGCCTGGGGCACGGTCGACGAGGAGGGCGCGCGCGCCGGGGTGCACGTCGTCCAGGCCGGCGCGACGACCGCGCCCGCGGTGCCGATCGGCCAGGTCAAGGCCGAGACGGCAGCCGCGCGCACGACCGGGGTGAGCGAGCTCGACCGGGTTCTCGGCGGCGGCCTGGTGCCCGGGGCGGTGGTGCTGCTGGCCGGCGAGCCCGGCATCGGCAAGTCGACGCTGCTGCTCGAAGCGGCCGCCCGCATGTCCGAGCGCGACACGGTGCTTTACATCACGGGCGAGGAGTCGGCGGCCCAGGTGCGGTTGCGGGCCGACCGCATCGGCGCCATCCGCGACCACCTCTACCTCGCGGCGGAGACCGAGCTGTCGGCGCTGGTCGCGCATGTCGACAAGGTCCAGCCCAAAATGCTCGTCGTCGACTCGGTGCAGACGGTCGGCTCCGCGCAGACCACCGGCGTGCCGGGCGGGGTGACGCAGGTGCGGGAGGTGGCCGCCAATCTGGTCCGGCTGGCCAAGGAGCGCAACATGGCCACCGTGCTCGTCGGCCACGTCACCAAGGAAGGCTCGATCGCCGGGCCGCGCACCCTGGAGCACCTGGTGGACGTCGTGCTCAGCTTCGAGGGCGACCGCCACTCCCGGCTGCGGATGGTCCGCGCGATCAAGAACAGGTACGGCCCCACGGAGGAGGTCGGCTGCTTCGACCTGCACGAGCGCGGCATCGAGGGCATCACCGACCCGAGCGGGCTGTTCGTCTCGCGGCGCAGCGAGCCGGTGCCGGGCACCTGTGTGACCGTCACGGTCGAGGGCACCCGACCGCTGCCCGCCGAGGTCCAGGCCCTGGTCGCCCGCACCGAGGCGCAGCAGCCCCGGCGCACCTCCTCGGGCCTCGACACCTTCCGGGTGCAGATGATCCTCGCCGTCCTCGAACGCCGGCTCAACGCCAAGCTGGGCGGCTGCGACGTGTTCACCGCGACCGTGGGCGGCATCAAGCTGTCCGACCCGGCCATCGACCTGTCGGTGATGCTGGCGGTGGCCAGCGCGGCGGGCGACAAGCCGCTGCCGGCCGGTCTGGTGGCCATGGGCGAGGTGGGGCTGGCGGGCGAGTTGCGCCCGGTGAAGGACGTGCGGCGACGGCTGAGTGAGGCCGCGCGGCTGGGGTTCAAACGCGGGCTGGTGCCCGCCGGATCCCTCGACCAGGGCGGCAGCCGGCGTGACGGACAGCGTTCCCTGGTGCCCGTGGGGCCGGTGGCGTTCGCGGCCGGCTTCGAGGTGGTAGAGGTGGAGAACGTCTGGGACGCACTCACACACGTCACATAGCGCGGCTAAGCTTGACCTGACTATTTCGACACGGGGGTCAGGTGCCAAACGACAGGAGTCTCGACGACCGCCGTCGCGAAGCCCTGGCCTCCGTGGCCCCGGGCACACCGCTACGCGACGGCCTGGAGCGGATCCTGCGCGGTCAGACCGGCGGCCTGATCGTGCTCGGCTACAACAGCGTGGTCGAAGAGGTGTCCAGCGGCGGGTTCGAGCTCGATGTCGAGTTCTCCGCCACGCGCCTGCGCGAGCTGGCCAAGATGGACGGCGCGATCGTGGTCGGCGACGGCCAGCGGATCGTCCGCGCCGCCGTGCACCTGGTGCCGGACCCGGGCATCCCCACCGACGAGTCGGGCACCCGCCACCGCACCGCGCAGCGGGTCGCCCGCCAGACCGGACTGCCGATCATCGCGATCAGCAAATCGATGCGGATCATCGCCCTCTACCTCGACGGCATCCGCTACGTGCTGGAGGAGTCGGCGGCCATCCTGTCCAAGGCCAACCAGGCCCTGGCCACGCTCGAACGCTACAAGCACCGCCTCGACGAGGTCTCCGGCACGCTGTCGGCCCTGGAGATCGAGGACCTGGTGACGGTCCGTGACGTGGCCGCCGTCGCCCAGCGGCTGGAGATGGTCAGGCGCATCTCCGACGAGATCAAGGGCTACGTGGTCGAGCTCGGCACCGACGGCAGGCTCCTGTCACTGCAGCTCGACGAGCTGGTGGCGGGCGTCGACTCGGAGCGTGAGCTGGTCGTGCGCGACTACCTCCCGACCCCCGCTGGCCGCCGTCACCGGCGCCTCACCGAGGCCATGCACGATCTCGACGCGCTCTCGAGCGAGGAGCTGCTCAACCTCGCGACGGTCGCTCACGTGCTGGGCCACAGCGAGGACGAGACGCTCGACAGCCCGGTCAGCCCGCGCGGGTTCCGTCTGCTGGCCAAGGTGCCCCGCCTGCCCGCGACCGTCGTCGATCGGCTGGTCAACCACTTCGGCGGGCTGCAGAAGCTGCTGGCCGCCAGCATCGACGACCTCCAGGCCGTGGGGGGCGTCGGCGAGTCCCGGGCGCGCAGCGTCCGCGAGGGGCTCTCCCGGCTCGCGGAGTCCTCCATCCTGGAGCGCTACGTCTGAGCCCGCCGGCCTTCCTCAGCGAAGGTGGAAGACGCCCATCGGGCTTCTGAGCTTGCCCATGTGCACCACGGCCACGTACGTGCCCGGCAGGGCGGCCGGCGGGTCGGTGCGGCAGTCGCTGCTGGAGCGGCGCCGGTCCCAGTCGAGCGAGCGCACGAAGGGGACCCCGCGCTGCAACTGCCTGAGCTCGGTGGCCTCGCCGCTGACACAGTCGGAGTTGGACCAGATGCGGTCCTCCCCGGAGGTGATGCGGACCTCCATGGACCGCGGGCCCACGTCGGCGGAGCACATGACGGGGCCGGTGTTGACCAGGCTGATGAGGAAGTTGGGCTGGGCGCCTGGCGCGTAGACATCCTGCTTGCCCTGCATGCTGAGCACCAGGTCGCCCTCGCTGCAGGGATCGCCGGGCCGCTGGGGCGGCAGGGCCGCCGTCGTGGTCTTGCCGGCGCTCGGTGTGGGCGAGGGGGTGCCGGTGCTCACGGTCATGGTGTGCAGACCGGCGAGCAGCGGATCCGCCGCCGTCGGGGTGACGCTCACGGAGCTCTGCGTGCTGGAGGGCCGCTGCGGCCCGCTCCCCCCGCTGGAACACGCCCAAGCGACAACCGCCACCACGACGAGAACCGCCACCAGGACGCTCATACGCCGTCGCCAGTAGATGTCGCCGCTGCCGTCACCCATCGTATCCGGATCCATACACACAGCATGGTAATCCATTGGCCACGGAGTGTGACGACACGCCGCTGGTCGCCATCTCGGCATAGCCTAGGGCGCGTGGTTGAGCCGAACCTCCTACACGTCCCCGTTCTGGAGTGGTACGAGGACAACGCCCGAGACCTCCCGTGGCGTACCGCCGACGCGACGCCGTGGGGCGTGCTCGTCAGCGAGATCATGCTGCAGCAGACCCCGGTCGTCCGCGTCCTGCCCATCTGGCACGAGTGGATGAACCGCTGGCCCACCCCGAAGGCCCTGGCGGCCGAGCTCCCCGGCGAGGCCGTACGCCACTGGGGCAGGCTCGGCTACCCGCGCCGGGCGTTGCGGCTGCACGCGTGCGCGAAGGCCATCACCGAGGAGCACGACGGCGAGGTGCCGTCGGACCACGCGACCCTGCTGGCCCTGCCCGGCATCGGCGAGTACACCGCCGCCGCGGTCGCCAGCTTCGCGTACGGCGGGCGGCACGCGATCCTCGACACCAACGTCCGGCGGGTGTTCGCCAGGGCGGTACGGGCCGAGGAGTATCCGCCGACGGCCACCTCCGCCGCCGAACGTCGGCTGGCCGAGACGCTCCTGCCCGAGCTCGGTGCCGCCCGCTGGGGCGTGGCCGTCATGGAGCTGGGCGCCCTGGTCTGCACGGCCCGCACGCCACGCTGCGCCGACTGCCCGATCGCCCAGGTGTGCGCGTGGCGCCTGGCCGGCAAGCCGCCGCATGACGGGCCCGCCCGCAAGGGCCAGACGTACGCGGGGACCGACCGCCAGTGCCGGGGCCGCCTGCTGGCGGTGCTGCGGGCGGCCCACGGGCCGGTGCCCAAGGCCGCGCTCGACGTGGTCTGGGACGATCCGGTGCAACGAGAGCGCGCCCTGGACGGCCTGATCGCGGACGGCCTGGCCGAACACCTCGACGACGGCACCTACCGCCTGCCCCACTCCTGACCGCCGGCTCACCGGACCCAGGGCGGGACCGTCCGCTCCGAGCCCTTTGGCGCCAGGTCGCAGGCGTCCAGGGCCGACACGCCGTCCGGGTTGTACGCCTCGACTCCCGGAGACGCGACCACGATCGCCGCGAAGCCGTCGCGTGGATCGGCCGTCATCTGCCGGGTCACGTCGGCGGGCAGCACCATGGTGTCGCCGGGCCCCACGGTGAACAGCTCGCCGCCCAGCTCCACAGTGGCCGTCCCGGCCAGCCACGTCCACACGGACTCGGCGTCGAAGACGTGGACCGGCCCCACCATCCCCGGTACGGCGTCCACCCGCCACATGGCCGTCCCTGCCTCGCCCTGGGTCGGTGAGGCGAGGGTGGTCATGACGGCGTTGGGCGTCTCGGTCCGGCGGGAGCCGGCGGAAAGGACAACAGGCATCGGTTTCTCCTCAATGGGTGATCGGCTTGCGGTTGACAATCGGTCGGCGACCTACGGTTGATGACCGGCCTCCGGCCAGGGCACACGGACCGCGCTTGTTGGCGGCCCACGGGCCCTGGGCAGCGCGGGTCCTGGGCAGCGCGACTAGTCCCGTTTTCCGCACGTCATCACGACTGGCCCATGTTTCCGCGCTCCCCGCCGTACTTCGGCTGGGGACCTTCTGAGGAGCGGAGGCGGCGATCTCCCGGGGCCTTGCGGGGACGGGAGCGACGATCGCCCGGACCTTCCCGGGACGGGAATGACGATCGGCCGGGCCTTCCCGGGACGGAAGCGACGATCGCCCGTTGCCCTCAGAGGGGCGGGAGTGACGATCGCTCGTGGTGCCAGTGATGAAGCGGTACTTGCGGAAAACGCGGCTAGCGACTGGCCTGTGGTTCGCGGGTGACCGGCCGTTGGTGGCCGGTCTGTGGTCGGGCGTACGGGCGGTGGGTCACGCGATCCACGGTGGCGTACCGTAGGCGTCAGAGCCGTCGGCCGCGAGTGCCCTGGCTCCGGCCGGTGCCGTCACCACGGCCGTGTAGCCGGCCTCGGCGCCGGCCGTGACGCGCCGTACCGTGCGGGCGGGCATGACGACGGTGTCGCCCGGCCCGACGCCGAACGTCTCCTCGCCCAGCTCGACGGTGGCCGTCCCGGCCAGCCACGTCCACACCTGCTCGCTGTCGAAGTCGTGCGACGGCCCGGCCACACCGGGCTTGGCGTCGACCCGCCACAGGGACCGCGACGCACCCCCTTGGCTCGGCGAGGCGAACGTGGTCATGACCCCGCCGGCGGTCTCTGATCGACGCGCATCGGCATCACGGATGACAGTCATCCCGGCAACCCCTAAGATAGACAACAAAGTTGTCTATATAGTGAACCAGGTTGTCTATCGTGTCAAGCGACATCCCCGGCTTCGAGCTTCCGCTCCGCCTCCTTCTCGGCTTCCGCGTGCTCATCGACGAGCTCCACGCGGAGCTGGGCCGCCAGGGCCATCCCGACATCCGGCCGATGCACGGCTTCGTCATGCAGGCGATCGGCCGGGGCAGCACGACCGCCGTGGACCTCGGCCGGACGCTGGGCGTCTCCAAGCAGGCGGCCGGCAAGACGATCGACGTGCTGGAACGCATCGGCTATGTGGAGCGCACCGTGGACCCCCACGACACGCGACGTAAGATCGTCCGTCTGACGCCCTACGGCGTCGACGCCCTGGTCCGCTCGGGCCGCATCTTCGAAACCCTCCGCGAACGCTGGGCCGGGGAACTGGGCGAAGAGCGCGTCCAGGCCCTGGTGGCCGATCTTCGCAAGGTAACTCCGCCCGACCTGTTCCGTCTGGACACGCCGGGCTGGTTCGGGACGCTGTAGCGGCCGGGAGTTACGCGGCTGGATGCAGGCCCGACCGCGGTCAGGCTGTTACACGGCCAGTTGCAGGCCGAGCCCGGTCAGGTTGTTAGGCGGCCAGTTGCAGGCCCAATCGCGGTCAGGTTGTTACGCGGCCAGTTGCAGACCCAACCGCGGTCAGGCTGTTACGCGGCCAGTTGCAGGCCCAGCCCGGTCAGGCTGTTGCGGGCCCAGTCGAGCTGTTCGGCGAGCAGGGACACCAGCGCCCCCGGCCCCTTGGCGCGTCCCGGCACCGCCAGGTTGTGCGTCTCGACCTCGATGTGCGCGCTCCCGCTGACCGCGCCCGACAGCATCGCCGCCATCGTGTCGTACAGCACCGCGCCGGTACTGGGCGTATCCCCTGTGTGGTTGTGCACGTGCCCCAGCTTGACCACCGGAGCGCCCGCCGCGGCCAGGCCGCGCAGTGCCGCACCGGGCTCCTCGGCGCCGCAGGCCAGGTGGCAGGCGTCGAGGCAGACGCCCAGGTGGTCGGAGTCGATCCCGCACACCCGCTCCAGCGCCTGCTCGGTCGTCTCCAGCACGCAGCCGGGCCACGGCTCGAAGCCGACGCGGATGGTCTTGCCGGTGACGCTGTAGATGCCACGGAGCTCTCTGGCCAGCCGTTCGAGCCGCCGGGTGGCGATGGCGTGCAGGTCGGCGGGCCAGTCGTGGCGCCAGCCGATCGGGATGGTGGAGATGCTGCCGAACCGTACGTCGTCGGGCAGCAGGAACGCCAGGATCTTGGCCAGCGCCATCGTGTAGCGGTAGCGCTCCGGCTTGGCCCAGTCGGGACCTGGCACCTCCAGGTTGCGCCCGCCGGTGCCGTTGAGGCTCACCACCTCCAGGCCGCGCTCCTCCAGCGACCTGCGCAGCCGTACGAGCTCGATGCGGTCGGCCGTGAGGTGGTCGGCCACGGCGGGCGAGAGCCACAGGCCGACGCCCATCCGCTCGACCCCGAGCCGCTTGCGCACCGGCACCGCGTAGCGAGTCAGGTGGGCGATCAGGTTCTCCAGGTCTTCCGCGGGGTGTACGCCTGCGTTGTAGGCGAGGTGAACCAGCGTTCCGTCATCGTGACGCAGACGCATTGAATCCTCCACGGCTTGCACTGGTCGTTCCCGTCGCCCGCCCTGGGGATGATGCGGACTCTGTCGAGCATGCCTGCTGCCGGGTGGCGCACGCGTCCGCCCTGAGTTGATTCGCGCGTACTCCCCAGGGAGCAGCCCTCCCCTTGGGAACGCCGTCTTGCGGACGACATGGGGAGGCCAGGCGATGCTCTACGCAGTGTAGTACTACTACCGGTGGCGGTACACCCAGGTTTCCAACAAATTAAGCAACCGGCCTACGAAACGACGAAACCCCCGTGTGATCTCTCACACGGGGGTCGCTGGGTCGAACTCGGGCGCCGTTAGTTCTTGATCGGCGCCGCGATCGCCGCGGCCGAGTCGGGAACCTGGCTGGACGCCGCGTCCTCACCGGTGAAGATGAACTTCGCGTCGTCGCCTTCGCCCTCGATCGTGACCTTGACGATCTGGCCCGGACGGAGCTCGCCGTACAGGATCTTCTCCGACAGCGAGTCTTCGAGCTCGCGCTGGATGGTCCGGCGCAGCGGCCGGGCACCCATGACGGGGTCGTAACCGCGGTCGGCCAGCAGCTGCTTGGCCTCCTGCGAGACGTCGAGCCCCATGTCGCGGTCCTTCATCCGGGCGTCGACCTGAGCGAGCATCAGGTCCACGATCAGGATGATCTCCGCCGGCGTCAGCTGGTGGAAGACCACGATGTCGTCGACACGGTTGAGGAACTCGGGCCGGAAGTGCTGCTTGAGCTCCTCCTGGACCTTGGACTTCATCCGCTCGTAGTTGGAGTCGGCGTCGTTGGACTTGGCGAACCCGACCCCGATGCCCTTGGAGATGTCGCGGGTGCCGAGGTTGGTGGTCATGATGATGACCGTGTTCTTGAAGTCCACCACGCGGCCCTGGGCGTCGGTCAGGCGACCGTCTTCCAGGATCTGCAGCAGCGAGTTGAAGATGTCGGGGTGGGCCTTCTCGATCTCGTCGAACAGGACCACGGAGAACGGCTTGCGCCGCACCTTCTCGGTGAGCTGACCGCCCTCCTCGTAGCCGACGTAGCCGGGAGGCGAACCGAACAGCCTGGAGACGGTGTGCTTCTCCATGAACTCCGACATGTCCAGGCTGATCAGAGCGTCTTCGTCACCGAAGAGGAACTCCGCCAGCGCCTTGGACAGCTCGGTCTTACCGACGCCGGACGGGCCGGCGAAGATGAACGAGCCACCGGGACGGCGCGGGTCCTTCAGCCCGGCGCGGGTGCGCCGGATCGACCGGGACAGGCCCTTGATGGCGTCGTCCTGACCGATGATCCGCTTGTGCAGCTCGTCCTCCATGCGGAGCAGGCGCTGCGACTCCTCCTCGGTCAGCTTGAAGACCGGGATGCCGGTGGCCGTCGCCAGGACCTCGGCGATGAGCTCCTCGGTGACCTCGGCCACGACGTCCATGTCGCCGGCCTTCCACTCCTTCTCGCGCCGCTCGCGCTTGAGCTGGAGCTGCTTCTCCTGATCGCGGAGAGCCGCCGCCTTCTCGAAGTCCTGCGCGTCGATCGCGGACTCCTTGTCCCGGCGGACGTTGGCGATCTTCTCGTCGTACTCGCGCAGGTCCGGCGGAGCGGTCATCCGGCGGATGCGCATCCGCGAACCGGCCTCGTCGATGAGGTCGATCGCCTTGTCGGGAAGGTAGCGGTCGCTGATGTAGCGATCGGCCAGCTGCGCGGCCGCGACCAGCGCGCCATCGGTGATGGACACCCGGTGGTGCGCCTCATAGCGGTCGCGCAGACCCTTGAGGATCTCGATCGTGTGGCTGAGCGAGGGCTCGGCCACCTGGATCGGCTGGAAGCGCCGCTCCAGAGCGGCGTCCTTCTCCAGGTATTTGCGGTATTCGTCGAGGGTCGTGGCACCGATGGTCTGCAGCTCGCCACGCGCCAGCATCGGCTTGAGGATGCTGGCCGCGTCGATCGCGCCCTCGGCCGCGCCCGCGCCGACGAGCGTGTGCAGCTCGTCGATGAACAGGATGATGTCGCCGCGCGTGCGGATCTCCTTGAGCACCTTCTTCAGACGCTCTTCGAAGTCACCGCGGTAGCGGGAACCCGCCACCAGAGCGCCGAGGTCAAGCGTGTAGAGCTGCTTGTCCTTCAGCGTCTCGGGCACCTCGCCCCTGACGATCTTCTGCGACAGGCCCTCGACGACGGCGGTCTTGCCGACGCCGGGCTCGCCGATCAGCACCGGGTTGTTCTTGGTCCTCCGGGAGAGGACCTGCATGACCCGCTCGATCTCCTTCTCACGGCCGATGACCGGATCCAGCTTGCCCTCGCGGGCGGCCTGGGTCAGGTTACGGCCGAACTGATCGAGCACCAGGGAGGTCGACGGGGCCGACTCCTGCGGGCCGCCGGCTGCGGCCGGCTCCTTGCCCTGGTAGCCGTGGAGCAACTGGATGACCTGCTGCCTGACACGGTTGAGATCGGCTCCAAGCTTGACCAGCACCTGGGCTGCCACACCCTCACCCTCACGGATGAGCCCGAGCAGGATGTGCTCGGTGCCGATGTAGTTGTGACCCAGCTGCAAGGCCTCACGGAGCGACAGCTCAAGAACCTTCTTGGCCCGCGGGGTGAACGGAATGTGCCCCGACGGAGCCGACTGGCCTTGGCCGATGATCTCCTCGACCTGCTGACGCACTCCTTCAAGGCTGATGCCGAGGCTCTCCAGAGCCTTGGCGGCTACGCCCTCACCTTCATGGATCAAACCAAGAAGAATGTGCTCAGTGCCGATGTAGTTGTGGTTGAGCATCCTGGCCTCTTCTTGGGCCAAGACGACAACCCGCCTTGCTCGGTCGGTGAACCTCTCGAACATCTCGTCGCTCCTCACAGAGCGGTCAGTCAGGCCGGTAAATCCGGTCCCGTCATCCCGCATGCTAGCCCTGGCTCGGCGAACCGTGCCCACTGCCACTGACACGCTCTATAGCAGAGACGTTCCCCGGGAGCAGGGCGTTCACCCTCTATCCAACTACCGATCGGGGGTTACGTGTTCCCGATACGCCGCAAGCGAACGATGTTTGGGAAGCTTCGGCGAAGCACCTGGAATTGGTCGCCACGGCGCCGGCAGATCAACATGGAGCGGCTTCTGGCCGCCACGGGTGAGAGGGCTCGCCCGCGCATCGCCCATGCCACATCAGTGAGCCATACGCAAACATCCTATGTAGGGAAGCGCGCTCCGCGCCAATCGATCGTGGTACGTCACCCGGAGGCCGCGAAATCGCCCGTCTGGTCAGCCGGGTTACCAACCCGGGCCGTCGCGCCACCGGGGAGCCCACACCCGGGGCTGGAACGCACCAGAACGGAAAACCGCCCGGAATCTACCGAGCGATCAGCCCAAAATGATCACATATGGGCGATTAGAAGATCGCCCCGCGAACTGTCCAGCATTTGAGAAGAGCCGATAAAATGATCATGCGCTTATGGCGTTCGCCGGGGTCCTTAGGCGAGCGGCATAAGCGCATGGTCGGGAGATGACTCTCTCAGTGAGCTGCTTCGTACTTCTCCACCACGGTGGAGGCGATTCGGCCACGCTCGCTCACCGGCAGACCGTGAGCCTTGGCCCACTGCCGGATCTCCGAGCTCTTCTCGCGGCTCATCGCACGCTGTCCGCCGCGACCGCGCCGACGCGTGGTGACGGCACCGGACCGACGAGCGTGCTGTACGAAAGGCGTGAGCGCGTCCCTCAGCTTCTTGGCGTTAAGGTCGCTCAGGTCAATCTCATAGGAGGAGCCGTCAATAGCGAAGCTGACCGTCTCATTGGCCTCGCCCCCATCGAGGTCATCGATGAGAATCTCCTGGATCTGCTTGGCCATCTACGCAATCCTTTCGCGGAGCATTGTTTCATTCGCCAGGGCAAACATATACCCGGAAAGGCGTTGAGACAATTCAGCGCTACAAGGATTCCGCTGAGTCACCGATCAGTTGTGGTTCTCGGCCTGATCCTGGCGGTTTGGACGGCGTCCAGCGGCCTCGGATCGGACCAACTTCACTACGCCAAAGATGAAGGCGCCGCCCACGACCACGGGTGGGATGAGGGCTGACAATACGTCGGTAAGGGCCTGCATTCGTCCTCGTCTCCACAGCGGACCGGGGTTTCGATGGGCGCTTTATCCACAAGCGGCCCCAGCATGAGCGCCCCTCATGCCACACCAGGTGGACAACCGCCCGCACCTGACCATAGTGGTACACCGATGCTGTCCGTGTGCCAAGAGCGCCAACATCCGGCAACCCGGACGTCTCATAGCCTAATGCCAGTCTCTCCAGACTCCTTACCGGATCAAGTGAAAATTTTACGGAAAGGCATCGGCCCAGGTACCCAAGGCTCAACGAAGATCTTTGGTCACCAGTGTTCCGGCGAGCCTGTCGTGCGGCCCGCGCTGCAGCGGCCTGTCGATCAAGATGAGGATCCCGACCCAGAAGACGAAGATTCCGGCCAGCACATTGACCACCGGAATGCCCATCACCATGACAGCTCCGGGATAGATCAGGGACCGTTTCAGCAGCGCGCCTCGCCGAAGGCCACCGGGCTCCAGGCGAATCTTCATGATCGCCTTGCCGAAGGTGCGGCCGCCCATGGAATGCGCGGTCCAGTCATAGACCGTATATCCCAGCCCGGCGAGCAGACACGCGAACACGCCGGGCAACCGGCCGTCGAACGCCTCCAGCAACCCGACAGTTCGAAAGGCCGCCCAGAGCGCAACGAACAGAATGTAATAGAAGACACCGAAGACGAGGGCTTCAATGAGCCGGGCGGCCAGCCGTTCCCACCATTCCGCTGGGACCGCGTCACTCCACGGCGGCGACCCGGTCATAACCCACCTCGACCCTTCGGCGAACCGACCGCTACCCATTTTGGTACGGCCCGCACACACAAAACAGAGGCCGGCCACCGGCCGACCTCTGTTTCGCGCTCGCGAGGACTACTTGATCTTCACTACCACGGTGCCGCTGAACTTGTCGGCGAACGTCTGCTGCAGCGGCTTGTCCCAGAGCTGGGAGGCGCCGTTCAGCGCGACGGCGATCCCACCGAGCAGCGTCCCGACGACCGGGACGATGCCGGCGATGTATCCGCCCCAGGTGCCCGCGGCCCGCTTGAGCGCCACCTCGTTGGGCAGGCCGCCGGGCGGCAGCATGTTGCCCATGGGCACGATCTTGATACCCATGACCAGCTTGCCGACCGTCTGGCCGCTCATCTTGGTCATGAAGTATTCGTAGGCGACATATATCGCCGTCATGATGATGGTCTGCACGATCCCGTAGGCGAGCGGGCCCAGCAGGCCGCTCGTCGTACCGGTCACGGAGTTGTAGCTGCTGAGCAGGACGGCCGCGAGAATGAGGCCCAGCACCCCGGACACGATGCCGAAGATGACACCGTCGATGATCCTCGCCACGAGCCGCTGCCACCACTCGGCGAGCGGGGCCGGGGCTCCGGGCGGCTGCATCCCGTACGGCTGGGCGCCGTAACCGGGCTGCTGGCCGTACTGGGGCTGCTGCTGCCCGTATCCGGGCTGACCACCGTACTGCGGCGGCTGCTGACCGTATCCCGGCTGGGACTGCTGCTGCTGGCCATAGCCGGGCTGCTGACCGTAACCAGGCTGCTGACCCGACGGGGGCTGCTGCCCATAACCAGGCTGCTGACCGTAGCCGGGCTGCTGACCGTAACCAGGCTGCTGGCCCGACGGGGGCTGCTGCCCATAGCCGGGCTGCTGGCCGTAACCGGGCTGCGACTGCGGCTGCTGGCCATAACCCGGCTGGGACGGCTGCTGCTGCCCGTAACCGGGCTGCTGGCCGTAGCCCGGCTGCGACTGCGGCTGCTGACCGTAGTCCGGCTGGCCGTACTCGGGCTGCTGGCCCGAGGCCTGCTGCTGCCCGTAGCCGGGCTGCTGGCCGTATTCAGGTTGCTGGCCGTAGCCGGGCTGCTGCCCGTACTGGGGCTGCTGCTGGCCATATTGCGGCTGCTGACCGTAACCGGGCTGCTGGCCGTAGCCCGGCTGCTGCTGCTGGCCGTACTGCGGCTGCTGGCCGTAGCCCGGCTGCTGCTGCCCATAGTTGGGTTGCTGACCATAGGCGTCGTCCGCCCGGTAGCCAACGATCGTTGCATCCGGGTCGGGCCCGCCATAGGGGCGGCCCGCGTTGTGCTGTCCGTATTCGGGAGTCCCGCCAGGCGCAGAGTTCTCGCCGGATTCGTCCTGTGGATACGGCGGCTGTCCGGTGCTCACCGTGTCACCTCGCTTCGAGTGCGCATGTGGCACGTGTCAGGACACATGCCTGTGCTGCCCAACGTATCGACATAGGTATCAACAATCACCTTTCCCATTAGTCAAGGTCCGCGTCACCCGATGTCAGGTGGAGCAGCATGCGGGTGTTCCCCAGAGTGTTGGGCTTCACGTGTTCCAAGTCGAGGAACTCGGCGACACCCTCGTCGTACGAGGCCAGCAGCTCCGCGTAGACCTCTGGCGAGACCGGAGTGCCCTGAACCGGGCGGAATCCATGCCTCGCGAAGAAATCGACCTCAAAAGTCAGACAGAATACCCGGCGCAGGCCGAGCTCTCGGGCGGTCATGATCAAGGAGGAGACGATCCGGTGCCCGATTCCGAGGCCGCGGAACTCCGGGTTGACGGCCACCGTGCGAATCTCCGCGAGATCCTCCCAAAGCACATGCAGCGCGCCACAACCGACCACCTGGCCGCCGCGCTCGGCGATCCAGAACTCCTGCACGTCCTCGTACAGGGTGACGGTGGCCTTCTCCAGAAGCCGTGGTCCAGCGCCCGCATAGGTGTCGACCAGGCGCCTTATCGTCCTGACATCCGGCGTGCGGGCACGCCGGACGACGGTTTCCGTGTCCGGGACTGTCACTTCGGCGACCTGCTCCATGGGTCTCCAGAGTACAGATCCGATTACGGCTCCCCCCTAACTGCGACCTCTCCCCCATCTCATGACATCTGGTGGTTGATCGATCACGATGGGGGATCCCTTGGCTTCTAGGCTTCCATGTCTTGGCGAACTTGGTGGAAAAAGGACATAAAGTCTGTTCTGTACGGCCAAGCACGAGACCCTCTCGTGACCCTTCGGTTGCGAAACCTCTACTGACTTGGCAGTTCTGGTTGAGCACGAACGCGGAGTGCACTAGTGTCCAGCGACGATGTCACCCGCGCGAGCCAAGCGTGGAGACGCGCCCAATCTCCGCGAGGAGAACCGGGGACCCGCCGGTGGCGAGCTCATCCTGACGCCACCCTGGGGTGAATCCGAGCGATTCGTTCGGTAGGGCTGCTCCGGCCCGAACCCGTCAGCTAACCCGGTAGGCGCCGATGAGAGGAGCTGGTTGGTGAAGTACACCCGCAATCGCGAGGGGAAGCCGGCGGGCGCTCATGCCCGCCCTCCGGGATCCCGGAAAGCCTCCACCCGCTTGGGTGTCATCGCGGCGACCGTCGCCACCCTCCTGCTCGCCATCCCCGTCGCCTCCGCCGTCGCCGATCCCAAGCCCTCGCTGAAGGCCCTGTCCAAGCAGGCCGAGGAGCTCCACACCCAGATCGAGACGCTCAGCGAGCAGTACAACGGCCAGCGGGAGAAGCTCAAGACCGCCAAGAAGGCGGTCGAGTCGGCCCAGAAGACGCTGGCCGCCAGCGAGTCCGATCTCGCCACCAAGCGCGCCAAGGCCGCCTTGCTGGCCCAGAACGCCTACATGAACGGCGGCCTCGGCCACTCCCTGGCGTTCGCCTCCTCCGACGACCCCGAGAGCTTCCTCGACCGGGCGGCCACCACCGACGCGCTGGAACAGCAGCAGGGCGCCGAGGTCAACCTGGTGACCGCGGCCAGGGAGGCCGCCGAGCGGGCCAGGACCAGCGCCAAGACGCGCATCGACGAGGTCCAGGAGATCGTCGACGGCCTCGACACCAAGCGTGACAAGATCACCAAGCTGGTCTCCAAGGTCGAGAGCAGCCTCTTCAAGCGCGCGATCGGCGAGGCGGGCCGCCCTGGCACCCGCGCCGTGAAGGTGAGCCTGCCGGTCATCGGCGCCGACAAGGCCGCCATAGCCGCCAGGTGGGCGCTCACGCAGCAGCTCAAGCCCTACGTCTGGGGCGCCGAGGGCCCGAGCTCGTACGACTGCTCCGGCCTGGTGATGGCGGCCTACCAGCGGGTGGGCATCTCACTGCCGCACTACACCGGCGATCAGTGGACGGCCGGCCGGCACATCTCCAAGGAGGAGCTGCGCGCCGGCGATCTGGTCTTCTTCTACGGCGACCTGCATCACGTCGGCATCTACATCGGTGGCGGCATGATGGTCCACGCGCCGCAGACCGGCGACGTCGTGCGCATCGCGTCCATCGCTCGCCGTCCGTTCGCGGGCGCCGTACGCATCGCCGACTGAACCTCCGGCCCGGCGGCGCGGTCAGATGAGCTGACGGCGGGCGGCCCAGGCCACGGCCTCGATCGCGGTGGCGACTCCGATGCGGTCGCAGATACCCCGTAGTCTCCGGCGTACCGTGCGCCCGCTGATATCCAGTCGTCTGCCCACCCGGTCAACCGTGACTCCCTTGGCAAGCTCCGCCAGCAACGCCAGATCCGCATGGCTGAGCTCGACGCCCTCAGTGAGCACATACATCGGGAGCCCTCCCCCCAACAGCAGAACTCGAGACGTCTCTGTCCGAGCAGAGCTGCTCGTCTCGCAGACGGTAAACGCATTCTGGAAAGGTCGTCAAGCAAGCCAATCCTCACATTTGACGATCAACATTGACATGATCCTCTATATGTGAAGTACTCGCCATATGTCGGCACACTTCGGGGCCTGATGGGCGAGCACAGCCGTCCTTACAAGGGCTCCGACCCATCACTGCCGAGCATCGCGGACATGCTGGGCTTCGATCCTTGAGACATGGCTTTTCCTCCGCGCCCCATATACGAAATATCGGGAAATACAGCGGCATGCGCCACTCTTTCGTACCCCGGGTCGGCGGTACGTACGAGCCCTGCCGCACGATCCCCCTTTCGGACACGGTTCCGACCCGCTCGGCAAAGGCGATCCGACAGAGCCGGTGGAATCGTTCCTGCTCATGGACTCCCGGCCGCCTGAGCGGGCCGGCCAAGAGAGCGCGCCCGCGGGCGCGGGCCGAGACGATCGCAACCGAGCTGATCTGAACGCTGCCGAACGAGGCCGAGCTGATCACTGTTCTCCTACTCGCCGCCGGGCACGGGACCGCTGTCAACCTAACCGTCGACGGCGTCCTGAACGTTACGCGGCACACGGCGGCCACGGCCCGTACGCCTCATGCGGTGAGCGGGTGGTCAGGCAGTGGCGTCGTACGTCTTCCTGGCCGCTTCGACGGTCTGGATGTTGGCCTCGGCCCAGCCCTTGATCGCGGCCACCAGCGGCATCAGGCTCTCGCCGAGCGGGGTGAGCTCGTAGTCGACCCGGACCGGCACCGAGGGCGTGACCGTGCGCCGCACCAGGCCGTCGCGCTCCAGCCCGCGCAGCGTCTGGGTGAGCATCTTCTGGCTGACGCCCGCGATGCGCCTCGACAGGTCGCTGTAGCGGCGCGGCCCGCTCGCCAGGCCGGTGAGCACCAGCGTCACCCATTTGTCGCTGAGCCGGTCGAGCAGCTTCCTCGACGGGCACTCCGCGAAGTAGGCGTCGAACGCCTGCTTGGCCTCCTCGCGCCGGCCGGCCGCCGTGGTCGTCGCCATTTCTTCGTCCCTCCAGGTGAGTTACGCACTCGCAGGTGCCTACTTACCAGAAGAGAGTAACTCTTCCTAGGGTCGCAGGCATGACGAACATGCGCGCGCTCATCGGCGGTACCGGCTCCCCACGGCTCGTGGAGGTGCCGGTGCCGGAGGCGGGACCGGGACAGGTGCGGATCAGGATGTCGGCGGCCGGGGTGAACCCCTTCGACCTTGCGGTGGCCGCGGGAACGCTGGCCGACCACGGCGTGGCCAGGAAGCTGGATTCCTACGGGCTCGGCTTCGACGTGGCCGGGACGGTCGACCAGGTGGGCGAAGGGGTCTCTTACCGCATCGGGGACGAGGTGATCGCGCTGGTGGCCAGGCTGGAGCTGCCGGTCAAGGCGCAGGCCGAGTACGTGGTGGTCGACGCCTCGGCCGTGGCGAGGGCGCCCCGGGGCGCGTCGGCCGTGGCGGCGGCGACGATCCCGCTCAACGCGTTGACCGCCTGGCAGGCGCTGGACCGCGCCCCGCTCGCTCCGGGACGGACGCTGCTCGTGACGGGCGCCGCGGGAGCCGTCGGCGGTTACCTGGTCGAGCTGGGCGCGGTGCGGGGTCTCCGGGTGGTGGCGGCGGCCGGAGACGGCGACGAGGAGCTCGTGCGCGGGCTGGGCGCCGAGTCGTTCGTTCCCCGGTCCGCGGATCTGGCGTCGGCGGTGCGGTCCCTGGTGCCCGGTGGTGTGGACGCGGTCGTGGACGCGGCGGTATTGGGGCTGGGCGCGCTCGACGCCGTACGGGACGGCGGCACGTACGTCTCGTTGACGCCCGGGGTGACGGTCATCCCGCTGCGTGGCACGGACGTGGCGTCGGTGTTCTTCAGGGCGGACGCGGCTCAGCTCGACGAGGTGGTGCGCCTGGTCGAGGCGGGCCGGATCACGCTACGCGTCGCGGGCACGTACCCGCTGGAGAAGGCCGCCGACGCGCACGCCCGCCTCGCGGCGGGCGGCCTGCGTGGACGGCTCGTGCTGGTGCCGTGAGCCGCCCGACGCGTCGGCCGGTGAGTCAGCTGCTCACCGGCCGAGCGCCGTACGACGCGGCCGCACGGATCAGGACGTAGCCGTGCGGGTCAGTGGGTCGGCTTGACCAGCGGGAACAGGATCGTCTCCCGGATGTTCTTGCCGGTGAAGGCCATGATCATCCGGTCGATGCCGGCACCCATGCCACCCGTGGGCGGCATGGCATACTCCAGGGCCTGCAGGAAGTCCTCGTCGAGCTGCATGGCCTCCAGATCGCCGCCGGCGGCCAGCAGGGACTGCTCGACCAGGCGGCGGCGCTGCTCGATCGGGTCGACCAGCTCGGAGTAGGCGGTGCCCAGCTCGGTGCCGAACCCGATGAGGTCCCACTTCTCGGTCAGCAGCGGGTTGTCGCGGTGCTGGCGGGTCAGCGGCGAGGTCTCCAGCGGGTAGTCCATGACGAACGTCGGCTGGATGAGCGTGTGCTCGACGAGGGCCTCGAAGATCTCCTGGACGAGCTTGCCCTGGCCCCACTTCGGGTCCCAGTGGACATCCCGCTTGTCAGCAAATTTCCGGACCTGCTCGATCGGGGTGTCGGTGGTGACCTCTTCGCCGAGCGCCTCGGACACCGTCCCGTACAGCGTGACGCGCGGCCACTCCGGGATGCCCAGGTCCACCTCGACGCCGTCGTGGACGACCACCGAGGTGCCCAGCGCGGCCACGACGGCCTTCTGGTACATCCGCTGGGTCAGGTCGGCCATGTCGTTGTAGTCGAGGTAGGTGCCGTACGCCTCGATCATGGTGAACTCGGGGTTGTGCGTGGAGTCCGCGCCCTCGTTGCGGAAGTTGCGGCTGATCTCGAAGACCTTCTCGATGCCGCCGACCACGAGCCGCTTCAGGTAGAGCTCGATCGCGATGCGAAGGTAGAGCTCCATGTTGTAGGCGTTGATGTGGGTCTTGAACGGCCGGGCCGTCGCGCCGCCGTGGATCGGCTGCAGCATGGGCGTCTCGACCTCGAGGTAGCCCTCCTCGTGCCAGAAGTCACGCACCGCGCGCACGGTGGCGCTGCGGATCCGGGCCATCTCCCTCGCCTCGTCGTTGACGATGAGGTCGACGTAGCGCTGGCGGACCCGGGCCTCGGGGTCGGTGAGGCCGACGTGCTTCTCCGGCAGCGGGCGCAGGCACTTGGCGGTGATCTGCCAGCGGTCGGCCAGGATCGACAGCTCGCCGCGGCGGGAGGTGATCACCTCGCCCTCCACGCCCACGTGGTCGCCCAGGTCGACGTCGCGCTTCCAGGCCGCGAGCGACTCCTCGCCGACCTTGTCGAGCGAGATCATCACCTGCAGGTCGCCGCCGCCGTCGCGGAGCGTGGCGAAGCAGAGCTTGCCGCCCACGCGGTTGAGCATGACGCGGCCCGCCACGCCGACCTTGTCGCCGGTCGCGGTGTCCGGGTCGAGGCCCTGGTATTTCTCCCTGACCTCGGCGTTGGTCGCCGTGCGGGGAAAGGTCACCGGGTAAGGATCGACGCCTTCACTGCGAAGGCGGTCGAGCTTCTCCCTCCGGATGCGCATCTGCTCGGGAAGTTCGTCGCTCACAGCATCAAAGAGTAGGGGATATGGCGAACTGCAAGGGCTCGTCACCTCTCTGCAGGGTGCTTGCAAGAGCTCCCCCTTACTAATGACACATCGAGCTCAGGGGGGGACCGGCACAGTGCCGGCCCAGGGGAGCTCAAGGAGAAATCATGATGAAGAAGCTCGCGACCGGCCTCGCCGCCGTCGCCGCCACGAGCGCGCTGGCCTTAGCGCTGCCCACGGCCGCCAGCGCCAGCACCACCGACGACTACTCCGAGTCCTGGGGCCCGGTCTACTCGCAGCACTACCAGGCCAAGGCCTCCGGTTGGATCGGCGTGGAGTGGGATGACGACGAGGAATCGAACACGGTCACCGTCAAGGGCAAGCTCTGGGACCTGGACAACCGCAGCTACGACGAGGGCGGCAAGTGCGCCTACGTGAAGTTCCAGGCCAGCGACTTCGACGAGGACTGGTCGACGGTCTACAGCAAGAAGTACTGCGGCTACCCCGCCTTCAAGCGCTTCTCCTTCGACACCGACGACGCCTCCAGCATCAGGGTGAAGGTCTGCCAGATCGGCCTCCACAGCAGCTCTCCGAAGAACTGCGGCAGCTGGGAGTACCTGTACACCAACGAATCCGAGTAAGACGGTCCACGAACGCAAGCGGCCCCCTCACCCGAGCGGGGGGCCGCTTGTTCATGTCGTGTTGCGGTTGTAGATCAGACGCAGGCCGATCAGCGTCAGCCACGGCTCGTGCACGTCGATCGTGCGCGACTCGCCCACCACCAGCGCCGCGTGACCGCCGGTGGCCACCACGGTCACCTCGTCGGGGTCGTCGGCCAGCTCGGCCGTCATCCGCTCGACGATGCCGTCGACCTGGCCCGCGAAGCCGTAGATGATGCCGGCCTGGAGTGCTTCGACCGTGTTCTTGGCGATGACCGAGCGCGGCCTGACCAGCTCCACCTTGTGCAGCTGGGCGCCCGCCGCCGCCAGGGCGTCGACGGAGATCTCGATGCCGGGCGCGGTGACCGCGCCGATGTACTCGCCCTTGGCCGACACCGCGTCGAACGAGGTCGCGGTGCCGAAGTCGACGATGACGCAGGGGCCGCCGTACTGGTCGATGGCCGCCAGCGCGTTGACGATGCGGTCGCTGCCGACCTCCTTGGGGTTGTCCATGCGGACGGGCACGCCCGTGCGTATGCCCGGCTCCACGATCACCGCGGTCACGTCGCCGTAGTAGCGGCGGCACATCTCGCGCATCTCGTTGAGCACACTCGGCACGGTCGAGCAGATCGCGATGCCGCTGACATCGGCTCCCTTGAGCAACGGCGACTGGCCGAGCAGTCCCTGGAGCACGACCGCGATCTCGTCGGCTGTGCGGCGGGCGTCCGTGGCCAGCCGCCAGTGCTCGATGACCTCCTCGCCCTCGAACAGGCCGAGCACCGTGTGCGTGTTGCCGACGTCGATCGTTAGCAGCATCGATTACCCCCGTAGATCCAGTGCGATGTCGAGGGCCGGCGCCGAGTGCGTGAGCGCTCCCACCGCAAGGTAGTCAACGCCAGTTTCGGCTACATCACGGGCCGATTCCAAGGTCAACCCCCCACTCGCCTCAAGCTTCGCCCGATTTCTCACCATGTGGACGGCTTGGGCGGTCTCCTCGACCGTGAAGTTGTCGAGCAGGATCTCCTCGGCCCCTTCGTCGAGCACCGGACCGAGCTGGTCGATCCGGTCCACCTCCACCTCGATCGGCAGCTCCGGATAGCGCTCTCTCACCGCGCGGAACGCCTCGGCCACCCCGCCGGCGGCCACCACGTGGTTGTCCTTGATCAGTGCGGCGTCCGACAGGGACATCCGGTGGTTGACGCCGCCGCCGCAGCGCACCGCGTACTTCTCCAGCGCCCGCAGCCCGGGCAGCGTCTTGCGGCTGTCCCGCACCCTGGCCCGGGTGCCGCTGATCGCCTCGACCCACCTGCCGGTCAGCGTGGCGACGCCCGACAGGTGGGTGAGCAGGTTGAGCGCGGTACGTTCCGCCGTCAGCAGGCCCCTGACCGGCCCCTCCACGGTCATCAGCACGTCGCCCGCCCGGACGTGCTCGCCGTCCTTGGCCCTTCGTTCGGTACGGGCGGCGCCCAGCCGGACGAACACGGCCTCGGCGACGGCCAGCCCGGCGACGATGCCGTCCTTGCGCGCCACCACGTCCGCGATCGCGCGCTGCTCCGCCGGGATGGTGGCCAGGCTCGTCACGTCGCCCGCCTCCTGCAGGTCCTCGTCGAGGGCCCGGTCGATCAGCGCGTCGATCTCCGCCGGGTTCAGCCCGGCGGCGGCGAGCTCCTGCGCCAGTCGCGGCGGCGTGGTGTCGCCGTGCGGCGTGTACGTCATCTGCGGCCCCTCTTCGGTCAGGGTCACGTCCAGGTGGCCCAGCCATTCATTGTCGTCCCGGTCGGGGAAGTCCTCGCGCCAGTGCGAGCCGCGGGTCTCCAGCCGCGCCTGGGCCGCGCCCACCAGCACGGTGGCGACGGTCAGCAGGTTCGTGGCCTCCCACGACTCGGTGCACGGGAGCACCTGGACCGGGGTCCAGCGGGCGTCGCGGAGCGCGCGCGCCGTCTCCGCGAGCGACTCGCGGCTACGCAGCACGCTCGCTCCCCCGCTCATGCGGGCCTGGACCCTGGCGCGGATCCTCGGGTCGGCCAGCCCCGTCGCCGCCCGGCTCGCGACCACGTCACCCGGCGCCGGCCGTACCGCTGCCTGCTCCCTCGCGACCTCATCGCCCGACGCCGACCGTACCGCCGCCTGCTTCTCAGCCCCGCGGACCGCGTGGATGTCCGCGGCGATGCGCTCGGCGAAGACCAGGCCCTCCAGCAGTGAGTTGGACGCGAGCCGGTTCGCGCCGTGCACGCCCGTGCACGCGACCTCGCCGCACGCGTACAGGCCCTCGATGGAGGTACGGCCGTGCAGGTCGGTCCTGACCCCGCCGCTCGCGTAGTGGGCGGCGGGGGCGACGGGGATGGGCTCGGTGGCCGGGTCGATGCCGTGCTCGCGGCAGACCTCGTAGATCGTGGGGAAGCGGGTCTTCCACCGATCCTCGCCGAAGTGGCGGCCGTCGAGGAAGACGTGGCTCTGCCCGCTTTCGCGCATGGTCCGCATGATGGCCTTGGCGACCACGTCGCGCGGCGCGAGGTCGGCCAGCTCGTGCACGCCCTTCATGAACGCGCGGCCCTCGTGGTCGATCAGGAAGGCGCCCTCGCCCCTGACCGCCTCGGAGATCAGCGGCTGCTGCCCGGTCGATTCCTCGCCGAGCCACAGCACCGTGGGATGGAACTGGACGAACTCGATGTCGCGCACCACAGCCCCCGCCCTGAGCGCGAGCGCGACGCCGTCGCCGGTCGAGACGACGGGATTCGTCGTGGACGAGTACACCTGCCCCATGCCGCCGGTGGCCAGCACGACCGCCCGCGCGTGCACCGCGCCCACGCCGTCGCGCGCGCCCTCGCCCATGACGTGCAACGTCACGCCCCTGGCCCGGCCGCGCGCGTCCGTCAGCAGGTCGAGGACCAGCGCGTGCTCGATGACCTCCACCGAGCCCGCCCTGACCGCCTCGACCAGCGCCCGCTGCACCTCGGCGCCGGTGGCGTCGCCTCCCGCGTGCACGATCCTGTCGCGCCGGTGGCCGCCTTCCCTGGTCAGTTGGAGCTCACCGTCGGGGGTCCGGTCGAACCGGGCGCCGCGCTCCATCAACCGCCGCAGCGCCCCGGGGCCCTCGGTCACCAGCGTCCGTACGGCCCGTACGTCGCACAGGCCCACCCCGGCGACCAAGGTGTCGTTCAGATGCTCGTCGGGGCTGTCGCGCGGATCGAGCACGGCCGCGATCCCGCCCTGAGCCCAGCGGGTGGACCCGGACGAGAGCACGTCCTTGGTGACGACGAGGACCTTGGCCGCGGGATCCAGCTCGGCGTAGCGCAGGGCCACGGTCAGCCCCGCGATGCCGGAGCCCACGACGACCACGTCGGCCTCGGCGATCCAGCCGGGATCGGGGGCCGTCAGTCGGAGGGGAATCGCCGGTGCGCTCATGGAGTCTCCTCAAAGAGGCGATTTCGTCACTATGACGATAACGCCATCGGAGGATGCGATGACTCCGGGGGGTGGGTCTGTCAAGCAGGGCGCAGCGTCAGGACGACGTTGTCGATCAGCCGGGTGGTGCCGACCTTGGCGGCGACCGCGAGCACCGCCTCGCCCTGGAAGGGCTCGTACACCTCGGTGAACGTGGCCGGGTCGACGAGCACCAGGTAGTCGAGCGCGAGCCGGGGCGCCGCGGCTTCGAGTACGGACAGCGCCGCCGCGCGGATCTTCGACGGGACGGACTCCGCCGCGCCCGCCCGCAGGGCCGTGGAGAGCGCGAGGGCGACCTGCCGCTCGTCGGCGGACAGGTAGCGGTTGCGGCTCGACAGCGCCAGGCCGTCGGGCTCGCGGACCGTGGGGGCGCCGACGATGTCGATCGGCAGGTCGAGGTCGGCGACCATCCTGCGGATCATGGCGAGCTGCTGGGCGTCCTTCTGTCCGAAGATCGCCACGTCGGGCTGGACGAGGTTGAACAGCTTGAGCACGACCGTGAGCACGCCGTCGAAGTGGCCGGGCCGGACCGCGCCCTCGACGATCGTGCCCATCTCCCCGGACTGGACGCTGACCTGGCGGTCGGGGGGATACATGTCGTCGGCTGTCGGAGCGAAGACGACGTCCACGCCTTCGTCCCGGCACGCCTCCAGGTCCGCGTCGAACGTCCGTGGATAGCGGGAAAAATCCTCGTTTGGGGAGAATTGCAGGGGGTTGACGAAGATGCTGACCACGACCTGGTCGGCGCGGGTGCGGGCCTCGCGGATCAGGGAGCGGTGGCCCTCGTGCAGCGCGCCCATCGTGGGCACCAGGGCGACGCTCCCCTGGCCGCGTGCTTTGACCAGGTCGGTGCGGTTCCTGGCGACGATCAGGTCCATATGTTGCCTCCGAGCGCGTCGAGCAGGCGCTCGGCCTCTTCGGGCTTCAGCAGCCCTGCGGCGAGCGCGCGGTCCGCGGTGAGCCTAGCGAGGGCGATGTAGGCGTCGGCCGCCTCGGGGGCGGCCAGGATCAGCGCGTCGACGTGCTTGCGCACGGTGCCCGCGTCGCCCCGCACCACGGGACCGGTCAGCCCGGCGATGCCGAGCCGGAGCACGTTGTCGAGCGCCGCGCCGAGCAACGGGCCGAGCATGATCCCCGGATGCTCGACGCCGATCCCCCGCAGCAGTTCCTGCGACTCCGCGATGAGCGTGACCATGTGGTTGGCCGCCCCGGCCAGGGCCGCGTGATAGAGCGCACGGTCGGCCTCAGCGATCCAGACCGGCTCGGCGCCCATCTCGATGACCAGGGCCTCGGCGATGGGCCTGAGCGGATCGGGCGCCGTCACACCGAACGAGATGCCGGTGATGCGGTTGAGGTCGTCGTCCCTCCCGGTGAACGTCATCACCGGATGGAGCGCGAGCGGCAGCGCGCCCGCCCTGGCGGCCGGGTCGAGCACCGACAGCCCGTACGCGCCGCTGGTGTGCACGAGCAGCTTGCCCTGAAGGTCGGCGCCGGTCGACGCCAGCCCGTTGACCAGATCGGGCAGCGCGTCGTCGGGCACGGTGAGCAGGATCAGCTCAGCGACCTTGACGACCTCCTCGGGCCGGGTCGGCTGCACACCGAGCCGCTTCGCCGCCCACCGCTGCGAGGCGTCGGAAACTCCGCTGGCGGCGACCACGTGATGCCCGGCCTGAGCCAGTGCGGCACCGAGCACCGAACCCACCTTGCCCGCGCCCAGCACACCCACTGCCAACCGCCCCGGGCGATCCCCTGCGTCCATGACGTCCACCCCTGTCGACCTGATGGCACTGCCGTTCAGCGTAACGGCCGCTTGAGACTACGTACGTGACCAGGCTTTTGCTGCATGTTGAGTTACCGACAAATGGGACAAGGGCATATAAAACTATGCACCCCCTGTCGGAAGAGATGAGGAGAGGGGTCATCGCATTGGTGGCGGGCGCCGAGTTGCGACCCGACGCCCGCGTAGAAATGCGAGCCTCTTGGAGGTGCGGACTTGGCCGGCCAGGTCCTCGTTTCGGCGAGCCATGAGATAGTCCAGGGCATGTGGCTCACCTGGCGCGCCGCGATGCGGCACGCGCTTTATGGCGAGGACGGCTTTTACCTTCGCGAGCGCCCTTCGGGCCACTTTCGTACCTCGGTCAGCGCCTCGGCGGCATTCGCCGAGGCGGTTCTGGCGCTGCTGACCCAGGTCGACGCCGAGCTCGGCTCGCCGGACCGCCTCGACCTGGTCGACATCGGCGCGGGAGAGGGCGTTCTGGTCGCCCGCGTGCTCGACGCCGCCGACCCCGCACTGCGCGCCCGGCTCAACATCACCGCCGTCGACCTCTCGCCCCGGCCCGACGGCCTGCCGGAGAGCATCGCCTGGCGATCCCGGATCCCGTACGGCATCACCGGGCTGGCGATCGCCAACGAGTGGCTGGACAACATCCCGCTCGACGTGGCCGAGCAGACGGCCGACGGGCCGCGGCTGGTTCTGGTCGAGACCGAGACAGGTGAGGAACGGCTGGGCGACCCGGTGCCCGGCATCGGCCGCGCCTGGCTCGACCGGTGGTGGCCGCTGGGCCGCATCGGTTCGCGCGGGGAGATCGGGTGCCCTCGGGACGCCGCCTGGGCGGCGGTGCTGACCCGGCTCAGCAGGGGGCGCGCGGTGGCCATTGATTATGCACACCCTGTGGATAACCGTCCCTGTCACGGCACGCTCACCGGGTACCGCGACGGTGCGGTCGTGGCGCCCATACCCGACGGGACCTGCGACATCACCGCGCACGTGGCGCTCGACGCGTGCGCCGAGGCCGGTCGGCGGGCCGGTGCGATATCCACAGGCTTGTCCACACAGCGGGATGCGCTAAAGGCTCTGGGGGTCACCGGCACGCGTCCGCCCATCGACCTCGCCCACCTCGATCCGCCGGGCTATCTGCGGGCTCTGGCCCGTGCCTCGGAGGAGGGGGAGCTGATCGACGCGAAGGGTCTCGGCGGCTTCGGCTGGCTCACCCAGGACCGCTGACCCTGGTATTCGGCGCGTCATCACGACTACCCCTTGTTCCCGCAGTACTTCGGCTGGGGTCCTTCTGGGGAGCGGGGGCGGCTGGGGTCCTTCCGCCGTGCTTCGGCCTGAGGAGCGGGGCGGCTGGGGTCCTTTCGCCATACTTTCGCCTGGGGAGTGGGGGGCGGTTGTTCGCGGGGTCGGAAACGGAGCGGTCTGTGCGAAAGCGCGGCTAGCCGGTTGTGAGGTCGAGGGACTGCAGGCCGCGGATGACGTAGCCGGGCTTCCACTCCGGCTCGGTGACGAGCTCCAGCTTCGGCGCCCGCTCCAGCAGGGCGCCGAACGACTCGATCAGCTCCAGGCGGGCCAATGGCGCGCCGAGGCAGAAGTGGATCCCGGCCCCGAAGGAGATGTGCGGGTTGTCCGGCCGCCCGACGTCGAGCCGGTCCGGGTCGTCGAACACCGTCTCGTCCCGGTTGGCCGAGCCGAACAGCAGCGCCACCTCGGCCCCGCGCGGGATCTCGACCCCGTGCACCTCGATGTCCTCCAGCACCCACCGCTCGAACATCTGCAGCGGGGTGTCCCAGCGCATCAGCTCCTCGACGGCCGTGGGCAGCAGGCTCCGGTCCGCGCGCAGCCGGGCCAGCTCGGCGGGGTTGCGGAACAGGGACCACCAGCCGTTGCCGGTCACGTTCACGGTCGCCTCGTGGCCGGCGTTGAGCAGCAGCACACACGTGCCGACCAGCTCGTCCTCGGTGAGCTCGTCGATCGCCGCGAGCGCGCTGATCAGGTCGTCGCCCGGTCGCACGGCGCGCTCGCGCGCCAGGTCCGCGAGGTAGCCGGCGAACTCCGACGCCGCCTTGGCGGCCAGGTGCTGCGACTCCAGGCTCGGGTTCAGCTCGTACATGCGGCAGATGTCGGCCGACCAGGGGCGCAGCAGGTGCCGGTCCGCCTCGGGCACGCCGAGCATCTCCGCGATGACGGTCACCGGCAGCGGCTCGGCCACCTCGGCGATCAGGTCGCCGCCGCCCTTCTCGACGTACGCGGCGACCAGCCCCTCCGCGATCGACCTGACCCGGGGACGCAGCGACTCGACCATGCGCGGCGTGAACGCCTTGGAGACCAGCCGGCGCAGCCTGGTGTGCACCGGCGGCTCGACGTCGAGCATGCCCGCCCTGGTCACCCGCCAGAACGGCTCCTGGAACTCCGGCTCGGCCGGTCGGCCGAACTCCTCGTGCGTGGCCACGTGCAGGTAGGAGCGGCCCAGGCGACGGTCTCTGAGCAGCGCGTTCACGTCCGCGTGCCGGGAGACCAGCCACTGACCCGTCGGCTCGAAGTAGCTGACGGGCGCGTCATGCCTCAGCGCCGCGTAGGCGCCGTACGGATAGGCGACAAAATCCGGATTCCAGGGGTCGAAGCGCACTATTTCATCTTATGAGGATGCTTGCTTGGCATGCCTGCTGCGCATCCGGATGTTGAGCAGCTCCACGATGACCGAGAATGCCATCGCGAAGTAGATGTAGCCCTTCGAGATGTGCTGGCCGAGCCCCTCGGCGATGAGCACCACCCCGATCAGCACCAGGAACGCCAGAGCCAGCATCTTGATGCTCGGATGCTTGTCCACGAACCTGCTGATCGGCCCCGATGCGAACAGCATGACCAGCACCGCCACGATCACCGCGGCGATCATCACGCCGAGCTCGTCCACCATGCCCACGGCGGTGATCACCGAGTCGAGCGAGAACACCACGTCCAGCACCATGATCTGCGCGATCACCGAGGCGAACGACGTGACGGCCCGCGTCTTGCCGTCCTCCTCCTTCAGCTCCATGCTGTGCCCGATCTCGGTGACGCTCTTGGCCAGCAGGAACAGACCGCCCAGCAGCAGGATCAGGTCGCGCCCCGATATCTCGTGGCCGAAGACCTCGAACAGCGGCGCGGTCAGCCGCACCACCCACGACAACGCGAGCAGCAGGAGCAACCGGCTGATCAGAGCCGCGCCCAGACCCATGACGCGGGCCCTGTCACGCTGCTCCGGCGGCAGCTTCCCGGCCAGGATGGAGATGAAGATGATGTTGTCGATACCGAGCACGATCTCCAGCGCGACCAGGGTGAAAAACCCGATCCAGATCTGAGGGTCGGTCACCCAGTCCAGCATTAGTACTCCTCACGGCAGGGGTTTCAGGTTCCAACGAGGCAAGGGCCGCAGAAGTTCACCGTTGTGATTGATGGCCGAGTGTCGGTTATAGTGCGGGGTGTAGGTCATGAGTGCCAGCGCACAGCCCCGGCTTGCTGGCCGGCAACCCTCGCGTCCGCGGCGGGGTGCCCCGGGTGAAGACCTGGTCCGTCACGAGGTGTGGCGGGCAAGCGCGGGCTTGCTGGGTGCTCCAGGGGTCCGATGTCCCCAGGAGGTGCGCCATGTCCACTTTGACGATTTTCAGCTCCCTGCCCGCCCAGGCCACCGAGACGCCGGTCGGGCACAGCCGTCCGATCCCCGCCGTGCTCGGCACGGATCTGGAGGTCCCGGTCAAGGGCGGCCGGCTCGTGACGTACGCGAACCTCGACTACGCGGCGAGCGCCCCCTGTCTGGAGCCGGTCAGCGCCGCCGTCACCGCCGCGCTCCCGGCCTACTCCAGCGTGCACCGCGGCGCGGGGTACGCCTCCCAGCTCACCACGGCCCGCTACGAGCAGGCCCGCCACACGGTCAGGGCCTTCGTCGGCGCCCGCCCCGACGATGCCGTGATCTTCACCCGCAACACCACCGACGCCACGAACCTGCTGGCCCGCTGCCTGCCCGAGGGCACGACCGCGGTCGTCTTCGACACCGAGCACCACGCCTCGCTCCTGCCCTGGAAGCGGTCCGTACGGCTGGCGCCGCCCGCCTTCCCCGGTGAGGCGGTCCGCGTGGCCGACGAGGCGCTGGCCGGGATCGACGGCCCCAAGCTGCTGGTCGTCACCGCAGCCTCGAACGTCACCGGCGAGCTCTGGCCGATCGCCGCCCTGGCGCACATCGCGCACCGCCACGGGGCCCGGATCCTGGTGGACGCCGCCCAGCTGGTGCCGCACCGGCGGCTCAACCTGACCGCGCTCGACCTCGACTACGTCGCCTTCTCCGGCCACAAGCTCTACGCCCCCTTCGGCGCCGGGGTGCTGGTCGGCCGCCGTGACTGGCTCTCGTCCGGCGAGCCGTACCTGAAGGGCGGTGGCGCGGTGCGTTCGGTCGCCGCTGACGTCCAGGAAGGTGACGTCCAGGAAGGTATCGAGTGGCATGACGATGCCGAGCCGCGGCACGAGGCGGGCACCCCTAACGTGCTGGGTGCCATCGCCTTGGCCGCCGCCTGTGACGCGCTCAGCGCGACCGGCTGGACCGAGCTGGTGCGCGAGGAGGAGCGGCTGATCGCCCGGCTCCGGTCCGGGCTGGCCACGATCGAGGGCGTGCGCGAGCTGTCGCTGTGGGGGCCGGACCAGCCGCGCGTGGGCATCGTCTCGTTCGTCGTGGACGGGCACTCGGCGCGCGAGGTGGCCGAGGTGCTGTCCGGCGAGTACGGCATCGGCGTGCGTGACGGCAAGTTCTGCGCGCACCCCTTCGTCCGGCACCTGCTCGGCACCGCGGACGGCGGCTGCGAGGACGACACGGCCTCCGCGGTGCGTGCCTCGATCGGCATCGGCACCACGGAGGAGCACGTGGACCGCCTCGTCGACGCACTCCGGGACCTCGCCGCCCGCTGAGGTCAGCCGGGCGGTGGGCGTCTGCGCGATGGCTCGTCGGCGACGGTCTCATCGAAGTACCCGGTGGGGCGCGTGGACATGGGTCTGGTGGTGTCCGCCTCCGGTCTGATGGAGGTGGCCGGGGCGTGACCGGCGAGATCCTGCTCGGCCGCGCGGCGCTCGGCGCGCCGCCGGTACGTACTGTGCAGGATGCCGTCGATCCCGATCCGGCCACCGCCCAGCGCCACGAGCAGCAGGCAGACCACGCCCAGCGAACCGGCGAGCTCCCAGCCGCCGTTCTGCACCATGACGCCGTGCCCACCGTGGACGAACATGATCGCGCCCAGCATGTCGATCAGCAGCCCGAGGGCCGCCAGCCGGACCAGCAGGCCGATGATCAGCAGCGCCCCTCCGACGCTCTCCACGACGATGGCGAACAAGGCCGAGAGCTGCGGCAGCGGCACGCCGATCTGAGCGAAGGCGGCGGCCGTGGCCGGCACCCCGCCCTGCAACTTCTGCCACCCGTGGGTCACGAAGATCACACCGATCGCCACTCGCGCGATCAGGGCGGCCAGATCAAAGCCAATTCTTTGCACGGTATAACTCCCCCCGTTCCCGGTATTCCTCCCCTGTCAGGTAGGCAGGATGCGCCGGCATAACGTTCCTTGACCCTGTCCTGTGCTGGATCACCACCACTGCTGGTGGCAGCATTGCCATATGACGGAACGCGTGGTCGGGATCGGCGTCGGGGCGAAAGAGCTGGCCACCGAGGACATGATCCTCAATATCGGCCCTCAGCACCCGTCGACGCACGGCGTGCTCAGGCTGCGGCTCACCCTCGACGGCGAGCGCATCGCCACGGCCGAGCCGATCATCGGCTACATGCACCGGGGCGCGGAGAAGCTGTTCGAGGTCCGCGACTTCCGGCAGATCATCATGCTGGCCAACCGGCACGACTGGCTGGCGGGGTTCGCCAACGAGCTGGGCGTGGTCCTGGCCGCCGAGCGCATGCTGGGCATGGAGGTGCCGGTCCGGGCCGTCTGGGCCCGTACGCTACTGGCCGAGCTCAACCGGGTGCTCAGCCACCTGATGTTCCTCGGCTCGTACCCACTGGAGCTGGGCGCGATCACGCCGATCTTCTACGCCTTCAACGAGCGCGAACGCATCCAGGCCGTGATGGAGGAGATCTCCGGCGGCCGGATGCACTACATGTTCAACCGGGTCGGCGGGCTGAAGGAGGACCTGCCGCTCGGCTGGCTCGACCGGGTGTCGGAGACCGTCGCCGAGACCCGGCGCCGCGTGCCGGACATCGAGAATCTCATCCTGAACAACGAGATCTTCCTCGCCCGCACCAAGGGCGTCGGCGTCCTGTCCCGCGAGCAGGTCCTGCAGTACGGCGTGAGCGGCCCCATCGCCCGTGCCTCCAGTGTCGACATCGACCTGCGCCGCGACCAGCCGTACCTCGCCTATCCCGAGCTGCCGGTGAAGGTCGTCACGCGTAGTGCGGGCGACTGCCACGCCCGCTTCGAGATCCTCCTCGAACAGCTCAAGGTCTCGCTGGAGCTGGCCGACGCCTGTGTCGACCGGCTGCGCTCGCTGCCGCCGGGCCCCATCAACCAGCGGCTGCCCAAGGTGCTGAAGGTGCCGGAAGGGCACACGTACGCCTGGACCGAGAACCCGCTCGGCATCAACGGCTACTACCTCGTGTCCAAGGGAGACAAGACCCCATGGCGGCTCAAGCTGCGCTCCGCCTCCTACAGCAACATCCAGGTGCTCCGGGAGATGCTGCCGGGGCACCTCGTGGCCGACATGGTGGCGATTCTCGGCTCGATGTTCTTCGTCGTGGGTGACATCGACAAGTGACCGGCGTCGTGACTCCGCAGCGGGACAAATACGTCGACTGGCTGCGCGCCCTCAGCCTGATCGTCGTGGTGGTGTGGCACTGGGCGTTCACCATCCTGCAGTGGAAGCCCGATGGGCCCGAGCCGACCAGCCCGCTCGGCTTCACCTCGGGGCTGTGGATACTCACCTGGCTGCTTCAGGTGCTGCCGCTCTTCTTCTACGTCGGCGGCCACGTCCACCTGCTGTCGTGGAACCGCGCCCAGGCGCGCGGCGTCGGCATCGGCCGGTTCGTCTGGCGGCGCATCCGCGCGTTGTCCGCTCCCGCGCTCGTGCTTGCGGGCGTGTGGATCGCCATCGGCGCGGTCGTGACCTGGGTGTTCCACGTCGAGTGGATGTGGCGGGTGGTGCTGCTCGTGCTCAGCCCGCTCTGGTTCCTCGGCGTCTACCTGGTACTGATCGCGCTGCTGCCCGTGGCGCTGTGGCTGCACCGCCACTACGACGTGCTGGTGCTCATCTGGCTGGGCGGCGCCGCCCTGGTGGTCGACGTGGTCCGCTTCCGGTACGGTGTCGAGTGGGCCGGCTGGCTGAACATGATCATCGTCTGGGGGCTGGCCCACCAGGCCGGCTTCTTCTACGAGCGGGTCGTCATCCTGCCCCGGCGCTATGACGTGGGCATCCTGTGGACCGGGCTGTTCGCCCTGTTCGGCCTGGTCTACTCCGGCATCTACCCGGGCTCGATGGTCGGGGTGCCCGGCGACAAGTGGTCGAACATGGCCCCGCCCACCTTCGTCATCGTGGCGCTGCTGCTCTTCCAGATCGGGTTGGTGGAGGTGTTGCGGCCGTCGATGGAACGGGTCCTGGAGAAGCCCGGCTGGCGCCGGGTCAACGACACCATCAACCGCTATGCCCTGCCGCTGTTCCTCTTCCACACCACCGGTATGGCGATCGCGCTGGGCCTGCTGTGGTGGTTCTTCGGCACGCTCGGCGGCGAGGTGCCACCGGACCTCAGATGGTGGCTGGAGCGCCCGCTCGCCATCCTGGGCCCTCTGGTCTGCACCATGCCGGTCGTCTACCTCTTCGGCCACCGGCGAGTCTCTGCCGAACATGTGCCTGACAAACGTTGAACATCGTCGCTAGCCTGGAAGCATGATGGCCAACATAGGGTTCCGGGCCACCCCGGAGGACGAGCGCATCATCCAGGCCGCCATGCGCGAGGGCGAGCGGACCAGCGACGTGATCCGGCGCGCGCTCCGCCTGCTCGAACGGGAGGTCTGGCTCACGCGGGCACGCGCCGACGCCGCGCGGCTGGCCGACGAGGACCTGTCCGAGGAAGAGGACGCCTGGTGATCCGCGGCGCCATCTACCGGGTGGATCTGGGCGACGCGAAGCGGGGGCACGAGCAGCGGGGCCGTCGCCACGGTCTCGTGCTCAGCCCGGCGGACATGTCATGGAGCGTGGTCACGGTGATCCCTGCCTCCACCAGCGCGCAGGCCACCGTCTTCCGCCCCGAGGTGGAGTTCGGCGGGCGACGGACCAAGCTGCTCGTCGACCAGATCCGCACGATCGACGCCAACTTCATCCACGGGGAGCCCGTCTACTACCTGGGCCGCGACGAGCTGGCCGAGGTCGAGCATGCGGTCACGCTCTACCTGGGCCTCTGATCCTCGGGATCCTTGGGGATGCGGCAGGCGTGCTCCAGGAAGAGGGCCGCGCAGATCAGCACCACGAACGCCAGCAGCGAGCCCGTCGCGATGAAGAACTCGGCCCGCGGCGTCTCCCTGGTGAACAACTGGACCGTGTGCAGGGCGAACCCGCCGAAGAAGCCCGCGAACACCGCCCCCACGTAGGCCGACGCCTTGCCCAGTGCCGCCAGCCGGGCCACCGCCAGCGGCTCGACCGGCTTGGTGTCAGGTTTGTGGTCGATCCTGGCCTTCGTCACCCAGCCGCTGTAGGCCTCACCGACGGCCAGCAGCAGGACGGTGGGGATGGCGGTCCACGGCACGATGGGGAGGTCGGCGTAGAACTCCCGGACCACCATCCAGGAGACCAACGCCACGATCACGATGATGCCGACCAGCAGGCCGGGGCGGGTGGGCCTCAATCCGGCCTCTGCAGCTTGAGGTCCTCACGCAGCCGTACGCCGCTCTGGTCAAGGTCCGTGAGCAGGTCGGCGACCTGACCCTGGCCGGGCAGCACGCCGGCCGGGTCCACCTCCGACCAGGGGACGAGGACGAAGGCCCGCTCATGCGCGAGCGGATGCGGCAGCGTCAGGTCCGGGTCGTCGGAGATCGTGCCGCCCACGGAGATCAGGTCGATGTCGAGGGTACGCGGGCCCCAGCGTTCCTTGCGCTCCCGGCCGAAGGCGTTCTCGACGCTCTGCGCCCGCTCCAGCAGCGCGCGCGGCTGGAGCGTGGTCTCGGCGATGACGATCGCGTTGAGGAAGGGGCGCTGCCCGGCGGGACCGCCCACCGGGTCGGTCTCGTAGACGGGTGAGGCCGCGACGAACGACAGCCCCGGTGCGTCGAACAGTGTGTCGATGGCGCCCTGCAACGTCTGGAAGCGCCGCCCGAGATTGCTGCCGAGAGACAGTACGACGTTCACCTGCTGCTCCCCTCGCTCACGACGTTCATTCGCGACTCCGTTGGATGGTGACGACCACGTCGTCGAACGGCAGCGGGATCGGTGCCGCGGGCTTGTGCACACTCACCTCGACCGACTCCACCAGGCCGGCGGCCAGGCATACGTCGGCGAGGCGCTGCGCGAGCGTCTCGATCAGCTCGACCGGCTCGCCTTCCACGACCCGGACCAGCGCCTGGGCGAGCTCGCCGTAGTGGACCGTCTTGGTGAGGTCGTCGGAGGCGGCGGCGGGGGCGGTGTCGAGGAACAGCGTCGCGTCGACCACGAACTCCTGCCCCAGCTCACGCTCGGCCGCCAGCACGCCGTGTCGTCCCCGGGCCCGCAGGCCCTTCAGCGCGATGCGATCAGACCTCAAGCTCGCCTTCCTCCTCGTCGTCGTCACCTTGGAGCACCGGCGAACCGTGGTGCATCCACAGCCGCCAGCCCTGCGCCGTGCGCACGTAGACGTTACTGGCCACCACCTTGCCGGCGGCGAAGCTGGACTCGCCCTCCTCGCCCGCGGTGAGGATGTTCTCGACGCAGGTGAGCACGGCCACGTCGCCCAGGACGGTGGTGTTGACGTCGGTCAGCACGAACTGGATGTAGGTGGTGTTGGCCATGATGAGCGCCCAGGAGCGCAGCACCTCGGACCGCCCGGACAGCAGGGTCCAGCCCGGATGCACGCAGCTGACCTGCTCGTCGGCGGAGTCCTCCGCCCAGATCTCGGTCATCTTGTCGAGGTTGGCGTCCTCGATCGCGAGATAGAAGTCCTGGTTGACGGTCTCGATCGCGGCGGTGTCGACACTCATGTGTTGGCTCCGGGTCTCTTCCATGCGGCGGCCACGCGCACGGCATCGGCATTGGGACGTACTTCGTGCACTCGTACGCACCAGGCGCCGGCGTGCGCGGCCAGCGCCGTCACGGCCACCGTGGCGTCGTCACTGCGGCCGAACGGGCGCGGCGCGCCGTCGGCGTCGGCGAGCAGCCGCCCCAGGAACCGCTTGCGCGAGGCCCCGATCAGCAGCGGATAGCCCAGCTCGGCCAGCTCGCCCATCCCGGCGAGCAGCGCCCAGTTGTGCTCGGAGTTCTTCGCGAAGCCCAGCCCGGGATCGAGCACGATCTGCTTCTCGGAGACGCCTTCGGCCAACACCAGGTCGACCCGCTTGGCGAGCTCCTCGCGCACCTCGGTCACGACGTCGGTGTAGACGGCCCGGCGCTCCATGTCATGGCTGTGACCGCGCCAGTGCATCACCACGTAGTCGACGCCGGTGGCGGCCACCACGCGGGGCATGGCGGGATCGGCCAGGCCGCCGCTCACGTCGTTGACCAGGCTCGCCCCCGCCTCCACCGCGGCCTTGGCGACCTCGGCCCGCATGGTGTCGACGCTGACCGTCACCCCCTCGGTGCTGAGCGCCCTGATCACGGGCACGACGCGGGCCAGCTCCTCGTCGAGCGGCACCCTGGCGGCGCCGGGGCGGGTGGACTCACCACCCACGTCGACGATGTCGGCCCCTTCACCTACCAGCTCCAGACCGTGCCGGATCGCGACCCCCTCGTCGAACCACAGGCCGCCGTCGGAGAACGAGTCCGGCGTGACATTGACCACGCCCATGACGAGGCACCGCGCCTCAGCTCCGACAACCATGCCCCAAGCCTAGGCGGTCGTGGTTGGTGGGGTCTGTGGAGGGTCCCCACACGAAAATAACAATCCGATCCGTGCCATCTGGCGCTTTATCGGGTGCCGCTCTTATCGGTGAAGCTCTATCGGTGCAGGATGAGCGCCATCGCCTCGGCGCGGGTCTTGTCACTCGTACGGAAGTCACCGCGCACCGCCGACGTCACCGTCTTGGCGCCCGGCTTGCGGACCCCGCGCATGGTCATGCACAGGTGCTCGCACTCCACCACCACGATCACCCCGCGCGGCTCCAGGACCCGCATCAGGGCGTCGGCGATCTGCGACGTCATCCGCTCCTGCACCTGCGGGCGGCGGGCGAACACGTCCACCAGGCGGGCCAGCTTGGACAGCCCGGTCACCTGGCCGCGCTCGTTGGGGATGTAGCCCACGTGGGCCACCCCGTGGAAGGGCACCAGGTGGTGTTCGCAGGTGGAGTAGACCTCGATGTCCCTGACGAGCACCATCTCGTCGTGGTCGACGTCGAACACCTTGTTGAGCACGTCCTCCGGCGTCTGTCCGAGGCCGGAGAACTGCTCGGCGTAGGCCCGGGCCACCCGGGAAGGGGTGTCGAGGAGGCCGTCACGGTCGGGATCCTCGCCGATGGCGTAGAGGATCTCGCGGACGGCCTTCTCGATCCGGCCCAGGTCTACGTCGTGCGACTTCACGCACCGTCTCCAGAGGGCAGCGCGTCCTGGTGGCTCGCGGTGAGCGAGCCGTTGGCCGACAGCTCCTTCGGGGTCAGGATCGGCGGGCGGTCCGAGGGGAGCCGCTTGCCGTAACCCGCGTAGGACGGGCGGTGCTCCTTGACGACCACCGGGGCGAAGATGTCCAGCACCTGGTCGCGGGAGAGCGTCTCCTTCTCCATGAGCTGCAGCACCAGGTTGTCGAGCACGTCGCGGTATTCGACCAGGATGTCCCACGCCTGGTCGTGCGCCGTCTCGATCATCCGGCGGACCTCCTCGTCGATCGTCGAAGCGATCTTCTCGGAGTAGTCGCGCTCGTGGCCCATCTCCCGGCCCAGGAACACCTCGGCCTGCCCGGAGCCGAACTTGCGGGCGCCGAGCTGCTCGCTCATGCCGTATTCGGTCACCATGCGGCGGGCGACCGCCGTGGCCTTCTCGATGTCGTTGGAGGCGCCGGTGGTGGGCTCGTGGAAGACGAGCTCCTCCGCCGCGCGACCGCCGATCAGCATCGCGAGCTGGTCCATCATCTCGGACCTGGTGGCCAGGAACTTGTCCTCCATCGGCAGCGTCATGGTGTAACCCAGGGCGCGGCCACGGGACAGGATCGTGATCTTGTGGACCGGGTCGGAGTTGGGCAGCGCGTGCGCCACCAACGCGTGACCGCCTTCGTGGTAGGCGATCATCTTCTTTTCCTTGTCGGACATGACCCGCGACTTGCGCTCGGGCCCTGCCATGACGCGGTCGATCGACTCCTCCAGGATGTCCATCGAGATCAGCTTCTTGTCGGCGCGCGCGGTGAGCAGCGCCGCCTCGTTGATCACGTTGGCCAGGTCGGCGCCGGTGAACCCGGGAGTGCGCCGGGCGATGACGTCGAGGTCGACGTTCGGCTCGAACGGCTTGCCGCGGCCGTGGACCCTGAGGATGCCCTTGCGGCCCTCCAGGTCGGGGCGGTCGACGGTGACCTGCCGGTCGAAGCGGCCCGGACGCAGCAGCGCCGGGTCGAGGATGTCGGGCCGGTTGGTCGCGGCGATGAGGATCACGCCGCCCTTGACGTCGAAGCCGTCCATCTCGACGAGCAGCTGGTTGAGCGTCTGCTCGCGCTCGTCGTGGCCGCCGCCCAGGCCCGCGCCGCGGTGCCGGCCGACGGCGTCGATCTCGTCGATGAAGATGATCGCCGGTGCGTTGGCCTTCGCCTGCTCGAACAGGTCGCGGACACGAGAGGCGCCGACACCGACGAACATCTCGACGAAGTCGGAACCGGAGATCGAGTAGAACGGCACGCCGGCCTCACCGGCGACCGCGCGGGCGAGCAGCGTCTTGCCGGTGCCGGGCGGGCCGTACAGCAGCACGCCCTTGGGAATCTTCGCACCGATCGCCTGGAACTTGGCCGGGGCCTGCAGGAACTCCTTGATCTCCTGGAGCTCCTCGATGGCCTCGTCCGCGCCCGCGACGTCGGAGAAGGTGGTCTTGGGTGTGTCCTTGGTGATCAGCTTGGCCTTGGACTTGCCGAAGCTCATCACCCGCGAGCCGCCGCCCTGCATCTGGTTCATGATGAACAGGAAGATGAGCACGATGATGACGATCGGCAGGAAGCTCACCAGGATGCTGATCAGGAAGTTCTCCTGGGGCACCTCGGTGGTGAAGCTCTTGGTCGTGCCTGCCTGAACCTGCGCCTGCAGCTCTTCGGTCAGCTTCGGCCCGTAACCGGCGACCCAGTCAGACTGGATCATGTTGGTCGCCGTGTCGCCCGGCCTGACCGTGATCGGCTTGATCAGCGTCAGCTCGATCCGCTGATCCTTGTCGACAATCTTCGCGTTGCTTACATTGCCGGTGCGAATCTGCTGGAGGACTGTGGACGTGTCGGCCTGCTTGAAGTTGCCGCCGCCGCTCCAGAGCTGGGTGACGAGCAGGAGTAGCACGACGATGCCCAGGATCCACAGCAGTGGCCCACGTGTAAATCGCTTGAGATCCATCCGATGCGGAACCCCTTGCGGGCCCGTCCCTTCCTGACCATGGCCTGGAACCCCGGAAATGTCCCGGGGCCGCGGCATCCGACGCCGCGACTTCTGACTACCCGAAGGGGACGCTTGGTCACCCTCCCGGAGTCAGAAGGTACACCGGCAAAGCGAGCGGAGGGACCGCCCGCTACACCGGTCTTGCCCTACCAACGTACGTCAGGTGGCGCGGTGTTCCCGGCGACTACTTGTAAACATGGGGAGCCAGCGTCCCGATGAAGGGGAGATTGCGATATCGCTCCGCGTAGTCGAGCCCATAACCGATGACGAACTCGCTGGGAATGTCGAAGCCGACGTACTTCACCTCGATCGGCACCTTCACCGCGTCGGGCTTGCGCAGCGCGGCGCAGATCTCCAGCGACGCGGGATTGCGCGACTTGAGGTTTTCCAGCAGCCAGTGCAGCGTCAGGCCCGAGTCGATGATGTCCTCGACGATCAGCACGTGGCGGCCCATGATGTCGGTGTCGAGGTCCTTCAGCACCCGTACGACGCCGGACGACTTGGTGCCCGCACCGTAGGACGACACCGCCATCCAGTCCATCTGAACAGGCACGTGCAGGGCCCTGGCCAGGTCGGCCATCACCATGACCGCGCCTTTCAGCACGCCTACGAGCAGGATGTCCGTGCCCGCGTAGTCGGCGTCGATCCGGCCGGCAAGCTCTTTGATCTTGGCCTGGAGTTGGTCCTCGGGAATCAGGACTTTCTCGAGGTCCTTGCCCATGTCGGCAGCATCCACCTGATGGTTCCTTACGCGATAGGACTCATGGCGAGTATCAGGGTGTCATACCGCCGCACAGCGGCCATCCCCCCGGGTAGATCCACGGCCTTCTGCCCCCGCCACGCCGTGATCAGCCGGTCCACGGCACGCACGTGGGTCGCGGAGAGTGCCCCGGACTGCGCTCCCGCCGCGATGGCCGCCCGTCGCAGCACGCGTCGCCGGACGGCGTCTGGGAGGCGTTCCAGCTCGGGAACGGCCAGTGTCACCGAACCGGCGATATCGCTTAGAGCGCAATCCTGGTAGGCCGATTCGGCCCATGCGTCGAGGGCGTCGGCGTCGTCCCTGGCGAGATCGGCGGTTCTGGCGAGCGCCTCGGACACACCGGGACCCAGTTCCGACTCCAGCAGCGGGAGCACCCTGGTGCGTACCCGGACGCGGGTGTAGCGGGGATCCTCGTTGTGCGGGTCGTCCCAAGGGCTGAGGCCGAGCGCCGTGCACGCGGCGACCGTGGTGGCGCGGGAGAGAGTGAGGAACGGCCGGCGATAGCGGCCGGTCACCGGAGCCATGCCGGACAGCGACCTGAGCCCGCTGCCCCTGGCCAGGCCGAGCAGCACGGTTTCTGCCTGGTCGTTCCTGGTGTGGCCGAGCAGCACGGCCGCGGCTTGGAGCTTGTCGGCCGCCTCGGCGAGGGCGGCGTAGCGGGCGTCCCTGGCCGCCGCTTCCGGGCCGCCGGTCGTACCGACGTCCACGGTCAGGATGTCGGCGTGGTCGAGGCCCAGGGCCGGGGCCAGTGCGGCCACCGTCGCCGCGCGTGCGGCGGAGCCTTCCTGGAGCTGGTGGTCCACCGTGAGCAGCCCGGCCTTCAGGCCCGCGCGCGGCGCGACGAAGCCGAGCGCGGCGGCCAGCGCGAGGGAGTCGGCTCCCCCGCTGCAGGCCACCAGCACGAGCTCGCCGTCGCCGAGGTCGGCCAGCGCCTCGCGGACGGCCCTGCGGACGTCCGCGACTGCCGGGTGCGGGCCCATGACCAGGTCAGGCGGGCAGGGCGTTGCTGCCGGTCACGCGGCGTACCCAGGCGCTGGGGTCGGTGATCTCGGAGGTGGTCGGCAGGGTCTCGGGCGAGGTCCAGACGCGGTTGAAACCGTCCATGCCGGCCTGGTCCACCACCGCGCGGACGAAGGCCGAGCCCTCGGCGTACTGCTTCATCTTGACCTCGATGCCCAGCAGCCGCCGGACCGTGCGGTCGAGGCGCGAGCCGCCCTCGCGGCGATGGGCGAACTTGGCGCGGATGTCGGCCACCGACGGCACCACCGAGGGGCCGACGGCGTCCATGACGTAGTCGCCGTGCCCTTCGACCAGGGTCATCACGGCCGTGAGCCGGTCGAGGATCTCCTTCTGGGCAGGCGTCTGGATGGCGTCGATGAGGTTGCCCTCGCCGCCGCGCACCACGTCGGCCACCGTGTCGGCGGCGCTGCGCAGCCGCTCAAGCAGCGTGCCCAGGTCGAGGTCGGAGGCCAGCAAGAACTCGGTCATCTGCGAGCGGATGTATTCGCGCAGCCACGGCACGCCGGTGAACTGCACGCGGTGCGTCTCCTCGTGCAGGCACACCCAGAGGCGGAAGTCGTGCGGGTCGACGTTCATCTCGCGCTCGGCGTGCACGATGTTGGGCGCGACGAGCGTCAGCCGCCCCGCCGGCTCGCGGCCCGTCGGGTCGGGCGGCAGGAACAGCTCGTACTGGCCGAGCACCCGCGAGGCGAGGAAGGCGAGCACCGCGCCCACCTCCACGCCGGTGATGCGAGAGCCCACAGCCGTGACGATCGCCGGTGGCGGGTTGGCTCCGGCCCCGACCCGCTGGGTGAGCGGTTCGAGCACCACACGGAAGCCCTCGACGTTGGCCTTGATCCAGCCGGGGCGGTCGACGATGGTCGCCGCCTGTGGTGCGGTCTCAGTGTGAATCTTGGTGAACTCGCGTACGTGCCCCTCGGCCTCGCGTGACAGAGCGCGGAGTTCGGTGACGGCCTGCCTGGCCTCCTCCCGGCTCACCTGAGGACCGGGGCGCACCAGGCGCGTGCCGGTCGTGACGGCCAGATCCCAGTCGATCACCTGCATACCGTCCACCGTACGTGGTCCACGCTCGACCCGCGAAGGAGCGCCGGTGTCTGGAGTGAGGAGAGAGGGAGCGAAGCGACTGAACGACGATCGGAAGACGCCGGATCCCAGCGACTGAGCCGCGATCCGCAGGATCGCCATCAGCACGCGAAGGAGCGCCGGTGTCTGGAGTGAGGAGAGAGGGAGCGAAGCGACTGAACGACGATCGGAAGACGCCGGATCCCAGCGACTGAGCCGCGATCCGCAGGATCGCCATCAGGACTTTGCGACGATGGCGGCGAGGCGGTCCAGGACCGGCTCGGCGGAGGCTGGTACGCGGTCCGCCAGGAAGGCGAAGGTGACCAGGCGCCCTTCCTTGGTGGTGGCCATGCCGGCCAGGGTGTTGACGTTGTTGAGTGTGCCGGTCTTGGCGCGTACGAGGCCGACCTGGCCCTTGCTGTCGCTGCCGGTGAAGCGCCGGCCGTTGCCGAGCGTGCCGCTGAATCCGGCGATCGGCATGCCGGAGGCGATGGCGTGCAGGTCGGGGTGGGCCGCGGCGGAGGCGGTCGAGATGACCCGGGCCAGCCCGTCGGCGCTGATGCGGTTGCGGGCGGACAGGCCGCTGCCGTCGTGGACCTGGATGCCCTTGGCCGCGCCGAGCCGCTGCAGCACCGCGAGCACGGCCCCGGTCGCGCCCTGGAAGGACGCCGGCTGCCCTTCCTTGATGGCGACGTGCCTGGCCAGTGCCTCGGCCAGGTCGTTGTCGCTGAACGTCAGCGTGTGCTCGACCAGGGCGTAGACCGGCGCCGAGTCGACCCTGCCGAGCTCGGCGGCCCCGGCGGGCGCCTTGCCCGGCCGTACGGACTTGGCGACGCTCACGCCGTACTTGCCCAGGAGTCTGGCGAACGCGGCGGCGGCGTACTGGGGCGGGTTGGAGACGCGCGGCTGCCTCGCGGCCGGGTCGCGCCGGCCCTCGTCGATCGCCAGCGCGTAGACGGGCGCCACTTCGCCGTCGGGCACGTAGCCCGGCTTCCAGCCGGGTGCCAGCGTGGAGCCGGTGAACAGGGAGGCGTCGTAGGAGAGCGTGACCTTGGTGATGCCCTTGGCCTTCAACGCGGCGGCGGTGCGCGAGGCGAGGGTGGCCAGCGACGCCTGCTTGGGGTACTGCAGGGGCTTGGCCGACGGCCCGGCGAGCGTCGGGTCGCCGCCGCCCACCAGCACGATCGAGTTGGCCGACTGCCCCTGCGTCACCCGGGTCGACAGACGCGCGTCGGGGCCGAGCGAGGCCAGCGCGGCCGTGCAGGTGACCAGCTTGGTGGTGGACGCGGGGGTGATGCCGGTGTCGGCGTTGGAGGCGAAGATCTGCTGGCCGGTGGCGGCGTCGATGACCACCGCGCCCACCCGGTCCCCCAGCTCTTTGTCACCCAGGGCATCGGTGAGCTGCTGGGTCAAAGTACGCTTGGCAGCGAGAGGTCCGTCTCCGGCCCTCACCTGGAGCTGGGCCAGCACCGGCCCCGCGGTGATCACGGGGACGGGGGGAGACCCTTCGGGAGACGGTGTCGGCTCGGTCGGTGACGACCCCCTCGTCAACGCGCCCAGACTGAACTCATTGGTCATCGCATAGATGCCGATGACAATGGTCAGCACCTGGAGCATGACGAGTGTGGTCAGCATCACCAACCGCTCGTGCCGCGCCACGTCGCCTGACCTCTCTCCTGGTGTTCGCCTACGAGACATTAACGCCCACTCGGCGTGAGCGGAGGAACCGCGGTGGAGTTCGACGTTGTCGTTGAGATTCCCAAGGGACAACGGAACAAGTACGAAGTGGACCATGAAACCGGTCGCATCAGGCTTGACCGGCTGCTGTTCACCTCCACGCAATACCCCGCCGACTACGGGTTCATCGAGAACACGCTAGGCGAGGACGGCGACCCGCTCGACGCGCTGGTGCTGCTTCAGGAGCCGACCTTTCCCGGCTGTTACATCAGCTGCCGCGCGGTCGGCATGTTCCGGATGACGGATGAGAAGGGCGGAGACGACAAGGTCCTCTGCGTTCCCGCCACCGACCCGCGGATGGAGCACATCCGCGACATCCATCACGTGCCGGAGTTCGACCGGCTGGAGATCCAGCACTTCTTCGAGGTCTACAAGGACCTGGAGCCCGGCAAGTCCGTCGAGGGCGCCAACTGGGTGGGCCGGATGGAGGCCGAGGTCGAGATCAAGCGGTCCTTCCAGCGCGCCAAGGACGAGGGCCACGCCCACTGAGCTGATGGCGATCCTGCGGATCGCGGCTCAGTCACTGGGGCCTGATCGTCACTGGGGCCTGGTGGCGCCCACCAGGTCCCCCCGCCACATCGAGGCGACCCGCACCACGTCGCCGGTCTGCGGCGCGTGCACCATGAGCCCGTCCCCCACGTACATGCCGACGTGGTGGATCGTGTCCGGGTCGTCGGGGACGTAGCCGAAGAACAGCAGGTCGCCGCGGCGCAACTGGTCGAGCGGCACGTGCGGCCCCGAGCTCCACTGGGTGCCGGTCCAGTGGTCGAGGCCGACGCCCGCCTGCTCCCAGGCCCGCATGGTCAGGCCCGAGCAGTCGAAGCTGTCCGGGCCGTCGGCCGCCCACACGTACGGCTTGCCGAGCTGGGTCAGCGCCCAGTTGGCCGCGACGTCGCCCATGAGCGACCCGGACGCGTGCAGGCCGCGGCTGAGCCGCGCCTGCGCCAACGCCGCGGCACGGCGTCTGGCCAGCAGGTCCGCGTGGGTGCGCGCGGCGTCGACCCGCCGCCGCCACGTCGCCTGCTCGGTTTTCAGCTCCCTGGTCTCCTGCTGCTGCGCGGCGACGGCCGTCTCCGCGGCGATCTTGGCCTGCCTGGCGCGCTCGGACGCGGCCTCCTGCTCGGCGTACGCGTGGGCCGCCTGGCTGCGCAGGATGGCGGAGACCTCCTGGGCGTCACGCATCCGGTCGAGCACGATGCCGCGCTCGCCGCCGAGCTCCTGCAGGACGCTCGCCCGGTGCAGGAAGCCGTCGCTGTCTCCGGTGTCGGTCAGCATGCCGAGCATCGGCCTGATCATGTCGAGCCCGCTGTAGCTCTGCACCGCCAGCAGCGCCACGGGCGCGCGGGCCTTCTGCACCTCGGCGTCGGCCAGCTCCAGCCGTGCCTGCGCCTGCTCGCGGGCCTGCTGGGCGTGCCGGAGGTTGACGAGCTCACCGTTGTACGCCTCCACCAGCCGCTCCGCCCCCGCCGCCAGGTCATCGAGCCGCGACTCGGCCTCGGCGAGCCGCGCGCTCGCCGTCCCCAGTTCCTTGGTCCGCTCCCGTACGGTGTGACGAGCCTGTATCACCTTCCGTCGGGAAGGCCCGGGAGCAGCGTCGGCCGGCGGGCACAGGGTGACGAACAGGCAGACGACCATGAGTCCGGCTCTTATGGCGTGCATAGTGCACACAGTTCCCGTCCGTCACTCTGTGTAACCCTGACCTCTTTCGTAACATCAGCCCCGCAACCGGAACAGGCGCTCTATCCACGGCCGGACACCCGCCGGGACCGGGCCCGTCCCTCGCGGATAGGTGAACACCGGCGTCTGCGTCCCATAGGCGGCGTGCAGCTCGGCCGCCCGGCACCAGTCGGCGCCCGCCCGGGCCACGGCCCAGGCCGCCGCGATGGCCGGGCGCGACTCCGGGTGCCGGTCGAAGGTCTGGTAAAGGGTCATCGTGGCGGCGGCGGCCACCGACCCGTCACCGGGGTAGGCGGTGCCCGCCAGGTAGGGGGCGGCGACCCGGCCGCCGTGGCAGGTGCCGAGCGCCCAGGTCCAGTTGGCGAGCACCAGGCCGAGCACGGGCTCCGGCACCGCGGCCGCGGCGCCGTACAAGCGCTCCTGGCGCTGGCCGGTCAGGCGGCGTGAGGTCCAGAGCCAGCCGAGCTCGGCGGCCGGCCCGGACGGCGGCTCGCTCCCCGACAGCCAGGACAGGACGGCGAGGCCGCGGGCGGTGCGCAGGCGGCAGAGTTCGAGGATGTCGCGGAGCATGCGGGGGCCCTGGTCGAGCCAGGTGGGCCAGGCGATGTGGTGGCTCCTGGCCATCAGCTCGGCCAGGTTCTCGCTGACCGGTAGAGGGCAGACCCGGCAGCCCAGTTGGGGGTCCTCGCGCAGTTGGTACAACTCCATGTGGGAGGGCTCAGCCGGCCGGGACGACGGCGGGTGCGGTCGGCGTCTGTGCCGGTGCGACGGTCGGCGTGGCGATCGGTGTGGCGACCGGCGTCTGGGTCGGTGGCGCGGCGGGGGTCGGGGTGTCGGTGGGGCAGGGCGTGCGCCTGGGGTGGTGTCCCTTGTCCGGGTGGTCGCCGGGCCGTTTGTCCGGCTGCCGCTCCGGCCGCGTGTCCGGGTGCTTGTCCGGCTCTTGCGCGGGCTCGGCGGACTGGTGGTCGGGCGTGGGGGTGCCCGTGAGCTGAGGCTTGGTCTGGTCCTTGGCGGTCTCGGTGGCCTCTCGGGTCTCTGGCGTGCTTCGGGCGGGCGAGGTGGGGCCGGTGGCCGGCGTCGTCGGGGTGAGGGTTCCCAGCGGGACCGTGACCGTACTGTCCAGGATGGGTTCGACGATGATCGGCACGTCCCGAGGCGCGGAGTGCCAGGGCAGCCTGATGGCGGGCGGCTCGCCCGGCGCGGGGAAGGCGGCGGACGCGATGCCCGGCACCCCGCCGTCGACCCGGCCGAACTGCTGGAAGATCACCACTATCGCCACCACGGTCGCGACTGCCGCCATCGCGCCAGCCAGCGCCTGAGGCCACTTCCGAGAGTGCCGCGCCGTGGCAACGGGAAATCCGGCGGCGTCGAGCGCCCCCGACCGCCTGGCCACGTAACGGCGATAGGGCAGCAGCTCCGGGTCGGCGAAGCAGCTCATCACCCTGACCCCGAGCGACTCCGGCAGCGGGACGCGGGGCAGCAGCTCGAACACCTTGGCCGCCGACACCTGGCGGGTGCGGTGCGGGGAGCAGGTCAGGCAGCGCGGGAGGTGGCCGATCAACTGGGCGCGCATCTCGGCGGTCAGCTCGCCGGAGAAGCCGGTCAGGATGCCGGCCCGTCGCGGGCAGTCGTAGGGGCCCTTCCTGGCCAGGATCTCCGCCGTGATCGCGTCGCGCAGCCGTTCGCGCGCCTCCTCGTGCGCCGCCTCGACGTGGCGCGCCGCCGTCCCCAGCACCGCGGCGAGCTCCGGCGTGGACAGCTCGTGCGCGGCGGACAGCTCCAGCACCTCACGGTCGCCGGGGCGCAGGCTCTGGATCGCGTTCCAGGCCATGATGCGCAGGTCGGCGTCGGCCGCGTCGTCGAGTGGCGGCGCCTGCGCCAGTGCCTCGTCGGCGCCCGGCGGCTCGGCCATCCGCCGGCGCAGGCATTCGGCGCGGGCCAGGGCGTACAGCCATGGGCGCAGGCGGCCGGGATCCACCAGGGAGCCGGCGTGGGCCTCCGCCGCGATCATCGTGTCGCGGAGCGCCACCTGGGCACCGTCGGAGCTGAGGAGAAGGGACCAGCAGTATCTGTGGATGCCCTCGGCGTAGGCGTCGTAGAGCGCGGCGAGGGCGCCCGGGGCGCGGGCGCGGAGTGACTCGACCAGGGCGCGGTCATTCATATGACCGAAGGTAATGGATTGGTAACTTGTAGTTCTACCGATTCTGCGGGAATGGCAGCGCTTGTCGTCGGCTACTTCACCAGAAAGCCCGCGTATTCAGCGCTGCCAGCCTGCGTCGAATGGCCGCTCCGCCCGATTTATCGGCTTATTTGATTGATATTTTATGAGCCATTCACTGCTGGTGCTCGGCCATGGCCTGGCTGCCGCGGTCCACGGCGAACGGTTCGGTGGTCGGCTTGACCGTGTGCACCGGCACCGCGCCGCCCAGCGCCAGATCCTCGAAGGGACGGCCGGTCGAACCCCAGGTCCGGGCCGTCACCTCGGTCTTGGCCACCTCGCTGCCCGCGGGGAGCCCGCCGACCGTCAGGATGAAACGCGGCGGGCTGCCCGCCTTCACGTCGTCGACGAACGTACTGCCGCCGCCGAGCAGTTTGCCCGCCTTGTCGCGCAGCAACACGTTGACCACGAGACTGCTGGCAGAAAGCTGATAGGGATTTCCGACATAGCCGGTGATGAGATAAGAATGGTCCTTTTGTCGGAGCGTCTGCACCCGCGAAACGGGAAACTCCTTGAACGCCGACGCGATGCGGGCGGCCGGCCGCCACTGGGCGGGGCGATACTCGATCGTCACCTTGGCCGGCTTCTGGGCCGCGTTGACCTGGCCGGTGAAGGCCAGCGAGCCACCCGGCGGCACGGCGTCGAGCGACTGGTCCATCCGGACCACCTCGGCGCCGGCGGCGTCACGGCCGATGACCGTCGCCACCACGTGTTCGCCGAAGTGCCATGGATTGACGTTGTTGAGGACTCCTGCCCAGTTCACGGCGTAGCCGTCGGAGGACTTGACGATGTTGGCCACCTGCTCCTTGAGGGCGAGCGGCTTGAGCTGTTGTACTGGCGATTCCTCGCTCGAGCACCCGGCTAGGCAGATCGCCCCGAGTGCGAGGAGGCTGACGGTTCGGCTACGCGGGATCACTTTGCCGTAATAACCGGTCTATGGGCACGGCAGAGACGGGACACGCGCCTGCCGTACCAACTCTTTAACGCATTCAACGAGGGCGTACGACCCTGGCCTCATCCCAAACCGGCTCGGCGGACTCGTAAACGGTGCCATCCGCGCCGAACACCAGGAAGCGATCGAAATCCGCGGCGAACCAGCGGTCGTGCGTGACCGCCACCACCGTGCCCTCGAACGCGTCCAGGCCCACCTGGAGTGCTTCGGCGCTGGCCAGGTCGAGGTTGTCGGTCGGCTCGTCGAGCAGCAGGAGCGTCGCGCCGGACAGCTCCAGCAGCAGGATCTGCAACCGCGCCTGCTGACCGCCCGAGAGCGTGTCGAACCGCTGCTCGGCGATCAGCCCGGCCAGCTCGTAGCGGGCCAGGATCTTCATGGCCTCGTTCTTCAGCCTGGCGTGCTCGGTCATGACGATCTCCACCGGCGTGCGGGCGCGCAGGTCGGGCCGGGCGTGCGTCTGGGCGAAGTGGCCCGGGACCACGCGGGCGCCGAGCCTGGCGACGCCGGAGTGGCCGATCGGCTCGTCCGCGAGCAGCCGCAGGAAGTGGGACTTGCCCGAGCCGTTGGAGCCGAGCACCGCGATGCGCTCGCCGTACCAGACCTCGAGGTCGAAGGGCCGCATCAGGCCGGTCAGTTCCAGTCCCTCGCAGATGACGGCGCGCTTGCCGGTGCGGCCGCCTTTGAGGCGCATCTTGATGTTCTGGTCGGCGGGGGCCTCCTCGGGCGGGCCCGCCTCCTCGAACTTACGCAGCCGCGTCTGGGCCGCGTGGTAGGCGGCGGCCATGCCGTCGTTGTATCTGGCCTTGTTCTTCAGCATGATGACCAGGGCCTTGATCTTGGCGTGCTCCTCGTCCCAGCGCCGGCGGAGCTCGTCGAGGCGCTCGTTGCGGGTCTTGCGGGCCTCGGCGTACGTGGCGAACCCGCCACCATGGATCCAGATATTTCCGGACTCGACGGTGACAATGCGATCGGCCGCGTTGGCCAGCAACTGCCGGTCGTGGCTGACCAGCAGGACCGTCTTGGACGTCTCCCTGAGCGCCTGTTCCAGCCACTCCTTGCCCGGCACGTCGAGGTAGTTGTCGGGCTCGTCGAGCAGCAGCGTCTGGTCCGGCCCGCGGAGCAGCGCTTCGAGCACGAGCCGCTTCTGCTCGCCGCCGGACAACGTCGCCACATCCCGATATTTCACGTTGTCGTACGGCGCGCCGAGCGCGGCCACCGTACACGTGTCCCAGAGCACCTCGATGTCATAGCCACCGGCGTCGGTGTAGTCGGTGATGGCCTGCGCGTAGCGCATCTGCGCCTTCTCGTCGTCGCGCTCCATCATCATCAACTCGGCCCGGTCCAGCCGCTCGGCCGCCTGCCGCACGGCCGGCGGCGCGACGCTGAGCAGCAGGTCGTGCACCGTGCTCCCGTCACGCACGCTGCCGATGAACTGCCGCATCACCCCCAGCCCGCCGGAACTCGCCACACTGCCCGCGACCGGCTGCAGATCCCCGGCGACCAGCCGCATCAGCGTGGTCTTGCCCGCGCCGTTGGGCCCGACGAGCGCGGCCTTGACGCCTTCGCCGATCCTGAAGGACACGTCGTTGAGCAGCGGCCGCCCATCGGGCAGCACGTATGTCAGATGTCCCACTTCGACGTGCGCCACGGCGATTCCCTTCGCATACCTCCGGGCAGGCTACCTATCCAGAACTCCGAAGGGCACCTCCTTTTCCACGCCCGGCTTCTCGTAACCAGTGAATTGGGCTCGCCACAAAGATGTCGCCCACCAAACGTCTGAACTACTTCAGATATGCTGTTCCCATGGCGACGAAGAGTTTTCCTTACAGCGCCTTCCTGCGCGGCCCCTCGAAGATCCTCCCCTCACTCGACCACGCCGACGTGATCCTTGAGCGGCGCGACGAGGAGAACCTCATCTTGATGCGTGCGGAGCGTTTCGAGGCGGGGACGGCCAGCCTTCGCATCGCCGCCCGTGCGCTGGCCATCGTCGCGCGTCGCAACGTCGGCCTCGCCGAGGAGGTTCTTACCGAGGAGCTCCCCTGGGTCACCTGGCTGCCCGACGCCGAGCGCCGTGAATGCGTACGCGAACTCCTCGACCACCTGATCGCGGGAGCGGACACGGGGGAGTTGCTGCCGTTCGGACGCGCCCTGACCTCCTGGCGATCCACTGCCGTGGTCTGGAGCGATCCGCAACTCGCCCGCGAGCTCCTGGGCCCCTTCCCCGGTGACGGGCCAGACGTCCCTCGTCCGACTGGCGAGTCATGATGGCAGGACGAGGTGATGATGTTCCCCGGCCGCCGGGTCTGGTACGCGATCGACGACGAGAGTCGCACCCTGTAGATCACCCGTGCCGGGACTGGGCACCCGAAGCAGACCGACTCACGGCGTGGCCGATGAGGAGCATCGCTCGCACGGCGAATCGGCAGCCTGGCTAACTTTTCTTGCCGTTGCCGTGGACCTTGACGGGCTTGGCCGGTTTGGCTTTGGCCAGTTTGGCGGCCTTCTTGGCGGCGGCCTTCTGGGCCTTCTTCAGGGCGGCGGCAGCCTTGCCGGAGGAGGTGGCCGGGCGGACGGCGGGTTGTTCGGGTCCGTCGGAGGTGTCGGGGAGTCGGTTGCGGGACACGTTCTGGACCTGCGGGATGCCGGTCAGGTCGAATGCCGGGTGGGCGGCGACCTTGGCGGGGGTGGTTTGGGTGGGTGCGACGGGGTCGGCGATGGGAGTGACGGTGGGGGCGGCGTTCCACCAGGAGCCGGTGGCGACGACGCTGGCGAACAGGGCGGCGATGACGGCCGCCTCGCGCCAGCGCACGGCGATCAGCCGCCGCGCCGCCTTCAGCCGCCGCACCTTCCCTTGCCGGCGTACCGCCTTCAGCGATGGCGCGGTCTTCGGCGGTCGCCCCTCCTTTAACCGACCCACCTCCTTTAACCGACCCACCTCCTTTAACCGACCCACCTCCTTCAGCCGGGTCGCCGCCGTCAGCCGGCGCTCTGCCGTCAGCCGACGCGCCGCCCTCAGGCTTCCCATCGCCTCGGCCTCGGGGTGCCAGTACGCGTCGGGGTATGCGGGTGAGGTAGGTCGTGGCTCGGTCAGGGCGGCCACGCGCAGCAGTTGTTCGTGGACGCGGTCGGCGTCGCTGCGCTGGGTGGGGTCCTTGTCCAGCAGGCCGGCGATGATCGGGGCCAGTGGCCCGGCTCGGTGGTACGGAGCGGGCGGGCCGGTCAGCACCGCGGTCAGCGTGGCCGCCTCGGTGCTGTGGTCGAAGGGGGCTCGGCCCTCGGCGGCCGCGTACAAGGTGGCGCCCAGCGACCACAGATCGGCCGCCGGGGTGGAGGGGCCGCCGCTGGCCCGCTCAGGAGCTATGTAGGCGGGGGTGCCGACGACCATGCCCGTCCGGGTGACGTGGGACTCCTCGTCGACGGTGGTGGCCAGGCCGAAGTCGGTCAGGACCGCGTGCTCGTCGTCGGTGAGCAGGATGTTGGCGGGCTTGATGTCGCGGTGCAGGACGCCGGCGGCGTGGGCGGCGCGCAGGGCGTCCAGCAGTTCCAGGGCGATGCGGGTGACGGTGGCCACGGGGAGCGGGCCCTGCTCGGCGATCACCTGGGCGAGGCTGCGGGCGGGGATGAGTTGCAGCACGATCCAGGGGCGTTCGTCGACCAGCACCACGTCGTAGATGGCGGCGATGTGCGGATGGCTCAGCCGGGCGGCGATGCGGGCCTCCCGCATGGTCCGGCCGGCCAGTTCTTCGTGCCGCGGGCCGGAGAGTATGACCTCTTTGACCGCGACCTCGCGATCCAGGAGCTCGTCGTGGGCCCGCCAGACCTTGCCCATGGCACCCCGGCCCAGCTCGGACAGTAACCGGTAGCGCCCGGCCAGGAGCCATCCCTCATAGCGCGCAATGGACATGGCACCGGCCTACCCGATCATCATCGCCTCATGCCATCGGAAGCCGCGAAACCTCGCAAACCACGACAACAGTCTGGTCACTTCCGCAACATTCCGATCAGTGCACGGTGAGCCTCTGGACACCAAGTGATCAAATGACTAGAACTGTAGGCGTACCCCCCTCCCTTAGGACGTGTGATGACGCGATTCCGGTCCGCCCTCATCCCCCTCGCCATCGGATTACTGAGCCTCTCCGCCGTGCCCCAGCAGGCGCTGGCCGCACCGCCCAAACCGGTGCCGTCCGTCGCCGCCGCCACGCCGCAGCAGGTGACCACCCGCGCCGCGTGCGCGCCGACAGTGCGGGGCGCGTCCGTCGACGCCAGGCTGACCAGCCTGTTCACCGCGTACGGCAACGACAACAGCCGCGTCGACGACTGGACCGGTGCCGACGGCACCTACTCGTTGAAGCTGCCCAACGGGCGTGAGGTGTGGATCTTCTCCGACACCTTCCTGGGCAGGATCAACGCCGACGGCAGCCGTCCGCCGGTGGTCGGGGAGGGCGGCGACACCGTCTTCCTGAACAACTCCTTCGCCGTGGAGAGCGCCGGCAAGCTGTCCACGATCCACGCCGGCACCACCGCGCAGCCGACCGCGGTGATGCCGCCGCGCGACCAGAACCACTGGTACTGGGCCGGAGACGGCACCGTGGCGGGCGGCATCGTGGAGGTGACCTACCAGGAGTACGAGCGGTACGGCACCGGCGCGTGGGACTGGCGCTGGCACCGGAACGTGCTGGCCAGGTTCGCGCCGAGCCGGCTCGACCAGCCGCTCAGCGTGACCGACCTGCCGTCGTCGGCCGGCGTGTCGTGGGCCTCCGGCATTCTCAAGGACGGCGGCTACACCTACGTTTACGGGGTGGAGGACCTCGGCTCGCCCAAGTACATGCACATCGCGAGGGTGTACGGCCAGAGCCTGCTCGGCCAGTGGCAGTACCTCAAGGCCGACGGCACCTGGTCGGCGAACGAGGCCGACTCGGCCCGGATCATGAGCGGCGTGGCCAACGAGTACAGCGTCACCAAGGTCGGCAACGCCTACGTGCTGATCACGCATGACACGACCGAGGTGCTGAGCTCGCACATCGTGGCCTACACCTCGTGCTCGCCGTTCGGGCCGTTCACCGGCAAGCAGGCCGTCTACACCACCCCCGAGACCAACGGGAACATCTTCACCTACAACGCCCACGCGCACCCCGACGTGTCCGGCAAGGGGCTCGTGGTCTCCTACAACGTCAACAGCTTCGTCAACACCGACCACTACCGGGACTCGTCGATCTACCGGCCGCGCTTCATCGACGTGACGTTCGGGTGAGCACGCGGAACTGGGCGGCACGCCTGCGGCCCGTCGTGATCGACGGGCTGCGGGCGGTCGTGTTGGAGAACGAGCGGCTCCGGGTGACCGTCGTGCCCGACAAGGGCGGCGACGTCATCGAATTCCTGCACAAGCCAACCGACACCGACTTCGTGTGGCTCTCCCCGCAGGGGCTGCGCAATCCGCACGATCACCTGCAGGGTGCCGCGGACGACGTCGCCCAGTTCATCGACCACTACGAGGGCGGCTGGCAGGAGATCTTCCCCAGCGGCGGCGCGCCCAGCGAGTACCGAGGCGCCCGGCTGGCGCAGCACGGGGAGGTCGCCGGGCTGCCGTGGCAGGCCGAGATCGTGGCCGACTCCGAGCAGGAGGTCGCGGTACGGCTGAGCGTGCGCACCCGGCGCCTGCCGTACCGGGTGGAGAAGACGTTCCGGCTGGCGGCGGGGTCGGCCGCGCTGGAGATCGAGGGACGCGTGACCAACGAGTCCGGCGTCGAGCTGCACGCCATGTGGGGGCAGCACATCGTGTACGGCCGGCCGTTCCTGAAGCCGGGTGCCCGCATCCGGCTGCCCGAGGGCGTGACGGTCATCCCGCACGAGAGCGCCATCAACCCGCTCGGCCGCCGGGTCAGCGCGGGCGGGCCGTGGACGTGGCCCATGGTGCCCGCCGACGGCGGCGGCGAGACGGATCTCAGCGTGGTGCCGGAGCGCGGGTCGCCGAGCGACGTCGTCTACCTCACCGGATTTACCGAAGGTTGGTACGAAATTTCCGGTGATGTTGGCATGCGGGTGGAGTGGGATGCCTCCGTTCTGCCGTATCTGTGGATGTGGCAGGAGGTCGGCGCGACCACCGATTATCCCTGGTGGGGCCGGGCTTACACGGTCGGGCTCGAACCGTTCTCCAGCATGCCCACCAACGGCCTGGCCGAGGCGGTGGCGAACGGCACCGCGCTTACCCTGGGCCCGCACGAGACGAAGGTGCTGAGGTTGCGCGCGGAGGTATTGGCGTGAGTGAGTTCGACGGCAAAGTGGCCCTGGTGACGGGCGGTTCGATGGGCATCGGGCGGGCGGTGGTCGACCGGCTGGCCGACGGCGGGGCGTCCGTGGTGTTCTGCGGGGTGGACAAGGAGGCGGTGCTCGACAGCGAGCACGTGACCGGGCGGGTGGCGGACGTACGGCGGGCGGGCGACATGCGGGACCTGGTCGACCTGGCCGTGGCCAGGTACGGCGGGCTCGACATCGTGGTGACGTGCGCGGGCGTCCAGCGCTACGGCACGGTCGAGGACACGCCGGAGGACGTCTGGGACGAGGTGCTCGACATCAACCTCAAGGGCGTCTACCTGGCCTGCAAGGCCGCCATCCCCAGGATGCGGGCGCGCGGCGGCGGCTCGATCGTGGTGATGTCGTCGGTGCAGGCGTTCGCCTCGCAGGCGCAGGTGGCCGCCTACACCGCCAGCAAGTCCGCGCTGAACGGGCTGACCAGAGCGATGGCGCTCGACCACGCGGCCGACGGCATCCGGGTGAACGTGGTCTGTCCCGGCTCGGTGGACACGCCGATGCTGCGCTGGGCGGCCGATCTGTGGCGCGGGAAGCTGTCGCAGGAGGAGCAGGTCGCGGAGTGGGGCCGGGCGCACCCCCTCGGCCGGGTGGGCCGGCCGGAGGAGGTGGCGGAACTGGTGGCGTTCCTGGCCGGGCCGCGCTCGTCGTTCATCACGGGCGCCGAGCACCGGGTGGACGGCGGCCTGCTCGCCCGCAACCCGGCCGCGCTACCCGAATAGAGCCATCGCCCGCTCCAGGGTGCCCTCGGGAGCCGTCTTCAGCGAGCCGGCGTTGAACGGCGGCTCCGGGTCGTACTCCATCAGCAGTTGAACGGCCTCGGCCGTCTCCACGTCGCTCGCCCGGGCGAGCAGCGTCAGGCCCATGTCGATCCCGGCGGACACCCCGGCGGCCGTCACCACCGTGCCGTCGACGACCACGCGCTCGCTCACCGGCTCCGCCCCGTACTCGGTCAGCTGGTCGAGCACCGCCCAGTGGCTGGTCGCCTTGCGCCCCTCCAGCAGGCCCGCGGCGCCGAGCAACAGTGAACCGCTGCAGACCGAGGTCGTCCACCGCGCCTGCCTGGCCGCCGCGGCGATCCAGCCGACGAGCGCCTGGTCCGACAGCGCGGCGAACGTGCCGAACCCGCCCGGGACCAGCACCACGTCCGGGTCCGGCAGCTCCGCGTACGTCGCGGTCGCCGTGATCGTCAGGGTGCCGCGGTCGTCGTCGACGGGCCCACGTTCCGCGGCGACGAACGTGACCTTGACACCGGGCGCGTAGGCCAAGGTCGTGTACGGCCCGACGGCGTCGAGCGCGGTGAAGCCGTCGTACAGGGGGATCGCGACATGCATGATCAACTCTCCTTTGCCTGGAACCGGCGGCGATAGTCGCCGGGCGAAACCCGCCAATTGCGGCGGAACACGCGGTAGAGGGTCTCCGGCCGGCCCAGCCCCGAGTCCCTGGCCACCCGGTCGAGCGGCCGGTCGGTGATCTCCAGCAGGCGGCGGGCGGCGTCGGCCCTGCTGCGCTCCACGTACCGGCCAGGCGACAGACCGACCTGCTCGGTGAAGACGCGGGAGAAGTGGCGCTCGCTCATCCCGGCGCGGCGCGCGAGCGCGGGCACGCTCAGGTCGGCGTCCGGGTTGGCGTCGATGTACGCCTGCAACTCCCTGAGCGGCTCGCTCCGCGGCGCGACGGCGCTCATCGAGGTGCTGAACTGGCTCTGTCCGCCGGGTCGGTGCAGGTAGACGACCAGCCCGCTGGCCACCTGCCGGGCCAGTTCGTGCCCGTGGTCCGCGGCCACCAGGGCCAGCGCGAGATCCACGCCCGCGCTGACCCCCGCCGAGGTCCACACGTCACCGTCCTTGATGTAGATCGGGTCGGGATCCACCTCCACGCGTGGGTACCACTCGCGCATCTGGTCGGCGACCAGCCAGTGCGTGGTGGCCCGCCGGCCGTCGAGCAGCCCGGCCTCGGCCAGGATGAGTGCTCCGCTGCAGACAGACGTGGTACGGCGAGCGGTCGCGGCCAGGCGGGTGACGCCTTCGATCATCCGGCGGTCGCGTAGCCCTGTCATCGTGCCGAACCCGCCCGCGACCAGCAGCGTGTCGATCGGCCCCTCGATCTCGTGCAGCGGCGTCGGCACCAGGGTGGCGATCCCGTGCCCGGCCGCCACGGGCCCGGCGCTGACCGCGGTCACCTCGACCCGGTATCCGCCCTCCTTGACCAGCAGGTCCGCCACCGAGAACACGTCGGCCGGACCTGCCATGTCGAGCAGCTGAAAGCCCTCGAAGATCACGATGACGACGCGGCGGTCCATGCCTTCCATGCTGGTCAGCGGCCGTCCATGGCGTCAATGACACGACTATTGCAGATTACGCCAACGGGGCAGGAGCCACGGGTGTCTCCTTGAGCGGGGAGTAGAGCGCCGACCAGCGGTTGTACAGGCCGGTGGGGACGAGGTAGCAGGCCATCACGACCTGCATCAGCACCATGAAGACGCCGTACTGCAGGCCGCCCAGGCCGGGGACGACGTCGGGCGGCAGGGTGTAGGCCATGGTCACGCGGACGGCGGCGTCGGCCAGCAGCCCGATGCCCCAGATGACCGTCGCCACCCGCCAGATCCTGCGGAAGGCGGGCAGCCGGTCCCACAGGACGTCCCAGGACTCGCGGCGCGAGCCGCCGCCGTCCAGGGGGCCGACGCGTCCTTCCAGGAAGAAGCGGGTGAAGGCGAACACCAGCGGCTGCCGGCCTCTGACACTGGCCAGGAACCACAGGCCCGAGATGGCGGTGACCCAGCCGTCCTTGGCCAGCAGGAAGCGGGCGTCGTGGACGAGCAGGGAGATCGCCGCGCTGCCCACCATCATGGCCGTCATGAACAGGCTGAGCCCGTCGGGCTTGCGGAGGCGTACCAGGTTGGCGACGACGCTCAGGCCCGGCAGCAGGGAGCTGATCAGCAGCGCGTGGTGATAGCTCACGCCGGCCGCGCGCATCACGTAGTAGAGGCCGATGGGCAGGACCAGGTCGATGAGCACGAGCAGCAGTGCCTTGCTCCGTGAGCTCATGACCTGGCCCGGGTCGCCAGGCGGAAGAGCTCGACCAGCTCTTCCGTGTAGACGTCGAGGTCGGCGGTGGGGTCGCCCTCCAGGAGGAACGGCAGGCCGTCCAGGGCCCGCTGGATGGCCATCGCCACCACGCGGGTGTTGAACCTGCGGAATTCGCCGGACTCCTGCCCCCAGGACAGCAGCCGCTCGATGTGCTGGAGCGAGGCCGGGTCGATGGCCGCCTCCTGCGCGGTGGTCCCCTTCTCCGGCCGGTAGTTCAGGAAGACCTCGGTGGCCGCGCGCATCTCGCGGCGGTGGTCCCTGATGAACTCGATCAGCGAGCGGATGTAGGTGTCGAGCGCGGCGCCGGGGCTGGTCTGGGCGCCGACCCGCTCGGCCATGAACGTCCCGATCTCCGTGTAGATCGTGGTGATCGTCTGGCCGATCAGGTCGTCCTTGCCGTCGAAGTGGTAGGAGATCAGCCGCGTGCTGCTGAGCCCGGCTTTCTCGGCGATGCGGGCGAAGGTCGCCTGGTGGTAGCCCAGGTCGGCGATCGTCTCGATGGTGGCCGCCACGATCTGCGCCCGCCGGGCGGAGGTCGTGACGGAGTCTTCCTTCCTTACTTGCACAAGTAATTTTTAACTTAGCCGAGTAAATCTGGCAAGTCCTCAGCCGCCGATGGTGTCGAGTTCGGCGAGCGCGTCGGCCGGCAGGGCCAGGCTCGCCGCGGCGATGTTCTCGCGAAGGTGGGCCAGGGACGAGGTCCCGGGGATGAGCACGGTCGTGGCCGAGCGCTGGAGCAGCCAGGCCAGGGCGACCTGCTGCGGGGAGGCGTCCAGGCGGGCGGCCACGTTCGTGAGGGTCGCGGACTGGAGCGGGGTGAAGCCGCCAAGGGGGAAGAACGCGGCGAAGGCGATGTTCTCGGCCGCGCACCGGTCGACGAGGGCGTCGTCCTGCCGGTTGGCGAGGTTGTAGAGGTTCTGCACCGTGACGACGGGCGCGATGGCCTGCGCCTCGGTGAGCTGGGCCGCGGAGACGGCGCTGAGGCCGAGGTGGCGGATCAGGCCCTCCTTCTGCAGCTCCACCAGGGCGCCGAACGGCTCCGCGAGCGACTCCTCGCCGGTGCCGCCTTCGGCCAGGCGCAGGTTGACGACGTCGAGGGCGTCCACGGCGAGGCGCTGGAGGTTCTCATGGACCGCGGCCTTGAGGTCCTCGGGCTCCAGTGCGTGGTTCCAACTGCCGTCCGAGCCGCGGCGGGCGCCGACCTTGGTGACGATGCGGAGGTCCGCCGGGTAGGGGTGCAGGGCCTCCTTGATGAGCTCGTTGACGACGAAGGGCCCGTAGAAGTCGCTGGTGTCGATGTGGGTGATGCCCCGCTCGACGGCCTCGCGCAGCACCGCGAGGGCCTGGTCGCGATCCTTGGGCGGCCCGAAGACCCCGGGCCCGGCCAGTTGCATGGCGCCGAAGCCCATGCGGGTGATGGTGAGGTCGTGCGCGAGCGTGAGGGTCCCGCCGGGAAGGTTCTCCGACATATCCGTACCTTTCCTCTGAACTGCATCTCCAACGGTGCGGTTGCTGTTTCGAGACTAGCGCGAGAAAAATCCAACCGCAACGTTGGATTTGGTTTGACGATAGGGTGTCGCCATGGCGTGGGACACCGAGGGGACGCGGCGGCGGCTCAAGGAAGCGGCGACCGTCGAGTTCGCCGAGCGCGGGCCGGACGGCACGACCATGGCCCGCATCGCCGAGCGGGCCGGGATCAACAAGGAGCGCCTGTACAAGTACTTCGGCGACAAGCAGGCGCTGTTCGAGACCGTGCTCGCCGACGAGCTCCAGAAGCTCGCCGCCTCGGTGCCGCCGCCCGAGGACGGCTTCGCGAACATCGGCGAGTTCGCCGGCCGCACCTACGACTACCACGCGGCGCATCCCCATCTGGTCCGCCTGCTGCTGTGGGAAGGACTGGCCGGGGGTCCGGTGGCCGACGAGGCGAACCGCGCCGCCCACTACCGGAACAAGACGCGGGCCTACGCGGCCGCCCAGCGCGCCGGCATCCTGGACGACGATGTCGACCCCGATCACCTGGCGTTCATGATCATCGGACTGTCCGCCTGGTGGTTCTCCGTGCCCCATCTCGCCGGCATGCTCACCGGCGCCGACGACCAGACAGAGCACGCGCGGCGCCGCGCCAGTGTGGTGCGCGCGGCCCAGCGACTCGCTCGACCGCGAGGCTAGAAATTCGTTGGACAGGCGGTGGCCCCGACCTGTGGGATGAGGCGTCGTTGCCCATGGCAAGGAGAGTGCGTGTCAGCCGACGACGTATCCATCGATGAGACCCTGGTGCGCCGGTTGCTGGCGGCGCAGTTCCCGCAGTGGGCGGAGCTGCCCCTTTCGCCCGTCCCGGTGTCCGGCATGGACAACGCGACGTACCGGCTGGGCGAGGACCTGTCCGTACGCCTGCCCCGCTATCCCCGGTGGGTCGGACAGGTCGAACGCGAGCACCACTGGCTCCCGAGGCTCGCCCCGCACCTGCCACTGCCGGTCTCCGAGCCGCTCGCCATGGGCACGCCCGGGGAGGGTTACCCGTTTCCCTGGTCGGTCTACCGGTGGCTGCCCGGCGAGACCGCGACCATCGAGGGGCTCGCCGATCCCGTCGGAACGGCCAAGGAGCTGGCCGAGTTCATCGTGGCGCTACGGAAGATCGATGCCACCGGCGGGCCGGGGCCCCAGTGGAGCAACGCGTTCCGGGGCGTGCCCATGGGTGACGAGCGCGACTCCGTGGCCGTCGAGGCCCGCGTACGTCCCAAGATCGCGGCGTTGCGGGGAATGATCGACGTCGGCGCGGTGACGGCCGTGTGGGAGGCCGCGCTGGCGGCGCCCGCGTGGGACGGTCCGCCGGTGTGGGTCCACGGTGACCTCGCGCAGGGGAACCTGCTGGTCGTGGACGGCCGGTTGAGCGCCGTGATCGACTTCGGGACGCTGGCCGTGGGTGACCCGGCGTGCGATCTCATGCCCGCGTGGACGTTCCTGCCGGCCGAGGCGCGGGGCGCGTTCCGCGCGACCCTCGACGTCGACGACGCCACCTGGGCGCGGGGCCGTGGCTGGGGGCTGGCGTCGTCCCTGCCCGTCCCCGACGACCCCTACTTCGACGTCCCGGGCCGCCGGGAGGCCGCCCTGCGCCAGCTCGACGAGCTCATCGCCGATCTCGGGTAGTGACCTAGGTGTCGACCTCCAGGGACACGGCGGGGTCGGCGAAGCGTTCGTTCGGCACCTGGGCGTACCAGCCGGGCCGTCCCGGGTCCCGGTCGTAGGGGTATCCGCCCAGTTCGCGGTAGAGCTCGGCGTATTGGGCGACCCGGTCCTTGTCGAGCCGGACGCCCAGCCCCGGGCCCGTCGGCACCGCGATGGCTCCGTCGGCGTAGGCCAGCTTGCCGCCTTCGATCACGTCGTCGCGGAGCTGGTGGTAGTGGGCGTCGGCCGCGTACGTCAGGTTGGGCAGGACCGCGCCGAGATGCAGCATGGTCGCCAGCTGGATGCCCAGCTCGCCGGAGGAGTGGACCGCGACCCCGAGCTGGAAGGTCTCGCACACCCCGGCCGCCTTGACGCACGGCCGGATCCCGCCCCAGAACGTGGTGTCGAGCAGCACCACGTCGGCGGCCCGGCGCAGCACGTTGGAGGCGAGCTGCTCGAAGTTGACGACCACGGTGTTGGTCGCCAGCGGCACCCGGACCTGCTCGCGGATGACCCTGAGCCCTTCGAGCCCCCAGACCGGGTCCTCCAGGTATTCGTTGTTCAGCTCTTCGATGGCCCGCCCGAACCGCAGTCCCTCGGCCACCGACAGCACCGCGTTGGGGTCGTAGCGGAGCCGGTCATCGGGGAAGGCCGCCGCGAGCGCCCGGTAGCACTCCAGCTCGAAGTCGGGCGGGAACACCCCGCCCTTGAGCTTGTGCACGGTGAACCCGTGCGCCGCCTTCAGCTGCCTGGTGTGCTCGACGAGCTGGTCGGGTGTGCGCACCTCGGCGTAGCCCTCCGCCGCGTACCGGTAGAACAGGTACGAGGCGAACGGCACGGAGTCGCGCAGCCGCCCGCCGAGCAGGTCACTGGCGGGGACGCCGAGCTGCTGCCCGATCAGGTCGATGCAGGCGAACTCGATGGCCGCCAGGAGCTGGGTGCGGTTGTTGTAGAGCGACGCGGTCGGATTGGCGATCTTGAACCGGAGCGCCTCCAACTGGAACGGGTCGTGGCCCCTCAGGTACGGCAGGAGCGCGCTGAACGCCGCCTCGGCGCTCTCCCCGCCCCCGCCCATCTCCCCCAGGCCGACCAGCCCGTTGTCGGCCTCGACCTCGACGATCGTGCGGACGAACCGGCCCCAGTGGGCGCCGTTGCTGTGCCGGAGCGGCGCCTCCAGCGGAACGGCGACCGTGGTGGCCCGAATGTCAACGATCTTCACTCGCACGTCCCCCAAATAGCGGCCACACCGCACGCGGGCAGCCGTACCTTGACCGAATCCGCCGAGACCACCAATGATCGCAGCTCTCGCTCCAAACCGGCACTCACCGATGCCTGGCGGAGCCCTGGCAGCCGGACCGTAACCTCGACCGGCTCGGCGGCGAGCGACTGCAGCCGGACCACGAGCTCGTTGTCGCTCTTCTGCCCGAGCGAGGTGACCAGCACGTCGGGGTGGTCGACCGAGACGAACGACTTGACCGCGTCGGGCGAGCTGGTGAGCAAGGCGCCGACGAACTGGTCGGTCAGCCCGGCGGCCGCCCGCGTGCCCAGTCGCCTGCCCTCGATCCCCGGGGACGACATGATCGAGTAGCGGAACGTGGTCTCCCCCTGCTGCTGGGAGGGGAAGTTCGTGTCCCAGATGTTGTTCAGCGCCCAGGAGTAGACCGTGCCCGGCTCCTCGTCCAGCGTCGGAGGGAACGGGGCGTACGGCATGTGGATGGTGCCGAGCTGCACCAGCGGCGCCTCCAGCGTGGCCCAGGCGACGGTCAGCTCGGGGTCCTCGAAGGCGATCCAGTGCCTGATCGGCAGCATGTACTCGGCCGAGCCCGGCACCCGCGGCACGTCCGGTCCGCCGACGCCGCCGGTCAGCTCCCAGGCCGTCGCGGGGCCCGAGGCGAACGGGAAGGCCAGGAAGACGGCCTCCTTGGCCGGCGTGCCCTGCTTGGCGAGCTGGTAGGTCAGGTCGAGGCGGGGGACGCCGTTGTGCAGCTCGATCGTGGTGCGCAGCCAGTCGACGCCCTTGCCCTGCAGCTCGACGACCAGCTTCTCGCCCACGGCGGTCCGCTGCGCCTTGACGATCGTGGCGTTCCTCCCGATCGCCCGGTCACCGAGCAGCGTGCGGTCGTGCGCCCCGACATGCCCGGACAGGTGGTTGAAGTGCGGGGCGGTGGCATATTGATCATAAACGTACTGACCGAAACCGGCCGCGGCGCCGTCGTTGACCAGTTCCCGCCCGGCCGCCTTGTCGAAGATCGAGCGGATCACGCCTTCGCGGACGTCGTAGGTGACCCGGTAGAACTCGTTCTCGATCACCCCGCCCAGGTCGGGCTCGACCGGCTCGGGCGCCTGGCTCGCGCCCCTGACGACGTCGATCCGCGCGTACCCGTAGCCGGGGACCTCCGGCACCACGGCGTGCAGGTGCCGCCCGATCGGCCTGGTCGGCCAGTCGACCGGGTCCACGAACTCCTCGTGGTGCGGGATCGTCTCACCCGTGCGCGCGTCGACGAGGGCGATCGGCACGTCCGTCCTGACCACGTCCCGGGGAAGGAACGCGCGTACGACGTCGGTCCTGCTCTCCGTCCCGGGGTTGAAGACCGCGAAGGACGCGAGCGCCGACGGGTCGGCGACCCCGCGGTCGGAGAGCGCGGCGCCGAACCGGCGGGCGGCGGCGTGCAGCAGGTCGGCCGCGTCGTCCTGGGCGTCGTAGGCGCCCGACGACTTGCGGGTCCACTGCAGCCCGCCCGAGTCGCCCGCCTCCTCCGCGTCCTGCCAGGGGTTGGCCGCGCCCCAGGTGTGCTCGTTGAACAGCGCCACCTTGTCGTAGGCCTCGTCGATCTGCTCCGTCGCGTCGGCGCCGGCGATCGTGTGCAGCGTCTCGGCGACGCGCAGCGCCGACTGCGCCCGGCGTACGTAACCGAGGGGACGCGCGCCGGAGCCGAGCCCGTCGGCCCACCAGTCGGTCCAGTCGCCCTCGTGCACGGCCAGGCGGTCGTGGTAGCGCTCTTCGACGTGCTCGAAGAAGTCACTGTTGACCGCGGACCGCAGCCGGGGGAAGGCCCACTGCTCGTTCCACCGGCGCGCGATGGCGGCGGGCACGATCGACGGTCCGGCGTTGTCGGCGTGCGCGCCCTGGACCCGCAGGTGCAGGACGTCCAGCTCGTACGGCTCTCGCGGCGCGTCCGGGCCCTGCCAGCCGAATGTGCCGGGACCGTAGGGGTAGCCGCGCGAGGCCAGCGCCGACAGGTAGCGCGGCAGCAGGTCGTCGGCCAGCTCGTAGGAGTCGGTGAGCCCGACCGTGTTGCCCTCCATGTACGCCATGCCGTGGGGGGTGTCGGTGAACCAGACGATCACCTCCTGACCGCTCGGCGCCCGCCACCGGAACGGCCGGGTCAGCTTGTCGCCTCCGTGCAGGTACGGCACCGACCGCCCGGCCCAGTTGTGCGCCGCGGCGAGGTAGCGCACCCCGGCGGCGTTCAGCGCGTCGATCACGCCGACGACCGCGCCCGGCACGTCGGTGTGCATGGCCGACTTGGTGGCGAAGCCGTACTTCTCCTGGAGCTGGGTGGTGAAGCGGAGCTGCCGGTAGAGCTCCTCGGTCGAGCAGGCTTCGGTGTGCAGCTGGAACGGCAGCGCGGTCACCTCGATGACGCCGGCGCGGGCCAGCGCGGCGAACCGTTCGACCTGGTCGGCCGGCCGGGCGTCGAGCCACTTCAGCGCGGGCATCGAGGACTCGACCGTCCACCTGAACTTGGCGTCGTCCGGCCAGGAGGCGGTCTCCTCGGCCAGCCGGAGCGCCGCGTCGAGGTAGTCGAGGTGGTGGCGGAGCACCGTACCCTGCGGGTCGGTGTAGCCGATGTCGAGGTGCGAGTGATGGACGACGAACACACTCCACTTGCGCTGCGGGGTGATCGTGATCTCCGTGGAGCCGACGAGCCCGGCGTCGTCGCGCGACTCCAGGGTCAGCACGCGGGGCGCGGTCACCTCGGGCACGAGCAGCGTGACATCGGTGCCGGAGGCACTGTCCTCGCCCACCAGCACGTGCGTCAGCGGCACCGTGCTCGACACCCGGACCGCCTGCCGGCCGTCATGGGTGAACAGCGGCAGCACCGCGACCCGCACCTCCGCGCCGCGCACGCCGATCACCGGTGTCGAGGTGTCGTTGCGCAGCGCCTGCCTGATCCCGTCATAGTCGGGCGAGCCGAGGCTCCGCTGCAGCAACCGGCTGGTCATCAGACACTCCCTAGAGACAGGCCACGGGCGAACAGCCGCTGGGTGGCGAGGAACAGCAGGACCGTCGGCAGCGAGACCACGAGCCCCGCCGCGAGGCCCACGGGCACCGGGGTGCCCGCGTAGACGTCGGTCATCAGCCCGGCCAGCGCGGTCATCACCGGCCGTACGTCCTCGGTCTGCGTGAGCGTCAGGCCGAAGATCAGGTCGTTCCAGATGAAGGTGAACTCAAGGATGAACACGGCCGCCAGCGCGCTGACCGACAGCGGCAGGTAGATGCGCCAGAAGATCCGCCAGGTGGTGGCCCCGTCCATGCGGGCCGCCTCGAAGATCGAGAACGCCACTCCACTGTAGAAGTTCCGCAGCACGAAAGCCGCCAACGGCACGTTGATCGCCGTGTAGACCAGGAGCAGGCCGCCCCTGGTGTCGTACAGGCCGAGATCGCTGTAGCCCACGAACAGCGGCACGAGCAGCATCTGCGACGGGAAGATCGTGCCGCCGAAGATGAGCAGGAACCACCAGAAGCCGTGCCGCAGCCGGAGCACCACGATGGTGTACCCGGCCAGCGCCCCGATGAGCACGCCGAGCATGGGCGAGACGATGCTGTAGAGCGCTGTGCTGGCCAGGCTGTCGGACAGGTTCGCGCTGTCCAGGGCCCGGGCGAAGTTGTCGAACAGCGCGAAGCTGCCGGAGGGCTGCCACGCCTTCGCCGGGTCGTACGACGCCGCGGGCCGCGCGGCGTTGACGAGCAGCAGGTACGTCGGTCCCAGCCAGATCAGGCCGAGCACGATCAGTACGGCACGCCGGATCATCGCACCTGCCTCCTGAGGTAGAGGTAGGACGCCAGCCCCGTGACCACGGTGAGCACGACCGCCACCGAGGCGCCGTAACCGTACTGGCTGGCCACGAACGTGTCCTTGTACATGGTCACCGCGAGCGTCTCGGAGTTGCGTCCGGGGCCACCCTGGGTCAGTACCCAGACGATGTCGAACGTCTTCAGGCTCGCCACCAGCGCCAGCCCCACCACGACCGCGGTGAGCGGCGCCATCAGCGGCCAGATGACGTGCCGGAACAGCTGCCACCCCGAGGCCCCGTCGATCCGGGCGGCCTCGATCGGCGCCTTGGGGATGGACTGCAGCCCGACCACGAACAGCAGCGTGTTGACGCCGAGCTGCTGCCAGGTCCAGACCAGCAGCATGGCGATCGTGTTGTGCGGCGCCTTCTGCAGGAACGCGGTGTCGACGCCGAGCAGCAGGTTCGCGATGCCGTCGTGCGACAGGATCGGGCTCCACACCATGGCCAGCCCGGCGCCGCTGAGCGCGTAGGGCAGCATGAACGGCACCCGGTACCAGACGCCGCCCTTGATGTCGTACGACAGCACCGCCACCAGCAGGCCGAGCCCGACCGGCAGCGCCATCGTGCCGACCACCCAGAGCAGCGTGTTGCCCAGCGAGGAGATCAGCGCCGGGTCCTGGAGCAGCTTGCCGAAGTTACGCAGGCCGACCCACTCGGGTGGCGCGAGCCCGTCATAGTTGGTGAAGCTCAGGTACGCCGTCCAGATGAACGGCACGTAGAGCAACCCAGCGACAAGCAGGGCAGCAGGAGCGACATAGCCGTGCCTGAAACGGCCGAGCATAGGTGCGCGCATCACTGATGCGTGCTCCAGTAGTCGTCGGCCGCCTTCTGGATGGTGCCGAGCACTTCCTTGTAGGTGCCGGGCTCGGTCACGAACTTGCTGAACCCGTCGAGCGCGGCCGTCAGAATGGGTGGCGGCGTGGCCTCGAAGTAGCGGTTGACCAGGCGGTACTTGCCGCTGCCCGCGTCCTTGGTGACCTGGCCGAGCGCCTCGTCCTTGATCGTCACCTTGGGGTTGGCGCTGACGTCGCCGCGGGTCGTGGCCCACTTGTCCTGGGCCGGCTGCGTGGTCCACCACTTGAGGTACTTCTGGCTGGCGTCGGGGTCGGCCGCCTTGGTCAGCGAGCAGAGCGGGCCGCTCTCGAAGATCATCGAGGTCTTGGGCAGGGAGGCGTTCACGTTCGGGATCGCGAAGAAGCCGTAGTCGGTGCCGGCCTTCAGGTCGCGCTGGGTCATGCTGGTGTTGAACCAGGTGCCGAAGGAGACCATCGCCGCCTTGCCGTTCTTCAGCACATCCCCCGGGTCGGTCTTGTCACCGGGATTGATGAAATATCCGGCGTCGATGAGCTGCTTCCACTTCTCCATCACCTGGACCACGCCGGGGTCGGTGTACTTGGCCTTGCCCGTGGAGAGGCGGTCGTACAGGTCGGGGTCCATCCCGGCCATGAGCTGCTCGAACCAGACGAAGGAGAACAGCACACTGGTGTGGTAGAAGGCCTTGACGTCGTTCTTCTTCAGGGTCTCGGCCACCTTGACCAGCTCGTCCCACGTGGTGGGCGGCTGCAGGCCGTACTTGTCGAAGATCTTCTTGTTGTAGAACATGCCCCAGTAGGCGACATTCATCGGCACGCAGTACTGCTTGCCGCCGACCGTGTAATAGGGCGCCAGGTCCTGCGACAGGTCACCGGCCTTGATCGCCTCCTGCCAGATGGAGGTGGTGTCGGCCACCTGCTTCTGCTTGACGATCTCTTCCAGCATCCCCCCGGTCTGCCAGGTGAACAGGTCCGGTTTGACGTTCGTACGGAACGACGCCTTGATGAACGCCTGGTACTGGGCCGAATCGGTGTAGCCGACCGGCTTCATGCCTAAGCTGATCTGCTGCTTCGACAGAGCGCCCATCTCGTCGAAGTACTTGCTCCACGCGCCCTTGTCGTTGTACAGCGACAGTTCGGACTTCTTCTGCGGCGCTTGGGTATTGCCGCCACAGGCGGCGAGAAAGAGGGCTGCCACGCCGAGCGTGGCAACGCGTGACCGGATCATGCCCCGGCCTCCTTGTTTCACTTGGGGGGGTGTTGCAGCCTCTGCTCTATTACGGTCTTGACGTCCACCAGGTGAGCGCGCATGCGTTCCTCGGCCGCCGCGGCGTCGCGCGCCTCGATGGCCTCCAGGATCGCCAGGTGCTCGTCGTAGTCACGGCGCCGGTCGTCGAAGATCTGCAGTATTTCCCGCTGCTCGGGACCGTGGACGGTCAGCAGCGAGTCGACCACCTCGTGCAGCACGCGGTTGCCGGCCAGCCGGGCGGTCGCCCGGTGGAAGGTCATGTTGGCGTCGTGCAGCTCGGCGTCCTGGCCGCGCAGATGCCTGGCGGCGTCCACGAGCACCCGCTGGAGCGCGGCCAGTTCCTCGCCGGTCGCGCGCCCCGCGGCCAGTGCGGCCAGCGGCGGCTCGATGACGATGCGCGCGCCGAGGAGCTCAAGGAGCTGGGCGCCACGCATCTCCCGCATGTTCGGGTTCGGGAGCACGAGCCGCTCGATGTCGGCGCCGACATAGATGCCGGAGCCGTGCCGCATCTCGATGGCCCCGGTGGCCTCGAGCCTGCGCAGCGCTTCACGCAGCGTCGGGGTGGTGACGGCGAAACGCTGGGAGAGCTCCCGGGTCGAGGGCAGCCTGTCGCCCGGCCGGTGCCCACCTGTACGGATGAGCTCCAGCATGCGCTCGGTCAGAGCGTCGGAAAGGCTGGGCCGCGTTACCTCGGACATATCAAGTCATCTAATCACTTGTTGCGACTGCCGTCCATCGTCTGATGAGGAGAGTATTTTTCCGGCCATGAAGCGGATTCTGGCGTGGGTCACGTCGATCATCCTGGTGCTGGCCGTGGCCGGCGTCGGTGGTGCCGGGTGGTACTACTCCGGGCTGGTGATCGACCCGTCCAGAGGCGATTCGTACCCCTTGGAGGTGACCGCGGTCGCGGCCGGCCGGGTCACGCTGAAGGGCGGCGGCGATCTGGCCGCCCCTGGAACCTACGGCCTGACCTGGCCCGAAGGCAACGCCACGGTGGGCGAGGTGGTCGCGACCGGCGCCGGCACCGTCACGCGCGAGCTGCGCGAGGTTCGGAAGGGCGACCTGCGTCCGGGGGTCCACGTCTATTTCGACCGCTGGATGTGGGGCCACGAGGACCCGCGTACCGCGCTCGGCCTGCCGTACCAGAAGGTGAGCGTCCGCAGCGAGCTGGGCGACTTCCCCGCCTGGCGCACCGAGGGCGGCTCGAAGACCTGGGTGATCACCGTGCACGGCCGCAACGCCACCGCCTCGGAGTCGCTGCGCTACGTGCCCGTCTTCCACAAGCTGGGGATGCCGGTGCTGGGCATCAGCTACCGCAACGACCCGGGCGCGCCGGCCGCCGCCGACGGCAAGTTCCACCTCGGCGCCACCGAGTGGAAGGAGGTGGCCGCCGCCATCACCTACGCGCGCGGCCAGGGCGCCACGGGCGTGCTGCTGTACGGCTTCTCGATGGGCGGCGGCATCGTCCCCATGGCCGCGCGGAACCTGCCCGGCGAGCCGATCAAGGGGATGATCCTGGACAGCCCGGTGATGGACTGGAACGGCCCCATCGACCTGGGCGCCGAGCAGCGGGGCGTGCCGCTCTGGCTGGCCTCCGTCGGCAAGTTCGTGGTCGAGCGCCGCACCGGCATCTCCCTTGACGATCTCGATCAGGTACGTCACGCGGCCGCGTTCAAGGTGCCGATCCTGCTGTACGTGGACGACGACGACGCCTCGGTGCCGATCGGGCCCTCGCTGGAGTTCGCCGAGCGACGGCCCGACCTGGTGACCCTCGTACGGACCAAGGGCGGCGGCCACGTCGGATCGTGGAACGCCGACCGGGCCCGATACGAGAAGGCACTGCGCGACTTCGCCATGAGGTTCAGCGCTTGAGCAGGTCCAGCATCAGTTTCACCTGACCCCTCCGGGACGACTCCACCTGACCGGCCCACGTCTTGACCTTGGGACTGACGCCGCCGGTCTCCTCGGCGGTGGCCATCTGCACGGCGTCGTCCTGGTGGGCGATCAGCAGGTTGAGAAAGTCCCGCTCGAAGCTCTTCGACTTCCGCAGCGCGGCGATCTGTTTGCGGTCGGTCTCGGGCATCCCGCCGTGGTGGTCGTGCGCTCCCTTCGCGGCGGTCAGCGGCTGGTCCCACTCATGCAGCCAGCGCAGCATCATCTCCACCTCGTCCTGCTGCGTGCTCGCGATCGCCGCCGCCAGCGTCCGTACCTCCGGTGTGGTCGCCCGCCCGTCGGCCACACCGGCGATCTCGATGCCCTGGCGGTGATGCTGGACCATCATCTGCACGAACATCACGTCCTCGGCGTTGACCGGATCGCCGGCCGGCGGGGAGTTCCCGCAGGCGGCGATCAGCAGCAGGGCGAGGACCGCCATGACGTGCCTCATCGGACGCTCGCCCGGTAGGTGAGCACCAGCCCGAGGTCGGTGAGGGCCGTCTTGTCGCCCTCCAGGACGAGGGTCCACGGGTTCCCGCCGACGTTGAGCCCCACGGTACGCAGGAGTTTGCCGTCGTTGAGCGCGAGCCTCCTGTCGCCGTTGAGCAGGAAGCGCACCGAATCGCGCCCGGCCAGTTCGTACCTGGGGAAGATGCCGGTGATCTGGCGCCCGCTCATGCCGGGGAACCGGTCCTGCGTGAACGACAGGACGAGCTGGTCGTCCTCGCTCTCCTGGAACCGCGCCCACTCGTCGGGGAACTCACGCGCCACGTCGAAGTAGCGGGCCGTCGGATACGGCTTGAGCATGCCCTTGACCGCGTTCGCGAAGACGTCCCCGCCCTGGTCCGCGGTGTACTTGACGGTGACGACCACGTCGCTCAGGTCGGCCGGCGCCGGGCCGGAGAGCTGCAGCCGCCATCGCGAGATCGCGCCCGTGCCCTCGAACGGCAGGTAGCGCTCGTCGTCCAGGCGTAGCTCGAACAGGCCATTGTTCTCCTTGTACTCCTCGATGTCCGACAGCGCGATCTGCTGGCCCGAGCGCCAGTCCGCGCGCAACGTGTCCGGCGGCGCGCCCTTCGGATCGAGCAGGAACTTCACCGCCTTCGGGTCGGCTTCCAGGACGGTCTTGCTGTCGAGCTGCGTCAGCGTCGCGTAGACGCCGAGCGGCCCGTCCGTGCCCTGGAACGCCACGGACAGCGTCCGGATCCGGCGCCCGAAGTGACCGGGGAAGTCCCGGTCGAACAGCGCCTCCGTCAGCGCGAACTCGCAGCGGCCGGCACCCCGCAGGGCCAGCAGGGCGAGCGGGTCCAGGTCCAGCAGCGACACCTTCTTGGTGATCTCCATCCCGCGGCCGTCGGTGTCGGCGTACGCCTTGCCCAGCCGTTCCAGGTCGAAGCCGAGGCTGTCGCCGGCGAGCAGGCCGTTGCGCAGGCTCTCCCAGTACCTCGGCTGGATGTAGCCGCCGTCGCCGTCGGTGACGCCCCGCTCGAACTGGAAGGCCCGTTCGGCGGAGCGCGCCGTCTCGTACGCCAGGTTGTACGTCTGGAAGTACAGCCCGGCCATCCGCCCGGCCATCCAGTGGTAGAGCTGGGCGCCCGCGAACTTGTCCGTCATGAACGCGACGACCGACTCCTGGTTCGCGATCTCCTGTGTCACGACGTCGAGTTCGCGCTTGGCGATCGTCACCTGGAGCTGGGCGGCGGCCACCTGGTGGCCGAGCTGGGTCACGTCGCTCTTGGCCATGGCGAGCTGGAGACCCCACTCCTGCGCCGCGCGCTCCTGCTCCGACCGCACGCCGAGCAGCTCGCCGAGCGTGCTGAAGCCCTCGGCCAGCGTCGAGGAGACGTCCGCCACCTTGTCGAGGGCGTCTCCGACCTGCTTGCCGCCCCACTCCGTACCGAAGATGAACGGGCCGAGCAGCGCCTGCGGCGCGCCCAGCGCGATCGCCGCGCCGATCTTCAGGCCGCCCGCGACGAAGTGCGCGTCGGACCCCCGCTTCATCCGGTCGAGCTGGTCCTTCTGCAACTGCGAGATCCCGTCGGCGATCAGCTTCTCGTAGTGCTGCACCCGCGCGGTCGCGCCGTCCCTGCTCGCCTCCACCTCGGCCAGGCTCTCCGTGGCGGCGTCGATCTGCGCCTCCTTGACGCCCCGCGTCAGGGCGAGGATCGAGCCCTCCTGCCGGTTCTGCAGCAGGGCGAGCTCCTCCGCGTCGCGCCGTCACGACCTCGACGTCCTCGGCCGAGAGCCCGAGAGACAACCTCGCGACCACGTCGGGATCCGCTTCCGGCGCGAACAGCCGGTAGAACTCGTCCGGCGCGACCTTGAGATGGCGCAGGTACATCGTGAACTGCTCGGCCACCAGCGAGAACGGCAGCCCGAACGGGTGGCGGGCCGCCCGCAGCCGCTCGTACGGCTCGCTCCCGACGACCGTCTCCAGCACCTCGTTGACGATGTCGAGGTAGGGCGACTCGGTGAACGTGTGCTCGGCGTCGAGCGGGATCTTCCCCAGATCAGGACGCCGCGCCAGCAGGCTTGGATCCCGGAAGGCGCCCTCCAGCAGCCGGAGGAGATCCACCAGATAGGCGGCCGGTGAGTAGACCGACCGGGCCTCGTCGCCCTCCCAGAAGTCGAGGTCACCGAAGAGCTGCTCGTAGCTGGGTAATGAACCATCCTTGCGCACTCGTGATCCCCCTAAACGGATCCCCGTGTTCAGCCGACTCATGCTCGCCTAGCTTTGGGGGCAGGACTACTGGCCGCCGAGGTAAGTTTCTTGAACTCGGTTCGGTTTCTGAAATAACCAGGGCGGCGTCGCGGTTGCACGTCTCATGGCTCTTCCGCTCTCCATCCTTGACCTTGCACACATCGGAGAAGGGGAGACGGCGGGCGACAGCTTCCGTGCCAGCGTGACCCTGGCGCAACGTGCGGAGGAGTGGGGCTACCAGCGGATCTGGTACGCGGAGCACCACAACATGCCCTCCATCGCTTCCTCCGCCACCAGTGTCCTCATAGCCCACGTGGCCGCACAGACCCAAACGATCCGCCTCGGGGCCGGCGGCATCATGCTGCCCAACCACGCCCCGCTGACCATCGCCGAACAGTTCGGCACCCTCGAAACCCTGCATCCGGGGCGCATCGACCTCGGCCTCGGCCGGGCGCCGGGCAGCGACCAGCAGACCATGCGCGCCATGCGCCGCAACCCCGCCTCCTCCGACGCCTTCCCTGAGGACGTCCTGGAACTGCAGGGCTACCTGACCGGCCAGTCCCGCATCCCGGGCGTGGACGCGACCCCGGGCAAGGGCACCGACGTGCCGCTCTACATCCTCGGCTCGTCCCTGTTCGGCGCCAAGCTCGCCGCCGCCCTCGGTCTCCCGTACGCCTTCGCCTCCCACTTCGCCCCAGCCGCGCTGGAGGACGCCGTCGCCCTTTACCGGCGCGAGTTCAAACCCTCCAGGCAGTTGGAGCAGCCGTACGTCATCGCCGGGGTCAACGTCATCGCGGCGGACACCACGGACGAGGCGGAGGCGCAGTTCCTGGCCATGAAGCGCACCAGGGTGAGCCGGTTCCTCGGCCGCGGCCAGACGTTCACCGAGGAGGAGGCCGACCTCGTCCTCGCCTCACCCGCCGGTCAGCAGCTCCTGCAGATGGCCAAGTACTCCGCCATCGGAACCGCCGACGAGGTGCAGGACTACCTCGACCGCTTCGCCAAGCAGGCCCAGGCCGACGAGCTGATCGTCGTCTCCGCGGCCCCCGACCGGAGAGCCTGGCTACGCTCCATCGAATTGCTGGCCCCGGGAACATCCGGCGCCTGACGGCGGTTACATCATTCGTGGCCGGTGTGCCCAGTGTCCCCGGGCCTCACCTATTGCCTTCGCGGAATACCGTCCGGCTGGAGCCGCGTTGCGCCTTTCGCCGAGAGGCGACACGCACACCGGTACGCACTCGTCAACCGAAGGCCCCGCCAGATCTCTGGCGGGGCCTTCGGTCTGAGATCCCGCGCCGCACCGGATCGGCGACCGCCTTCGGAAAGTAGTTGCCACTTCCCATCCTTCGCATGAAGGATGTCGTCATGATCAAGGTCGAGTCACTGACGAAGGTCTTCCGCCGGCCTCGAACCTTCCCCGGCCCCATGGGCACCCTGCGCACCCTGGTGACCCGCCGCTATGACGAGCGGATCGCCGTCGACGACGTCAGCTTCGAGATCCCCGAGGGCGAGGTCGTCGGCTACCTCGGCCCCAACGGCGCGGGCAAGTCCACCACCGTGAAGATGCTGACCGGCATCCTCACCCCCACCAGCGGCCTGGTAGAGGTGGCCGGCCGGGTGCCGTGGCGAGACAGGAAGGCCAACGCCAAGTCCGTCGGCGTGGTCTTCGGCCAACGCAGCCAGCTCTGGTGGGACCTACCGCTGATCGAGTCGTTACGCCTAGTCGGCGACCTGTACGACGTACCCGCCGACCGTTTCACCGCCTCGCTGCGCCGTATGCGCGACCTCCTGGGCCTCGACGACTTCCTGGACACCCCGGTCCGCCAGCTCAGCCTCGGCCAGCGGATGCGCGGCGACCTGGCGGCCGCGATGCTGTACGACCCGCCCATTCTGTACCTGGACGAGCCGACCGTCGGCCTCGACGTCCTGGCCAAGCAGGCGGTACGCGAGTTCATCTCCGACACGAACAAGGCGGGACGCACCACGGTCGTCCTGACCACCCACGACCTGGCCGACGTCGAGGCGTTGTGCAAGCGCATCATCCTGATCGACAAGGGCCGGGTGCTCTACGACGGCGGCATCGACGCGCTCGTCACCGCCTACGCCCCGCCCCGGCGGCTGGCGATCCACCTGACGGACGGACAGACCCGCACCTTTGACATCGCCGAGGGCGCTTCCGTCCCCGAACTGATCGGCCAAATCGCCGCCGAACAGGCCATCCGCGACCTGTCCATCCAGGAACCCGATCTGGAGAGCGTGATCAAGCAACTCTATGCCGAGAGCTCACGATGATCCGTCCCCTGATCGGGACCGCGCGCATCGGCTTACGCTTCCAGTTCGCGTACCGCAGCGACATGATCATGACCGTGTTGACGCTGATCGCGCAGGTCTTCCTGCTGCGCATGGTCTGGACCTCGGTTTACAGCGGGCAGCAGCAGGCCCAGGGCATGACGCTCCAGCAACTACTGGCCTACCTGAGCCTGGCGAACCTGCAGGCGTTCGCCACCACGCCGATCATCCCGCGCATCGCCCTGTTCAGGATCCGTACCGGCATAGTGTTCTTCGACCTGTCCCGGCCGACCGGCTACCTGCCGCAGCTGGCCGCCTTCCAGGCCGGGCACACCTTCGGCGGCCTGCTCCTGCTCGCGCCGGCCGTACCCGTGGTCCTGCTGGTCGGCTCAATCACGCCCACCGGACAGCCCCTCGACTACGCGGCGACGCTACTGCTCGGCTACGCCATCTCGGTGCTGCTGTCGCTGCTCATCTGCATGATCGGATTCTGGACGCTGGAGACGGGGGCGATCGCCCTGCTGTACCGGCTGATCAGCCAGTTCTTCGCGGGCACACTGGTGCCGCTGTCGTTCTTCCCCGGCGCGCTGGGCGCCCTGGCCGAGGCGCTGCCGTTCAAGTACATGGGGTACGTACCCGCGGCCGTCTACGTAGGCCATCTGTCAGAAGTCGACGTCTGGCAAGCGCTGGCCATCGAGGCGTCGTGGGCCGCCGGACTCACGGTCCTGCTGTGGGCGGTGTGGCAACGGGCCCGCCGCCGGGTGGTGATCAACGGTGGCTGAACTCACGCGCACTCTGCGCCTGTACTGGCGACTCCAGCGCGCCACCATGCGCGGCGCCCTGCAGTACCGGCTCAACTCGGTGATCGGCATCCTGACCGGGGCGGTCTACCAGGGCAGCGGCTTCGCCTTCGTGTGGGTCGTCATGCACACCTTCCCCTCGATGGGCGGGTGGAGCCTGCGAGAGATCGCCTTCCTGTACGGCCTGCGCCTGACCGCCCACGCGCTCTGCATGTTGCCGCTGAGCAGCCTCATCTTCATGGAGTGGCTGGTACGCGAAGGCGAACTGGACCGTGTCCTGCTGCGCCCGCTCAACCCGCTCCTCCAGATCATGACCAAGCGCATGGGTGTCGGCCAGGTCGGCGACCTGCTGACCGGCCTCGTCCTGGTGTTCGTGGCGGCGCCCGCGTGGACCCCGCCCATGGCCGTCCTCTGCCTGCTGGCCGTCGCGGGCGGCGCGCTGGTGGAGGCGTCGGTCCACCTGTCGTTGGCGTCGCTGTCGCTGCGCATGCTGGACACCGCTGCTCTGCGCGGGTTCCTGGATGATGTGTTCAGCAAGTTCGGCTCGTACCCGATGAGCGTGTTCGGCGGGGTCACGGAGTGGTTGCTGACGTTCGTACTGCCGGTAGCTTTTGTGGCGTATGTACCAGCGAGCGTGCTGCTGGGCAGGGCCGAGTCCCTGAACATGCCGACTTTCGTGGCGTACGGAAGCCCGTTTCTGGGGATCGCCCTGTTCACCCTTGCCTACCGCTTCTGGGATCACCAACTCCGGCACTACCAGAGCGTGGGAAGCTGAGGACCAGACGACGCTTCATCCCACCATGACCAGTTCCACCCCGGTGTCCTTCAACGCCACGGCGAGGTCATCGGGCGGCAAGGCTTCGGTGACCAGGACCGATACTCGGTCGAGGCCGCAGATGTGGACGAATGCGCTTCTGCCGAACTTCGACGAGTCGGCCACGATGATGACCCGTGTGCCGGCGTCGATCATCTGGCGGATCATCTGGGCTTCGTGCAGGTTGCTGGTGGACAGTCCGCCGCCGGTCGAGATGCCGCCGACGCCGATCACAGCGGTGTCGGCGCTGATGCCGTCGGTGTCGGCGAACGCCACCGGCCCGATGGTGACGTTGGACGGGATGCGGCAGGTGCCGCCGATGACATAGAGGTCGCGCACGGCTTCCTGCGGGATCTCGGCGGGCAGGCGGAGGTTGTTCGTCACCACGGTGAGGTCGCGCTTGCCGGTGAGGGCCCGGGCCACCGCGAGCGTGGTCGTGCCGCCGTTGACGATCAGGGTCTCGCCGTTGGAGATGAGCTTCGCCGTGGCGATGCCGATGGCCTGCTTGGCCGGGTGGTGCACGGCCGCGCGGCTGTCGAAAGGAGAGTCGGCCGTGGCCAGTTCGTCGGTGTGCATCGCGCCACCGTGGGTGCGGGCGATCAGCTGCCGCTCCGCGAGGTGGTCGAGGTCGCGACGGATGGTGTCCATCGACACGGCGAAGCGTTCTGCCAGCTCGGCGACCGTGGCGTGACCGCGTTCGCGAACGTGCCTCACGAGTTCGGCGCGACGTCTGCCAGGCAGTGCCGTATCCTGCATGATCCGCTCCTGAGGAATGCGGCTAGTTGCGGTTAGTTCCCGGATTTTGCGACATTACCGTTGACCGCATTGTTAAACCAAGCATATTCTCGCAGATATCGGCGAACATGCCTAGCGCAAACAGCAGGCAAACGCAACACGTCGCCCCCCGAACCACTGCGTTCAGGCTCCTGCGCCCGAGGAGAAGCGATGAAATCCAGCAATCCCCGACCTTTCAGTCGGCGCGCCACCCTCAGCCCTGCGGTTACGGTGCCGCTGTTGTCCGCCTGTGGCTCCTCTTCAGGCGGCGGCACCGGCAGCGTCGAGCTGACCTCGTCGCCGCGGCACCGATCGTGGTCGCCGTATCGCTCGTCATGCTCCTGATGATCTTCCGGCGCAGGATCGGACAAGGCCTGACCGCAGGGGCGGTGAGAGGCTGATGGCCCGCGACTGGCGCGCCACGTACGAGCAGGTCGCCGCCGCCGTCCTGGACGACGCCCCCGCCGCCCGCCCACTGCTCGCCGGCTTCAACACCTGCGTCGACCACGTCTACCGGCTCGATCCCCCGGCACTCGACCGGCTGACCGAGGCGGCGCGCGCCGACCGCGGGCCGCTCAACCGGTTGACCCCAGCGGCGCGGGCCGACCGCGAGCCGCTCGCCGCCCTCTCGGGCGAGGTGCTGCGCCGCATCCTGGACGGCCGCGACGGCGAGGTGTTCGTACCCGCGCCCGAACTGCGGCCGGCGCTCGACGAACTGCTCGGCCCACCGGCGGCGCGCCAGGTCGGCGGGACGGGCGCCCAGGCCGCCTGGGTGCTGGCCGTCCTGAACGCGCCAAGCGTGCTCGCCCTCGCCGACCGCAGCACCGAGCAACTGGCCGTACTGCACCCCGCCATCGGCCTGTGCGACGACGGTACGGTGCGGCCCGTGGCCGGCACGGCTGCCCATGGCGTCCCGGCCAAACCGCCCCACTACATCCTTGAGTACGTGGCAGGCACCCGCTGGCACGCGGGCACCGTACGCCGGTCCAGCCGGATCATCGTCCGGCTCTCCGAAGACGGAATCGAGCGGGACGAGGCGTTCGCCGCGCTCGGCCCCGCGCTGGCCGAGACCGCTGGTGCGGGACTCGTCTCCGGGCTCAACGGCGTGCCCGACGCGGATCACACCGCCCGGGCCTGGCTGCGCGACCTGGCCGCGAGCTGGCGGACGGCCGGGCTCCCATGGGTACATCTCGAGCTCGCCGAGTATCCGCGGCCTGGCGCGCTCGCCGAGGTCAGCGCCGCGTACACCGGGATTGCCCACACCCTCGGGCTCAGCCTCGCCGAGCTGGCGATCATGCGGCCGGCCGGCGATCCCGCCGCCGCGGCGCGCGAGCTGGCCGAGCACTACCGGTTCGACCGGGTGTTCGTGCATGCCGACGCCTGGTCGCTGGTCGTACACAGGGGCGACCCTGAGCCGGCCGCCGGCGCGCTGCGCATCGGCAACCTGCTCGCCGCCTCCCGCGCCCGCCACGGAAGACCCACAGCCGACCTCGGCCTCGACCCGGCCGTGACGTTAACGGACGACCGGCCCGAGGGAAGGCCGCTCGGCGACGGCTGGCACGCCGAGTGCGTGCCGACGCCGTACCTGTCGCGCCCCGCCGCCACGATCGGCCTCGGCGACACATTCGTCGCCGGGGTACTGCTCGCCGGCTGCCTGCCCGCCAACCCTGACGTACCCCCCAAGCCCTATGTCCGCCTATCACCTGGAGACATTCCATGAATCCGCTCATAGATCCTGGCAAGGTCCGTGGCCTGCAGCGCGTCACCAGCGCCGACGGATTCTTCCTGATCTGCGCCCTCGATCACCTGTCCGACTTCGCCGAACTGCTCGCCCCCGACCCGGCGACCGTCACCTTCGCCGATGTCGTCACCGCCAAGGACGCGGTGGTCCGCGCCCTGGCCCCGTCGATCTCGGCCGTACTGCTCGATCCGCTGTACGCCCTCGGCCATCTCGTGGCCTCCGGCGCGGTGCCGGGGAGCGTCGGGCTGATGTCGAGCATCGAGGACGAGGACTATCGGCATCTGGAGGGCCCACGCCGTACCCGGCTGCGCGAGAACTGGAGCGCCACCCGGATCAAGATGGCCGGCGCCGACATGTGCAAGCTGCTGTGGTTCTACCGCCTCGACGGTGATCGAGTCGTCGCCGAGCAGCAGCGGAAGCTCGTGACCGACCTCGCCGCCGAGTGCGCCGAGCTGAGCCTGCCGCTGGTGGTCGAGCCGATCTGGTACCCGCTGCCGGGCGAGGACCCGACCACAGCCGAGTGGAAGGCCCACCGGGTGCGCGGCATCATCGCCTCCGCCGCGGCCGCCAACAAACTCGGCGTCGACATGCTCAAGGTGGAGTTCCCCGGCTACGTCGACACGCCGGAAGGACGCGCGCAGGCCGCCGCCGCCTGTGCGGAGCTGGACGGGATGGTGAGCGTGCCGTGGGTGATCCTGTCCGCCGGGGTGGAATATGCCGACTTCAAGACACAAGTCGAGATCGCGTGCCAGGCCGGCGCCGCCGGCTACCTCGCCGGCCGCTCGATCTGGCGCGACGCCGTGTCCACCCACGACGCCGAGGCCCGCGACCAGGCCATCCGGGCGGCCAGGGCACGACTCGAAGAGCTCAACGCCGTGACGCGCCGGTACGGTCGCTCCTACACGCCGGCCCGGCCGCTCGACGAGGTGGTCAAGGAACTTCCCGCCGAGTGGTACCGAACCTGGCACGCTGACCTGGGAGCACATGCATGACCATCTATCCCCTACCCGCGAACACCCCACGATCGTTCTACCGCGGTGCCGGACGCATCGCCCAGTTCCGCGGGATCCCATCCGCCGATGATCCCTATTATCCGGAGGACTGGGTCGCCTCGACCACCAGCCGGTTCGGGGCGGCGCCCGCGGGACTGACCACGCTGCCCGACGGCCGGTCCCTTGCCAAGGCGATCGCCGACGATCCCGTGTGGTGGCTGGGGGAACGGCACGTCGCGGAGCACGGCGCCGACCCCGCGATCCTGGTGAAGCTGCTGGACGCGGGGGAACGGCTACCGCTGCACGTGCACCCCGATCGGCGCTTCGCCGCCGCCCATCTGGCCTCGCCCTATGGAAAGACCGAGGCATGGGTGGTCGTCTCGGCCGAACCGGAGGCGGCGGTACATCTCGGCTTCGCCCGGGACGTCGAGCCGGACGAACTGTCCCGCTGGGTCGCGGACCAGCGGATCGACCAGATGCTCGACGCCACGAACCGCGTGCAGGTGCGGGCCGGCGACGCCATCGTGTGCCCCGCCGGTCTGCCGCACGCCATCGGGGCCGGGATCCTCCTGGTCGAGGTGCAGGAGCCGACCGACTTCTCCGTACTGCTCGAATGGGAGGGCTTCGCCATTGACGGCCCGGCCAACGGGCACCTGGGACTCGGCTACGACCAGGCGCTCGGCTGTGTCGACAGAAGCGGCTTGGGCGCGGAACGGCTGACCGAGCTACACCGAGCCCGCCCCTCGTCCAGCGACGACCGGCCCGGAGTCCGCCGCCTCTTCCCCCAGCTCGCCGACGAGTTCTTCGCGGCCGAGAGGCTGCGCCCCGATCCCGTCAGCGTGCTGGAACCGGCGTACTCCGTCGTCACAGTCACCTCCGGCGACGGGACCATCACGAGCGAACAGGGCCCGCCGGTCCCGGTCAAGGCCGGAGACACGCTGCTCGTCCCGTACGCGGCCGGATGGTGCACCCTGCGCGGCGAGACTACGGCCGTGCGCTGCAAACCATCCCAAACCCTCTAGTCGTTCTTGGTCACGGCGCCGGTCTTGGCGTCAACCTTGACCCCCTGCCAAGTGCCGTCCGGGGTGGCGACATCGACATCCCAGACGAGGAGATCGTTGTTGTTGTACCTGTCCAGGCTCATATGACTGATCTTGCCGTGCACCGAGGAGGACACCTTCTCCACCGCGTCCTTGAAGGTGAGCTCGGCATCCTTGATGATGCCCATGACCCTGGCCTTCTCCCCCTTGCCAGTGTCTTTGACCCTGGGTCCCGAGACCACCTTCCCTGCCGCGTCTACCTCCAGTAGCCGCTCGGTGCCGTCGGATCCGGCCAGCTGGACCTCCCAGAGCTGGCCGCCGTTCTCCGACTGAACCGAGAGGACCGTGGAGCCCTTGACGGCGTCCATGGCCGCGGCGATCGCCTTCTCGAGACTCGCCATACCGCCGGATCCCTGAGCGGGGTCACCCGATGGCGCCGACGTTGAGGTAAGGCCGACGGCGGCGCCCTCTGCGGGCGCCGCCTTGACGGCACTGGACTGAGTGTCGGCGCTCCCGCAGGCCGCAGCCACGAGCAGAGCAGAGCCGGTGAATATGATGGTCTTTATCCGTCTTCCAGCCTTCATACTGATGACGCTGCCCGGGACTCCATAAAGGCACGCCCGAAAGTCGGGCAACAGGCTCCTGCTTGTGGAAATACGCTGGCAGACCTCGGCAGGTAGCGGCCCCGCCAGGCGGCGTCACCTACACGACTGATCGATGCGCTTGAGCGGCGCGCCTCGATGCTCGCCGCCCCGGACGTTCACCCTCGGGTCGCGAGGCGCATCCCGCGACACTCGCAGATCTCGATGACCATGAACGTCTACCCCCAGATCGCCGGCCCAGAGACCCGCAAGGCCCTCGACCACCAAAATTGTCGGCCCAGCAGGCCATGATCAGTAGCTCACGTGTCCCCTGCGCTCTTGAAGGAGTGCCATGGCTGCTACCGACGACGATGTCGGATGGTGGGTCGTCGGCTATGACGGGTGGACAGACCTCGACCTGATCCGCGCCCGGCTCGCCGCGGGTGCTGACCCCAACTCCGGCGTGCGCATCTTTGAAAAGCCGCTCCACATCGCGGCTGAGCAGGGATCGCCTGAAGTGGTCGCCGAACTGGCCAGGCGCGTCGACGACGTCGACGCCGAACATCGAGGCCGTACCGCGCTCTGGATGGCCGTCTTCGAAGGCCGCGTGGACAACGCCCGAGCTCTCCTCGCCGCTGGAGCGGACCCGTGGCGCCTCATGATGGACGGCTGGTCCCCCGGCCGCCTCAGCCTGGCCGGCCCCACCCCCGACCTCTTCCCCGTCCCCTCTCCGGAGATCGGTCTGTCCGAGGCCGAGGCCGCCGCCGCGGCGGAGGCCAAACGTCTGATCCCCGCGCTGGGAGACTTCTATCACGGCGGCCTGAGCCTGGCCTGCGTGGCCGATGTCAGCGCAGCCGAGGCGACAGCGCGCCTGGAAGCCGCACCTGCCGACGACGTGGACATCGACGTTCTTTACGAGGCCTGGTGGAACATCCCGGACGCCGACTCGATCGTCGGCATCACGGGCGTGCCCGGCGGCTGCGTCATCACCCAACCCTGGGGTCTCACCCCGTCCACGCCCGGCGTCGTCAAGCGCGTCTCACGGGGCACGGTCTGCTACAGCATGTACTCCAATCCCAAAGGCGGCATCTTCGGGCACATCGCCCGACACGGCGTGGTCGTAGCCTGGGAGCCGGACAGCGCCTACATGGTCCCCCCTGACGCCGTGGCCGACAAGATCCTCGCTGCCCACCTCTACCGCAACCACCCTGTAGCGTTCTGCTGCGCCGGCGCAAACCTGCGCCCGGCCGACGCCCGGCCGATCATCGGCCCGGCCGACAGCTGGCTGCGGCTGCCCGAGCGGGACTACTGATCCCAAGACATCGGTGACGGGTGCTGTCGTCGGTCATCCTTTCGTGCGGCATCGCGCGTCGGGAGGCTGGGATTAGTCCCGGTGGGATATGTCCGTTGCCGAGCAGCGGTATCGGGCTGTGCCGGCGGTGCTGCCGGCGGTGTGCAAGAACGCGACACGAAGTTCTGGCCGGGCGGACCGAACCTTTCGACACGTCACCGGAGTCGGTAACGGTCGAGAGGAGTCGCCTTGGATCGCAATGACAGCTTCCGCGAGTTCGTCGCCGGCCATCAGCAGGCGCTGATGCGCACCGCTTACCTGCTCACGGGAGATGCCCACCAGGCCGAGGACCTGCTGCAGAGCGCCCTGCTCAAGGTGCTCCGACGCTGGTCCAGGCTGTCGCGCGTCGAGCACCCCGAGGCGTACGTGCGCAAGGCGCTGCTGAACCAGTACATCTCGTGGCGGCGGCACCGGGTCAGGACCGAGCTGCCGACCGCAGACCCGCCCGACCGGCCGTACTCGAGCGAGGACTCCACCATCGTGCGGCTCGTCATGCGCCGGGCTCTCATGCGATTGCCACCCCGGCAGCGGGCGGTGATCGTTCTGCGCTACTACGAGGACCGGACCGAACGTGAGACAGCTGAGCTGCTGAACTGCTCGATCGGGACGGTGAAGAGCCAGGCCCACTACGCACTGGCCCGTTTACGCGAACTGGCGCCCGAACTGGCGCCGAAACTCGCGGACCTGGAAGCCGAGGAGGCCTACCGATGACCTGGCTACGGAACGTGCTCGTCGACCTGGCCGACGAGTCTCCACAGGTGGACCTGGCCGAACGCACGATCGCGACGCGTGATCGCAGGCGGCGTACCGTGATGTCGTCTCTCGCGGCGGCCATGGTCGTGATCACCGCTCTTGGTGTGACGGCCGCCGTCCGGCTACTGCCGAACGGATCGCAGGAGGCCGCTTCCCAAGGCGACCTGCCGGCGCGCGGAGTGGGGCCGCTGAGCCACGCGTACAAGACCTTCTGCAAGCCGGACCGGGGAAAAGCGCCGTCGGGCTGCCGGGACGGGGGCTGGCGCGTGGTCACGCGGAGCGGGAAGGCCTACTACGTCACCGAGGCGCTGCCCAGCCTCAGCCCTGGGCGTAGCGGACTGCGGGACAGCCCACTGGCGATCAGCCGGGACGGCCGGAAGATCGCCTACTACAGCGCCAAGGAAGGGACCTTCCAGGTCCGCGACCTGGCCTCGGGCCGGCGTACGACGGCCGCCGACAAGGTACCGAAGAGCTGGCTGGGCAGCATCTCGCACCTGATGCTGTCGGACGACGGCCGGTTCGTGGCTTTCAGCAAGGTCCCGGACTTCAAGGACCCCGCGCTGCTCATCGACATGCGCGACAGAGTCGTCCGCCAGTTGCCGAACCGCTGGGTCCCCATCGGCCTGTCACAGGACGGCGCCACCATCACGCTCGCGGAATACTCGCCCAACTCGCAGCTGCGAACGATCTCGAACCTGTGGCCGTCCTCATCGGCGGGCAACTCTACATCGGTCATCCTGCCGAAGCACTACCACTTCAGCCCGCTCGCCCCCGACGGGAAGACCGTCGCGGTGATCGAGGACCGCAGCACCGCCGAGAAGCCCTGCCGTCATGGCGACCTCGCCCTCATGGACACGTCCACCGGCAAGAAGCGGAAGACGACCGCCATCAGCGGCCTGTCCCCGGACGTCTCCCAGATCTCGCTGCGCACCTGGCTCAGCGCCGACGAGGTAACCGCTCTCACCACGTCCGTGCGGTGCAGACCGGCATCCGAAGTGCCGGACGACGAGCCCGCGGTGGTCGACCCGCCGTCCCTGGCCATGACCGCCTATGCGGTGAACGTCAGGACCGGTAAGGCCAGGAAGCTCGCCACGTACAAGGCGCAGGACTTCTTCGGCATCGTCCTACCTGGACCCCCCGGGGCGCTCTGACCTCAGGTTTCACATTCGCTTTGGCCGGCTCCGAACGTCCACGTCGCCGCTGAGATCGCCTGTCGCCTATGTTGTGGACAGAAACGGCAGGCATCTCATGGGACCAGACACACCTCTCGTTCAGCCTCAATCTTCCTGCCGCTTCCAGAACTGACGCGGTGCATACCCGCTTCGTCGAAGCCAGTGTTCTGTATAGACAATCCGATCAGCTTCGACAACGGTCAGCGGGCCGGACGGCGGTTCGTCGAGCGGGCGCGAACGCTCCACATGATCCGACTGCCACCTGAACGCAGGCCAGTAGTGCGAGAACTCCGGATCATCGATCCCGAGAACGCGGGCTCGTCCGAAGACCTGGGCGCCTCGGCTGCTGGCCTGTCCCACCAGCGGGGCGAATATGCCGATCGAGACCCTGGGGTCCGCGGCTACGTTCCGCATCTTGGGAGACGTGGGCACCGCCGTGAACATGAGCGCGAAGCCCAGGTGGAAGTAACGCACGGGGGTCGCCAGCGGCCCGTCAGCCCCGGATGTCGCCAGGACACACATGTTCTGCGATGAGAGCAGGTTCAGGATGCGCTCTTCCAGCAGTTCTCTGTCCAGGCGCTTGGTTGGTGACGGACCAGCCAGCCATTCATTGGCAACGGGCATGGCAGAGGGTCTCATAGGACACACAAGGGTCCGGCACGGTACCCCTGATTGCAAAAGGCCCCTCGCGATCACCACGAGGGGCCTTCTAGCTGGGAGCCGCCTTCGGGATTCGAACCCGAGACCCCTTCATTACGAGTGAAGTGCTCTGGCCGACTGAGCTAAGGCGGCGTGCCGTACAGCGTGAATGAGTCTACAGGAGCCCAAGGGGTTCTTGCTCCCTTCGATCAGCCGATGCCCGGACAGAATGTCCCGTCCTGTGGTGGCGTGCCCGTCAGCAGGTAGTGGTCCACGGCGTCGTCCACGCAGGTCGAGCCGTTGAAGTACGCCGTGTGCCCGTCGCCGTCGTAGCCGAGGAACACGCCCGAGTCGAGTTCGTCCGCCAGGGCCTGCGCCCACTCGTACGGGGTGGCCGGGTCGCGTTCGGTGCCGATGACCAGGATCGGGGCGGCGCCTTTGGCGGTGAGTGGGCGGTTTATCAGTGTCGGTTTGGCGGGCCAGAAGGCGCACGGGAGCGAGCTCCACATGAGGTAGGCGCCGAACCTGGGCGCCTCGCGTTCGGCCTGCGCCGCCGCGGTCGCGTAGGCGGCGGCGTTCTTGGGATAGGGGCTGTCTACGCAGTTGATGGCCATGTTGGCCTCGGTCTGGTTGGAATAGACGCCGTTGTTGTGTCTGTCGATGAGTTGGTCGGCGTTGCGGAGGAGCAGTTTGCCGTCGCCTTTCAGGGCTTGACGGAACGTTTCGGTGAGCTCGGGCCAGGAGCCGCGGTCGTAGAGCGGGGTCAACGCGCCGAGCGTGGCCAGCGCCTCGGTGGCCTGCCGTCCCTCGCCGGGCAGCGGGCTGGCGTCCGTGCGGTGCAGCAGGTCGGTGATCTCGGCCAAGACGCCGTCGACGGTACGGCTGCGGAACGGGCAGTTGCCTTCGGTCAGGCAGGACTCTATGTACGCATGGAGGGCGCGCTCGAAACCCATGGCCTGGTCGGCATTGAGCTTCAGGCGGGAGACGGCCGGGTCTAGAGCGCCGTCGAGGACGAGGGCTCGGACCTTGCCGGGGAACATATCCGCATATACCGCGCCCAGGAAGGTGCCATAGGACTTGCCGAGGTAGGTCAGCTTCTGGTCGCCGAGCGCCTGGCGCAGCGCGTCCATGTCCCGGGCGGTGTCAACGGTGCCCACATGCGGCAGCAAGCGGCCGGCCCCGGCCTGGCAGCCCTTCGCGAACTCGCGTGAGCCCTGCTCGAGCGCGGCCCGCTCCTGCGGTGTGTCGGGGGTGGCGTCCAGGGCGATGAACGCATCGAGCCGCGCGTCGCTCAGACACTCGATCGGCGCCGACTCACCCACACCGCGTGGATCGAACCCCACGACGTCGAACCGTTCGCGTACCTTCTCGCTCATGATCGATCGGGCGGCCCGCGCATAGCTGACGCCGGAACTTCCAGGACCGCCCGGGTTGACGACCAAGGAGCCGATCCGGTCGCCGGTGGCCGGCAGCCGGACCACACCGATCTTGATGTGCTCCCCGTCCGGGGCGCCGTAGTCGAGCGGCACCGAGAGCTTCGCGCACTCGAACCCGTCCCCGCAGTCGGACCAGCGCAGCCCGCTCGCCGGCTCCTCTGTCGAGGCACAGCCGGAGGCGAACAACACAGTCGCGGCGACAGCGATCAGTGCTCGGAACCACACGCTCCGCAATCCTACGCGCTTCCCACCTCCCAACTGCCCGGCCCCCCAACTACCCGGTCCTCAACAAACCGACGGGCGCTCCGCGCGGCATCTGGGCCAGGCAAGCCTTGCCACCCCCATGCCATCCCCGGCCTTCGCCAACTCGCGAGCACAACCGCGAGCGTGAAAGTTCACGAGCACCGCCCGTGAACTTTCACCCGTTGCCCCTGGTAGAGATACCCGTTGTCCGTCGTGGAGCTACTCGCCGGGAGCCGGCGGGCCGCCGTCCTCTCCGTACATCTTGTCGTGCTGCTGCCGTGGCGAGCAGACCGAGGCGGACGGACACGCACAGCGCCTTCCGCCGTCGTCCAGCCGGACCGTCACCGTGTCCGCCGGAACGTTATGCCCGAGGACACTTCCCTCTCCCTGCGGCGTGCTCACCCGGCTTCCAGTGCGCGGCATTCTGCTGCGGGTCTCGACATAGAGCGGATGCTCGTACTTGAGACAGCACATCAGCCGCCCGCACGCCCCGGCGATACGCAGAGGATTGACCGGTAGGTCCTGGTCCTTGGCCATGCGTACGGAGACCGGCTCGAAGTCCTTGAGGAACGTGGCGCAGCACAGGTCGCGGCCACATGGGCCGATGCCGCCCTGCAAACGTGCCTCGTCACGCGGGCCGATCTGGCGCAGCTCCACCCGGGCCCGCAGGTTGCGGGCCAGGTCCCGGACGAGCGCGCGGAAGTCGACCCGATGCGGAGCGGAAAAGTAAACCGTGTAGACATTGTCCTGATCGAGGTAGTCGACGCCCACCACCTTCATCGGCAGCTCGTGCCGTTTGATCAACCGCTTGGACACGCTGCGGGCCTCGGCCCTGCGGCGCTTGTTGGTCTCGTCGCGGGAGAGGTGCTCCTCTCCCGCTATGCCCGCACACACCGGCATTCCGTCGATGTCTTCACTCGAATATTGCGGCGCCCACACGCACTCCGCCACCTCAGGACCCGAGTCGGTCGGGACCAGCACCTTGTCGCCCACCTTGGGGGTGTGGCCACCGGGATCGAGGTAGTAGAGCCGCCCGTAGCGGGTGAAGCTCACGGCCATGATCATTCCCATGGGCTCGAGCTCGCCTCCTGACGGCCTAGGGGGTTGGTACGGCCTTCGGATGCCACATTACGTGTGCGGGCACGCGCAGCGTGAGAGCCCTACTCCGTCGGAGGGCCGCAGACCTTGCCCTTAAGAAGGGAGATGCCATAGTGCGTCCGAAGCGTGACCCGCTCAGTCATGCACTTGCTGTTGATGACGATCGCGACACCGGGGATGCCCTGCAGCTTGGTGATCACCTTGTCCCAGTCAGCATCCGGCCTCAACTGAAGGCGGAACGACTCCGGCATGTCCGATTGCTTGGCGGCCTGAACGAGTGCCTTGTTGCCCTTGTAGCTGCGCTGGAAATTCTCGTATGCCTCCTGCCGGCTCTCGAAATGTGTCGACTGAACGCCGGGTATCGCGCCGATCACCGTGCCCAGAGCTCTCCGCTGGGCAGGCGTGACGGCCTTACCGTATTTGACGAACTTGGGAGCGGAACGCGTCGAGTCGGGCGCGGCAACGGCTCCGCACGACGCTAGGCTCGATTGCTCTCCGCAGAGAAAGGCAGAGACATCTGCTGTCTTCTCCGGTCCTGAGCCGATCAGGTCGGCGGCTTCCCCCGGAAACGTGATGTCGCTCACGCCTTCCATGGACTTCATCTTGCCCAGCGACACCTTCGAATCGGCTCCCGGCCGCAGTTTGACCTGAAACGAGGGAAGCAGGTCGGTCGCGTCGATCGCGTCAAGCAGCGCCTTTTCGTCGGCGTAGTCTCGGCGGAAGCTCGCATAGGCCTGATCCTTACTCACGTATAGCACCTGTATCACCCCTGGCGCCTCCCTCAGAGCATCCATGACCGCCTTTGTCTGCTCAGCGGTCACGCTGCCCCCAGGACAGGTTTGGCTCGGCGACAGCTTCCCGCACAGGAAGATGGATACATCCGTGGATTTCTGATCGGCAGGTGCGTTGGCTACCCCCGCTCGCTGTTCGCCGCCGGGAGAGAACTGTTCGCCACCGGGTGAGATGAGCACGGCGGCGGTCACGGCCCCCGCGAGCACCACCGCCCCCGCCGCAGCCAGCAGCCGGAAGTCGACCCGCACCCGAGGCCGCCCCGTCGACTGCAGGGGGCTCAGCGTGCTGGTGTCAACGGTCGCCCCCGCCTCGGCCAGCGCCTCGCGCAGGCGGTCTTCCATAGGGCTGTTCATGAATCCTCCCCAAGTGCTCGGCCGAGAGCTGCGAGCCCTCGCGCGATCGTGGATCTGGCGGTGCTCCCGCTGATCCCCATGGTCTCGGCGATCTCCTGATCGGACAGGTCGAGGTAGTAGCGGAGCGTCAGCGCCTCGCGCTGCCGGTCCGGCAGCCCTCGCAGGGCACGCAGCACCTCGCGACGCTCCTCGCTCAGCAGGGCCGCGCTCTCAGCCGACCAGACAGGCGGTTCGTACGGCACGGCGCGGCGGAAAACCGTCGCCCGCCTCCGCATCACCGACCGGCAGCCGTTGAACACCGCCGATCGCACATAGGTCAGCGCCTTGTCCGGATCTCGCAACCTCCCTCGGCCCGCGTGGGTACGGGTGAACGCCTCCTGGACGACGTCTTCGGCGGTCGCCTGATCACCGACCATGACCAGCGCCAGCCGGACGAGACCCACATGATGCTCGGCGAAGATCGCCGCGACATCGACGCGTTTCCGTATCAGAGCCCCTCCAGGGGACAGCTGCTCGACTTTCACATAACAGAGACGCCCCACAGCCCCATCTGCTGCTCTGGTCACACGTCTTTTACTGAGCCCTTTTACGGCCAGCCCGGTGGGCCCCACCCTCCGTACGGAGCTGGCCCCCGTCCAGGGGCACGCTCCTGCGGTTTACCGGGCTGGGCGCCGTGACGTGCGTCTTCTTGGCCGTCTGCTTCGATATCCGGCCACCCCGAGCCGACAGACCGCCACCCGGCGCCCCAAGCCAACCGACCGCCATACGACGGACCAAACCGACCGAGCCAACAACCCGCCTACGCGGCGGACCGGAGGGACAGCATCATCGCCTCGACCGCGATCTGCGGGTTGACGTTGGCGTCCAGGCGTTCGCGGCACCGCATGATCGCGTCGATCCGCCGCAGCGTCTCCTCCGGCGTCGACACCTTGGCCAGTTGGTCGAGGTCAAAGCGGATGTCGTCGTTGGCCAGCTCAACCCCGGCCGAGAACTGCATGGCCAGCACGTCCCGATAGAACGACACCAGCTCCAGCAGAGCGGCGTCGAGCGAGTCCCGCTTGATGCGCGTGGCGCGTGACTTCTGCCGGTCCTCCAGCTCCTTCAACGCCCCAGCGCCACCCCGCACCAACCCACGGTTGAGGCCCTTGCCCGTGGATCCCTCGCCGTAGATCTTGCGCAGCTCGGTGGTCTCCGTCTCGTTGAGCGCGGCCGTTGCCGCCGCGGCCTCTTCCTCGGCCGTTTTGACCAGGCGTTCGGCGGCCGAGATGCACTCGCCGACCCCGGACAGCGAGCGGGGGATGGCCAGGACGGCCTCGCGGCGCCGGCGTACGCCTTCGTCCAGGGCCAGCGCCCGAGCCCGGCTGATGTGCCCCTGAGAGGCGCGGGCGGCGAAGTGAGCGGTGTCCCAGGGCACGCTGTCGCGGGTGGCCAGCACGTGGGCGACGGCCTCCGTGCGGGGGGTGGCCAGGGTGACCACGCGGCAGCGCGACCGGATGGTGATCATCATGTCGTCGGCGGCCGGCGAGCACAGTAGCCAGACCGTACGGGGTGGCGGCTCCTCGATGGCCTTGAGCAGGGCGTTCGCCGCCGACTCCGTGGCCCGGTCGGCGTCTTCGAACAGGATGACGCGCCAGCGGCCCTGCGTCGGCGCGCCGGCCGCCCGCAGGATGAGCTCGCGCGTCTGCTTGACGCTGTAGGACAGGCCCTGGGGACGTACCGTTTCGAGATCGGGGTGTGAGCCGATCAGCACCTGGTGGCACTGGTCGCAGTGACCGCAGCCGCCGTCGGGGCAGAGCAGCGCCGCCGCGAACGCCCGCGCCGTCTCCTCCCTGCCAGAGCCGGGCGGGCCGGTGAACAGCCAGGCATGCGTCATGCCCGCGCCGCGGCCACCCCCCACGGCGTCGCCCGCCGCCGCTGCGGCGCGCGACAGCACGGCCACCGCCTGGTCCTGACCGACGAGGTCATCGAAGACGCTCACCCGACAAGGCTAGTCGCGGATGGCGGGCATCGTACCGGTGATGTCCTCGGACTCCTGGGGCACCGGATCGGGCAGGATCTCGTGCACCCGATCCTGGATCAGCCGGGTGATCTGCTCGGGCGGCAGCGTCCCGTCGACCACCAGATAGCGGCCGGGATCGGCGGCGGCCAGCGTCCGGAACTCCTTGCGCACCCGCTCGTGGAACTCCAGCGGCTCGGACTCGATCCGGTCCGCCGCGCCGCCCAGCCTGGTCAGCCCCACCTCGGGCGGCGTGTCGATCAGCACGGTGAGATGCGGCACCAGCCCGCCCGTGGCCCAGGCGTTGACCTTGGACACGTCGTCGGGATCGAGCGCCCGCCCCGCTCCCTGGTAGGCCAGCGACGAGTCGACGTAGCGGTCGGAGATCACCAGCGAGCCGCGGTAGAGGGCCGGCCTGATGACCTTCTCGACGTGCTCGGCCCGGTCGGCGGCGTACAGCAGCGCCTCGGCGCGCGCCGACAGCCCGCGTTCGGCCGCGTCGAGGAGGATCGCGCGCAGCCGCATGCCGACCTTGGTCGAACCGGGCTCACGGGTCTGTACGACATCGAACCCCTGGTCGCGCAGCCAGATGGCGAGCAGCCGCGACTGGGTCGTCTTACCCGACCCCTCGCCGCCCTCGAACGCCACGAACAGCCCCGGCACCTGCTCCGCCGCCTCGGACTGCGGCCGTTCGCCACGCACCGCCGCGATCAGGTCCTCGGAGAGCGAGACGCCCTTCCTGTCGTCCATGTGCCGCAGCGCCAGCACGCCGACGACCGTGGCGAGGACGCCGCCGATCACCAGCACCAGGTTGGAGCCGTCGAACTGGTAGACCAGATCGCCCAGCCGCAGCGGGTGCGCGCCGAAGAGCGCGGCCAGCGGGTTGGCCACCGCCACCACGAACAGCAGCGTGACCCGCGCGGTCGACTGCAGGAACGAGAACGTCCGGCCGCGCATCGAGTCCTCGACCTCGAGGCCGATGAGCGTGTAGCCGATGATCCACGCGATGCCCGCGCACGCTCCGAGCAGCACGGTCAGCATGACCACGATCACCAGGTTGTGCACGAGGGCGATCGCGATCAGCACCACGCCCGCCACGGTGATCGCCAGGCCGAACAGCCGCCGCCGCGACAGCTCGCGCAGCAGCCGCAGGCCGAAGAACATGCCCAGCGCCATGCCGACGAAGACCGCGGCGAACACCACGCCGTAGGCCGCGTCGCCACCGCCGAGCGCGCCCACGTAGATCTTCGCCACGCCCACGACCGCGCCGCCCGCCGCGAACGCCCCCAGCATGCCGATGATCAAGCCGCGCACCAGCCGGTTGCCGCCGACGAACCGCCAGCCCTCGACGATCTGCTTGAGCACCGACGGGGTGGAGATGGCGCCGTCACGCTTGGGGATGCCCCGCAGCGTGAAGATCAGGAACGCGGACACCAGGTACGCGCAGGCGTTGACGACCAGCGCCGGCCCGGTCGAGTCCATGCCGGACAGGAACGGAACGGCGTTCTTCAGCACGTCGCCCACCACGGACAGCGCCGTGAACAGGATCGCGGCGATCGGCGCGCTGCCGTAGGTGACCAGCAGGTTGAGCTGGTTGGCCGATTCGAGCTGCTCCTTCGGCACCAGGTTGGGGACCGTGGCGTCCTTGGCCGGGACCCAGAACAGGTTGACGCACTCGACCAGGATCGTCGCGACGATGATCCACTGATAGCTGCCGATCAACGGGATCGACAGCACCACGGCGAACCGGGCCAGGTCGGAGGAGAACATCGTCACCCGGCGGTCAAACCGGTCGGCGAACGCTCCCGCGAGCGGCCCGAGCAGGACGGCGGGCAGCATCTTGGCGATGAAGACACCGCCGACGGCCAGTGACTGCGTGCGGTAGTCGCCCTGGGTCAGGTTTCCGGCGAGGGCGGTGAGTGCCAGGATGTTCAGCCAGTCGCCGAGGCTGCACACCGACATCGCCGTCCAGAGCCGGCGGAAAGATGCGTTTGCCAGCACATGTGTCGGTTGGCGTCGGCCACGGGCGGTCATGATGTCAGCGTATCCAGGTGTTCGCCGGAAAAGGGAAGATGGGCGACCAGCCGGATATACCCGGCTGCTCGTCGCTGAGGGTATTACGTATGCGGGCCGACGCGCATGATACACACCTCGAATAGGCCCCCGAAAACACCAGACAGATCCCTCTCGTCTCGTTAGTTCGGTTTGTACGGCCGAGCGAGCTCCACCAAAGGCTGCCAGCCGGCGCGGACCGGCTCAGGCAGCACCAGCTCATCCCACAACTCCACCAGCAGCAGCCCGTCCACATGTTCGAGCAGCTCCTCCTGGCTCCCTTCCCGCAACAGCACCGCGTACGCGTCCCGGCGATCCCCGCGATCGGCCAGGTCAAAGACCCTGCCCCCGAGCCGTACGGTGGCCAAGGCCCGCAACGTCGGTAGCCTGCTCAACCGGTTGGGCACGAAGAACGGACGCCCGTCGGCGGCCCGGTGGGTGGTGAACTCGACCTTCACCTCCAGCGTCAGCCGGAACCCGGCGGCGTCGAGGATGCGCCCGGCCGTTTCGAGCGTGGGCGACTTGCGGCCGTGCTCGTAGGCCGACAGTGTCGTCCGCGACGTGCCGCTCATGCCGGCCAGCGCCTTCTGGTTCATGTTGGCGGCGTGTCTGGCCTGTTTGAGCAGCAGACCGCCACGCTCCGCCCAGAACGTGACATCGGGCGGCGAGCCCCCGGGCGCCTCGCCCCGCTCGGGCAGCAGACCGCCGAACACCCCCTCCACCGGGGAAGAGATCATCGCACCTCCAACGTATCCGCTTGGATACTACGCCTTGGCGGCCTGAGTAGCCAGCGGATCGCGGAAAGTCAGGAGCGCAGCTCAAGCAGCGTGATCTCGGGCGGCGCGCCCACCCGGACCGGCGGCCCCCAGAACCCGGCGCCGCGCGTGACGTACACCTGCACCCCGTCAACCGTGGCCAGCCCCGACACGACCGGCTGCTGGAACGGCACCACGAGGTTGAACGGCATCATCTGCCCGCCATGCGTGTGCCCGGACAGCTGCAGATCGACGCCGTAACGCGCGGCCTGCTCGACCTGCACCGGCTGGTGGGCCAGCAGAACCGTGGAGCGGCTCGGGTCACGACCACCGAGCGCCTTGTCGAAGTCGGGCGCGTCGTTCGCGGTGGCACCGTTGAGGTCGTTCACCCCGGCCAGGTCGAGCACGCCGCCCTGGTGCCGGATCTCCACCCGTTCGTTCCGCAGCGAGCGCACGCCGAGCCGGTCCAGCTCCTCGACCCACTCACCGGGGCCGTTTCTCGTGTAGTACTCGTGATTTCCTGTCACGAAATAAGCGCCATAGCGGGATTCGAGGCTCCGCAGCGGCCTGGCCAGCGCGCCCAGCTCGGCGACCGAGCCGTCGACCAGGTCGCCGACGATCGCCACCACATCCGCCCGCAGCCCGTTGACCATCCGTACGATGCGCTCGGTATGCCCTTTACCCGTGAGCGGCCCCAGGTGGATGTCGCTGACCACGGCGAACCGCAGGCCGCTCAGTCTGGAGTCGAGCCCGGGCAGCGTGACCTTGATCGGCTCGATCACCGGATCACCCAGCGCGACGCTCATGCCGTACCCGACCGTGCCGAGCGCGCTCACGCCCGCGACGGCGGCGGTGGCCCGCCCGAGGAAGAGCCGCCTGCTCATCGCGTCGATGCCCGCCGGTGGCGCCTCAAGGGGCGGCGCCACATCCACCGAAACCGGCCCAGCAGGCACCAGCACGGCCTCTGCCGGCGACGAAACGGCCGCACGCCCACGGACCAGCGCGAACCACGCCACCAGCCGGGGGATCTCCAGCAGGACCAGGAAGACCACCAGGTAGAACATGACCGCGATCCACAGATACCCCGGCCACGCCAGCCACTGGAACACCCCCAGCCGCGACCCCGCGAACGTCGCGACGACCAGCAGGATGAGCCCTACCAACCCCCAGCTCAGGCCCTTGCGTAACCGCCCAGGCCGGGTGGTCGACCGCACCATCCGCTGCCAAAGATAGAGATGTGCCGCGAACACCAAGCCCACGAAGACCAAGACCACCACGCCGGCAATGCTACTTACGACTTGGCCGCCGGCTTCTTCGCGGGTGCCTTCTTGACCGGCGCCTTCCTGGTCGTCGTCTTCTTCGGCGCCGGAGCCCGCTCACGCCTTTCGGCCAGCAGCTCCGCCGCCCGCTCGATCGTGATCTCCTCGACCGTGTCGCCCTTGCGCAGCGACGCGTTCGTCTCGCCATCGGTCACGTACGGGCCGAATCGCCCCTCCTTGACCACGACGGGCTTCTTGGAGTTGGGGTCATCACCCAGCTCACGCAGTGGCGCCGCGGCCGCCGCCCGGCCCCTGCCGCGCGGCTTGGGCTGCGCGAACAGCTCCTTGGCCTGCTCGATGGTGACCGTGAGCAGGTCCTCCTCCGAGGTCAGCGACCGCGAGTCGGTGCCCTTCTTCAGGTAGGGGCCGAACTTCCCGTTGTACGCGACGACCTCCTCGCCCTCCAACTCGCCGACGGCTCGGGGGATCGACAGCAGCTTGAGCGCGTCGTCGAGCGTCACGGTGTCAAGCGACATCGTCTTGAACAGCGAGCTCGTCCGCGGCTTCGCCGCGTCGGCCTTCTTGGTGCGCCGCTTCGGGGTCTCCTCTTCCGGCGTGGGCAGGATCTCCGTGACGTACGGCCCGAATCGCCCGTCCTTGGCCACGATCTTGTGCCCGCTCACCGGATCGACGCCCAGCTCGCGGTCGCCGGTCGGCCGCGAGAAGAACTCCTCCGCCTTCTCCGCGGTCAGCTCGTCGGGCGTCATGTCCTCGGGAATGTTCACCCGAGAGCCGTCCCTGTCCAGGTATGGGCCGTATCGCCCGACCCGGATGACGATGTCAGTGTCCCTGATCGGGAAGGAGCTGATCTCCTTGGCGTCGATGTCGCCGAGGTCGGTGACCATCTCCTTCAGACCCTCGTCGCCTTCCTCGCCGTAGTAGAAGCGCTGCAGCTCCGGCACCCGCTCCGCCCGGTCGTTGGCGATGTCGTCGAGCACCTTCTCCATCTCGGCGGTGAAGTCGTAGTCGACCAGGTTGCCGAAATGCTGCTCAAGCAGGTTGACCACGGCGAACGCCAGGAACGAGGGCACCAGCGCGGTGCCCTTCTTGAACACGTAGCCACGGTCGAGGATCGTGCCGATGATCGACGCGTACGTCGAAGGACGCCCGATCTCCCGATCCTCCAGCTCCTTGACCAGCGACGCCTCGGTGTAACGGGCGGGCGGCTTGGTCGAGTGGCCGGCCACGTCGAGCCGCGACACGCTCAGCGCGTCGCCCTCGACCAGGTTGGGCAGCCGCTTCTCGGAGTCGTCGCGGTCGGTCGACGGATCGTCGGCCCCCTCCACGTACGCCTTGAGGAAGCCGTAGAACGTGATCGTCCGGCCCGAGGCGCTGAACTCGACGTCCTCACCGGAGGCGGACGCGCCACGCACCTTGACGGTGACCGACTCGCCGACCGCGTCCTTCATCTGGGACGAGACGGTCCGCTGCCAGATCAGCTCGTACAGGCGGAACATGTCACCGGACAACCCGGTCTCGCCAGGAGTGCGGAACTCCTCCCCAGAAGGCCGGATCGCCTCGTGCGCCTCCTGGGCGCTCTTGACCTTGCTGGTGTAGACGCGGGGCTTGTCGGGAACATACGCGGAGCCGTACAGCTTGATCGCCTGGGAGCGCGCGGCCGCCACCGCCGTCTCCGACAGCGTGATGCTGTCGGTACGCATGTAGGTGATGAAGCCGTTCTCGTAGAGCCGCTGCGCCACCTGCATCGTGTACTTCGCGGAGAAGCCCAGTTTCCGGCTGGCCTCCTGCTGCAACGTAGTCGTCCGGAAGGGAGCGTACGGCTTGCGGGTGTACGGCTTGCGCTCCACGGACTTGACGGCGAACGACGATCCCTGGAGCCTGCCCGCCAGCTCACCGGCGGCGGCCTCCGACAGGTGGAGCACGTCGTTGTTCTTGAGCACTCCGGTGCTCGCGAAGTCGCGGCCCTGGGCGACCCGCTTGCCGTCGACCAAGGTCAGCGTCGCGGTGAAGTCACGCGGACGCTCATCGGGCTTGTTGGTGTCGAACAGCGCCTGCAGGTCCCAGTAATGGGCGGAGGTGAACGCCAGGCGCTCCCGCTCGCGCTCCACCACCAGCCTGGTCGCCACCGACTGCACCCGGCCCGCCGACAGCCGCGGCTTGACCTTCTTCCACAGGACCGGGCTGACCTCGTAGCCGTAGAGCCGGTCGAGGATGCGCCTGGTCTCCTGGGCGTCGACGAGACGCAGGTTCAGGTCACGCGGGTTGGCCACCGCGTCCCGGATGGCCTGCGGGGTTATCTCGTGGAAGACCATGCGGTGCACCGGCACCTTGGGCTTGAGCACCTCACGCAGGTGCCACGCGATGGCCTCGCCCTCACGGTCCTCGTCAGTCGCCAGGTAAAGTTCGTCGGCATCCTTCAGCAGCTGCTTAAGCTTGCTGACCTGCGATCTCTTGTCAGGGTTGACGACGTACAGCGGCTCGAACTCGTTCTCGACGTTCACCCCGAGGCGTGCCCACGGCTCCCCCTTGAACTTCTCGGGAATGTCATCGGCCCGCTCCGGCAGGTCACGGATGTGGCCAATGCTGGACTCGACCATGTAGCCGGCACCGAGGTATCCCATGATCGTCTTCGCCTTGGCGGGCGACTCGACGATCACCAGGCGGCGGGTTCCGCCGGTGCTGCCGTTGTTGGCTGGCACGCTGCTTCCTACCTCACTGTTCGCTTGCAATTCCCCCTGCCGGGAGCCGGCACTGATCTGAAAGGTAACCCGACTCGCGGAAATTTCCTTCCCCCGGGACTACCCACTAGCTTCCGGACCCACCCACAAGCACGCAGAATAAGCCCCATCGAGCGGCATTGCGCCCTGACTCACCCTGGAGACTAATCGTTGTGCTCGACTACTCCTACATGGATATCTTCATTCCGCGCGATCTCTCCCGCGAAGCAGCACGTCAACTGCTCACCGAGCACGCGGAGTACGGTCAGTGGGAGCTCTCCCGCGTACGCCTGCACCCTGACGGAAGTCGTCACGTACGGTTGCGCCGCAAGGTCATGCGCGTCCGCAGCACCCTGTGATCGGGCATGGCTTTGCCCGCCCCGGGCCGCGCCCCCGGAACGGGCAAAGCGTCTTTCGCTACTCGCTCACCGGCTGTGAGCGGTAGACGTTCTTGTCATTACTTCCGGCCGAGCCGGAAGCGGCGGGTGGCCGCGAACAGCGTCGCCGAGGCGGCGAACATCGCGCCCAGAACCAGCGCGAACAGCGAGCCGGTGGTCATCCCGGTGACCCCCGCGGACTGAGACGCGCTCATCAGGCCCAGGGCGCCGGTCGGCAGGTTGCCGGTCGCTGACTTCACCACACCGCCGACGGGGGTGGAGGCGATCAGCGAGGTGGCCGGAGCGAGGGGCGACTGCGGGTCCGCGGCGCGAGCGGCGTTGGCGACCGGAGCCTTGCCGTTCTTGACGTGCTTGGCCGGAGTGACGTGCCTCACCGGGGTCGAGGGCTGGCCGGCGAGGCCGGGCAGCTCGGGCAGGTCGGGCAGGTTGAACATCTCCTGCAGTTCCCCGACCAGCGGCATGCCCTCGACGAGGGGCACTTCGGGCGACCCGCCACCGCGCATCGGAGTGACTTTGCCGACACTCTGCAGGCCACCCAGGACCGGCACCGGGGGAAGCGCGGGCAGCACCCCGTCGGACTTGGAACTGGCGACCTTGCTGCGGTAGCTGTAGTGGCTGTTAGGGGCGTAGTCCTCGTCCACCGGCTTGCCGACGCGCGAGCCGCCGACGCACCCGGCCGCGGCGTCGCCCAGCACGGCCACGGCGTTGCCGCAGACGTTGATCGGCGCGGTGATCGGTGCGATGACCTGGTTGCCGCCGAGCACGGAGTGGCTGCCCGAGGTGCGGTTGCCGCCGGCCCCGGTGCCGCCCTGCGGTGAGACGCTGGCACCGCCCTTGCAGTGGGCCTGGGCCAGCCCGATCACGGCCACGGCGTTGCCGCAGACGTTGACCGGCGCGGTGATCGGCGCCACCACCTGGTTGCCGCCGAGCACGGAGCCACGGCCCGAAGTGGTGTTGCCGCCCGCACCCGAGCCGCCACCGTTCTTGACCGACGCGCCGCCCTTGCAGCCTGAGAACGCCCTGCCGATCACGGCGACCGAGTTGCCGCAGACGTTGATCGGCGCGGTGATCGGTGCGATGACCTGGTTGCCGCCGAGCACGGAGCCGCTGCCCGAGGTGCGGTTGCCGCCCGCACCCGAGCCGCCGCCGTTCTTGACCGAGGCGCCGCCCTTGCACCCGGCGTGCCCGTTGCCGACGGCGTTGCCGCAGGCCGTGATGGGCAGGCTGACCGGCGTGATGACCTGGTTGCCGCTGCCGACCGCGAAGCGCCCGTCAGTGTCGTTGCCCGTCGAGCCGTGCGGGCTGCGGTAAGGAGTGTGCCCGCCGTTGGTCACGGACGAGCCGCCCTTGCAGCCCGAGAATGCCCTGCCGAGCACGGCGGCCGAGTTGCCGCAGATGTTGATCGGTGCGCTGATCGGTGCGATGACCTGGTTGCCGCCGAGCACGGAGTGACGGCCCGAGGTGCGGTTGCCGCCGACGCCGACGCCCTTGTTCTTGACCGAGGCGCCGCCCTTGCAGCCCGCCGTCGAGCTGCCGAAGATCGCCAGCGCGTTGCCGCAGACGTTCACCGGAGCGGAGATCGGCGCGTTGACCTGGTTGCCGCCGAGGACACTGGAGTCGCCCGAGGTACGGTTGCCGCGGCCGACACCCTTGTTCTTGACCGAGGCGCCGCCCTTGCAGCCCGCGTCGGAGCTGCCGATCAGGGAGAGGGCGTTGCCACAGGCGTTGATCGGGGCGCTGATCGGCGCGTTGACCTGGTTACCGCCGAGCACGGAGTGACGGCCCGAGGTGGTGTTGCCGCCGGTGCCGGCACCCTTGTTCTCGACCGAAGCGCCGCCCTCGGAGTCGGCGTGGGACTTGCCAACCACGCCGACGGCGTTGCCGCTGATGTCGATCGGCAGCGAGACAGGCGCGTTGATCTGGTTGCCGCCGCCGATGGAGGAGTCGCCGGAGGTGTCGGCCAGCGCGGTGCCGCTGCCGAGGGACATGACCGCGACAGCTAGCAGAGCCGCGGGGGCCGAAGCCTTCGCCCACGTACGCATGATGAATGCTCCTACTTGGTTCATGGGGAGATACCTGACAGTTCGCGGGCAGCCGAGGGCATGCGAGGTCGCAGAACGCCGCGCACAGCGGAGACCTCGGGGAAATCGCGAACCAAGATGACTGACATGTCACCCGCTGGCGGAGGGGATCGAGCCGCGCTCCGCCGCCGTACTTACCGGAATCTGTGGCGGGGGTCAGTCAGGTGAGAAAGAGGGGTCATCCGCCGCTGTGCGGACGACCGGAGGAAGCACGGACGCCAGGGGGGCGCGCCGAGCCTCGATACGCGGGTCGTAGCAGGACCTCGCGATGTCTCCCATGCCTGGCCCGAAGGGGCCACTGCCACCGCCGTTGGGCACCAGACCATTGGTGTCCAGGATGTCGCTGGCAGTGGAAGAAGGTGGCAGGCCGGGATCGGACTGGCTGTTGAGCCCGTCGACCGTCCGCCCCGCCATCGCCTCGGCGTTGTCCGACGCCGCGACCTTTCCGTCAGCCGTGGGGAAACCGTCCATGATGGACCCGGTGACGGTGTGAGGTGTGCCGACTGTTGTAGCCGTATCTGCCGCCGTCCCTGCTGCCGCGGTGGAATCCGCGGCCGCCGGAGCGGCGGAGAGCATTCCGAAGAGAACGGCGAGCAGCCATCCCGCGGCCAGCAGGGCGCCGACCGCGACTGCTCGTGCGATGACCTCGCGGGCGCCGGCCGCGAACCGCGCCATCCGGGCGGCCCGATCGGCGATCGCATCCTCTACGGGGATGCTCACGGGCACGCGCCGAGCAGCGAGAGGCATCAGCCTCCACTGCCGCACCGGCATGCGTGCCACGTGACCCTCCCTCAAAGCGCTCCAGAACCGACCTCACAGTGTGAGGCCGGTCCATGGACTCACCCCTCAACGATCCGTAACCGTAGCATCACTCAAAGTCGTCGCAAGGGCTTTTCAGCAGTAATCCAGGAAGCGGTCAAGCACCCGCACCCCAAACCGGAGCGAATCAACCGGCACCCGCTCGTCGACCCCATGAAACATCCCGGAGAAGTCCAGGTCAGCAGGCAACTTGAGCGGCGCGAATCCGTATCCCTGGATTCCCAGCCGGCTGAACGACTTGAGGTCCGTCCCTCCGGACATCGTGTACGGCACGGCGCGTCCGTCCGGATCCTCGGCCAGCAGCGCCTCGACCATGGCGGTCACCAGCGGCCCCTCGAAGCCGAACTCCAGCGCCACCTGGTGCTGCACGAACTCCCTCGTGACGTTGGGCCCGAGCAACTCGTCGATCGTGGCGAAGAACTCCTCCTCGAACCCCGGCAGGAACCGCCCGTCGATCACCGCCGAAGCCGTCTGCGGCACCACGTTCGACTTGTAACCGGCCTCCAGCATGGTCGGATTGACCGTGTTGCGCAGCCCCGCGCCCAGCATCCTGGCCACCGGCCCCAGCTTGGCGATCGCGACCTCGGGATCGCCGGCGCCCAGTTCTTCCAGGAACCTGCTCATGGTCGGTGTCAGCCGTACCGGCCACTCATGCCTGCCCACGCGCGCCACGGCGTCGGCGAGCTCGGTCACGGCGTTGTCCAGGTTGAGCATCGACCCGTGCCCGGCCCGGCCCTTCGCGGCCACCCGCATCCACGCCATGCCCTTCTCCGCGGCCTCGATCAGGTAGAGCCGACGATCCGTCCCGATCGACACGCTGAACCCACCGACCTCCCCGATCGCCTCCGTGACCCCCTCGAACAGCTCCGGATGCTCATCGACCAGGAACCTCGCCCCGTACTCCCCACCTGCCTCCTCATCGGCGGTGAACATGAGCACCACGTCCCGCCCAGGCCGGCGCCCCTCCCTGAGCCGCTGCCGCACGACCGCCAGGATCATCGCGTCCATGTCCTTCATGTCCACGGCCCCGCGCCCCCAGACGCACCCGTCGTCCACTTCCGCCGAGAGCGGATGATGCCGCCAATCCCCCGCGTCGAACGGCGCCACGTCGAGATGCCCGTGCAGCAGCAGCGCGTCACGCCCTGGATCGGTGCCCTCGACGCGCGCGACGACGTTCGCCCGGCGCTCGTCACTCTCCAGGATCGTCGCCTCAAGCCCCACCTCGGCGAGCTTCGCCGCGACGTACTCGGCCGCCGCCCTCTCCCCGGGCCCCGCGTTGTCACCGGCGTTGGTCGAATCGATCCGGATCAGATCACAGCACAGCTCGACGACCTCGTCCTCGGCCATGGCGGCTCCTTCGCTCGGGTACGAATTCCCGTCTCATCCTCCCTCCGGAATCCTGGTATGACGCACCCCTCAGAGTTTGCTAACCTTACGGAGCCGACGCGGGATGACGGTCTCGCGTGCAGGCACCAAGTCCGGGTGGCGGAATAGGCAGACGCGCTAGCTTGAGGTGCTAGTGCCCTTTGCGGGGCATGGGGGTTCAAGTCCCCCCTCGGACACTTCATATTGAAGCGGGAGAAGTGATGACTTCTCCCGTTTCGCATGTCGGCGCCTGTAGCGACCTGTAGAGCCAGGCGGCAGCTCACCCTCTCGAGATCCGCAGTGTCCAACGCGTCACGTTGGCCCTGCTCGACATCCGCCGGCTGCCCGTGCGGTCCTGTACGCCTGCCTCATCGACCTTGTTCGCCAGGTGCACGCCACCATGCACGCCTGTCACATCCCCGAGCTCACCTCGGCAGCTTCGGGGTGATCGAGCCTGAGCGTGTTCAGTCCGACGCCGATCGTCGCTGCTGACAGCACTGAGCGTCTGAGGCAAGACGCGCTTAGTGATGGAAGGCGGAACCGCTCGGTGCTGGTCGGCGGGGCCGGCGCGATCGCCGTTCTTCGATCGTCGTGACGGGCACTCGATCGCTCAGCCGGAATCTGCGGTGCGAGATGGAGCGTGGGACCGCCGGCGTCTGGCGGTCCCACGCTCATGCCGTTCGAGTGCGCCCAGCCGGTGCCCTACGGTGCGATCGACCAGAGCTGGCAGGTGTTGTTGAGCCACATCCACAGCCGGGCCGGCGTGCCGTTCGCCGTGCCGCAGTTCTGGTCGTCGAGCACCATGCCGCTGTTCTCGACCACCAGCTCATATCGGCCGTTGCCCGCGGGGATGACCGCCCACTGCTGGCACGTGTTGCCGAGCGGCTCCCACAGGTTGACGGCCGTGCCGAGGGCCAGCCCGCAGTTGACAGCGTCGAGCACCTTGCCGGCGTTGACGTTGGTGATCGTCCACTTGTTCGCGCCGACGCTGTTGAAGCGCCACTGCTGGCAGGTGTTGCCGAGCGCCTGCCACTGGTCGATCTGCGTGCCGTTGGCCGTGCCGCAGTTGACGGCGTCGAGCACCTTGCCGCTGGTGAGGTTCGTGAGGCGGTAGGTGGCTCCGTTCACGGGGAAGGTGACGCTCTTGCCGTAGCCGACGGAGACGACGTTGGCCTGCACGGCGTTCTCCGTGGCGTCGCTCGGATAGCCGCTGGTCATCACGCCTTCGAAGAACGATCCGACTGAGCCGTTGCTGTTGTCGCCGCCGATGCCGAGGATGATCGCGCCTTGCTTGGTCATCGGGCGGTAGCCGGCCTGGCTCGGCAGCGCTCCGTTGTACCGGGTCGCCAGGCTGCCCGACTGCGCGTTGCCGTCCTTGATGGCGTATGTCGAGGTGCCGTTGTTCTTCAGCATCGCCGTCACGAATGCGGAGCTACGGCCGGTGTTCGCGGTCCAGGAACCGTCGCCGCCGGCGAACAACCCGTTCTCGAGGTCCGCCGCGACGCGCGGTCCGCCCGCGCACGGTGTGAACCAGCACAGCGTGCCGAAGTAGATCGCGTCCATGTCGCCGTTGCCGGTGTCCATGTTGTTGGTCTCGGCGTTGCCGTAGTCGAAGCAGCACCGGTTGTTGACGTGGGTGCCCTCGGTCACCATGTACATGCCCTCGGGCTGGCTGCCGGTGGCGACGCCGTTCGTCGCGTTGTTGCGGTAGCCGTTGCCCGCGGAGATGTAGACGCCGTAGACCTTGTGGCCACCTGCCGTCACAGGCAGAGCCGCCGCGTTCGCGCCTTGGTCGGCTGTGGGATTGGCGCCGCCGCCGGGAGCGATCGTGAGGTCGTTGTGGCGCGACGTCTGGTCGTAGATGCGAACGATCGTGCAGTACGTGCCCGAGCAGAAGGAGTCCTGGGTCGCGGCGTTCGCGTAACCGCCGGCGCTGAGCACGCCGATGTTGGTCGTCGCACCGTCGGACCAGCGCCGCACCTGGTAGAGCGCCCCGTTGTAGGAGCCGAACAGCGCACGGGTGGTGCTGTGAGCGGCGACGCACGGCGTACCGCCGCTCGCGTAGATGTCGCAGGACAACGTGCCGGCCGCCTGTGCCGAGCCTGGCACGGCGACCAGCGCGGTGACGACGAGCGCCGCGAAGGAGGCGACCGAGAGGGCCGTTCGCCGCCAGTGGCGCAGAGACCAGAAACCCATAGCGTGCCTTTCGTGTGCCATTGGGGTAGAGCAAATCTGTTAGCGCTAACATCTTCATAAAACAAAGTTGAATTGTTAGCGTTAACATAAATATCCACACGCGTTTCTATTATCAACGGGCAATTGGCCGGTTCCTTGGTATGGCACCGTCGGCATGGCTCTGCGCACAGTCACGTAAACCGCAGGTCAAGCGCCGACGAGCGTCCCGCCATAACATGCAGATTTCCGCTGTGTTTCGACCAAAGTGTCATCAACGACACGGCGACTGTCAATACCCGGCGAAGATCGGCTTCAATTCCGCCACAACGTGCGACAGGAGAACTCAGTCGGTCGCCCGTGACCAGCAAAAGGCGTTACGCGAAGACTGAACTGGTGGTGCTCAGCCCTCGGACACACATCCGGTCCGACACGGCGTCGACATCGCCAAGGTGGTTCAGTGAAGGGTCGATCCGGCCTCGGCATTGACGATCAGTCGGCCTGATACCCCAACGCGATCAAGGCCCTTAGCGCAGGGTGCCTCGTGGTGCTGGGCGGTATGACGTCGCGTCTTCACTCAGTGCGGCTGATGCTGGAGCCTGGCCTTGGCGGTGATCGCGCAGGCCAGGTAGGTGGCCGGTCAAGGCGACGAACCCGCCGAGCTGCACGAGGCCGCTGGGCATCGTCCACCTCCGCGACGCTGCTGGTCCCAGTCCGAGAGGCCTGGGTGTAAGGGAGCTGCAAGTGATGGGAAAGCATCAAAGTGACAATTGTGGCGATTGATAATATTCGCGCTTCCCTGGCCACTTCCTCTCAGCTCGCCCGCCAACAGTTCATCGAGCAGCTTTCAGGTGGCCGGGCCGACAGGACAGGGTTGTCATGGCCACACGACGAGAACGTCTGCGCTACCGGTTCGACAACAGCATGTCGAAAGGCACACCGGCTCTCATCGGCTGGCTCGCGCTGGTCACCGTCGTCATGGTCACGGTGTTCGCGGGCTTGTCCATGCTCTTCGCCGACAAGGACGTGCACGACAGCTGGTACGAAGCGCTGTGGGGCAGCCTCATGCGCGCGATGGATGCCGGCACTGTGGCGGGCGACAACGAGGGCAGCACGATCTTCACGATCCTCGGGTTCTCCATTACGATCGGCGGGCTGCTCATCGTCTCCAGCCTCGTCGGCGTGCTCACCACAGGCCTGGACAACAAGCTGACCGAGCTGCGCAAGGGCCGTTCCAGAATCGTCGAGTCCGGCCACACGGCGCTGATCGGCTGGTCGGACCAGATCTTCACGATCATCCCGGAGCTGGTCGAGGCCAACGAGAGCGAGGCCAAGTCCTGCATCGCCATCCTCGGCGACGGCGACAAGCTGGAGATGGAGGAGGAACTGCGCGCCCGGGTCGGCGACACCGGCAAGACCCGGATCGTCGTACGCAGCGGCAGCCCGGCCGAGCCGTCCGACCTCGACCTGCTCAGCCTGGACAGCGCCCGCTCGATCATCGTGCTCTCGCCGCCCGGCGAGGACTCCGACGCGCACGTCATCAAGACGCTGCTCGCGCTGACCAACCGCAACTGGCGCAGGCGGCGCCCACCGATCATCGCCTCGGTGATCGACACCAACAACCTGGCCGCCGCCGAGCTGGCCGGAGGCGGCCACGCACAGGTGGTCGACAGCGACGACATCGCCTCACGACTCATCGTCCAGACCTCCCGCCAGTCGGGCCTGTCGGTGGTCTGCACCGATTTGCTGGACTTCGGCGGCGACGAGATCTACATGCGGGCCGAGCCGAAGCTGACCGGCTTCCCGTACGGGGAGGCGCTGTTCGCCTACGGGACCGCCTCTCTGATCGGGATTCGGCACGGCGACGGCTCGGTGGTACTGAATCCGCCGATGGACACCCAGATCATGGACGGCGACCAGATGATCGTGATCGCCGAGGACGACTCGACCATCCGGCTCGTCCGCAGCTTCCCGCCCGTCGTCCAGCAGGCGATCACTCACCCCCCTCGCCAGCCCATGCCCCCGGAGACCACGCTCCTCCTGGGCTGGAACAAGCGTGCCCCGAAGGTCGTCACCGAGCTCGCCCAGTACGTCTCGCCCGGCTCGGCGCTGAACATCGCGGCCGGCGTCATCGAGGACACCGAGCACCTGGAGCGGCTCACCGCCGGACTGCGCAACCTGGTGGTGAACGTCAAGGAGTGCGACACCACCGACCGGATCGTGCTGGAGTCGCTGAACCCGGGCATGTTCGACCACATCATCGTGCTGGCCGACGGGCATCTGGAGCCCCAGTACGCCGACTCGCGGACCCTGGTCACTCTGCTGCACCTGCGCGACATGGGCTCCCGGACCGGGCAGCGGTTCCCGATCGTCAGCGAGATGAACGACGACCGCAACCGCCGCCTGGGCCAGGTCACCCAGGCCGACGACTTCGTGGTCGGCGACAAGCTGATCAGCCTGCTGATGACCCAGCTCTCGGAGAATCCGCACCTGGGCGCCGTGTTCGAATACCTGTTCGATGCCGAAGGTTCGGAGATCTACCTCAAGCCCGCCACCGACTACGTTCACCCCGGCATGACGGTCAGCTTCGCCACCGTCATCGCCTCGGCGCGGATGCGCGGCGAGACCGCCATCGGCTACCGGCTGCAGGTCGAGTCCACCGCGCCACCCAACTTCGGCGTGGTGCTCAACCCCGGCAAATCCGATCCGGTCACGCTCGGCCCCCGGGACATGGTCATCGTCCTCGCCGAAGATTGATCCCTTATCCATCGCTTCGGGCGTACTCGGGAGCGCCTGGCACGTCCGCACACCCGGGAGGAACAGTCACTGCGCCGCGGCAACGGAGTGCCCGCGCTCGGCGCTTCTGGATCGCGCCTCCGATACCGTCGGCCCGCTCGGAGCCAAGTCGATGAGCGAGAGCCTGTTCACTCCGGTGGTTCCCGCGCCGGCCAACGCGGCGCGGCATGCCACCGGCATCCGGTTCCGCACGCTGCCGTCGGCTCGCGACCGCGTCTGCCTTGCCATCGCCGCCGCCGAAGCGCGGGACGTACACGCAGCGGTTGTTGACATCGGATGAGCAGCGGCTGACGATCTCCAGGCAAGGCGTCTGGCCGAACCCCCTCGTCCAGAAAGGCCGAACCATGCGCTTGACAAGGCGATTATTGGCCACCGGAATGGCCGCCCTCGTCAAGGAACTGTCCCGGCTCCTTAACACGACGGACCCCGACATCGACCGTTTCGCGCGCCACGGCGGCAAGCTCATCATCGTCCAGGGCACTACCGACATGGCGGTCCCAGAAGCATTGACCGACTCCTACTACGAGCGGATGGCCGAACGCTACGGCCCATCGATCCGCCGCTTCGTGCGCTACTACGTCCAGCCCGGCTACGCCCACGGGGGCGGACGCTTCGACCTGGCGTGGGACTCCCTCACTGCCCTGGACGACTGGACGAGCCGGAACAACCCTCCGGTCAACCCGGTGGCGACCGACGCCAACCCCGCCACGAAGAACCGCACACGCCCCTTGTGCGAATACCCGCTGTGGCCGAAGTACCAAGGCCACGGTGACGTCAGCCAGGCCAGGAACTTCTCGTGTGGCGGCCAAGGGCAACGCTGACCGTTAAGGAATTCGGCGGTAGCTGTCACAAGCCTGGAGGCTGCCCGGTCTTAGCTGGCGACTGGGCGGCAACGAGATGGTCGGCGGACAGACGGGATCGCGTTACCACGACTGGCCCGGCGCATGACGAAACCTGTGAGACCCCTGCGAAAGGAAGCACATGAGCAACGCGTTGGATGGAAGAGTCGTCCTCATCACTGGAGCGTCGTCGGGCATCGGAGAGGCCACTGCGCTGGCCCTCTCCGCAGAGGGGGCCCGGGTCGCGGTCGGGGCCCGGCGCGCCGACCGGTTGGAGGCTCTGGTGCGCAAGGCGCCCGGCGAGGTGCTGGCCCTCGAACTCGACGTGACCGACCAGGAGTCGGTGCGGGCCGCGGTCGCGAAGACCGTCGAACGCTTCGGCGCCCTGGACATCCTGGTGAACAACGCCGGGGTGATGCTCGCCGGCCCGATCGTGGGGGCGGACGTCACGGAATGGACGCGCATGGTCGAGACCAACCTGCTCGGGTCGATGTACACGGTCCACGCGGCGTTGCCGCAGCTGCTGGAGCGCAAGGGCGCCGTCGTGCAGGTCTCCTCTACCTCGGGCCGGATCGCTTCGGCCTACAACGGCGTCTACGCCGCGACGAAGTTCGGCGTCACCGCCTTCTCCGAGTCGCTGCGGCAGGAGGTCACCGCCCAAGGCGTGCGTGTCGTGGTCGTCGAGCCCGGTTTCGTCGCCACCGAACTGGCCGACCACATCACCGACCCCACGATGCGGGCCGCCGCGCGGCAACTGGCCACCTCTATGCGCACCCTGCAACCCGAGGACATCGCCAATGCCGTCGTGTACGCGGTCACCCAGCCGGAGCACGTCGCGGTCAACGAGATCCTCATTCGCCCGACCGACCAGACCCAGTAGGCGAGCGACGCCAGCCCCCGGACCTAGCGGACGACGTCGGCGGCGAGCAGCTCTTCCAGTTCGGCGAGGTCGCCGGTCTGCGCGGCGGCGAGGAACGTCTGTACGAGGCGCCGGTGCGCGGTGGTGCTCACCGGGTGGCGTCGTTCGGTGGCGAGGTGGTGGCGGGCGCGTCGCGCGAGTTGACGCGCATGGTCTTCGCCCAGGTGGAAAATCTCGGAGGGCCGACGGTAGGGGTAGTCGAAGGCTATGCGCAGGAGATAGACCGCGCGTTCGGCGGGGGGCACCCTCTCCAGCAGCAGCCGGATCGCGGTGTCGACCGCATCGCGCCGTTCGGCTGCCGTCTCGGGGCTGACAGAGCCGTCTATCGTCTCGGGAAGCCAAGGGCCGGCGGAGGTCTCGTGGCGCCTGCGGGCGGATTGGGCGACGTTGAGGGCGAGCCTGGTGGTGGTCAGCGCAAGGAACGCGGGCGGGCTGATGACGACCGAGCGATCGGCGCCGGCCCATCGCAGCCAGGTCTCCTGCACCACGTCTTCGGTCTCCCCCACGTCTTGCAGGACACGCAGCCCGATCGTGAAGAGCCGGGGCGCGGCACTGACGAACGCTGAAACGGCTCCGTCCCATCCGCTGATCGACCCCTCATCGCTCGGCTCCGCATGGCCTCTGTACGACTCCAACAGGTTCATGGTCACGATCTCGGCTCCGTTCGCACCCCAGCATCCGGCGATGCCACTGTGATCACGGTCGCTTCATGGGCCCCTCCATCGCGCCCTGGGGAGAGCCTGGTCGGTACCCTGGTCCGGACCGCTGCAGTCAGCGGTCAACGGTCGGCGGGGGCGGTGTCCATGGCAGGCAGAAGTCCCGGGTCGCGGCTTCGTGGGCGGCGGATCGAGTGCGAGACGCTGGACCAACTCGTGACGGCTGTGCGGGTCGGCCATAGCTCTGTCCTGGTCCTGCGCGGCGAGGCCGGCATCGGCAAGACGGCCTTGCTGGAGTACGCGCGGGGCAGCGCGTCCGGCTGCCGGATCGCCAGAGCGGCGGGCGTCGAGTCGGAGATGGAGCTGGCCTTCGGCGGCCTGCATCAGCTGTGCGCCCCGTTCCTGGATCATCTCGACCGCCTTCCGGGCCCGCAACGCGACGCGCTCGGGACGGCATTCGGCCTGAGCTCAGGGACCCCGTCGGACCGCTTCCTGGTCGGGCTCGCGGTGCTCAGCCTGCTCGCCGACGTAGCCGGGCAAGAGCCTCTGGTCTGCCTCGTCGATGACGCCCAGTGGCTGGACGAAGCCTCCGCGCAGGCCCTCGCCTTCGTCGCGCGGCGCCTGCTCGCGGAGCCGATCGGGCTGGTGCTCGCGGTGCGCGAGCACAGCCTCGAACTCGAGTTGGCGGGGCTGCCGCAGCTTGAGGTGGGGGGCTTGAGTGACAGCGACGCCCGCGCCCTGCTCGACTCCGTGGCTCCCGGGCGACTCGACGAGCAGGTCCGGGACCAGATCATCGCCGAAACGCGGGGAAACCCGCTGGCCCTGCTCGAGCTGCCCCGGGGGTTGACACCGGCGGAGCTGGCAGGTGGGTTCGGGCGGCCCGACGCCCGGCCGCTGGCCGGCCAGATCGAGCAGAGCTTCCTCCGGCAGATCCGGTCGCTACCGGCCGAGACGCAGCAGTTGCTGCTCATCGCGGCGGCCGAGCCGGTAGGCGATGTGACCTTGTTGACGCGAGCGGCCGAGCTGTCGGGAATCGCGAGGGCCGGCGCGTCGCCGGCCGAAGCGGCGGGGTTGATCACCATCGGGACCCGGGTACGTTTCCGTCATCCCCTCGTACGTTCGGCGGCCTACCGTGTGGCGGCCCCGCAGGACCGGCACAACGTGCACCGCGCGCTGGCCGACGCGACCGACCCCCAGTCGGATCCCGACCGCCGGGCGTGGCATCTGGCCAACGCGACGACCAGCCCGGACGAGACGGTGGCCGCCGAGTTGGAGCGCTCCGCCGACCGGGCGCAGGCGCGCGGCGGAGTCGCGGCGGCGGCCGCGTTCCTCGAGCGGGCGGCCGAGCTGACCCCCGATTCCGCACGCCGCGGCGCCAGAGCGTTGGCGGCGGCCCGGGCCAAGTATCAGGCCGGTGGGTACGGCGCCGCGCTCGAGCTGCTGAACGCGGCGGAACTCAGCCCTCTGGACGAACGCGAACTCGCCCGGTCCCAGCTGCTGCGCGGTCAGATCGTGTTCGTCTCCAGAAGTGCCGGCGCCGCCTTGCCGCTGCTGCTCAAAGCCGGCAAGCAACTTGAGCCGCTGGACCCCGGACTGGCCCGCGAGACCTACCGAGACGCGCTGAACGCGGCCCTGACGGCCGGCCGCCTGCCGAGAGGCGCTCAATTGGCGGACGTCGCCAAGGCGACGCTCGCCGCACCGCCGGGGCCGCCGCCGGAGCGCAACGATCTGTTCCTGAACGGCGTGGCCGTGGTGGCCACTGAGGGGTACTCGGCGGGTGTGCCGATGGTGCTCCAGGCCCTGGTCGCCTTCCGCGCCGAAGGGGTCTCCAGGGAAGAAAGCCTTGGCTGGCTCTCGTTCGCGTGCCGCATGGCCCATAACGTCTGGGATTTCGACAGCTGGTCGGCGCTCTCGGCCAGGCTGGTCGACCTGGCACGCGAGACGGGGGCTCTGTCGGTGCTGCCGTCGGCTCTCCACATGCTCGTGTCGAACCGGGCCCTCGCCGGCGAACTCGCCGTCGCCGACGCGCTGCTCGCTGAGGCGGTGACGATCGGCGAGGTGACGGGCAGCCGCTTCTTCGCCCAGTACGCGGCCCTGGTGCTCGAGCCCTGGAGGGGCCGGGAGGCCGCGACACGACAGGCGATCGAAGCGCTCACGCAGGACACGGCCCTTCACGGGGAAGGCAAGGTGGTGACCGCCACCCAATGGGCGAACGCGGTGCTCTACAACAGCCTCGGTCGCTACGAGGAGGCGTACGTCGCGGCAGAGCGAGGCTGCGAGCACCCACAGGAGCTCGGGGGCCCGTTCATCAGGTCCTTGATCGAGCTTGTCGAGGCCGCCGCCCGGAGCGGAAGGCCGGCCCGCGCCGCCGAAGCCGCCCGGCGACTCGACGAGATGGCCCGGGCCAGTGGCACCGACTGGGCCCTCGGCACCTCGGCGAGCGCGCGTGCCCAGGTGAGCGACGGATCGGCCGCCGACGCTCTGTACCGTGAGTCGATCGAGCGGCTCGACCGCACCGAGGTCCGGGTGACGCTCGCCCGTGGCCGACTGCTCTACGGCGAGTGGCTGCGGCGGGAGAACCGGCGTGTCGACGCACGCGAGCAACTGGACATCGCGTACGAGATGTTCAGCCGGATGGGGGCCGAGGCGTTCGCGGAACGCGCCCGGCGCGAGCTCCAAGCCACCGGCCTGACGGTACGCAAGCGCACCGCCGAGGCGCGAACCACTCTCACCGCCCAGGAAGCGCAGATCGCCCGCCTGGCCGGTGACGGGCTGACGAACCCCGAGATCGGCGCTCAGCTCTTCATCAGCCCGCACACCGTCGAATGGCACCTACGCAAAATCTTCGTCAAGCTCGGCATCGTGTCCCGCAAACAGATCAGCACCACGCTGCTCGAAGGCACGGCGGCCACGGCCTGACCCGCGACCTGGTCGGGCCCCGGTGCCCATGGTCATCTCCTTTCCTCTCGATCCCCGGTGTCACGGATCGGGGGGCTGTCCGGTCTAAGTGGGTGAGTCGACCCGAACTTGGAAACGGAGAATTCCGCATGAATAGCCACGTCCTGGAGCCGGCGGCGCAGGAGCTCGCCGACGCCACCTCCAAGCCCCCGTTCCTGTACGAGCTGGGCGTGGAAGGCGCCCGCAAGGTCCTCGACGACCTCCAGTCCGCCCCGGTCGACAAGCCCGGGGTGGACGAGAAGTGGATCACGGTGTCGGCCGAGGTCGGCGACGTACGAGTACGCATCGTCAAGCCCGCCGGCACGACCGCCGCGCTGCCCACCGTCCTGTACGTCCACGGCGGCGGCTGGATCCTCGGTAACGCCGGCACCCACGACCGCCTCGTCCGCGAGCTGGCCGTCGGCGCGAACGCCGCGGTCGTTTTCGTGGAGTACGACCGCTCGCCCGAAGCCCGCTACCCGGTCGCCATCGAGCAGGCCTACGCCACCGCCCAGTGGATCACCAGGCACGGCGCGGACGAAGGGCTGGACGCCTCCCGGCTGGCGGTGGCCGGTGACTCGGTCGGTGGCAACATGACCGCCGCGCTGACCATCCTGGCCAAGCGGCGCGGCGACGTGACCTTCGTGCACCAGTCGCTGTACTACCCGGTGACCGACGCCGCCCAGGACACCGGCAGCTACCGCGAGTTCGCCCACGGCCCGTACCTGACCGCCAAGGCCATGGCCTGGTTCTGGGACGCCTACACCACCGACCCCGCCCAGCGCGCCGAGATCACCGCCTCACCGCTGCGCGCCGGCCTGGAGGACCTGGCAGGGCTGCCGCCCGCGTTCGTCATCGTCGACGAGAACGACGTGCTGCGCGACGAGGGCGAGGCCTACGCCCGCAAGCTCACCGCGGCCGGCGTGCCGACCACCAGCGTCCGCTACAACGGCACCCTCCACGACTTCATGATGCTCAACCCCGTCCGCGACACCCACGCCGCGCGCGCCGCCACCGCCCAGGCCATCGAGGTCCTCGACGCCGCCCTGAACACCGGAAAGGCCAACTGATGAGCGAACGGCCGGTCATCGTCCTGGTTCACGGCGCCTTCGCCGAATCGGCCAGCTGGAACCGCGTCATCCAACGCCTGCACAGCGACCGGCTCACCGCCGTCGCCGTGGCCAACCCGCTGCGCGGCGTCGAAGGCGACGCCGCGTACGTGCGCGACGTGATCGCCGGCATCGGCCGCCCGGTCGTGCTGGTGGGCCACTCCTACGGCGGCATGGTGATCACCCAGGCCGCCGTCGGCAACCCGGCGGTCCGCGCTCTGGTCTACGTCGCCGCCTTCGCTCCCGAACCCGGTGAGAGCGCGCTGCTGCTGTCGGCCAAGTTCGAAGGCAGCACCCTGGCCGGCGCGCTGGAGGCGTATCCGGTCGCCTCCGGCGGGAACGAGTTCCGTATCGCCGAGGACAAGTTCCACCACCAGTTCTGCGCCGACCTCGATACCGGCGAGGCCGCTCAGATGGCCGCGACCCAGCGGCCGGTGACCGAGCGGGCGCTGACCGACGCCCTGACCGCGAGCGAGCCGGGCTGGCGCAGCAAACCGTCCTGGTTCGTCCACGGCGAGCGCGACCTCAACATCCCGGCCGCGGCGCTGCGGTTCATGGCCGAACGCGCCGGCTCACGCGGAACCCGCGAGATCCCCAGCGCCTCGCACGCGGTCGCCGCCTCGCAGCCCGACGCCGTGACCGCGGTCATCCGCGACGCCGCCGACCACGCGCAGGAGTGACACCACCTTGCCCGCGATCCTCATTCACGGCGTCCCCGACACCCACCGCGTCTGGGCCGGCGTCCGCCGGCGCCTGACGCGCACGGACGTGGAGGCTTGGGACCTGCCGGGCTTCGGCGCTCCACGCCCGGACGGCTTCAACAGCACCAAGGAGGAGTACGCCGACTGGCTGATCGGCCGCCTGGCGGAAATCGGCGAGCCGGTCGACCTGGTCGGCCACGACTGGGGCTGCATCCTCACCGCCCGGGTCGCGTCACTGCGCCCCGACCTGGTACGCACCTGGGCCGGCGGCAACGGCCCCATCAGCGCCCGGTACGTCTGGCATCCGCTGGCCAAGATCTGGCAGGACCCCGTCGAGGGGGACCGCTTCATGGCCGGGCTGACGCCGCAGGGCTTCGCCGACGCCCTGATCAACGGCTTCGAGGTGCCCGACGACCTGGCCCAGGAGATGGTGCGGCACGTGGACGCGCCGATGAAGGACAGCATTCTCAAGCTCTACCGCTCCGCGGTGCGGATGGGCAGTGAGTGGGAGCCCGAGCTGGCGAAGATGACCGCGCCCGGCCTCGTGTTCTGGGGTGCACGCGACCCCGCCTGTCAGGTCGAGTTCGCCGACGAACTGGGCCGGGCCGTCCACACGGAACACGTACTCAAGCTCGACTGTAACCACTGGCCGCTGCTGCAGCGGCCGGCGCGGGTCGCCGCCGCTCTCGAGGAGCACTGGCAGCGCCACCAAGCCGCCTGACATAGAGGTAGGACTTTGATGAAGAATCTGGAACCTGTCGCTGTTTCCGGGGCAGGACGGATCGACACCCTCGACAGTCTGCGTGAGCACCTGCAGTGGGCCGTCGAGCTGGAACACGCGACGTTGCCGCCGTACCTGTGCGCGCTGTACTCCCTGGACCCGGAGCGCAACCCCGAGGCGATGGAGGTGGTGGGCAGCGTCTTCGCCGAGGAGATGCTGCACCTGGCGCTGGCCGCGAACCTGCTCAACGCCGTCGGCGGCCGGCCGCGCCTCGACCTGCCGGGGATGTTGCCGCCGCATCCCCGGCGGCTGCCCCACAGCGATGTGGAACTGTCGCTGCTCCCGTTCGGCCCGGAGGCCCTGGAGGTGTTCCTGCGTCTGGAACGGCCCGCTCCGCCCGGCGCCCCGGCGCAAGGCGACGGCTACGAGACAATCGGGCAGTTCTACGACGCGATAGAACAAGGACTGCGCCACCTGTGCGAGCAACTCGGCGAGCGGGAGGTCTTCTGCGGCGACTCTGCCCGCCAGGTGAACGGCAGCCATTTCCGGCACACCGCTGGTTCGCTGTTCGCGGTGGAGGATCTGGAGTCGGCGCTGGGCGCGCTGGAGGAGATCGTCGAACAGGGCGAGGGCACGGCCCGGGGCGAGGTCTGGGACGGCGACCAGGACGTTTTCCACCCCGACCGGGACGAGGTCGCCCACTACTACCGCTTCCAGGAACTCAAACTCGGCCGACGCTACCAGCGCGGCGACACCCCGCAGTCCGGGCCCACCGGCGAGCCGATCTCGATGAATCTGGCCGCCGCGCGCCCGATGCGGCCCAACCCGCGGCTGTCCGATCATGCCTCGGGCAGCGCCATCCGTACCGCGCAGGAAGAGTTCAACCGTACTTACTGCACCCTGTTGAACCAGCTGGAGCAGGCCTTCAACGGCGACCCGAAACAGCTCGGGGCCGCCGTCGGCACCATGTACGCGCTCAAGGCCCAGGCCGGCGCCCTCATGCTGATGCCCGACGAGGACGGCACCACGGCGGGCCCCACCTTCGAATACGTGCCACCGGAGCAACGCTCATGAGCGTCCATCATCGGCGAGCGCGGTCTTCAGTTCGGCGCGCCCCCTGATGCCGAGCTTCATGAAGACCTTGCGCAGGTGGTACTCGGCGGTGCGCGCGCTGATGAACAGCCGCGCGCCGATGTCCCGGTTCGTGAGTCCTTCGCGTGCGAGGCGCGCCACATTGAGCTCCTGGTCGGTGAGTTGCGCCGCTGACCCATGCGCGCGCACGCGCAAGGTCTCGCCGCTCGCGCTCAGCTCGCGTGCGGCGCGCCCGGCGAAGCCGCTCAAGCCGATGCCCGACAACACCTCGTACGCGGCTCGGAGCTGCTCGCGGGCATCGGCGTGCCGGCCCTGGCGGTTCAGCTCCTCCCCGTACAGCAAGCGGCAGCGCCCGACCATGATCGGAATCCGCTCGCGCTCGAAGCGGTCGATCGCATCCAGGTACAGGGCCTGGGCCTCGTCACCTTCGCGCAACTGCGCCTCGGCCATCACCAGCACGGCCAACGCCCAGTTGGTCCCCACCGGCCGCGTGACGTTCGCCAGTTGCTCGAACGCCTGCTCGGCGAGCGCGAGCTCGCCGGTGTGCGTGGCCGCCTCCACGAGCTCGAGCAGCGTGCGCATCGCGTGACTCAGCTCGTGCGTGTACGGCAGCTCACGGCAACCGCTGGCCACCGCCTCGGCGAAGCGTCCCAGGCCGTTGTAGAGGATGGCCTCCCCGAAGTTGACCGCGCTCAGCCCGTACCCCTCGCCACGCGCCTGCGCGTCGGCTCGGATCTGCTCCGCCAGGGGCTCCGCCTCGCCGGCCTGCCCTCGATACGCCGCGAGGAAGAATCGCCCGTACTGCGGGAGCGGGTGGCCGGTGACGTCCTTGATGGCGTCGATCTCGTCGCAGGAGGCTTCGGCCGCGTCCAGCTCGCCGTCGACCGTCTGCGCCACCATCAGCAGGCTCAGGGCGATCGGCAGCACTGTCACGACGCCTTCGGCGCGGGCGAGCTCGACCTGCCGATCGGCGAGCGAGCGGAGCCCGCGGGCATCCCAGAGGTCCTGCGCGGCGCGGGAGGCGAACCACATCCAGTGCAGCTCGAGCGAGTCCGGGGCCTGCTCGAGGAACGCGCGCTGCGCCCGGCGCAGGGTGTCGATCGCGGCCTCCTGCCCTTTGGCGGCGAGCAGCGCCTGGCCGCGCAGAATCAGATCCCGCGCACGGCCGGACTCCTCGGCTGGGCTGGGCTCCTCGGCGGCGTCGGGCTCCTCGGCGGCGGTCGCCTCCAGGATCGCGTTCGAGACCGCGGCCACCTGCTCGGCGTCACCGAGCCGACCGCCGTAGATCGCGGCCGACAGCGCCTCGATGTAGGTGTCGCGGGCGAGCACCGGGTCGAGCCCTTCGAGGCCCTGGGCCGCGGCGAGGAGGAGCTGCGGCCCGCTGCTGTCTCGATGCAGTGCGTATCCGGCGCGGGCGCGCAGCCGGGCGACCAGCGCCTCTTGCAACGCGGTGAGAGGATGGTCGCGGGCGGTGTCGAGCAGGTGCAGGGCCGCTGCGGGCGCGCCCGCCTCGTGCTTGGCCTCGGCGGCCGCGATCAGCCGCTGCACGCGGCGGACCGGCGCGGGCGTCAGCTCCGCCGCCCGCTCCAAGAACGCGCCCGCGGCGGCCGCGCCGCCGCGGGTCCGCGCACGCACCGCGGACCGCTCGAGGTCGGCAGCGACCTCCTCGTCCGGGCGCAGCGTCGCGCTGGCCCGATGCCATGCCCGGCGATCCGGGTCGTGCTCGACGCTGGTGACGTCGGCCAGCGCGGCGTGGACGCGCCGCCGATCCTGCGGCGACGCCGCCCGGTAGACCGCCGACCGCACGAGCGGATGGCGAAAGCCGACGCGCGTGCCGACGGCGAGCGCGTCGGCGTTCCTGGCGGCGTCGAAGTCCTCCGGGCCCAGTCCCAGTGCCGCGCTCGCCCGCCACAACAGCCCGGGATCTCCGGTCGGGTCCGCGGCCGCCAGCAGCAACAGCAGGCGCACCGACTCGGGCAGCGGTTCGAGCTGCGCGACCAGGCTCTGCTCAATGCGGCTCTCCAGCGGGATCGAGCCGGTGAGAGTGAACCCGCCGGCGATCTCGGCCGGGCTCAGCGCCCGGGGCAGCTCCCGCAGCGCGAGCGGGTTGCCGCGCGCCTCCGCGATCAGCTGGTCGCGTACCCGCCGGTCGAGGCCGCCGGGGACCGCGAGGCGCAGGAGCTCGCGGGCGTCGTCGTCGCCCACCCCTTCGACGACCAGCTGCCGAAGCCCGGCGAACACCTCGTTGACCGTGCGCATGGCGAGCACGATGACGATCCCCTCGACGTCGAGCCGCCGGGCGGCGAACGCGACAGCGCGCGCCGACGCCTCGTCGAGCCACTGCGCGTCGTCGACGATACAGAGCAGCGTCCGGTCTCCCGCGGCCTCGGTGAGCAACCCGAGCAGCGCGAGCCCGATGAGGAACGAGCTGGGCGCGGAAGCCTGGCGCAGGCCGAACGCCGCCTCGATCGCCTCGCGCTGCGGGGCGGGCAGGCGCCCGGCAGAACCCATCATGTGCCCGCACAACTGCTGCAGACCGGCGTAGGCCAGCTCCATCTCGGACTCCGACGCGACGATGCGCTCGACCCGGACGTCGGTCGCGGCGCGCGCCGCCATGCGGTCCAGAAGTGCCGTCTTGCCGACGCCGGCCTCGCCGGAGACGATCAGCGCGCCGCTGTGACCTGCGCGGGCACGGTCCATCAGCGCGCCCAGCTCCATTAACTCGCGATGCCGTCCCCGCAGCGGCGCGGTCTCTGTCACGATGCCACCTTTGCGGGGATTTACCGATAAATGGTGCCTTTGGCGGGCCAGATCCTATCTGAGACATCGGCGACACGGGCCGCGAGCCTTCGGCGTTTCCGGCCGCCTCACTGGTGAACAGGAACGCGCGATCCTTTCCTCGACGTCTTTCCTTGTCTTCCCTAGCCGCCGAGCCGGTTCACGGCGTTCCGCGGGATCTCCCCGCGCAGTGCCGTACGGACCTGAGGTCGGCCGGCGACTGCTCGGAGCAGAAACCTGCGTGGGGGGTGATGACGACATTGGGCGGGCCGATGAGGTCCTCATGCTCATCCGGTGGTTCCAGCGCCAGGACGTCGAGGGCGGCGCCGGCGAGCTGTGCGGTGCGCAGGGCGCCCGTCAGGGCCGCCTTCCGATTCACCAGCGTGCCGTAGCAGTCGAAGGTGACCCAGCCGCTCGCGGGCCTGGCTCGTACCGGCTCGATGGAAACGCCGAGGAAACGATCTCCTGACTAGGACTGGAGCATCACATCGGAGCTTCGGCTTTCTAGGAGAAGTGACTCATGGTTTCGCGTCAATCGGCAGTCGCCCGCGTCGTCTCCGCAGGATGCGCGGCGTTGGCTCTGAGCGTGTCCGCGCCCGCCACCGCGTCGACGGACAACGCCTCCGGCAAGGTGGGGGACGTGCAGAAGGCGATGGAGGCCTTGGTGAAGACAGGCCACGTGGTGGGCGCCATCGGCGAGGTGTACGTGAACGGCAAGCGGGCCGGAAAGGGATCGGCCGGATCCCAGCTGCTCGACGGCGACGGTGGCGCGATCCCCTCCACCGCCCGCTACCGGATCGGCTCACAGAGCAAGAACATGACCGCCACCGCGGCCCTGCAACTCGTGCGGAGCGGGAAGCTGAAGCTGGACGACAAGCTCAGCGAGCTGCTCCCCGAGGTGGCGGAGAAGGATCTCGTGGAACGGGCCGACGAGATCACGGTACGCGACCTGATCCAGCAGACCTCGGGCATCCCCGACTTCCTCACCCCCGACATCGACCCGCTCGACACCACGATCACGTATCGCCCCGCCGACTTGCTGGCCGCCTCCCGCAAGCGGCAACGGCCATCGGAGATCGGGACCTTCAACTACTCCAACACCAACTACATCCTGGTCGGCATGATCATCGAGAAGCTGACCGGGCATTCGCTGGCGACCGAGCTCAAGCGGAGGATCTTCACCCCGCTGGGCATGCGAGACACCTACCTGCCGGTCAAGGCCGCCGAGGGGATCAAGGGCCCGCATGGGCACGGCTACATGGTGGATGAGACGGGCAAGCTGCTCGATGTCGACAAGCTCAACGCCACCACCATGCTGGGCGCCGGCGGCGTGATCTCCACCGCGCACGACATCAGCGCCTTCGAACGCGCCTTCGTTCAGGGCAGACTGCTGCCGGACTCCCTGCAAAAAGTGATCACCGACCCGGCGCCCGGCCAGCAGCCGCCGCCGAAGGGCGGCCTGTGCGAGGGTAACCCCAGCTTCCAGCCACGCGGCGGCAGCGCTCCCGGCTTCGTCGCCGTGACCTACACCTCCCCGGACGGGAAGCTGCAGTTCGCGGTCTCCGTGACGGTGGCCGCAGACGATGCCGAGCGCGGCGCTGTTGGGAGGCGCGTCGATCAGGCCCTCGTATCGGTGTTCTGCCCTGCGTCCGCCGCCGGCTAGACGCAACGCTTCTCTGGGGTTCCCGAGGGCGAGTCACATGCGCTCGGCCGTCAGCAGGGGCGTCCCAGCCGTCCCTGCACGTCGTAGGTATGCTGCACGCTGATCAGCGTGTCATGGTGTTTGCGCAGGTGATCCTCGAACGACCAGGCTTGGGGGCCGTACGGTCCGCCGTGGGTCTCCCATTGGATCACCTGACCGCGGCTTCCGTGGTGAGCGGGCGCGAGGTCGATGCAGAGCAGGTTGCCACCGCTGTCTTCGGCGAAACGTATCCAGCCACGATGCCACCACACGCACCGCACGTAGCCCTTGGCCGGGTCGAGTTCGCGGGAGACCCGGCCGTCGAAGATCATCTGATCGTGCGCGTCCCTGAGGAGGCGATGGTCGACCGTCGCAGTGACCTGCTCGGGGGCCAGGCAGCCAGGAAGGTAACGAAGTCGACAGTGCTGCCCCGGGGCTGAGGCAGTGGCGCGGGCGGGCGTGATCATGAGGGTGGGGCGACACCGTCGAAGGTCCTTGCCCTCGAACCGGTCGATCAGCGTGGTGACATGCCCAGCGAACCTGATCCCAAGAGCGGGGAGCGAGACTGATGCCGCTCCCCGCCCGTATCACCGATTCACGGACCGACGTCCCATTGCACCGTGTCCCATTGCTGTTGAGGCCCTCCGTTGTATTCCCAGAGCTGAATCTTGCCGCCGTCGCGGATTTCCTGCGCCTTCGCGTCGAGGACGTAATTGTGCCCCGCTGGGGAGGCGACATTCCTCAAGGCGTCGTTACCGTACGGTGCCCACCGCTGCTGGGCCTGGCCGTTGTAGTCCCAGAGCTGGATGGTGCCACCGTTTCCGATCGTCTGGGCTTTCGCGTCGAGCACGAGTGTCCGGCCGGCCGGTGACGCCCTGTTCTTCAAGTACGTGTACGTACCGACGTTGCGGTAGAACGCCCATTGCTGCTGGTTCCCGCCGTTGCAGGTCCAGAGCTGGACGATGCCGCCGTTGCCGATGGTCTGGGCTTTCGCATCGAGGCAGAAGTCCAGGCTTCCCGCTGCTCTGGTGAAGAAGAGGTAGTACGTCAAGTCGGCCTCCACCGCGACCGGCACGGCATGAAGCCCCATGCTCGCCGCGAACCTGTCGGCCAGCTCGGCACTCGACGCGGAGGCGGCGGACGCGCTTGTCCCGCCTCCTGCGCCGAGCGCCAGAAGCAGTACCGCCAGAACGGGCACCGCCAATCTTCGTCTCATGTGAGATGTCCTTTCTACTCTGCGAGTCGATTTACGAGCGCGGACGTGACAAAGAGTAAATAGGATCGCCTTCGAAAAGCTTTCGCCTTTCTTGAATGGCCGTCGGCAATTGTGGTTCGATGGCGTTCGCGGTTTCCGCGCCAATGGGGGGATGCACCGTGGAGTTTCGGCTGCTGGGCGCGTTCGAGTTGGTGGTCGGCGGCCAGAGCGTCGATCTCGGGCCGGCCAAGCAACGGATCCTGTTCGCGTCCTTGGCCGTCGACGCCGGGCACCCGGTGCCCACAGAGACGCTCATCGACCGAATATGGGACGACGCCCCACCGCGCGAACCCCGCAAGGTGCTGCACACCTATGTCGCCCGCTCCCGCCGTGTGCTGGAACGGGCGCGGCATCCCGAGGATGGACAGCTCGCGCTGGAGCGCCGGGCGGACGGCTACCAGCTGATCATGGACCTCGATCGCATCGACCTTCACCGGTTTCGCCGGCTGGTCGAGCGGGCGCGCGCCCATCACCGCCGCCGGCCGGAGCGCGCCGCCCTGTTTGCCGAGGCCGTCGGCCTGTGGCGGTCGGCCCCACTGGACGGGATGAGCGGGGCGTGGGCGGCGCGGGTCCGCGAAGGGCTCCGGCAACAGCGGCTGGGTGCGTTGACCGACTGGGCCGAGGCCGAGCTGGAGCTGGGCCGCTACTCACCGGTGATCGAGCGCCTTGAGGAGCTGATCGTCCACTACCCGCTGGCGGAGTCCCTGGTGGTCCGGCTGATCCAGGCGCTGAGCCTGGCCGGCCGCGGTGCGGAAGCTCTGGAGGTCTACGCGAGGGCATGCCGGCGAATCGACGACGAACTCGGCGCCCAGCCCGGTCCCGAGCTGCGCTCACTGCACACGGCCATCCTCCGCGGAGAAGCCGTCACTCTCGCAGCCGGCGCGCCGACGGCTCCCTCAGTGCCCGAGCCACAGGATGTTCACGTGTCGGAGCGTCCGCAGCCGGCCCAGCTCCCGGCGGAGGTGCAGGCGTTCGCCGGCCGCACCGGATACCTCAATCGGCTGGACGACCTGCTCGGCCCCGGGCGGGTGCGGGTCTCCGTGATCGCCGGTATCGCGGGGGTGGGCAAGACCGCACTGACCATGCGTTGGGCGCATCGGGTACGCCACCGATTCGGTGACGGGCAGTTGTACGTGAACCTGAGAGGCTTCGACCCGGGCGGGTCCTGCGTGGGTGCGGCGGAGGCGCTGGCCGGATTCCTGGACGCGCTGGGGGTGCCACCGGACCGTGTCCCGGCCGACCCGGACAGGCAGGCCGGCCTGTACCGCAGTCTGTTGGCGGACCGCCGGATGCTGGTGGTGCTGGACAACGCCCGCGACGCCGAGCAGGTCCGTCCGCTGCTGCCCGGCGCACCAGGCTGCCTGGTGGTGGTGACCAGCCGCAACCAGCTCTCCGGCCTGGTCGCCTCGGAGGGCGCCCACCCGCTGAGGCTGGATCCGCTGTCGGACGCCGAGGCACACGAGTTGCTGGTCCACCGCCTGGGGCCGGCCCGGATGGCAGCCGAGCCCCAAGCGGTGGATGAGATCATCGCCCGGTGTGCGGGGCTACCTCTCGCCCTGGTGATCGTGGCCGCCCGAGCCGCCACCCACCCCGCGTTCCCCCTCACCGCGCTGGCCGGCGAACTGAGCGACGCCCGTGGTCGGCTCGACGCCCTGGCCGGTCAAGACGCGGCCACCGATCCGCGGGCGGTGTTCTCCTGGTCCTACGACGCGCTGAGTCCCGCGGCCGCACGGTTGTTCCGGTTCCTGGGGGTGCTCACCGGCCCGGACCTCGCCCCACCCGCCGCGGCCAGCCTGGCCGGCGTGGCCGTGGACGAGGTCCGGCCGCTGCTGGCCGAACTGGCCGGCGCGCACCTGATCATCGAACACCAGCCCGGCCGGTACACCCTGCATGACCTGCTCCGTGCCTACACGGTCGAGCTTGTCCACGCCATCGACACCGAACCCGACCGGCAGGAAGCGTTCCGCCGGCTGCTCGACCACTACCTGCACACCGCTCATGCCGCGACACTGCTGCTGGCCCCACACCGACGCCCGATCGCGCACGCCCCCGCCGCGCCGGGGGTGACCGCCGAGGCGATGGCCGGGTCCGAGCAGGCGCTGACCTGGTTCACCGTCGAACACCCCGTGCTGCTCGCGACCGTGGCGGAGGCGGCCGCCGAGAGGTACGACGAAGCCGTGCGGCACCTGGCCTGGACACTGAGCGCATTCCTGCGATGGCGCGGCCTGCTGCTCGACTGGGTCACCGTCGAGCAGGCCGCCCTGGACGCTTCGCGCCGGCTGGCCGATCCTCGCGGACAAGCCCACGCCCACCGCCACCTCAGCCGCGCCTTCACCCTGCTCGGCCGCTTCGACAGCGCCCACACACACGCTGCGCGGGCCCTCGGCCTGGCCGTCGAGCTCGCCGATCAGCCTGGCCAGGCGCACGCACATCACGAGCTCACCTGGGCGCTGTCGCGACAGGGTCGCTACCGGGAGGCACTCGACCACGCGGAGCAAGCCCTCGACCTGTTCCGAACGGCCGGCCACCGCCCTGGACACGCCAAGGCGCTCAACGGGGTCGGCAACTGCCACGCCCTCCTCGGACACCACAACCGAGCGCTCGGGTACTGCCGGCGAGCCCTCACCCTGTTCGAGGAACTCGGCGACCTCAACGGTCAGGCCGCGTCTCTCGACGGCCTTGGGTACGCACACCACCACCTCGGTCAGTACGACCTGGCCAAATGCTGTCACCGGCAGGCGCTCAAGCTGCACCTGGAGCTGGGCGATCGCATCGGCGAAGTCGAGGCGCTGATCCGTCTCGGCAACGCCCACCACACCGACGGCGAGCACGACACCGCCCGCGACACCTGGCGGCAAGCCCTCGTCATTCTCGACGAGCTCGCGCACCCCGACGCCAGTTATGTCCGCGCCCAGCTCGCCGACACCGAACCGCACCAGACCGCGGCCGCTGGTCCACGGTTGTATTGGCCTCACCGGTAGAACCACCTAGCCCTGGCGCAGCAGGTCCTTCACCGCGGCCACGATGCCCTCGGCCGACAGCCCGAAGTGGTCGAGCAGGAAAGCGGTGTCACCGGTCGGCGCGAACACGCGGGGCACGCCGAGGATCCGCATCGGCACCGGGTGGTGGGTGACGACGGCCGCCGACACCGCCGCGCCCAGGCCCCCGCTGACCGTGGCCTCCTCGGCCGTGACGATCCGGCCGGTCTCGCGGGCCGCAGCGACGACGGCCTCCTCGTCCAGCGGTTCGAGGAAGGGCATGTTGAGCACCCGCACCGACACGCCCTCGCCGCGCAGCCGGGCCGCCGCCTCCAGAGCGCGGGAGGTCAGCGAGCCGATCGCGATGACGGTGGCGTCGCCGCCGTCCTGCAGCAGCACGGCGCGGCGCGGCTCGAACGGCGCGTCGTCGGGAGTGACGACCGGCACCTTGAAGCGTGGGATGCGCAGGTAGGAGGGCCTTGGTGAGGCCGCCGCCCAGCGTACGGCGGCCCGGGTCTGCACCGGGTCGGCCGGGATGATCACGTCCAGGTTCGCGACCGCGCGCATCCAGGACAGGTCCTCGATCGAATGATGGGTCGGCCCCAGCTCGCCATAGGCCATGCCGGGGCTCTGCCCGCAGAGCACGACATGGGCTTCGCTGTAGGCGACATCGGCTTTGATCTGCTCCAGGGCCCGTCCGGTCAGGAACGGCGCCGCCGCGCACACGAAAGGGATCTTGCCCGCGTTCGCCAGACCGGCGGCCACGCCCACAAGATCCTGCTCGGCGATGCCAACGTTGATCAGGCGGTCGGGATAGCGCTCACGGAACCCGACGAGATTGCTGGAGCCCACGGAGTCGTTGCACACCGCCACGATCCGCTCGTCCGCGCCGGCCAGGGCCAGCAACTCGTCGGCGAAGTCCTGGCGGCAGTCGAAGACGGCCTGCTGCTCGGTGAGGGTCATCGTGCCAGCTCCGCCAGCGCCGTCTCGACCTGGTCCGGGCTGGGCACCTTGTGGTGCCACTCCACCCTGTCCTCCATGAACGAAACGCCCTTCCCCTTGATCGTGTCGGCGATGACGACGACCGGCCGGCCGGTGAGCGAGCCGTTCATCGCCCGCAGCAGCGCTTGGTGGTCATGACCGTCGATCTCGCGCACCTCCCAGCCGAAGCTGCGCCACTTGTCCCCCAGAGCGCCGAGAGCGTTGGTCTCCTCCGTCCTGGCGCCCTGCTGCAGCCGGTTGCGATCGACGATCGCCGTCAGCGACGACAGGCCATGGTGAGAGGCGGCCATCGCGGCCTCCCAGTTGCTGCCTTCCTGCAGCTCACCGTCGCCCAGCACGACGAAGGTACGCCAGCTCAGACCATCCAGCTGGGCCGCCAGCGCACAGCCGGTCGCCACCGGCAGGCCGTGCCCGAGCGCGCCGGTGTTGGTCTCGACCCCGGGAACCTTGAGCCGGTTGGGATGGCCGTTCAACGCCGACAGCGGCGCCATGAACGTCTCCAGCTCCGCCGGGGCGAAGAAGCCGCACTGGGCCAGGGTCGAGTAGAGCGCGGCGGCACAGTGGCCCTTGCTCAGCACGAACCGGTCGCGCCCGGACCAGTGCGGACGCTCAGGGTCGACGGACAACGCTCCGTAGAAACAGGACACCAAGATGTCGGTCACCGACAGATCGCCGCCGATGTGTCCCATGCCGGCCCGACCGATGGTCTGGATGATGCTCCGGCGCACGTCCGTGGCCAACCGGTCCAGCTCTGCCGCGGCGCTCTCCCGGTCGGTCTCCCGGATGCGCTCGACCGTCTTGCGGTAGGCGGCCGCTCGCACCAGATCAGGGGCGAGCATCGACATCACCGATGTGAATATATATTCCATAGCGACTAGACATAACTAGAAGCTACGGCCGTCGGCGGATTCGTGTCAACGAGGGGGTGATGATCACTTACGCGCCGGCTCCTTGACGGGCGCAGTCGCCGACGTTACATTCCGGCTGAATAGCAAAGCAGCATTGAATAGATATTCACACTCTGCTTTCGCTCCTACGATGGTCCTCCGACCAGCGGAAACGTCGCATGGCGACGTTGACGTACCCGAGCGCGCCTCACGAATCGCTACCGAATACTCTCCCCTGCTCTTGGAGACGCACATGAACATCCCAACGAAAGCCGCGGCGCTGGCAGCCTCCGTGCTGCTCCTGGCCGCTTGTAGCGGCCGTGTGCAAGACACCGGTGCGACCAGCGGGAGCGGGGGCCAGGTCAAGCTCAGCTGGTGGATGGTCACGCAGAACGCCGACACGGCGGGCGCCGCACTGAAGTCGATCATCGCCGACTTCGAGAAGCAGAACCCGAACATCAAGGTGGATCTGCAGTACCGAGCCGTGGACGCCCACAAGGACGCGCTACGCACCACGGCCGGCAGCACCTCGGGTCCGGACATCTACTACAACTGGGCAGGACCCGGTCTCGGGGGTGAGCTGGTCAAGTCCGGCGTGAGCCTCGACCTCAGCAAGTACTACCAGCAGTACCAGTGGAACAACCGCTTCAACGCCGCCACGCTGTCCGCGTTCACCCAGTACGGCGGCCACCACGGCATCCCCTGGACGCAGCGGACAGAGGTCGTCTACTACCACAAGGACCAGTTCGCCAAGGCGGGCATCAGCGCACCGCCCACCACCTATGCGGAGTGGGCCGCGGCGGCGCAGAAGCTCAAGGACGCGGGCCTCACGCCGATCTCCATGGGCGGCAAGGACAACTGGCACGTCATGCGCCTGCTGGACACCTTCATCGAGACCAACTGCGGCGCCGAGCTGGGCGACAAGCTCAACACCCGCGCGACGAGCTGGGCCGGCCAGCCCTGCGTCGACAAGTCCTTCGAGCAGCTCAAGCAGTGGTCCGCCAACTACTTCAACAAGGGCTTCGCCGGGCTGCCGGCGGCCGAGGCGGCCGCCCTGTTCAACTCCGGCAAGTCGGCGATGCAGCTCGAAGGCGACTGGTTCACCCAGCAGAACGTCGACGCCGGCGACGATCAGAACAACGTCGGCGTCTTCCCGATGCCGACGGGCACCGGCCGGCTCTACGGCTTCTTCGAAGGCATGTACATCAGCAAGAGCAGCAAGCACCCCGACGAGGCCGCCAAGTTCCTGGACTACCTTTCCTCCGCGCCGGTCGAGGGGAAGTACCTGGGCGTCTTCTCCTCCTTGCCGGTCAACAAGGAGAGCAAGTCGGCCAACGCCCTTCAGCCCATCAACGCCCAGATCGCCCAGCTCACGGGTCAGGCCAAGGGCTTCTTCCTCAACAATGACCAGAACTTCCCGACGGACGTGACGACCGAGTACTGGCGCATCCAGAACGGGGTCACCAGCGGCTCCATCGCGCCCAAGGAAGCCGGCGCGCTGCTGCAGAAGTTCATGGACACCCATAAGAACTGACCTGCCAGGCCCCACCGGCACCGAACAATCAACCGACAAGGAGCGGCCATGGCCACCGTGTCCACCGCCCCGGCCACGCCACGCCCCACCGATCATCGCCCTCACCACCCCCGACGAAGACGGGGGAAGATGCCGATCCTGGGCGCGCTGCCATTCCTGGCCCCGGCCTTGGCGCTGTACGCGGTGTTCCTGCTGTTCCCGATCGTCTCGGCCGTCTACCTGAGCTTCATGCGGTGGAACGGTTTCCCCACCGTGCCGCAGGTGTGGGCGGGGCTGGCCAACTACCGGGACATCCTCACCAACGACACCGTCTTCCACACCGCCCTGCGCAACAGCCTCATCTGGGTGGTGCTGTCGCTCATCGTGCCCACCGTGCTGGCCCTGCTGCTCGCCCTGGCCCTCAACCGCAGGCTGCTGGGACGCAACCTGCTGAGGTCGGTGTTCTACATCCCCGCCGTACTCGCCTCGATCGCCGTGGCGACCATGTGGACCTGGATGTACAACCCGAACTCCGGCCTGGTCAACGGGACGCTGACCTCGCTCGGCCTGTCGTCGTGGATTCAGGACTGGCTCGGCGACCCGCAGATCGCGCTCTATTCGGTCTTCGTCGCCTTCGTCTGGCAGACCACCGGTTTCTCCATGGTGCTCTTCCTGGCCGGGCTGCAGACGGTGCCCGTCGACCTGGTGGAGGCGGCCAAGCTCGACGGCGCCTCCGCCTGGCAGACCTTCCGCAACGTCACCCTGCCGGCTCTGCGGCCCACCTTCACGGTCGTCCTGGTCCTGACCGTCATCAGCTCGCTGAAGGTGTTCGACCTCATCGTCGGCATGACCAACGGCGGCCCCGCCCAGTCCAGCCAGGTCCTGGCCCTGTGGTCCTACAGCCAGTCGTTCATCAACCACAACTTCGGCGGCGGCAACGCCCTCGCCGTCGTCCTGCTCCTGATCACCTTGGCGCTCGTGCTGCCGTACCTGATGTGGACCCTGAAGGAGGACGAGCGATGAGCGCGGTCCGCCGTACCAATTACCCCCTCATCGGGCTGTGGATCGCCTTGGTCATCAGCGCGTTGGTCTGGCTGGCGCCGTTCGCCTTCATGGTCTTGACGTCGTTGAAGTCCACCGCCGATATCGGCCACAGCTCCATCTGGGCCCTGCCGGAGGTGTGGCACTGGGACAACTACGCCAACGCCGCCGAACGCGGCGAGCTGTGGACCGTTGCCGCCAACAGCGCCTACATCGCGCTCATCAAGGTGCCGCTGGGGCTGCTGGTGTCGGCCGCCGCCGCCTTCGCGATCGCCCGGTTGCGCTTCAAGCGGCATCGGGCCCTGCTCATCGTGATCACCCTGGGGTCGATGGTCCCGGTCCAGGTGGCCCTCGCCCCGATGTTCACCACGCTGTCGAGCATGGGCCTGCTGAACTCCACCAACGGCATCATCCTGCCGTATCTCGCCTTCGGCATCCCGTACCAGGTGTTCTTCCTGTACGGGTTCTTCCGCTCGCTGCCGCTAGAGCTCGACGAGGCCGCCCGCATCGACGGCTCCGGCAACTGGCGGCTGTTCCTGAGCGTGTGCCTGCCGCTCGCGAAGCCGGCGCTGGCCGCGCTGTTCATCCTGGACTTCGTCGCGACCTGGAACGAGTACGGCATGGCTCTGGTCTTGCTGCAGGACCAGGAGGTGCGCACCGTGCCGCTGGCGCTGCAGGCCTTCCAGTCGCAGTTCGCCTCCAACTACGGCCAGCTCAACGCCTTCATCATCATGTCCATCCTGCCCGTTCTCATCGTCTACCTGATGTTCCAGCGATTCTTCACACAAGGCGCCCTGGCCGGCGCCGTCAAGGGATAGGAACCGTTCCATGGCCGCAGAACCTCTCTTCGGCGCGGGACTCTGGCACTTCGGCCAGTTCCGCGACCGCTACGCCACCGACGGCTACGGCCCGCCCGTCTCCACGCTGGAGGCCGTCGACCGGGCCGGCCAGGTCGGCAGCCTGTCGGTCGTCGACATCAACTACCCGTTCAACCCCGCCGACCTCGACGTGGCGCTTCTGGAAGAGCGGCTGAAGGCCAACGGGCTGCGCGCCATCGCCCTGACGCCCGAGATCTACACCCGCAAGTTCAGTCGCGGCGGCTTCACCAACCCCGACCCCGAGGTCCGGCGCGCCGCGATCGAGCTGGTCAGCGACGCGGCGGACCTGTCCCGCCGGCTCGGCTGCGACTACGTCAAGCTCTGGCCCGGCCAGGACGGCTGGGACTACCCCTTCCAGGCCGACTACAAGGCCCTGTGGGCGATGTCCATCGACGCCGTCCGCGAGCTCGCGCAGCGCCATCCCGACCTGCGCTTCGCCATCGAGTACAAGCCGCGCGAGCCGCGCAACCGCATGACCTTCTCCTCCGCGGCCCGCACCCTGCTGGCCATCGAGAAGATGGACGTGCCCAACGTCGGCATCCTGCTCGACTTCGGCCACTCCCTCTACGGCCTGGAATCCCCCGCCGACGCCGCCCAGCTCATCCTCGACCACGACCGTCTGTACGCCATCGACGTCAACGACAACTTCCGCGGCTGGGACGACGACATGGTCGTCGGCTCCATCCACCTGGTGGAGACCTTCGAGTTCTTCCACACCCTGCGCCAGGCCGGCTGGCAGGGCGTCTGGCAGCTCGACCAGTTCCCCTTCCGCGAGGACTCCGTCGAGGCGGCCCGTGCCGGCGTCGAGGTCATGCGTACCATCTGGCGCGCCCTGCAGATCCTCGACGTCGACGCCCTCGCCGAGGCCCAGGCCCGCCAGGACGCCCTGGCCGCGCAGCGCATCGCCCGCAAGGCCCTGCTGAGCGCCGAGGTCGACGGCTGATGGGCGAAGTCACTCAAGTCCGCGGCGCCTGGCGCGAAGCGGAGATCACCCTCACCGCCTCCGCCGACATCCCCGACGCCTACACCGGTGTAGACGTCTGGGCTGAATTCACCCACGACAACGGTCTCACCCTGCGCCGGCCCGCCTTCCACGACGGCGGCCGCACCTGGCGTATCCGCTTCAGCTCGCCGCTGCCGCACGGGCGTTGGCAGTGGACGTCCGACGCGTCCCTCGACGATCCCGGTCTTCGCGGAGCGACGGGGTTCGTCGAGGTCGAACCCGGCGGCCCGGCGACCAATCGTTTCCAGCGCCACGGCTTCTGGACGATGTCACCGGGCGGACGCAACCTCGTCCACGCCGACGGCACCCCGGCGATCCTCGTGGCCGACACCGCCTGGGGGCTGCCCTGGCGCGCCACCGAGGAACAGGTGCGCGTCTACGCGGCCGACCGGCAGGCCAAGGGCTTCAACGCGGTGCTGCTCATGTCCGTCCAACCCGACATGCGCGCGGTCGGACCGCGCGACCGCGGCGCCGACACGGGGTTCGACGTCGCCTTCGAGGACCTGCCCACCGGCCACATCAACGCCCTCAACCCCGCCTACTTCCAGTACCTGGACCGACTGCTGGACATCCTCGTCGAGCACGAGATCGTCCCCGTGCTGCAACCGGTCTTCCAGGGGTTCGGCTGGAAGGGCCTGGACGTGGCCGGGACCGTCGTCCCGCCCGCCGAGTACGCCCGCTACTGCCGCTACCTGGTGGCCCGCTACGGCGCCCGACCGGCGATCTACCTGGTGGGGGCCGACGGCTCCGGCCACGAGCCGCAGATCCCGGCCGGTGGCGCCGAGGTCCACGCCTGGGACTGCTACGCCCAGCCCACCGGCATCCACTACCGCCCTCATGGCGACAACCGGGCCTGGCAGGACGCCGAGTGGCTGGACTTCCAGTGGTGCCAGACCGGCCACGGCGGCGAGCACGTCCCCGAACGGGTGGCCGACATGTGGCGCAACACCCCCATCAAGGCCGTCGCCAACGGCGAGCCGACCTACGAGCAGACCCGCTCGGCCACCAACGCCGCCGGTTGGTGGCAGGGCCACGAGGCGTGGAGCAACCTGTGCGCGGGCGGCACCATGGGCGTGGTCTACGGTGGCGCCAACATCTGGCAGTGGAGGCTGCACGACGGCGAACCCGGCCACGAACCGTACTTCCTGGCCCCTTCCGGCGGCTGGCGCGAGTCCCTCGACTTCGAGGGATCCACCTACGTCGGCCTCCTCGGCAAGATCCTCGACGGCCTGCCCACCACCGACATGGAGCCGGACTGGCAGACCTTCATCAGCCCGCGAACCCTGCGCGTGCCAGGCCGGCTGCACGTCGTCTACCAAGAACACGGCGGCGCTCTCCGTCTCAAGCGGGAGGACGAACTGCCCGTGGCCTACCGGGTCGTCGATCCCCGCACCGGCGACATTCTGGCCACCGGCCGCCGGTCACCGGGCGAACCGATCGAGGACGACCGGCACACCGCACGGATCGTCATCTTCTACGACGACGAACCCGCCTCTTAGCCGGGCATATGCCCAACCCCCCACGTGCTCGTGCACGTCGCCTGCCGATCGCCGTCATGGCGGCCGGCGGGCGTCCCGGCCGGTTATCCCGTTGAAGAGCCGGTGGGGTGGATCGTACGCTGGCTCTGGTTGCTCCTGCCGGGTCAGGCCCGGCCGATCACGAGAAGGCGATGCCATGGTCACCGCCCGGTCACTCCGGGGCGGATGACGAGACGGCCGTTCCGGCGGCCAGTGTGGTGCGTGTGAACGCACGGGTTCGTCGTGCCCCGGTCTCGCGGAGATTGTCTCGTCCGCGCGGTGCCGGTCGCCGCGCACCTGATCTGGAGCACACGGAAATGTCGCACGACTCCCTGTCCGCGTGGTACGCGGACTTCTTCACCGAACTGCCCAACGCTTTCTGGCGGGCGGCCGTACCCGAGTGGATGACCGCCGCCGAGGTTGACTTCGTCGCCCGCCTGGCCGGGCTCCGCCCCGGTTCCCGGGTGCTGGACGTGGCCTGCGGCAGCGGCCGGCACGCCCTCGAACTCGCCCGGCGCGGCTACCAGGTCACCGGCCTGGACGTCTCGGCCGAGGCCATCGCCCACGCCCGCGCCGCCGCCGCGGGCGAGCGGCTCGACCTCGATCTGCGCCAAGGCGACATGCGGGCGCTTCCCGCCGAGGTCCGGGCCGAAGCGGCGATGTGCATGGGCAACGCCTTCGGCTACCTGGAGCACGCCGGCACGCAGGGGTTCCTCGCGGGCCTCGCCGGGCTCGTCGTGCCCGGAGGCACGCTCATCCTGGACTACGGGTTCGTGGCCGAGTCACTGCTGCCGAACCTGACCCTGGAAGAGCCGCCGATGACGTTCGGCGGGGTCGAGGCCGTCTCGGTCAACGAGTACGACGCGGCGAACAGCCGCTGGCTCACCTCGTTCACCTTCCGCCGGGGTAGGCAGGAGCACTGCGGGACCTCCGTGCAGTACGTCTACACCGCGGCGGAGGTCGTCCGGCTGGTCACCGAGGCCGGGTTCAACGGCGTCGAACTGTACGGCGACGCCGACGGCACACCGTTCCGGCTCGGCAGCCCCCGGCTGCTCTTGGTGGCCCGACGACCGTAGGCCACCACCCACGTATCAGTCGTCGAGTGCCTGGTAGAGCGTGGTCCAGAAGTCGTGGATGAGCCGGGCTGAATTCGGGACTGACATGCCGACCTGGGTGAGCAGGAGTCCGGTGAGCTGGTTGCTCGGGTCGGCGTAGGTGGAGGTGCCGCTGCCGCCGTCCCAGCCGAACTGGCCGATGGGGGCGTAGTCGCCGCGGTAGGTGCGTACCGCCATGCCCATGCCCCAGCCGCCGTGCTGGCCCTGGCCGTAGGAGAGGTGGACGTTGTCGGTGGCCATGGCGGTGCGGGCGGCGTTCTGTTCGGGGGTGAGGCGGTTGGTGGTCATCAGTTCGACGGCGGGCCGGGACAGGATCCGCCGGCCGTCGTGCGTCCCGCCGTTGAGCAGCATCTGGAAGTAGGCGTGGTAGTCGTCGACGGTGGAGACGAGTCCGCCGCCGCTGCCCTGGAAGGCGGGAGGGCGGCTCCAGCGTCCGCCTTCGGCCTCGTCCCACACGTGGAACTCGCCGGTCTGCGGGTCGGGGGCGTACAGGGTCGGCAGCCGGTCGATCTTGTCGGCGGGTACGTGGAAGGCGGTGTCGGCCATGCCCAGCGGGCCGAAGACGCGTTCGCGCAGGAACGTCTCCAACGGCTGGCCGGTGACCCTGGCCACCAGCACGCTGAGCACGTCGTGGCTGATCTGGTACTGCCAGCGCTCGCCGGGCTGGTACATCAGCGGCAGCGTGCCGAGACGGCGTATCCACTCATCCGGTCCGGGCATCGGCTCCGGCAGGTCGGGGGTGAGGCCCTGCTCGAAGATCGCGCCCATGATCGGGGTGCCCAGTGCCGTCATGTCCATGCCGAGCCCGAAGGTGGAGGTCAGGAGGTCTCGTACGGTGATCGGCCGCCGGGCCGGCACGGTGTCGTCCAGCGGGCTGTCGATCCGCTTCAGCACCTGCCGGTCGGCGAGTTCGGGCAGCCACTGCTCTGCCAGGTCATCCAGCCGCAGCCGGCACTCGTCCAGCAGGACCATCGCCGCCGCCATCGCGACCGGCTTGGACGTCGAGGCCATCCGGAAGATGGTGTCCCGGCGCATCGGCGCGCCACCGTCATGACGCATCGTCCCGAGCGCCTCGACATGCGTCACACCGCCCCGGCCGACCAGGGCGACAAGCCCGGGAATCTTCCCCGACTCCACATGCCGCGCCAGCACCTCACGAAGCCTGCGCAACCCCGCCTCGGAGAAGCCGCCCTTGCCAGTTTCCATCATCAATCTCCTTGCGCACACGAACGTTCGGGAATCGCTGAACGTCTGGGACAGTACATTGCGTTTAGAAATACGTCAACACACAGTTCAAGGGCATCTAGCCTGCAAAACAGGCTTTCCATTGCAATGGGTCTGACAATGAACGCAATGGATGAGAATTGCAATGGGCTGCGAGTGAATGCATACTGTTCGCGCAGGCCGAGCGACAGGAGACGAGCACCGATGCCCGGAGGCAGACTGACCGGCCAGGATCGACAGCACATCGCCGCGTGGCTGGCCGAGGGTCACGGATACGCGGAGATCGGCCGGCGTCTGGGGCGGCCCGCCTCGACCATCATGCGCGAGGTCACCCGCAACGGCGGACCCGACGATTACGGGGCGGACCGGGCACACGAGGCCACCCGGCACCGTGCGCGCCGGCACAAGCAGGCCCAGCCGCCGCCACCACCGGTCCCCGACAGCGGCCATGGGCGTGACCCCCAAGCCGTCCAGGACTTCACGGAGTTCTTCACCGATCTCCTCATCCAGCAGGGGATGGCCCGGATGGTGGCCAGGGTGATGGCCTGCCTGTACATCACCGACTCCGGCAGCCTCACCGCCGCCGAACTGGTCCAGCGGCTCCGCGTCAGCCCGGCGTCGGTCTCGCACGCCGTCACCTACCTCGAACAGCAGGGACTGCTCAGCCGCGAACGGGTTCCCGGCGGGCGCCGCGAACGCTACGTCATCGACGACGGGATCTGGGTCCGGTCCATCGTCGCGGCGGTGGAGGTGAACCAGGCCCTGGTGGCCGCCTCGCAGCGCGGAAGCGAGATCCTCGGGGCCGCGACCCCGGCGGGCGCCCGCTTCGAGTCCTCCGCCGAACTCCTTCTCCTCGTGAGCGAGGCCCTCCGGCAGGCCATCGAGCGGTGGCGGCAGAGCCCGGCCGCCTGGAACGCGTCATCGCCGGAGTGAACCAGCACCACCCTGGTCATCCGGCAAGAAGCGTGTCCGGAGCGGCGAGCGCCAGACCGGCGGCGCCGAGCGCGTGCTGGGCGTCGCTCCACGGACGGACGATCACTTGGACGCGGTAGGCCGCGGTGACCTGACTGGCCCGCATCACGGCGGAGAACCCGGGCTCCAGGCCCGGCCAGAGCACGTGGTTCTCGCCGATGACCGCGATGGTGGGCGTGCCGAGCAGATTGACGACACCGGCGACGGCCCGCCCGAGTACGGCGCCGACCTCGGCGAGCACCCCGGCCAGCGACCGCTCACCGGAGACCCATCGTGAGCGGAGCTCCTCGATGGTGGTGGACGCCTCGGCGAGGCCCGCGAGACGGGCGGCGCGCAGGATCCCGTCGTCGCTGGTGAACGTCTCCAGACAGCCCCGGGCGCCACAGGCGCAGCGCGGGCCGGTGGCGGCGACCGGCGTGTGGCCGAACTCGCCGGACAGCCCGCTCGGATCGCGATGCACCCGCCGCCGCAGGACCGCCCCGATCCCCACTCCGTCGCCGATGCCGAGCACCAGGAAGTCGTCATGGTCACGTCCGGTCCGGTACAGGAGTTCTGCGGTGGTGCTGGCCGTGAGGTCGTTGTCGACGAGCACCGGGATCGGCAGCTCGGCCCGCAGCCGTTCACCGAGGGGAAGGTTGCTCCACCCAAAACGCGGACAGAACCGGATATAACCCGCATCGACGGATGCCGGCACGGCCACGCCCGCGGCCTTGAGCCTGGGGCCGACGGCGGGGTCGGCCAGCCACTGGCCGATGACCCTGAGTATCTGGGAGGTCGGGTCTGCGTGACAGTCGAAGGGCAATACATCGGATGTGAGCGTCCGGCCATCCAACCCTGCTACAACGGTTACGAGGTGGTCGGTCGCCACCCGTACGCCGATGGTCGCGGCGGCCTCCGGCACGACCTGTAGCGGGATGCGCGGCCGCCCGACCACCCCGGCCTGCGGGGCCAGAGTGCGTAGATAACCGCTGGCCAGCAGGCGTCGCGTGTGTTCGTGCACGGTCGCGTCGCCGAGCTTGAGCCGGACCGCGATCTGACGGCGGTCCAGGGCGCCGGCGGTGCCGAGAAGTGCCAGGATCTCGACGCGAGTCAGATCACCACGACCGGCCGTTCGGCGAGCAGTCATCGGATATTTCCTATCAAGATCTCATTGACATTACGGATTGCGACGCCCTAGTTTCGAAACAATTAACTCGGCCCCGAGCTTATTGAGTGGAGCTGCGATGGGCAGGCGGATGTATGGCGGTCGGAGATCACTGGCGGTCGCAACAGCGGTGGTCATCGCGGGAGGATTAACGGCAGGTTGCGGGGGCGGCAGCCAGGAGTCGGCAGGAGGCAACAAGGCGAGCAACGGCGCAGTGACGCTCAACTGGTCGATGTGGGCGTCCGGAACCGAAGACCGAAACGCCTGGCAGAAAGTGGCCGACCAGGTCACCCAGAAGTACCCGAACATCAAGATCACCCTCGAGACGTCGCCGTTCAAGGACTACTTCACCAAACTCGGCACCCGCCTGGCCGGCGGCAGCGCCGCGTGCATCGTCTCCATGCAGAGCCTGCGCACGGGCGGCTACGTCAGCGGGATGCGTCCTCTGGACGACCTGATCAAGAAGAACAACCTGGACATCGGCGACTTCGACTCGTCGATCATGTCCGGGCTGGCCTCGGGCGGTAAGCAGTACGCGCTGCCGTACGACGTCGGCTCGCTGATCATCACCTACAACAAGGACATGTTCAAGGCGGCCGGCGTGCCAGCGCCGAAGGTCGGCTGGAGCGTGGCGGACTTCGAGGCGGCGGCCAAGAAGCTGACCACCGGCGGCAAGTACGGCTTCGTGGCCTACCCCTCCGCCCTGGGGATGTTCTCGATGATCCTCTCCAAGACGGGCGCGGAGCCGATGGACTCCTCCGGCAAGCTCACCCTCACCACCGAGCAAATGAAGGCCGGCTTCCAGTGGTACGCGGACCTGGCCGCCAAGCAGGGGGTCGCGCCCAAGGTGCCCGGCGTGGACAACAACTGGGCCGAGACCCAGTTCCTCGGCGGCAACGCGGCGATGTCGGTGAACGGCCCCTGGTCCGTTCTGGAGCTCAAGGCGCAGGCCAAGTTCGATGTGGGCCTGGCCACCATCCCCGCCGGTCCGGACGGGACCAAGAGCTACTCGGCCGGGTCCGGCTTCGGCATCTCCCAGTCCTGCCCATACCCTGACGAAGCGTTCAAGGCGGTCAGCACGATGACCAGCGCCGAGGTGCTCGGGCAGCTCGGCTCGGTCGGACGCGCCTATCCCGCGCGCAAGTCCGTACAGAACAAGTGGTACGAGAACGCCTTCGAGGGCTCCAAGCCGGTCATCGACGCCGCCAACGCCTCGGCGAAGCCGTTCCGGACGACCAGCAACTGGGACCCGGTGGAGAAACTGCTGGCCCAGTACGGCATCCAGGCCTTCAACGGGCAGTCCACAGGGGCGGAAGTACTCAGCCAGGTGCAACAGCAGGCACCGGCGTAGGGAGCGACGTGCACGCCGACGCCAAACCGCCGCGCCTGCGCCGTGATGGGCGGGCCGCGGCCCTGTTCGCCGGGCCCAGCCTCATCGGGTTGACGGTGTTCACCCTCTTCCCGATCGTGTTGTCCCTGGTGATGGCGTTCTTCAAGTGGCCCGCTGTGGGCGAGCGCGCCTTCACCGGGGTGGAGAACTTCACGACGCTGTTCACCGATCCCGTCTTCCGGCGGTCGCTGTTCAACACGCTGCTGTTCGTGGTGCTCTACCTGCCGCTCAACCTCATCGTGTCGGTGGGGTTGGCGGTGTGGATGGGCCCGCGCATCAGGGGCCGCAAGGCGCTGCGGGTGGTGTTCTTCCTGCCCGTGGTCACGCCGATGGTGGCCAACGCGGTCGTCTGGCGGATGATCTACCAGCCGAACGGGCTCATCGACGGCTCGATGTACGCCGCCACCGGCGTGCACGCGCCGAACTTCCTCGGCGAGCAGGGCTGGGCCATGTTCGCCGTCGTCGCGATGAGCGTGTGGCAGGGGTTCGGCTACAACATGCTGGTCTTCTCGGCCGCGCTGGACGCCATCCCGCGGCACCTGCTGGAGGCGGCGCAGATCGACGGGGCGGGACCATGGCGGCAGTTCTTCCGCATCATGCTGCCGATGATCTCCCCAGCGCTGTTCTTCGCCACGACCATGACGCTCATCACGTCGTTCCAGGTCTTCACCCAGCCGTTCCTGTTGACCGGCGGCGGGCCTGGCAACGACACCGAGACCCTCATGATGTTCGTCTTCGACAAGGGGTTCTCGATCTATCAGTTCGGACTCGCGTCCGCCGGGGCCTGGATCGTGTTCGTGCTGATCCTGGGCGTGACCGCGGTGCAGTTCGCCGGCCAGCGCAGATGGGTGAACTACGATGTCTGATCACGCCGTCCGCCGCGTCCGGCTGGTCATCTCGCACATCGCGCTCTACCTGGTGGCCGCCGCGTTCCTGTCGCCGCTGGTGTACATGCTGGCCACCTCGTTCAAACGCCCCGACGAGGTGTTCGAGTCGCCGCCGAGCCTGTTCGGGTCGGTGTTCCGGTGGCAGAACTACACCGAGGCGTTCGAGTACCTGCCGTTCGGGCGGTTCGTGCTCAACGGGTTCGCCGTCGCCGTCTGCGGCACCCTTGTGGTGCTGGTGGCGTCGGCCATGTCGGCGTACGCCTTCTCGCGGCTGCGCTGGCGCGGTCGCGACGGTATGTTCCTGCTCTTCCTGGCCACACTGATGATCCCCCAGGAAGTGCTGGTCGTGCCGATGTTCATGCTGATGAAATGGTTCGGCTGGGTGGACTCCTTCCAGGCCCTGATCTTCCCCTGGGCGTTCACCGCCTTCGGGACGTTCATGCTGCGCCAGTTCTTCCTGACCATCCCCGAAGAGATGTCCGAGAGCGCCCGCATCGACGGCGCGGGAGCGGTGCGCGTCTTCACCAGCATCATGCTGCCGCTGATCAGGCCCGCGCTCGCGGTGCTGGCGGTCTTCACGTTCATCAACTTCTGGAACAGCTTCATGTGGCCGCTGATCATCATCAACTCGGTGGACGAGAAGGCCACCGTGCCCCTGGGCCTGAATCTCTTCTTCGGCCAGCAGGGCACCCAGTGGAACCTGATCATGGCCGCCTCGGTGATTTCCATGGCGCCCACCGCGGCGCTGCTCATCATTCTGCAGAAACATCTCGTACGCGGGATCGCGACCAGCGGTTTCGGCGGCAGGTGAAATCTCATTGAAAGGAATGTTGTGGACCACGCCTGGTTCGCCGAATCCCGCTTCGGCATGTTCGTGCACTGGGGTCTGTACGCTCTCCCCGCCCGCCACGAGTGGGTGAAGAACCGCGAACGGCTGACCGACGAGGACTACCAGCGCTACTTCGACCACTTCGAGCCCGACCTGTACGACCCGGTGCGGTGGGCGCGGCTGGCCAAGGAGGCCGGCATGCGCTACATCGTCCTCACCACCAAACACCACGAAGGCTTCTGCCTGTGGGACTCGGCGCACACCGACTACAAGGTGACCCGCACCCCCTGGGGCAAGGACCTGATCGCGCCGTTCGTGGAGGCCGTACGCGCCGAAGGGTTGAAGGTCGGCTTCTACCACTCGCTGATCGACTGGCACCACCCCGAGTTCCCCGTCGACTCCCGCCACCCGCAGCGCGATGACGAGGAGTACAAGGCCGCCACCGCGGGCCGCGACGTCTCCAAGTACGCCGACTACCTGCACGCCCAGGTACGCGAGCTGCTCACCGATTACGGCCGGATCGACTACCTGTTCTTCGACTTCTCCTACAAGAACAGGCCGGGCGAGTGGGGCGGCAAGGGCGCCGACGACTGGCGCTCTCCCGAGTTGCTGGAGATGGTGCGAGAGCTCCAGCCAGGGATCATCGTCAACGACCGGCTCGACATCCCGGGCGACTTCGTCACCCCCGAGCAGTACCAGCCCGCCGGCCCGATGACCGTCGACGGCCGCGAGGTGCCGTGGGAGGCCTGCCAGACCCTCAACGGCAGTTGGGGATACGACCGGGACAACCTCGACTACAAGTCCCCTGACCTGCTCGTACGCATGCTGGTCGACAGCGTCGCCAAGGGCGGCAACCTGCTGCTCAACGTGGGCCCTGACGGGCGCGGCCAGATCGACCCCCGCGCCAGCCATACCCTCGGTGACATCGGCGCCTGGATGCGGCTGAACTCCCGCTCCGTCTACGGCTGCGGCCCCAGCGGCTTCACCGCGCCGCCCGACTGCCGCTACACCCAGCGGGGTAACCGGCTCTATCTGCACGTGTTCACCTGGCCGTTCCGCCACCTGCACCTGCCGGGGCTGGCCGGGCGCGTGAAGTACGCCCAGTTCCTGCACGACGCGTCGGAGATCCGTACGCGCGTCATCGACCCCACCCAGACGGCCGGGAACACGACGATGGGTGGCCTGGCCCCGGACGTCCTGACCATGGACCTGCCGGTTGTCCGCCCGGATGTCGCCGTACCGGTCATCGAACTGTTCCTCAACGACTGATCAGCGCCCACCGGCCCCGGTTCGCGGCACCCGCCGCGAACCGGGGCTTTCTCTGTGCTTAACGGCATGTGCCGGCTATATGGCTGGTTTGTAGTGGCTGATCTTACTCTGTTGATATGTGAACATTCGCCTAGCGAAAGGTTCGGCGATGGAGTTTCCGACAAGTCAGCTGTTACGTTCCCGCAAAATCGCCAAGACCACTCTCACTATCGCCATGGCTCTCGTGGCATTCGGTGCGACGACAGCAACGGCCAATGCCAGTGCGGAAGACCACTGGACCTATGGATGCCGCGGCTACTGGTACGGCACAAGCGGTCATGGCTACTGCAAGAAAGCCACCAAATCCATGGAGCTGCAAATCCACTATGCCTGCCAAGGCGAACCCGACACCTACGGATTCGCGGAAGTCGCGAAAGGCTACGAAGGCACATTCGACAGATGGGAATGTACATTCGACATGACCCATGCGACGGTTACGCGTTACGACGCATAGCCACGCCTGAGCTTGGCGGCGCCCGCCGGCACCAGTCGGCGGGCGCCGCCGGTTGCGTGGACCCCGGACCGGGAATGTCGGCGCTTCTCGCCATAATGGGTTGGCTATGAAGCCGAAAATTGAGCTGTTCTGGCCGGTCAGCGCTGATGAAGCCCTCCGTGCCGAGGTCCACAGGGTCTTGCGAGCCGTCGTCGAAGCGGGCGGCGCGATCGGCTATCTGGAGCCGCCCGAACGGGACGAGGCCGACACCTGGCTGGCCGGCGTGCTCGATGCCGTACAACGCGATGATGCGGCCTTGGCGCTGGCCCTGGTGGACGGACAGGTCGAAGGGATAGGGCTCTGGATTCGGGGGTCCGCGCCGATCTTCACGCACTCCGCCGAGATAGGGAAGATCATGGCGCACCCCTCGGCGAGGGGGCTCGGGTTGGGCCGGCTGATCGTGAGCGCACTCATCGACCACGCACGGCAGGCCGGAATCGAAACCCTGACGCTGGGAGCGCGCGGCAACAACCTCGGAGCGATCGAGCTGTACGAGCGGCTCGGCTTCCGCGAGTGGGGCAGACTGCCCAACGTCATCGAGGTGGGCAACCTGCGCTTCGACGATGTCCGGATGTACCTGGAGCTGGGAAGAGACGCCAAGATCGTCCTGCATGGCGCACAGGCCGGTGGGCCAGGCTCCTCGCCCCGCCAGCGATCAAGGACCTGACGCGTCGGCCAGGCGGGTGCCGTCGTCGGTCAGGCGGACGGCGCGGCCGGTGGCGGCCGATTGGGTGGCCGCGGCTCCCACCAGCACACTGCGGATGCCGTCGCGGTAGCCGGCCGGGCGCCCGAGCGGGTCGTCGCCGGGTCCGCGGAAGACGTCGTCCAGCAGCAGCCGGTCGCCGCCGCCGTGGCCGCCCTCCCCCTGCTCGATCGGGATCTCCTCCGACTCCTGCCAGTGCCGGTGCAGGGTGAGCCGCTCCCAGGCGCCGGCCGCGTGTTGCTTGGTGGCCGCGCTCGGGTCGATCGCGGCGTGCGGCGGCGTCCAAGATCGCTCGCAGACCTCCAGCTCGATCCGGCCCTCCGTGCCGTTGAACACCACGCGATAGCCCTCGTACGGGGCGTGCGCGGTGAGGGAGTAGGTGAGCATGGCCCGGTTCGCGTAGCGGACCAGGACCGACATGTTGTCGTCGATCGTCACGCCCGGCCCGAAGACGTCCTGGTCGCGGATGTAGCCGTCCTCGTGCTCGGCGTCCAGATAGAGGCGCTTGAGGTGCTCGTCAGCGGAGATGTCGAGGATGAAGGGGTCGGTGCCCAGGCCGGGCGCGCCCTGGCCGCGGGTGGGGCGCGGGCCTCGGGGCAGGGCCTGGCCGTAGAAGCGCAGGTCGGTCTGGGCGAAGACGAGTTCGGGCGCCGCCGCGAGCCACCAGTTGACCAGGTCGAAGTGGTGGGTTGACTTGTGGACGAGCAGCCCGCCCGACTTGACCCGCTCGCGGTGCCAGCGGCGGAAGTAGTCGGCGCCGTGGATGGTGTCGAGCGCCCACTCGAAGTGCACCGAGGTGACCTCGCCGATCTCGCCCGCGCTGAGCAGCCGTTTCACCGCCGAGTTGCGGGGCGAGTAGCGGTAGTTGAAGGTGACCACCAGCTTGCCCGGGTTGCGCTCGGCGGCGGCGGCGATGGCCTCGCAGCCCTCGGCGTCCACCGTGAGCGGCTTCTCCACGATGACGTCGAGCCCGGCGTCGAGGGCGGCGACGACGTAGCGGGCGTGCGTCGCGTCCACCGTGGTGACCACGACGGCGTCGGCCAGCTCCAGCAGCTTGCCGAACTCGTCCGGACGGAAGCGGGGCACGTCGTCGCCGATGCGCTCTGCGTAGTAGTCCATGCGGGTCTGGTTGACGTCACAGAGGCCGACGATCGTACCGGTGTCCTGCCAGTCGCCCAGCAGGGCGTCGATGTACATCCGGGCGCGGTGACCGAGGCCGACGAAGGCGTACCTGGTGCTCAACTTCTCTCCCCGAGTCGTGGAGTGGTGGCTGGGGGCCGGGACCCCCAGCCGGGATCAGACTTCAGCCGGCGACGGCGGCGTTGGCCTCGGTCAGGAACTTCTGCGCGGCGGCGTCCGGTGTCGTCTTGGCGAAGACGACCTCCTCGGTGATGCGCTTGAGGATGTCGTCCACCTGGAGGGCGCCCTTCGGCGGGGCGGCGATCGGGCCCAGCTCGCTCCTGACCTCGTCGATGAAGGCCAGCGTCTTCTGGTCGACGGCCGGCAGCTTGTCCTTGACGGCCGCGAGCACCTTGGCGTTGATCGGCAGGCCGCGGTCGCTCAGCAGGATCGCGGCCGCGTCCGGGTCGTTGGTCATGAAGTCGATGAACTTGGCGGCTTCCGCGGGGTGCTCGGACTTGGCGCCGACCGTGTAGAACATCGACGGCTGCAGGAACATGCCGCCGGTGGTCGCCTCCTTCGTCTTCGGCATGCGCAGCAGGGTCAGCTCCTGACCGGACGCCTTGGACAGGCCGCCGAGCTGGTTGCTCCACCACATGCCCGTGGCACCCGTGTTGGTGCCCAGCGGCGACTGTTCGACGCCGCCCGCGATCAGCTCGGAGCTCTTCGCCGCGTCCGGCGAGCCCTTGGTCTGGATGAGCTGCTGGTGGATGCCCCACCATGCCTTCAGCGTGTCAGGCGAGACGCCCAGCTTCTTACCGTCGTAGAGCTTCTCGCCGCGCTGGGCCGCGAAGATCTGCAGCCAGGCGGGGTTGTAGTTGTACTCGGCTCCGGTGAGGCCGGTGCCGCTCGCGCTGATCTGCTTGGCCAGGTTGATCCAGTCGTCCCAGGTCCAGCTCTTGTCGTCGGGCACCTTCTGCTTGGCCTTCTCGATCGTCGCCTTGTTGACGAGCATGGAGAAGGCGTTGACGCCGGAGGGAATGCCGTACTGCTTGCCGTCGATGTTGCCGGCGGCGAGCGCCTGCTGGTCGAAGTCGGTCGTGGGCACCTTGCCCGCCATGTCCGCCAGAGCGCCGCGTCCGGCGTACTCACCCAGACCCCGGATCTCGATGCTCATGACGTCGGGGGCGTCGTTCGCCGCCACCTTGGTGGCGAGTTTCTCGTAGTAGTTGGCGAAGTCGGAGAAGTCACCCTCGACGTTGATGGTCGGGTTCTTCTGCTCGAACTTCTTGATCACCTGCTCGGTGAGCTTCTGCCGGGAGTCGCTGCCCCAGTACGAGAAGCGGAGTTCGACCTTGTCTCCGGCGGCCTTGTCGCCGCCGCTGCCGCAGGCGGCGACCGACGTCATCACGGTGGCCGCGAGCAGGGCGACCGTCCACATCTTCCTAGGCTTCACGGCTCTACCTCCTGTTAAGGGTTGCGGGGGTATTACTTCAGACCGGTGGTCGCCACACCACGGATCAGGTACTTCTGACCGGCTAGAAAAAAGCCGAAGATCGGCCCCAGTGACACGATCGACATCGCGAACATCGGCCCCCACGAGGACTCGCCGCTGGAGTCGAGGAACTGACGCAGTGCGACGGCGACCGTGAGGTTGTCGGAGTTCGTGAGGTACAGGTTCTGGCTGAAGAAGTCGTTCCAGGTCCAGATGAAGGTGAAGATGCCGGTCGTGGCGAGGGCCGGGGTGCAGAGCGGGAGGATCACCTGGAGGAAGACCCGCCAGTAGCCCGCGCCGTCGATGGCGGCGGCCTCATCCAGCTCCCGGGGCAGGGTCCGGATGAACTGCACCATGAGGAAGATGAAGAACGCGTCCGTGGCCAGGAACTTCGGCACGATCAACGGCCAGATCGTGTTGATCCAGTCGAGCTTGGAGAACACGATGTACTGCGGCACCACCGTCACGTGATACGGCAGCATGATCGAGCCGAGCATGAGCGCGAACCACAGCTTCTTCAACGGGAAGTTCAACCGCGCGAAGGCGTAGGCGGCCAGCGAGCAGGCGATGAGGTTCGCCACCACGGTCAGCCCCGTCAAGACGGCGGAGTTCCACAGGTAGTAGCCGAAGGAGTGCTTGAGCGCGCTCCAGCCCTCGCTGTAATTCTCCAGCGTGAAGGTGCTCGGCCACAGGCCGGGCTCGCGGAAGATGAGCTCCTCCGGCTTCAGCGAACTGGACACCATCCACAACAGCGGATACAGCATGACCAGGCCGAAGCCGATCAGCAGCAGATGCTTGAACAGGCGGCTGCCCCGCGGGAGCGGGCGGAACAGCAGCGGAGCCGGCTTACTTCGTGTCGCCATAGAAGACCCAATACTTCGACGCGAGGAAATTCACGCCGGTCAACCCGGCGATGATGAGCAGCAGGACCCACGCCATCGCGGCCGCGTAGCCCATCTCGTAACTCTTGAACCCCTTCAGATACAGGTACAGCGTGTAGAACAGGGTGGAGTCGACCGGGCCACCCGTGCCGCTGCTGACGATGAACGACTGGGTGAACGACTGAAACGACTTGATCACTTCCAGGACGAGGTTGAAGAAGATGATCGGCGTCAGCAGCGGCAGCGTGATCGAGCGGAACTGCCGCAGCCGGCCCGCCCCGTCCACCTGGGCCGCCTCGTAGTAGCTCTGCGGGATCTGCCGCAACCCGGCCAGGAAGATCACCATGGGCGCGCCGAACGTCCACACATGCAACAAGATCAACGT
>NZ_JBEZDR010000006.1:0-135743 GCF_040648415.1 Nonomuraea sp. NPDC049141
GACAAGGACATGACCTTCTCCGCCCCGATGTTCGTCACGGCGGAGTTCATCAATAACACCACAGGCGAGATCAAGAGCCAGACGGTGTTCATGGGCGATTTCCCGCTCATGACGCCGAAGGGCACCTTCATCATCAACGGCACCGAGCGTGTCGTGGTCTCGCAGCTCGTCCGGTCCCCGGGCGTCTACTTCGAACGTAATGTCGACAAGACGTCGGACAAGGACCTCTACGGCTGCAGAGTCATCCCATCCCGGGGTGCCTGGCTCGAGTTCGAGATCGACAAGCGTGACAGCGTCGGTATGCGTATCGACCGCAAGCGCAAGCAGGCCGTCACCGTGCTTCTCAAGGCACTGGGATGGACCAACGAGGCGATCCTCGAACGTTTCGGCCAGTACGAGTCGATGCGCGCCACCCTGGAGAAGGACCACACGGCCGGCCAGGACGACGCGCTGCTCGACATCTACCGCAAGCTGCGTCCGGGCGAGCCGCCCACCAAGGAATCCGCGCAGACCCTGCTGGAGAACCTGTACTTCAACCCCAAGCGTTACGACCTCGCCAAAGTCGGCCGTTACAAGATCAACAAGAAGCTGGGAGCCGATTCTGAGATCACTCAGGGCACGCTGACCGAACAGGACGTCGTCGCCGCGATCGAGTACATCGTCCGCCTTCACGCGGGCGAGGAGTCGATGCCGGGCGCCGGCGACCGTGAGGTCATCGTCGAGGTCGACGACATCGACCACTTCGGCAACCGCCGCCTGCGCAGCGTCGGCGAGCTCATCCAGAACCAGGTCCGCCTGGGTCTGGCCCGCATGGAGCGCGTCGTGCGCGAGCGGATGACCACTCAGGACGTCGAGGCGATCACGCCGCAGACCCTGATCAACATCCGCCCGGTCGTGGCGTCCATGAAGGAGTTCTTCGGCACCTCGCAGCTGTCGCAGTTCATGAACCAGACCAACCCGCTCGACGGCCTGACGCACAAGAGGCGTCTGTCCGCGCTGGGGCCCGGTGGTCTGTCCCGTGAGCGGGCCGGCTTCGAGGTTCGTGACGTGCACCCGTCCCACTACGGCCGGATGTGCCCGATCGAGACCCCGGAAGGCCCCAACATCGGCCTGATCGGCTCGCTCGCCTCTTTCGCCCGGCTCAACGCCTTCGGTTTCATCGAGACGCCTTACCGCAAGGTCGTCGACGGCAGGGTGACCGAACAGATCGACTACCTGACCGCCGATGAGGAAGACCGCTTCGTCAAGGCGCAGGCCAACAGCGCGATCAACCCCGACGGCTCGTTCGCCGAGGCTCGCGTCCTGGTCCGCACCAAGGGTGGCGAGACCGAGCTGGCCCGGGCCGAGGAGGTCGACTACATCGACGTCTCGCCGCGCCAGATGGTGTCGGTGGCCACCGCGATGATCCCGTTCCTGGAGCACGACGACGCCAACCGGGCGCTGATGGGCTCCAACATGATGCGCCAGTCGGTGCCGCTGCTCAAGAGCGAGGCGCCGCTGGTCGGCACCGGCATGGAATACCGTGCCGCGACCGACACGGGCGACATGATCAGCGCCGAGAAGGCGGGCGTGGTCGAGGAGGTCTCCGCCGACTACGTCACGGTCATGAACGACGACGGCACACGGACGACCTACCGGGTGGCGAAGTTCAAGCGGTCCAACCAGGGCACCTCGGTCAACCAGAAGCCCATCGTCGCCGAGGGCGACCGGGTGGAGGCCGGGGAAGTGATCGCGGACGGTCCGTGCACCGACCGTGGCGAAATGGCGCTGGGCAAGAACCTGCTGGTGGCGTTCATGCCATGGGAGGGTCACAACTACGAAGACGCGATCATCCTGTCCCAGCGGCTGGTGCAGGACGACGTCCTGTCCTCGATCCACATCGAGGAGCACGAGGTCGACGCCCGCGACACCAAGCTGGGCCCTGAGGAGATCACCCGGGACATCCCCAACGTCTCCGAGGAGATCCTGGCCGACCTCGACGAGCGCGGCATCATCCGCATCGGCGCCGATGTCGTCAACGGCGACATCCTGGTCGGCAAGGTCACTCCGAAGGGCGAGACCGAGCTGACCCCGGAGGAGCGGCTGCTGCGCGCGATCTTCGGTGAGAAGGCCCGTGAAGTCCGCGACACCTCGCTGAAGGTGCCGCACGGCGAGCGGGGCAAGGTCATCGGCGTGCGCGTGTTCTCGCGCGAAGAGGGCGACGAGCTGCCACCGGGTGTCAACGAGCTGGTCCGCGTCTACGTGGCCCAGAAGCGTAAGATCACCGACGGCGACAAGCTGGCCGGCCGGCACGGCAACAAGGGTGTCATCTCCAAGATCCTGCCGGTCGAGGACATGCCGTTCCTGGAGGACGGCACCCCGGTCGACATCATCCTCAACCCCCTGGGCGTGCCCGGCCGAATGAACGTCGGCCAGGTGCTGGAGAACCACATGGGGTGGATCGCCGCCCGCGGCTGGGACATCTCCGGCGTCCAGGAGGCCTGGGCCGAGCGGCTGCGTGACAAGGGCTTCGAGAAGGTCGCCCCGCGCACCAACATGGCCACGCCGGTCTTCGACGGCGCCCATCAGGAAGAGATCGTCGGGCTGCTCAACAGCACCATCCCCAACCGCGACGGGGATCGTCTGGTGCAGAGCAGCGGCAAGGCACGGTTGTTCGACGGTCGCTCGGGCGAGCCGTTCCCCTATCCGGTCGCGGTCGGCTACATGTACATCCTGAAGCTGCTCCACCTGGTCGATGACAAGATCCACGCCCGGTCGACCGGCCCCTACTCCATGATCACCCAGCAGCCGCTCGGCGGTAAGGCCCAGTTCGGTGGCCAGCGCTTCGGTGAGATGGAGGTCTGGGCTCTGGAGGCGTACGGCGCCGCCTACGCGCTCCAGGAGCTGCTGACGATCAAGTCCGACGACGTCCTGGGCCGCGTGAAGGTCTACGAGGCGATCGTCAAGGGCGAGAACATCCCCGAGCCGGGCATCCCGGAGTCCTTCAAGGTCCTCATCAAGGAAATGCAGTCGCTGTGCCTCAACGTCGAGGTGCTCTCCAGCGACGGCATGTCCATCGAGCTACGCGACTCCGACGAGGACGTCTTCCGCGCGGCGGAGGAGCTCGGTATCGATCTGTCCCGGCGTGAGCCGAGCAGCGTGGAAGAGATCTGACGGTCCCCATGCGCGACCCGCGACGGGTCGTCTGCTCAGGTGTCGCCAACCGGCGGGACTTGACGAAGGGACGCGGCGAGGACGGCCGTCCTCGCCGCGTGGTCGGGAAGGTCCGGGTCGGGCGGCTTCCTCGGAGCGGAACGAGGCCGCCTGGCGTTATTTCGTTGCGGCCGTAAGTCCGGGCATGCCAGTGTCGAAGCCGCTGGACGGTCATGACGATGCGGGTGGTGTGGTGTGAGGTACGCGGGGCTCGCGCTCGCGTTCGTGTCCTCGGGGTGTTTCGCGTTCTCGGGGCCGCTGGCGAAATACCTCAACGCCGCCGGGCTGACGCCGATCGAAGCCGTCTGGGCGCGGATGGCCGGGGCCGGGCTGTCGCTGGTGACCGTGCTGGCCTTGACCAGGCCGGAGGCGCTGCGGATCCCGCGCTCCAGGTTGCCGTTCGTCGGGCTGTAGCTGGCCGGGGCGTGCTCAGCCGGATATTTCCTGATGAACGATAGCTTTGGCGACGACGTGCATCCGCTCGGGCTCATCGCCTGGGGGATGGCGGGGGCGGCCGTGGCGCTGATCCCGTTCGCGCGGCCCTGGGACCTGCCGTGGAAGGCGTTGACGGTGTCCGTCACGCCGGCAGCGGGTGCTCAGCGGTTGCCTCTGCTGGTGGCGTACCTGTGGATGGTGTTGGTCGCGACCGTGGTGGCGTACATCCTGGGGGTGAACGCCGTTCGGCGGCTGTCGGCGGCCGTGGGCGCCACTGTGGCGTCGCTGGAGGTCATCGGCGGCGCGATCGTGGCCTGGTCGTTGGTCGGGGAGACGCTGGGCGTGTTCCAGATCGTGGGCGGGCTGATCGTGTTGTCCGGCGCGCTCCTGGCCCAGACCGCCACCGGCTCCGCCCCTGCCGCCCAGCCGCCACCGGTGCCTGACCTGGCGGAACGATGACTCGCCGGTGCCGCACCCCCGCGCCTCTGGCTAGCCCTCGACGAACGTGACCGTTTCGTTGAGCGGCGCCCGACCCGTACGGATGTAATCCACCGTGACGTCCTCGAACCCGATCGACATGCCGCAGAAGAGGATGAGCCCATCCGGAGGTGACACGATCTCGGCGACGGTCTTGCGATACACCGACCACGCCATCTGCGGGCAACTGTGCAACCCTTCGGCGCGGAGCAGCAGCATGACCGTCTGCAGATACATGCCGAGGTCGGACCATTGGGGCAGGCCCAGGCCGCGGTCGATGTAGCAGAACAGGGCGGCGGGCGCGCCGAAACAGTCCCAGTTCGCCGAAGCGGCCCGCTGGCGCGACTCCCAGTCCTCGCGCGAGATGCCGAGTGCGCCGTAGCGCTCCTCGCCGAAGGCGGATCGGCGCTCGCGGTATGGGGACTTCAGTGCGGACGGGTACATCTCGTACTCCCGCTCGTCCCAGGGGTCACCGGCGGCCACTCGCTTGCCGGCCCGCTTCTTGAGCTCGGCCAGCGGCTCACCGATCACCACGTAGGCGTGCCAGGGCTGGAGGTTCGAGCCGGACGGCGACCAAGCCGCGGCGGACAGCACGCGCTCCAGCACCTCCCTCGGGACGACCTTGTCGGTGAATCCGCGCACCGCCCGTCGGCTCGTTACCGCCTCATAGACGTCCAAGATCGCTTCCCCCGTCTGCTCAGTATGTCTACTTATGGACCGTCGGGGATCGGAAGATGTGACATCTTGTCGTTCCCTCGCGACGTCCCGGATCGGCGTGGTCGCGGCCATCACGGACTGCCGATGCATCGCCGCAGGTCAATGGGCACGTTCAGAGCAAGGTCCATGGCATCGCCCGCAGGCTGAGAAAAATTTAGCAGCCGGCTGTCACAAGCCCGGAGGCTGTCCGGTCTTAGCTGGAGACCGGTTGGCAGCGGCTGCCCCGGCGGACAGAAAGGAGCTGCCATGAAGATCGTGGTAATCGGCGGAACCGGCCTGATCGGGTCGAAGCTCGTGAAGAAGCTGGGCGAGCACGGTCACGAGGCGGTGGCGGCGTCGCCGAATACCGGCGTCAACACGCTCACCGGCGAAGGGCTGGCCAAGGTGCTGGCGGGCGCGTCGGTGGTGATCGACGTGTCGAACTCCCCGTCGTTCGAGGAGGCCGCCGTACTGGAGTTCTTCGAGACCTCCACCCGCAACCTGCTCGCCGCGGAGGCCGCGGCCGGCGTCGGGCACCACGTCGCGCTGTCGGTGGTGGGCACGGAGCGCCCGCCCGGGAACGCCTACTTCCGGGCGAAGATCGCCCAGGAGCAGCTGATCGAGAAATCGCCGATCCCGTTCTCGCTCGTGCATGCCACCCAGTTCTTCGAGTTCGTCCGGAGCATCGCCGACGAGGCCACGGATGGCGACAAGGTACGGATGCCGCCCGTCCTCTTCCAGCCCATGGCCGGCGACGACGTCGCGCAGGCGGTCGCCAGGGTCGCGGTGGGAGCGCCGCTGAACGGCAGGGTCGAGGTCGGCGGGCCCGAGCAGTTCCGGATGGACGAGTTCTTCCGTGAGGTGCTGGCCTCCTGGGGCGATCCGCGTGAGGTGGTCACCGACCCGCACGCGCACTACTTCGGACAGGAACTGCTCGAGCGGTCGCTGGTGCCGGATGACGGCGCCACCCTCGGCCAGATCCGCTATCGCGACTGGCCCGGCCGGAACGCCACCAAGAAGTAGCCCGTCCTCACGCAGGTGATCCCCATGTCCGACAGCCACCCGGCGACCACTGAACCCAGGCCGAGATCGACCGCATGGCAGACCGCGCCGACCCTGCCGCTGATGCACGTGGTCAGCCGGCCTGCCGGACATCCACTCAAGCCACCTATGGAGAGAAGATGACAGTTCCGGAGCGCGAGAACGATGTTCTGTACGAGCTCAAGGTCGAGGTCGAGATCGAACTGACGGAGACTGTGGCGAGCCGTCCGGAGGAGGAGATGGCACTGCCGATCTCCGACTGGCTGTTCGACCCGACGGACGCCGAGCGTGAGGAGATCGGCGAGCGGGGTCTGCTCGCCGCGGTCGAGGTGTTGGAGGACAGCCCGCCGCCCGGGCCGAGCGCCGAGGCGTGACACCCCCACGTCGACCGGCTGAATCGATGTGGAAAAGTTGACAGCACAGCGAAGGCGGGGGGTAACCATGCGTTCGAAATCGCTGGAAGAGGCAAGCGACCTCGAAGAGGCCGCTTCCGCCTTCGTCGTGCTGCGGCCGCGCCTGTTCGGCATCGCCTATCGGATGCTCGGCAGCGCGGCGGAAGCCGAGGACATCGTGCAGGAAACCTGGTTGCGCTGGCAGAACACCGACCGCTCGACCATCGAGAACCCCTCGGCCTTCCTGGCGCTGATCACCACCCGCCTGGCCATCAACGTCGCGCAATCCGCCCGAGCGCGACGCGAGGCCTACATCGGGCCCTGGCTCCCCGAACCCGTCGACACCAGCTCCGACCCCACGATCGGCGCCGAACGCGGCGAAGCACTCGAACTCGCCTTTCTGCTCCTGCTCGAAAGACTGACCCCCACCGAACGGGCCGCCTATGTCCTGCGTGAGGCCTTCGTCTACCCGTACGCGCAGATAGCGGACATCCTCCAGCTCAGCCCGGCCAACGTCCGCCAGCTCGTGAGCCGGGCCCGCAAGCACGTGTCCGCCGCACGGCGCGAGCCCATCGACAAGATCGAACACCGGCGTCTCCTGACGGCCTTCCTCACCGCCGCCCAGACCGGAAACGTCGCCGCGCTCGAAAACCTGTTCGCCGCGGACGTCGTCAGCTCCTCCGACGGCGACGGCATCAGAGGGGCAGCGCGGTTCCCCCTGGTGGGCGGCCCCCGCGTGGCGAAATTCATCGCCGCGTTCGCGCCACGGTTCTGGCCGGGCGCCGACTTCACGTGGGTCGAAGCGAACGGGCGTCCCGGCGTGCTCGTCCCCGGCGGCCGCACCGGTGTCGCGCTGCTCACTATCGAGGCTTCGCCGCAGGGCATCCATCACCTCATGTGGATCGTCAATCCGGCCAAACTCGACACGTTCACACGATCACGGGCTCGCCACCCACTAAAGAGGGCCTAGCCGCCCAAGACGGCCGCGTCACAACAGGACTGGCTATCCGGTCTTAGCTGTCGACACCGACAGAACAGAGGACATCGTGTGGGCGACCCTGTGGACCGGCGGCCAAGCCGATTTCGCGGCTTGGAGCAAGGCGAAGCCGCGCCGGTCGCAGGCGTACTCCCCCGGCTACCAGGGCGGCAGGAGATGACCGAGGTGAGCGCCGGAACGCTGGCGGAGATGCTCGATGAACGGCAGCACCTGCTGGAGATCGCCTTGTGGATGTTCGGCTCGGAGATCACGGCTGACCGAATCGTTCAAGAGACCTACCGCCGCTGGTACGCCCTCGGCGATGCGGAGCGCGCCGGGATCGCGGTGCCGCGCGCCTGGCTGACGCGGGTCGCCGGAGGCATCTGCCTGGAGTTGCTCGCCACTGCCACCCCGACGCACGCACCTGCCGGCGTACCGCTATTGGCCGCGGCGCCCGTCACCGACACTCCAGCACGTCGGGCCGAGCCGCTCACCGGCCTGGTGATGTGCCGGGCCGGCGAGGGGGCACATCACCAGGGCCGGTCGCGCCAAGCGATGCTGATCAGACACGATCGTGTCGCGCGCCGGTTCGCCGCGGCCTGTGGCACGGGAGACACCGCGGCGCTGCGGGCGGTCCTGGCCACGGATGCGATGGTCGTGAGCGATGGTGGCGGCAAACTACGCGCCGCCATCCACCCGACCCACGGCGCGGACGCGGTCGCCCGGTTCGTCACAGCCTTGCTGACCGGCCAACCCGGCACCGATGTGGCCGTCGCGTCCGTGAACGGCCGGACGGGTCTGGTGCTGCGCCGGGCGGGCCAGGCCGTGGCGGTGGTCGGCGTGAGCGTCGCCGGAACGGAGGTCACCGCGGTGTGGATCGTGCTGAACCCCGACAAGTTGCGGCGCTGGCACCGCTCATGACCGGCGTCCCCCCTGGCGTGCCACCGAAAGGCGTACTGGTGAACGATCCGAGATTGTCCACGGAGCACGACTACAGCGGCTCCGCGTTCAAACCGCTCTACACCACGCGCGTCACCGTGACCGGCGGCAGCTCCGCCCACGGCCGGGCCACCGGCCGGGCCCGCTCCGCCGACGAGGCCCTTGACCTGGAGCTCCGGATGCCGGGGGAACTGGGCGGCGACACCACCGGCCCGAACCCCGAACAGCTCTTCGCCGCCGGGTACGCCGCCTGCTTCCACGGCGCCCTCAGCCTGCTGGCCCGCCGGCACCTCCTCGACCCCGAACCGATCACCGTGGAGGCGACCGTCGCCTTCGGCCGTGACCCCGCCGACGGCGGCTACCAGCTGAGCGCCGACCTCGTCGTGACCTGGCCCGGAGTCGCCCTCGAGACGGCCGCCGAGCTGCTTGGCCAGGCGAGCACGCTGTGCCCCTACGCGAAGATGACCCGCCAGGGCATCCCCGCCACCATCAGCCTCGCCCCTTGAGTCCGGCTTTACATTGTAGATCACTCATTGTCCGCACGACTTACCGAGGCCGGACGTTGTGGTTGCGGGCGAACAGATTACCGGGGTCGTACTGACGCTTGACCGCCGCGAGCCGCTCATAGGTCGCCGTTGGATAGATCGCGGCGACATCCTCCTCGGTGGCTGCAGCGAGGAAGTTCGCGTAGGCGCCGTTGACGTGCGGTGCGAGTCTCCCCCAGATCGCTTCCAGAGCAGGTCGAGCGGCCTCGACGACCGGCTGCGGACCCGCGACGGTGGACACGAACATCAACTCCGCTCGGCGGTGCGCGTAGGCGGTGGCGTCGTCGGGGACTCGGGACACCGCACCGCCGACGCTGCGAACGGCGATGAACGGCGACCCCGCCGACGCCCCGACCTCGGTGAGGATCCGCAGGGCCTCGGACACCGATTCCTTGTCGACGAAGGCGCTTCGGGTGACCAGCTGAATGCCCGGCGGCGGGGTCGCGCCATCCACGAGCGTGTCCGCATAGGGCTTCAGCGCGACGTCGTCGTCGATCGCCGTGCCGAGCCGGCGGATCGGGTCGATCGCCTCGGCCGCGAGCTCCGGATCATCGCCGTCGAAGGCGACCTGGATCTCGACCGGCGCTTCGGGTCCGCCGGCGAAGGGATTGGCGAAGCTCGCGATGGAGGTGAGCTCTTCGGGGGCGGTACGGAGATAATCCGCCCAACCCTGGAGCACGGTGGCCGCCTCCGATGCCGGAAAAGCGATCTTGCCGTAGAAGACGTCTGTCGTCGGGTGCGCCGCGAACTCGAAGGCGGTCACGATCCCGAAATTGCCGCCGCCACCGCGAATCGCCCAGAACAGCTCCGGATTCACCTCCGCGCTCGCCCGCACGACCTCCGCGTTGGCCGTGACCACCTCTGCGGCGACCACGCTGTCCAGGGCCAGGCCGTACTTCCTGACCTTCCAGCCGATGCCACCGGTCAACGTCAGCCCACCGACACCGACGCTCCTGGTGTCGCCCGAGGAGATCGCCAGGCCGTGCGGGGCCAGAACTGCCGCGACCTGGCCCCAGGTGGCGCCGCCGCCGATCCGGACGAGATGACGTTCCTTGTCGAGGATCTCCACGTTCGCGAGGCGGCTGAGGTCGATCACGACGCCGCCGTCGTTGGTGCCGAAGCCCGGAAAGCTGTGGCCGCCGCCTCGTACGGACAGCGGAAGCCCTGTGCCGGCGGCGAATCCGACTGCTGCTTGCACGTCCGCGACGGTCTTGGGCCGCAGAACATAGGCCGGACTGCCGGAAGCCAAGATCGAGCGGCTGGCCGATTCGTACTCCGTTCCGCCCGGTTCGATGATGTCGTCACCGAAGTCACGGCGAAGGATTTCAAGCTCTGAACTCATGACGTTCCTTCCGTTGCACTGAACGAACACAAGATGCCGACGACCCGAACCTTGTGACAGCACGGCCATGTGACGTGCGCCACAAGGATCGGTGTCACAAAACGGCGGTGGCCGGCATCTGGTGGGTGACACAGTCGAGAGTGAACAGGAGTCATCCATGGCCGGCATGTCGCAGACCGCGCCTGAAGATCGCGGTGGGGAGCTGGGCCGGGACGATCGCCCGGATCCCGCCACGGAGGCGTTCGTGGCCCATCGCAATCTGTTGTTCACCGTGGCCTACGAGATGCTGGGCTCGGCCGCCGATGCCGAGGATGTCCTGCAGGAGACCTGGTTGCGGTGGGCGGGGGTCGACCTGGGTGAGGTGCGGGATCAGCGTGCGTATCTGGTCCGGATCGTCACGCGGCAGGCGCTCGGCCGGTTGCGTGCGCTGGGCCGGCGTAGGGAGTCCTATGTCGGGCCGTGGTTGCCCGAGCCGTTGCTGACCGCGCCCGATGTGGCCGAGGACGTCGAGTTGGCCGACAGTGTCTCGATGGCGATGCTGCTGGTGCTGGAGACGCTGCAGCCGACCGAGCGGGCGGTGTTCGTGTTGCGTGAGGTGTTCGATCTGGCCTATGACGAGATCGCCGAGGCCGTCGGGAAGAGCCCGGCGGCGGTGCGTCAGATCGCGCACCGGGCGCGGGCGCACGTGGCGGCGCGTCGTCCGCGGGGAGTCGTTTCCCCGGCCGAGACGCGGGACGCGCTGGCGGCGTTCCAGCGGGCGGTCGAGACGGGCGATCTGCAACGCCTGTTCGACCTGCTCGCGCCGGATGTCGTCCTCCTGGGTGACGGCGGCGGCGTCGTGCAGGCCGCGCTGGAGCCCGTCGTGGGAGCCGGCCAGGTGGCTGACGTACTGGCCGCCGGGCTGGGCAGGTGGGGCGCCGCGGCGTCGCTGCGGCCGGCCCAGGTCAACGGTTATCCGGCGCTGATTCTCCGGGTCGACGGCGAGGTCAACACCGTCATGGCGGTACGCATCGACGACGGGCTCATCACCGGCCTCTACGCCGTGCGCAATCCCGAGAAGCTGTCACGGATCGAACGGGAGACCGCCCTGCGCCGCTGAGCCCGGCGACGGTACCAAAGGACCTTGAGCAGCCGTTCGGCCAGGACGGCTGCCGAGGTCCCTCAGGACTTCGCTACCGACGCCATGGACATTTCCCAGAAAGCGGCGTAGCGACCGCCGCGGCGCAGCAGTTCGTCATGGCTGCCTTCCTCGACGATCCGGCCCCCGTCCAGAAAGACGACCCGATCGGCGCGTTGGACGGTCCGCATCCGGTGCGCCACCATCACCACCGTCCGGCCCGCCATCAGGCGTTCGATGCCTTCGTGGACCGCCGCCTCGTTCACCGGGTCCAGCGCGGAGGTCACCTCGTCCAGCAGGACGACGGGCGCGTCCTTCAGCAGCGCTCGCGCGATCGAGACACGCTGGCGCTCGCCACCCGACAGCAGCGCGCCGCCCTCGCCGACATTCGCCGACCATCCGCCGGGCAGTCGCCCGATCACCTCGTCCAGCCGCGCCGCGGTCGCCGCCGCCCGCACCTCGGCCTCGTCGGCGTCGGGGCGGCCGAGCCGCACGTTCTCCTCGATCGTGCCGTCGAAGAGATAGACGTCCTGGAAGACGATGGCCAGCCGCGCCATCAACACCTCCGTGCTGATCGCGCGTACGTCCACACCTCCCAGACGCACCGCGCCCGCGTCCACGTCGTAGAACCGCGCGAGCAACTGCAGCAAGGTGCTCTTACCGGCACCCGACGGCCCGACCACGGCGAGCCGCTGTCCCGCCGGCACGGACAACGACACGTCGTCCATCACCGTACGGTCGCCGTGCCGGAAGGCCACGGATTCGAACGCCACGTCATGGCGTACCGGCTGGATCGGTTCGCGAGGCTCCGGCAGCGGCTCGGTGCGCAACACCGTGTCGAGCCGGGCCAGCTCGGAACGCGCGCCGCGCAGTTTGCCGCCCATCTCCGCCAGCGACAGCAGCGGATCGGCGCAGCGGGCGGCCAGCACCAGGATCGCCAGCACCTCCGCCGCGCCGATACTCCCGCCGAGCGCGAGATAGGCCCCCAGGACCAGCAGCACGGTGAACATCGCCTGCACCGTGAGCGTCAGGCCCACGACGCCGGGCAGCACCGACAGCGTGGAACGGCGGGAGGCGCGCTGGACCTCACGCAGCGAGTCGTCGAGCAACCGGAAGCGTTCAACGCTCCGGCCGCCGGCTCGCAGCACCGGCTGGGCCTGGAGATATTCGATGACTCGCCCGGTGGCCTCCCGGCCGCGGTCGGCGCTCTCCGCATCGACGGCGGCCGTCGAGCGTCCCGTCCAGATCTGGATCGCCGCCACGATCGGGGCGGCGACCAACGCGGCCAGCCCCAACCGCCCGTCGAAGGCGAGCATCACGGCGACGATCGTCAGGGGCGTCACACAAGCGGAGATGAACGGTGCCAGCAGGTGCGCGATCACGCTCATCGCCTGCAGGAGGCCACGGCCGGCCATGACGGAGACCTCCCCGACGCGACCGGCGCTGTACCAGCCGATCGGCAGCCGGGCCAGATGATCGCCGAGGCGGTGATACATACCGCGCAACAGCGTGGTCCCGACGCGGAAACCGGACAGATCACTGACATAGCGCAGCACCGCGTAGACCGCGACCGCGGCCCCGAACGCGATCAACCAGGGCCGCGCGTCCGCGGGGCTGCTCCCGAACAGCGCCCGCAGCACGGGAACCAGCAGTGCGTAGGACAAGCCCTCGACCACCGCGGTCGCCGTCATCAGGGCCACGGTGCGGCGCACCGGCTGGGCGTACTCGTGTCCCAGCACGCGCAGCAGCATTCGAATCATCGGGGTTCGTCTCCTTGCGGTACGCCACCATGGGTGTCGATCTCGTCGGCGATCGCCGATCGGTGGGATCGCCAGAACGCGGCGAACCTCCCGTCCTGTGCCAGCAGCTCGGCGGGCCTGCCACGCTCCACGATCGACCCGTTCTCCAGCACCACGACGGTGTCGGCGTCGGCGACCGTCTCCAGGCGATGGGCGATGACCAGAATCGTGCGATCGCCGCCCAGCGTCGCCAGGGCCCGGCGCACCGCCTGTTCGGTCTGCGGGTCGGCGAAGGAGGTCGCCTCGTCCAGCACCAGTACGGGCGTGTCGGCGAGCAGCGCGCGTGCCAGCGAGATCCGCTGCGCCTCGCCACCCGACAGTCCGGCGTCTTCACCGATCACCGAGTCGTATCCGCGCGGCAGCCGGAGAATTCGATCATGAATATTGGCCAGCCGGGCGGCGCGAACCACGTCGTCGAAGTCGGCCTGCGGCACCGCCAGCGCGATGTTGTCCGCGACCGACGCGCGCAGCAGGCGAACGTCCTGGAGCATGAAGGAGACCGTCCGGTAGAGCTCCCGGCTGCCGATCTCGCGCAGATCGACACCGCCCAGGACGACCGAACCGTGGGTGGGGTCGAAGAAGCGCGGCAACAGCTGAACCAGCGTGGACTTCCCGCTTCCCGACGGCCCGACGATCGCGGTGACCGTCCCCGGTTCGAGCACCAGGTCGATCCCGCGCAGCACCTCGTGATCGGCTCCATAACCGAACCGAACATCACGCAGTTCCACCCGGTGTCCGTGTGGCGCGACCGGGTGGGCGGGCTCCGGAAGCGACGGTACGTCGAGCACGTCCCGGATCCGTCCGACCGCGCGCCCGGCGGCCTGCATGTCGTCGAAGCCGTGGCCGAGTGCCGCCACCGGAGCGGTCAGGCCCAGCCCCAGCAGCAGGAACGGCAGCAGGTCGGCCGGGGCCATGGCGCCGGCCGTGATCAGTACCGCGCCGCCGATCAGCACGACCAGCAGCACGAACGGCGGCGACAGCACCAGCTGCATCCCGGCGGCGATCCCGGAGATGCCACGCACCCACCGGTAGAAGATGCCGACGAAGTCGTCCGCGGCGGTGCGGAACTTACGGTGGGCGCGCCCGGATCCGCCGAACGCCTTGACCACCGAGATACCCTGCACGAACTCGACGACGGAGCTCGAAATCCGTCCCATGGCCGCGTCGAACTCCTCCTGCTCACGCAGCCGGGCCGGGGTCATCATCAGGGGAACCAGCCCCACGGCCAGCCCTACCGGTATCAGGGTGATCAGCGTGAGCCGCCAGTCGACGGCGAACAAGTAGATCAGCGACACCAGCGGCACCACGAACGCGGAGGCGAGGTCACCGGGGGTGTGGGCGATGAACGGATGCACGGCGCTCACGTCCTCCCCCACCACCTTCGCCAGCTCGCCGGTCCGGCGCCGGGAGAACCAGCCGATCGGTACGCGCCCCAGCCGCGCGGCCAGTTGCCGGCGGAACGACAGTTGCACCTGGCCGTCGAGCAGGTGCCCGATTCCGGACGACGCGGCCGTGAACAGCAGCCGGACGAACAACCCGGCCGCCCCCGCGATCACGACGAACCAGACATGGCCCTGATCGATCGGGCCGGGCGACAACAGAGCCCGACCCAGTTCGACGACTGCCAGCAACGGCGCCAGACCCGCGACAGCGCCGATGACCTGCAGGACCATGACGGCGGCGAAACTCCCGAGATGAGGGCGCAGCAGCCCTGCCATGCTCTGTCCCGCCGTGGAATCGGCAAGCTCAGTGGTTGTCATCGCATTCCCGTCGTCGTCGATCTCATCTCGGTCAATCTCGTCTCGGTCAATCTCGTCTCGGTCAATCTCGATCGCCTCACTCGGCCAGGGCACGGCGCAGGGCTCCGGAGAGTTCGGCGAGCTGCCGCTGTGACACCTCGGCGGACGGGATCGCCTGCGACCCGTGGAAGGTGCCGGACCATTGGTGCAGCTCGACCGACACACCCGCCTCCAGCAGGCGCATCGCGTAGCCGATGCCTTCGTCGCGGAGCGGGTCGAGCTCCGCGGTGGCGATGTAGGCGGGTGGCAGGCCGGACAGGTCGTCGGCCCGTGCCGGGGCGGCGTACTGCGAGGCGGGCGCGGAGCCCAGATAGTGCCGCCACGTCGCGGTGAGCTTGTCGCGGGTCATCCAGGGCGTGTCGGTGAAGTTCCGTGCCGACCAGGTCTCCTGGCGGTCGTCGAGCTCGGGCTGGTTGAGCAGCTGGAAGCGGATCGGCGGGCCCTGCTCATCGCGCGCCCGCAGCGCCACCGCGGCCGCGAGCCCCGCGCCTGAGCTGTGACCGCCGACCGCGATCCGCCCGGCGTCGATGCCGAGCTCGGCGGCGTGCTCGGCCGTCCAGGTGAGTACGGCGTAGGCGTCGTTCAGCGCGGCCGGGAACCGATGCTCGGGCGCCTGGCGGTAGCCCACCGAGATCACCACCGCGCCGGAGCTGTCCGCGAGCCGGGACGCCCACGGGTGCTCGGTGTCCAGGTCGCCCATGACGAATCCGCCGCCGCGCAGCCAGACGATGGCGTCCCGTGCCTGGCGCGGGCGATAGATCCGCACCGCCACGTCCGGATCGGCGGGCACCAACCGGTCCTCGATCTCCATTCCCGCCGTGTCCGCCGCCGGTGCCGCGCCGGCCAGTTCGGCGAGGTTCTTGCGCGCGGTGACCGGATCGGTCAGATCGGCTGAGGGGAACAACGGGATGAAGGCTTCCAGTTCGGGATCCATGGCGCCCATCCTCACGGTCGGCACCCCTCGCGATCATCCGCCATCCGTCGTGTGTTCCATCGAAATGGCGCACCGATCGGCGCATGAGACCTCACGTCGCCCCGCCGAAGAGCGCGTACTCGACGTGGTCGAGCGCCAGTCGTACGGCACCGAGCGCCACGGATTCGCCGCCCAGCTCGGAGGTCTTCACGCGTGCGGGCTCAGCGGGCGAAGGCACGGACGACGGCCGCCGATCTCTCCTGGCCAGAAGACCAACGGCGCGTGTCACCTGCTGTTCGTCCCTAACGCCTGGACCGATAACCAAATTTCGGGCATGCTTGTCGAGATCTTTGGTCAAGAGCTACGAAAGGACGATCAGGTGCGAATGCCGGCAAAGGCAGTCCTCCTCACGGCGACACTCTGTCTCAGCGGTGTCGTCGCGCTCCCCGCGAACGCCGCTGCGGCGGCGAGCCCGGAGAGCATCTGCGGCTCCGGTTACGCGCGCATCACCGGCGGCACGCAGCCGGTGAAGACCTCGAGCGGCCGCAAGTACGGCACGGTCTACCTGCTTTACAACCGCAGCAACGGTTACAACTGCGTGGTCACCATCAAGTCGAGCTTCGTCGGCACGAAGACGCCCGTCAGCGCCGAGCTCACGATCATGGCCAAGCCGATCAAGGACACGAAGCAGGACCCGATCGTGCGCAGGGACAAGGGCAACTTCAAGTCCTACGCGGGCCCGGTGAAGTATTGGGCCCAGGGCAGGTGCGTGAAGTTCTGGGGCACGATCAAGCCGCTCGGTCACGACCCGGCCGTCGCCAGTGGTGGCCGTCAGAAGTGGGACAACTGCGGCTGACGCCCCGTCGCGGGAGTCAGACCAGCCGAGGGCCGGCCAGCGTGGCCAGCTCCGTCCGGTTGCCGACGCCGAGCTTGACGTACACGTGTGACAGGTGGATCTTCACCGTGTCGCGGCTCATGAACAGCCGGGCGCCGATCTCGGGGCTGTTCAGGCCCTCCACCACGAGCCCGGACCACGTTCAGCTCGGTGGGCGTGAGGCTGGCCCAGCCGGTCGGCGGCCGGGCGCGGGTGCCCCGGGCGCGGCGGACATAAGCCACCGCCGTGTCGTGCGCGGGTTGATCCACGGGGTGGCGTGGACAGCCCATGCTCTCCCGGGCGGCCGCGCCGGCGGCGAGCACACGCGCCGCCTCGACCAGCCGCGGGTCCGGGCCATGAGCGCGCCCAGCGCGTCCAGACTGTCGGGCGGGCTGTCCCGCCGGTTCGACGATTCGGGCAGCGTCCTGCTGCGCTGCACAGCAGGACGCTGAGCGGTCACCAGTTCGCCGTGCGCTTGGCGATCTCCTCGCGCATGAAGACGCTCGACTCGCGGGCGCGTTCCTCCCAGGCGAAGACGCAGACGGTCATGATCGCGTCGGGAGTGCGGGCGAAGTCCATGGCGGCGAGGGTGTCGAAGAACTCGTCCCAGTCGACCTCGCCCTGGCCGATGTCGAGGTGCTGGTGGACCCGGGCGGGGTTGCCGGGCGGGTTGGTGATGTAGCGCAGGCCGCTGGAGCCGGTGTGGTCGTAGGAGTCGGCGACGTGCAGGTGGGTGAGCTTGTCGCCGGCGTACCGCATGATCCCGGCGAGGTCGCCGCCCATGTGGAAGGTGTGCGGGGCGCAGTACAGGTACGACACGAGCGGGGAGTTGATGCCGCGGACCATGTCGGCGGCGATCTTGCCGTCCTCGACGAAGTCGTCCGGGTGCGGTTCGAGGCGGAGCTGCACGCCCTCGCGCTCGAAGATCGGCAGCAGTTCCTCCATGGACCTCCAGAACTTCGCCTCCGACAGGCTCGCCTGCTCCGGGCGGCCGTTGAACTCGCTGTTCATGACGGTGCAGCCCAGGTCGACGGTGATCTGGATGGCGCGTTTCCAGTAGCGGACGGCGGCCTCGCGCTCGTCCTCGTCGGGGCCGGACCACCGGTAGAGCGGCAGCATCGAGGCAACCCGCACGCCGGCGCCGTCGAGGGCCCGCTTGAAGGCCCTGACTCTCGCGTCGTCCGCCCGGGGATGCAGGAAGAACGGCATGAAATCATCCCGCGGCGACAACTCGATGTACTCGTAGCCGAGCTCGGCCACGACGCCGGGGAGTTCCAGCAGCGGGACGGACCGCAGCATGTACGGGTCGAGGGCGAGTCTCATGTCAGCTCCCCGCCAGGTCGGCGAGTTCCGCTTCCAGGTCCGCCATGGCCTCGCCGCCCGCCATCAGATCCGTGATCTGTTCGCGCGTCCGTTCGCCCTTGTGGAAGTCGTCCGCTTTGCGGCCGTGGATCAGGACCGCGAAGTGGTCGCCGACCATCATGGCGTGCAGGACGTTGTGGGTGACGAAGATGACCGCGACGCCCTTCGCGCGGGCCTGCATGATGATCCTCAGGACGTGCGTGGCCTCCTTGACACCGAGCGCGGCGGTCGGCTCGTCGAGGATGAGGATGTTGGCGCCGAAGTAGACGGCCCGGGCGATGGCCAGGGCCTGGCGCTCGCCGCCGGAAAGGCTTCCGACGAGCCGTTTGCCGTCGGTCACCCGGGTGATGCCGAGGGACTGCATCTCCCGGACGGCGATCTCGCCGGCCAGGCGCTTGTCGAAGCGCTTGAAGGGGCCCCAGCCCTTGGTGGGCTCGACGCCCACGAAGAAGGACCGGCCGACGGTCATGAGCTGGAAGGTGCCGCCGAACTGGTGGACCGTGGCGATCCCGTACGCGCTCACGTCGCGCGGGCTCTTGAAGACGACGGGCCGCCCGTCCACCTCGATGGTGCCGCACGTGGGGGCGTGGAAGCCGGACAGGATCTTGATCAGCGTGGATTTGCCGGCGCCGTTGTCGCCGAGCAGGCACAGCACCTGGCCCGGGTGCACCTCCAGGGAGATGTCCGCCAGCGCGTTCGTGCCGACGAACGACTTGCCCACGTCGGTGAGGCGAAGGAGTGGCTGGGTCATGATCAGGCCTTCTTTCCGGAACGCGGCGCGTACGACAGCGCCAGCCGGCGGAACGTGTTGTTCATGAGGACGGCGGCGAGGATGAGGACGCCGAGGATGAAGCTCGCCCAGTCGGAGTTCCACCCGGTGTAGTAGATGCCCTGGTTGACGATCGCGAAGGTGAGTGTGCCGAAGACGACCCCGACGACGGACCCGTAGCCGCCGGTCAGCAGGACGCCGCCGACCACCACCGCGATGATGGAGTTGAAGACGAACGACTGCCCGTTGGCGACCTGGGCGCCGTTGTAGAGGATGGTCTGGATCACGCCGACCAGGGCGGCGCCGAACCCGCTCCCGGTGTACAGCGCGATCTTGAGCCGGTTGGTCGGGATTCCGGCCGCGCGGGCGCTCTCCTTGTCGCCGCCCACGGCGAGGATCCAGTTGCCGTACTTGGTCATCTGGAGCATCCACCCGACGCCGAGCGCGACCACGATCCACCACAGGATCGCCACCTCGAACTGGCCCGCGATGAGGGTGCCGAAGACCGCCTTCGACCCCGGGTCCGGGTTGAGGGCGACGCTGGTCGTACCGGTGATCACGCGGGACAGTCCGAGGGTCAGCCCGGCCATCCCGAACAGGGTCGCCAGGGTGACGACGAACGACGGCACGTTGGTCCGCGTCACGATGAGCCCGTTGAGCGCTCCCGCCGTCACGCCGACACCGAGGGCGAGCACGATGCCGAGGATCATCGGGGCGCCCCAGTAGCCCGAGACGATGGCCAGGGTCATCGAGCTCGCCGCGAGCACGGAGCCGACCGACAGGTCGAGTTCGCCGGCGATCATGAGCAGGCCGACCGGGAGGGCGATGATGCCGAGTTCGGCGGCGACGTTCAGCCAGGCCGCGGTGCCGGCGGAGGCGAGGAAGTGGGCGCCGCCGAAGATGGCGAAGAAGACGAAGACCCCCAAGGTTCCGATGAGGGCGCCGGCCTCCGGACGGTACGTCAGATTGCGCAGGGAACGTCCCGACGACGTCCCGGCCGCTGCCGGGCGGGCCGTGTCGGAGATCTGGACGGTCATTGCTCTTTCACCTCAAAGGAGTGACGGGCGGTGCCGGGCGGATCAGCGGACGCCGGCCTGGACACCGGAGATCGCGGCGTCGACGTTGCCGGCGTTGATGATGGCGGGCCCGGTCAGCAGCGTGTTCTGCGAGATGAGCAGCCCGTAGGCGTTGTAGGCGTAGGCCTGTGACACGGCGAGGTAGCCCTGGAGGTAGGGCTGCTGGTCGATGCAGAAGAGCTGCTTGCCGGCCTTGATGCGGTTGAGCTGGGCCTCGTTCATGTCGAACGTGCCGAGCTTGATCTTGGCTCCGCCACCCGCCTGCTCGATGGCGGCGGCCGAGCTGTCGGCGTCTCCGGTGCTGATGGTGACGACCCCGTCGATGGAGTCGTCCTTGAGCAGGGCCGACTTGATGGCCTGGGTCACGGCTGTCGGGTTGCCGAAGTTGGAGGAGGGCAGCGGCAACTGGGTGGACTTGCCGCCGCCGCCGCTCATGCCCTCGGCGACGCCCTTGCACCGGGCCTCGGTGTTCACGGCGCCGGGAAGGGTGTTGACGCACAGGACGTTCTTGGCGCCGTTCTTGGCGAAGAACTCGCCGCCGGCCTTGCCGGCCAGTTGTTCTTCGGAGCCGGTGTAGGTCAGCGCGCCGACGTTCTTCGCCTGCTCGGCGCCGCCGGCGTTGAACAGGAAGACCGGGACGCCGCCGCTGGATGCGGCCTTGAAGGCGTCGTTCTGCGCCTCGGGGACCCAGTCGGCGCCGATGATGGCGGTGGCGCCCTGGCTCTTCGCGCTGAGGATGAGCTTGGCGGCGTCCGGGCCGAGGTTGTCGTAGTTCTGCGGGCCGAGCCAGGTCACGTTGCCGCCGTTGGCCTTGACGACCTTGGCGGCGTCGTCCGCGCCGCGCTTGACCGCGGACCAGAACGGGTCGTCGGACTTGCCGCCGATGACGAACAGGGACACCTTCCCGCCACCGGATCCGGCGGTGTTCGCGGCGGCGCTGGAAGCACCGGCGGCGGGCTGGCTGGTGGCGCCGGTGGTGGCCTTGCCGCTGGCGCAGGCGGTCAGGACCAGGGCGGCGAACAGGCCGATCGCCGTCAGCGGGAGGCGGCTGTGGCGCTTGGGGCCGCTGGTGAGACCGGGGAGGCCGGGTGGACGCCGCCGGGTTCGGGTGCCTTCCATGGTTGCGGTACTCCTTCGTGTGATGCGCCGGCGCGACAGATGTCTCGGTCGGAGCGCGCGATATATCGGGGGGGTATGTCGGATGGCGACCGGCAAGGCCGATCGCGGGACTGGGTGCGCGCTCACGCGTTCACAGCGGGTCGCGCCGATGCACGTGAAGCGGGCCGGGGACGTGGCGCTGGTGGTGCCGACGCGACAGACGGTGCGGATCGCTCGGCGTTCCACGGTCTAGCGGCCCGCGGCCTCGAGCAGGGTCTTGGCCGCGGCGGCCAGGCCTTCGAGCTGGTCGAGCTCCTGGTCCTCGTGCTCGATGTTCACGGCCATGTCCGGGTCCACCTTCTCCAGGGCCCGCAGGAAGGCGGTCCACCAGGTGACGTCGTGGCCGCGGCCGACGGCGACGAAGTCCCAGGAGGAGTTCTGCGGCCAGCGGGACAGGGTGTAAGGCCCGCCGAGGCCGACGGCGCCGGGCTCGTCCGGGAGGACCCGGCCGAATCGGTCGTCGAGGACGCCGTTCACCCGCGCCGCCGGGTTGATCCTGGTGTCCTTGGCTGCGGCGTTGTACACCAGCGAGCCGAGGTGATCGACCGCCTCCACGGGGTCGATGCCCTGCCAGAACAGGTGGCTGGGGTCCATCTCGGCGCCGACGTGGGTCGCGTTGATCTCTTCGGCGAGCCGTTCCAGCGTCGCCGGGTTGTAGACGACGTTGTGCGGGTGCATCTCGATCGCCACCTTGACGTCGAAGTGGGCCGCCCGCCACTGGACCGTCTTCCAGAACGGGATCGCGACCTCGTTCCACTGGTAGTCCCGTACGTCGAGGTAGGCGCTGTCCCAGGGCAGGACGTTCCAGGCCGGGTTGGTCCCGGTGGCGCTGGCGGCCGGCGTGCCCGACATGGTGACCACGCGTTTGACGCCCAGGAGGGAGGCCAGTTCCAGCGACCGCAGGAGGTCGTTCGCGTGCTTCTCCCGCACGACGGGGTTCGGGTGCAGGGGGTTGCCGTTGCAGTTGAGCGCGGTGAGCGTGATCCCCTGCTCGGCGAAGAGCCCGAGGTAGTCCTGGCGGGCCTGTTCGCTGCCGAAGAGGTCGTCGATCGGGAGGTGCGGCTCCGGGATGAACCCGCCGGAGTTGATCTCCGCGCTGTCCAGGCCCATCCCCTTGAGGATGGCCAGAGCCTCGGGCAGCGGTTTGTCGTGCAGGCACGCGGTGTAGGCGCCGAGCTTCATCGGTTCTCTTCCTGTGAGATCTTGACCTCGGCTCCGCCGTTGCGGGCCGATTCGGTGATGGCGGCGAGGAGCCGGAGGTTGTGCAGCCCGTGCTCGAAGGAGGGCACCCTGGGCAGCCGGTCGAGCCCGGCCACCTGCTCCAGGAACGCCCGGGCCTGGAAGACGAACAGGTCGTTCTGCCCGTATCCGACCCCGGGGAAGTCCATGGGCAGGCCACCGGTGAGGTAGGGATGGTCCGGGCCGACGGCCACCTGCCGGTAGCCCTTGGTGGGCCCCTCCACCGCGCGGTCCATGTAGCCGAACTCGCCGGCCCGCAGCAGGTCGAAGGTCGCCGCGGCGTTCTCGGCGAACAGCTCGAAACCGAGGGAGTTCGCCAGGCCGAGCGCGACGCGGGAGGCGGACATCGTCGCCGTGGCCCCTGATGCGAACGTCGCGGTGAAGGTGACCAGGTCCTCGTTCTCGACCGGCTCGCGCTCGTCGCTCAGTGTCGCAGCGGCGTGCCCGACCGCGGCGCCCAGCGGCAGCGCGCGCTCGGTGATGAACGTCGACAGCGTCGTCCCCCGGACGGACCGGATCGGGCCGCAGAGGAACTCGGCGAGATCCACGAGGTGGCTGCCGATGTCGGCGAGCGCGCCCGAGCCGGGGCCGCCCTTGTACCGCCAGCTCATCGGCCCCGAGGCGTCGGCGCCGTAGTCACACCAGTAGTGGCCGTTGAAGTGGATCGGCCGCCCCGTCGACCCGTCGTCGACCAGCCGCTTGACCGCCGCGATCGCGGGCGAACGGCGGAAGGTGAAGCCGACCCCCGCCCGCAGCTCCGGCCTTGCCCTGGCCGCGGCCACCATGGCCTCGGCCTCCGAGACGGTCGGCGCGAAAGGCTTCTCGCACAGGACGTGCTTGCCCGCCGCCAGGAGTCCCTCGACGACCTCCCGGTGCAGATGGTTGGCGACCACCACGCTCACGACGTCGATGTCGGGGGCTTCGGCGACGGCCTGCCAGGACGTCTCCGCCCGCGTGTACCCGAACCGGCGCGCGGTCTCCCGCGCGAAGTCCTCGTTCACGTCGGCGATCGCCACCAGCCGCACATCGGGCAGACCCGGGCCGTACGTCGTCGTGGCGCCGCGATAGCCGGCGGCGTGCGATCTTCCGGCCATCCCGGCACCGATGACGGCGACGCCGATGTGGTCGTTGGGCATGCCAGCTCCTTGGATCATGGGCGTAACTGAATAGGGGCGTCCGCATCGCGTAAACCGCCCGCACAGCCGGTTTGGAAACCGGTTTAAGTGAATGCGCCGAGCATGCGACTTGTTACAGGCATATGTCAAGGGTTTGTGCTGACAAAGCCATCGGCATTATGGTGACCACATGGCCGACCACACCGCTCCGACACCGCCCCGGCCAGGGCGCCGCCGGCCCACGATCCTTGATGTCGCCACCGCCGCCGGCGTGTCCAAAGGCCTGGTCTCGAAGGTGCTCAGCGGCTCGGCGGGACCGAGCGCCGCCACGACCAAGCGCGTCCTGGCCGTCGCCGAACGCCTGGGATATCGCAAGGACAGGAACGCCACGCTGCTCGCCAAAAGGCGGACGCGGCTCATCGGCGTGACCATTCTTCCCAGCAACCTCTACCACGGGGAGCTCGCCGAGGAGATCCAGTCGACGGTCGACGCCGCGGGGTACGAGACCGTGCTGGGGGCCATGACCGCCACCCACGACGAGCGGCGGGCCATCGAGACGCTCATCGACTTCCGGTGCGAGGCGCTCCTGCTGCTGGGGCCGACGATGCCCGAGAGCGAGCTGGCCGACCTCATCCAGGACGTCCCGACGGTCTGCGTAGGACGCCCGCTCGACCTGCCGAACGTGGACGTGGTCCGCGCCGACGACCAGCAGGGCATCTCCGACGTGGTCGACCATCTGGTCGCGCTCGGCCATCGGCGCATCGCGCACGTCGACGGCGGACCGGGGCCCATCTCCGCCGTCCGGCGGGACGCCTACCAGGCGGCCGTCCTGCGCCACGGGCTCGAGGCCGTCGTCCTGCCCGGAGGGCTCACCGAGCGTCACGGTGCCGAGGCGCTGCGGCACCTCGACTCCGGCGCGGGCGTCACCGCCATCGTCGCGTTCAACGACCGCACGGCGCTGGGGCTGATCGAGGCGCTGGAGAGCGGGGGCCGCAGGGTGCCGGCCGACGTGTCGGTGGCCGGCTTCGACGACAGCCTCATGGCGCGGCACCCCCGCATGGCCCTCACGACCGTGAGCCAGTTACCGCTGGAGCAGGCCCGGCTCGCCGTCCAGGCGGCCACGGACCGGCTGGACGGCGTCCATCAGGAACGCCGCGAGATCCTGCTTCCCACACGTCTCATCGTCCGCGGCAGCACCGGCCTTTCCCCGCGATAATCCGGGAATTCGAATTTGTCATTTAATGACAGATGCTTGTCCTTTCTTTTGGCGAGGGGCCGTCAGTCGTTCTGCGGGAAACCGAGATTGAGGCCGCCGTGCGAGGGGTCGAGCCAGCGGGAGGTGACGACCTTGCCACGGGTGAAGAAATGCACGCCTTCCGTGCCGTGCGCGTGCGTGTCCCCGAACAGGCTGTTCTTCCAGCCACCGAAGGAGTAATGCGACACCGGCACCGGGATCGGCACATTGATGCCCACCATGCCGACCTCCACCTCGTTCTGGAAGCGCCGCGCCGCCCCGCCGTCGTTGGTGAAGATGGCGGTGCCGTTTCCGTACGGGTTGGCGTTGATGAGGGCCAGGCCCTCGTCGTAGGACTTCACCCGGACGACGGACAGCACCGGGCCGAAGATCTCGTCGCGGTAGATGGACATGTCGGGGGTAACGTCGTCGAACAGGGTGGGTCCGAGCCAGAAGCCGTCCGCGTCGCCGTCGAAGTTCCCGTCCCGGCCGTCGACGACCAGGCTCGCCCCCTCCGCGAGCCCGGACTCGACGTACCCGGCCACCTTGTCGCGGTGCTGGCGGGTGACCAGCGGGCCCATGTCGCAGCCCCGGGTGCCGTCGCCGGTGCGCAGCTTGCGCATCCGGTCCTTGATCTTCTCGACGAGTTCGCCGGCGATGGTGTCGACCGCGACGAGCGCCGAGATCGCCATGCAGCGTTCGCCGGCCGAGCCGAAGCCGGCGTTGACGGCGGCGTCGGCGGTGAGATCGAGGTCGGCGTCGGGCAGGACGAGCATGTGGTTCTTGGCGCCGCCGAGGGCCTGCACCCGCTTGCCGTGCGCGGTGCCGGTCTCGTAGACGTACCGGGCGATCGGGGTGGAGCCGACGAACGAGACGGCCCGCACGTCGGGATGGGTGAGCAGGGCGTCCACGGCCTCCTTGTCGCCGTGCACGACGTTCAGGACCCCGTCGGGCAGGCCGGCCTCGGTCCACAGGCGGGCCATGGCGACCGCCGCCGACGGGTCCTTCTCGGAGGGCTTGAGTATCACCGCGTTGCCACAGGCGATGGCGATCGGGACGAACCACAGCGGCACCATCGCGGGGAAGTTGAACGGCGAGATCACCGCCACGACGCCGAGCGACTGCCGGATGGAGTACACGTCGACCCGGGTGGAGACGTTCTCGCTGAAGCCGCCCTTGAGCAGGTGCGGGATGCCGCACGCGAACTCGGCGACCTCCAGCCCCCTGGTGACCTCGCCGAGCGCGTCGTCGAGGACCTTGCCGTGCTCGGCGGTGATCAGCTCGGCGACCTCGTGCTTGCGCGCGTTCAGCAGCTCGCGGAAGGCGAACAGCACCTGGGCGCGCTTGGCCAGCGAGGTGCCGGCCCAGCCGGTCCAGGCCGCCTTCGCCGTGGCGACGGCCTGGCCGACGAGGTCGGCGGAGGCCAGGTCGACGCGGCCGGTGACGGCGCCGGTCGCGGGGTTGTGCACGTCGCCGGCGCGCTCGGAGGTGCCTTCCCAGGAACGGCCGCCTATGAGGTGGGTGATGCGGGTGGTCAACGTAGTGGTCCTTCCGGGTCGCGGGTGGTCGGGGCCACGTGGGGGCGTTGCGCGGCCTTGTGCGTCGTGTACCGCTCGTAGGCGCGGCGGGTGGTGCCGAGCTCGCTGACCTGGCTGACCGGGACGTCCCACCAGGACGCGCTGTCCGGGGCGTGCACCAGCGGGTCGCTCTCGACGTGGATGACGACGGGGCCGCCGTCCGCCGGGGCGGCCTTGGCGTCCTTGATCGCCTGTTCGAGCTCCTGCCGGTCGCGCACCTCGATGACGGTGGCACCGAAGCTGCGGGCGCTGGCGGCCAGGTCGACCGGCAGCCGGTCGCCCGCCAGCCGGCCGGTGGCCGCGTCGCGGAAGCGGTAGCTGGTGCCGAAGCGCTGCGAGCCGAGCTCCTCCGACAGCGAGCCGATGGAGTGGAAGCCGTGGTTCTGGACCAGGACGACGATGATCTTGATGCGTTCCTGGACGGCGGTGACCAGTTCGGTCGGCATCATCAGGTACGAGCCGTCGCCCACCATGACGAAGACGTCCCGGTCCGGGTCCGCCAGCCGGACGCCGAGGCCGCCCGGGATCTCGTAGCCCATGCAGGAGTAGCCGTACTCGACGTGATACGCCTTGCGGTCGCGTACCCGCCACAGTTTGTGCAGGTCGCCGGGCATGGAGCCGGCCGCGCACACCACCACGTCCGCGGGGTCGGACAGCTCGTTGACGCGGCCGAGCACGGTGCCCTGGGTGAGCACGCCGTCGGCGAGCGCGCCGGTGACCTCCGGGGGTGGGTTGTAGGCCGCCTCCACCTTGGCGTCCCATTCGCGCCACAGCCCGGCCTGCCGTTCCCGGTAGGCCGGGTCCACTTGGTGGCTGTCCAGTGCCTGGGTGAGCGCGGTCAGGGCCTCGCGGGCGTCGGCCACGACCGACAGGCCGGCCAGCTTGCCGGCGTCGAAGCGCGCGACGTTGACGTTGACGAAGCGCACGCCCGGATCCTGGAAGGCGGTGCGCGAGGCGGTGGTGAAATCGCTGTAGCGGGTGCCGATCCCGATCACCAGGTCGGCCTCCCGAGCCAGCGCGTTGGCGGCGGTGGTGCCCGTCGAGCCGACGGCGCCCATCGCCTGCGGGTGGCCGTGCGGCAGCGCGCCCTTGCCGGCCTGACTCTCCCCCACCGGGATGCCGGTCGCCTCGCAGAACGCGCGCAGCGCCTTCTCGGCGCCGGAGTAGTGCACCCCGCCGCCCGCCACGACGAACGGCCGCCGGGCCGCCGAGATCAGCGCCGCGGCCTCGGCTATGTCGGCGGCCTCCGGCAGCGGCCGGCCCACCCGCCAGACCCGCGGGGCGAACAGCTCCACCGGCCAGTCGAACGCCTCGGCCTGCACGTCCTGCGGCAGCACGATCGTCACCGCCCCGGTCTCCACCGGGTCGGTCAGCACCCGCATGGCGCCGAGCAGCGCCGAGGGCAGCTGCTCGGGCCGGTTGACCCGGTCGAAGAAGCGCGACAGCGGGCGGAAGGCGTCGTTGACGGTGACGTCCGCCGCGTACGGCGCCTCCAGCTCCTGCAGCACCGGCCCCGCCACCCGCGTCGCGAACGTGCCCGAGGGCAGCAGCAGCACCGGCAGCCGGTTGATGGTGGCCAGCGCCGCCCCGGTGAGCATGTTGGTCGAGCCGGGGCCGACGGACGCCGTGCAGACCCAGGTCTGGAGGCGATCCTTCTGGCGGGCGTAGGCCACGGCCGTGTGCACCATCGCCTGCTCGTTGCGGGCCAGCACGTACGGCAGGCGGTCCGGGTGGTCGTCGGCGAGCTCGTCCTGCAGCAGCGCCTGGCCGAGCCCGGCGACGTTGCCGTGGCCGAAGATGCCGAAGCACCCGGCGAACAGCTTCTGCCGCCGCCCGTCGCGCTCGCTCCACTGGACGGCCAGGAAGCGCACGACGGCCTGACTGACGGTCAGGCGTACCGTGCCGGTCATGGATTTCCTCCTCGGAGCCAGGCGTGGGCGGGGTCGTCGCATATCAGCCAGGCCCGGGTGGCGCCGGGGCCGGCCATCACGTTGAGGTAGTACAGGTCGTAGCCGGGCGGGGCCATCGCGGGTCCGTGCCATCCGTGCGGGACGAGGACGACGTCGCCGGTACGTACCTCGGTCAGGACGTCGATGGGGCGTTCGGCGGTGCCGTACACGCGCTGGTAGCCGACGGGGTCCGCGCCGTCGGGGGCGTCCTGGGCCTGGACCTCGAAGTAGTAGATCTCCTCCAGCTCGGTCTCCAGGCCGTCGCGCTCCTCGTCGTGCTTGTGCGGCGGGTACGAGCTCCAGTTGCCGGCGGGCGTGATCACCTCGCAGGCGATGATCGAGTCGGCGTCGAGCACCTGCGGGATCCCGAAGTTACGCACCTGGCGCGCGGCCGAGCCGGCGCCGCGGTCTTCGATGGGGACGTCGGCCGCGGCCAGGTGCCGGAACGGCGGCGGCTCGGTCCGTTTGGCGGCCTTCGCTCCGCAGAGCGCGATCTTCGCCGGATGCTCGCCGGCGGTCACCGTGAGGGCGGCGCCCCTGGGAACGTAGGCGACGTCGGTGGGCCCGGCGAACACGCTCTCGCGTCCGGCCAGCCGGGCCTTGTGGTGGCGTCCCGCGTGGTCGGTGACCGTGACGTCGACGCCGCCCCGCAGGGGCACCACGATGATCTCGCTGTCCCCGGTGTCCAGCTCCACCCGCTCGAACGGCGCCGGCGTGGCCACGCGCAGGCTCGTGTGGGCCCACCCGGGCACGTTGTCGGTGATCGACACCTGGAAGGGCCCTTCGGCGGCCGTGCCGTACGACCGGACCCAGCGTTCGTTGTCGTTCATGACCTGTCTCCGTGGACGAGCCCCGCGGCGAGGTCCACCGCCGCGGCCACGTCGCCGTCGGGCGGGAACAGCAGCGCCCTTCCCACGACCAGTCCCCGCACGGCGGGCAGCCGCAGGGCGCTCCCCCACCTGGCGTAGGTCTCGTCGGGGTGGCCGCTTGGGTCGCCGCCCAGCAGCAGGGTGGGCAGGGTCGTGGCGTCCATGACCCGGTCCAGTTCCTCGACCACGGGCAGCTTCAGCCAGGTGTGCCGGCTGGTGGCGCCGAGCCCGGCGGCGATGTGGACGGAGGTGATGGTCGAGTCGGGGTCGAGCAGGTTGTGCACCCGGCCCTCGCGGCGGACCGACAGGAACGGCTCCACCATCGCCATGACGCCGTGCGCGCCCAGCTCGGTGACCGCCCGGCCGCCGGCCTCCAGCGTGGCGGCCGTGCCGGGGTCGTCGAGGCAGATCCGGGTGAGCATCTTGCCGCCCTCCAGGCCGCGGGCGACGATCTCCTCCGCGGTGTAGGCGGTGAAGCGATCGTCCAGCTCGAAGACCGCGCCCTGCAGGCCGCCCCGGTTCATCGAGCCGATCGCGACCTTGTCCTCCAACGCCCCCAGCAGCAGCAGGTCGTCCAGGATGTCGGGGGTGCCGAGCACGCCGTCCACACCGGGGCGCGCCAGCGCCGTCGTCAGGCGTTCCAGCAGGTTGCCCCGTGAGGCCATCGCCCTGGCGTCCCCGCGCACGCCGAGCGCGCCGCGGGCGGGGTGGTCGGCGGCCACGATGAGCAGCCTGCCGTCCGCGCCCACGAGGTCGCGCCGCCGGCGGGCGGCCCAGCCTTCGGTGATCCGGTGCGGCTCGCGTACCCGGATCTCGGTCAGGTCGGCGATGCCGGGGCGACTCGGCGTCTGGGTCGTCATCGTCGGTCCTCTCCACTGTTCGGTGCGCTCTTCAGGATTGCCTCGACCTCGGCCTCCGTCGGCATCGCGTCGGCGCATTCGAGCCGGCCGGCGACGATGGCGCCGGCCACGTTCGCGAAGCGCAGGATGCGGGTCAGGTCCCAGCCGGACAGCAGGCCGTGGACGAGCGCGCCGCCGAAGGCGTCGCCGGCGCCGAGCCCGTTGACGACCGTCACCGGGAAGGGCGGCACCTCGACGCGCTCGTCCGCGGTCGCGGCGAGCACCCCCTTGGGCCCCTGCTTCACGATCGCCAGCTCGACGCCCCGCTCCAGCAGGGCGTCCGCCGCCCGCCGGGGGTCGGCCTCCCCGACCGCGACCTCGCACTCCTCCCGGTTGCCGACCGCCGCCGTGACGTGCTCCAGGGCCTGGCTCACCTGCGCGCTCGCCTCGCCCGGGTCCGGCCAGAACATCGGCCGGTAGTCGAGATCGAGCACGGTGTGCGCGCGGCGGCCACGGGCCCGCCAGGCGGCGAAGTGCGCCGAGCGCGACGGCTCCTGCGACAGCCCTGTGACGGTGGCCCAGAAGACCCCGGCCTCGCGTACGGCGTCGAACGGAACCTCCTCCGGCTCGATCAGCAGGTCGGGCGCGATCGGATAGCGGTAGAAGTACAGCGGGAAATGATCCGGAGGGAAGATCTCGCAGAACGTCACCGGGGTCGGCGGCCCGTCGACCTCACCGGCGAAGACGTCGTCGACGCCGAATCCGCGCAGCGCCCGCCGGACGAAGCGGCCGAACGGGTCGCGCCCGGTCCGCGTGACGATCGCCGCGCGGCGCCCGTGCCGGGCCGCGGCCACCGCGACGTTGGTCGCGCTGCCGCCCAGGAACTTGGCGAACCGTTCCACGTCCTCCAGGCCGACGCCGTGGTCGAGCGGGTAGATGTCCACCCCGCACCGGCCCATGGACACCAGGTCGTATGACTGCGCCATCACTCACACCCCCGCCGCGCCCGCCGAGCCGTGCCGGTGCTCGACGCTCGGATGGCGGGAGCCGGGCCGGCTGCCCCGGCACCAGACCCCCACGGGACGGCCGGACCGGCGATGCGGTGGCCCACCGGCGGGGTGAACGGGGTGGTCATGGCAACTCCATCCTCAGAAAGCGCGACGGGCTCTCGGCATTCGCCCGACTCCGCGACGCGTAAGGCCTCCAGCCCACCCCTGGGCAAGGTGGTCGACGATGATGTGAAGCCTGCCTCGCGGACACAGCCTACGTCAAGACTTTGTCCTGACATCTTGGCGTAACGTCATATTGATGAGATCAGCTAAACTGACGCTGTGGCCGTCCGAGTGGGCGTGATGATCCGCGGCGCGGCACGCGGGGACGAGCCCGTCTCACCGCGCCGCTCAGGCCGAGGTGAAGGGTACCGGGCTCATGCCGGCACTTCGGGCATCGTGAACGCGGAGTCCGCGAGGCCGTGTCCGCGGATGCGCAACGTCGTGCCTGATGTGAAGGCGGCTCCCGCGGCCGGGACCATGACCGCCAAGGACCCTTCCACGGTGGCGACAGAGACCACCGTCGATCCCGCCCGGACCTGCGCCTCGTACACCCACGAGGGTTCTCCAGGGACGATCAACGCCTTCTTCACAGTTCACCGAGATCTCGTTCCTGACGGCGAAGGGAACCCAGCGGATCCGCTCGCCTGGAACCTTCTCCTCGCGCTTTCTGCCATGCTTGGCCGGACACAACGTGTGCGGCTACGCCGTAGCGCTAATATGTAGCCTGAACATGTGAGTCGCGACCGTCAAGAGCACTTGGCGTCCGGATGCGGACACGTCATGACGCTCACTGGAGGACACCGATGACACCGGACCCCGGCAAGACCGCCCGCCACACGCCCAACCGGCGCGGCCAGGGAGATCGGCTCCGCCAGGATCTCATCACCGCCACCAACAGGCTCCTCGAGCACGGGGCCACCCACGAGACCCTGTCACTGCGTGCGGTCGCGCGCGAGGTCGGCATCGCCGCAACCAGCGTCTACCTGCACTTCCCCGACAAAATGGCACTCCTGCTCGCCGTCTACCAGGAGCACTTCGCCGTCCTGGCCCGCCATCTGGAAGACGCCATCGCCGAGCACACCGACCCCGCCGACCAGTTGCACGCCGCCGCCCACGCCTACTGCCGCTTCGCCGCGGACCACCCCAACGCCTATCAGGTGATGTTCACCGTGCCCGGCTCCACCGGCAAACCTCCCCGGGCGATCACCGAGGATGAACGCCCCGGCCTCCCGGCCATCCAGGCGGTCCAGCGGGTCATCTCCGCTTGCGCCGATGCCGGCATCGCCAAGATCACCGACCCTTGGCTGGCCACGCTGTCCCTATGGGGTGCCCTCCACGGGGTTCTCAGCCTCCGGACGGCTCGCCCCATCGTTCCCTGGCCGCCGATGGACGAACTGATCGACGCGATCGTCGCCACCCACCTCACGACGCCAACGGGTCCGGCCCACCGTTCCCCTGGTCAGTCCGCTGGCTGAGCTCGGGCTGGCCAAGACCAGGATCGCGCGTCTACAGGTCGGCGCCCGTCGCGTTCAGCCGCAGGACGGTCACGGCGTCGAGCCGGCTCTGCACCGCGGACAACGCGCGGCAACAGGCCGTCGCCTTCCCGCAATGACCCGCCGTGCAGGTTCACCTGGCGGGATGCCTTCCTACTGGCGAGAGGCCAGTACGCGGCGGTGAATCCGGCCTGGCCGTGCTCGGCCTCATCCGGCGTGGCCACCGAGGAGTTAACCCGAAATTTCGCGGTTGACCAGCGGGTCACGGCTTCGGTCCTTCGTCGGAGGTGAAGGCCGTGGCGTGGTCGCGGACGAAGTCGGCGAGGTCGCGCGGGGGGTGGCCGAGAAGGTCGGCGACCGTATCGGTGGTGAGGTCGCCCCAGCCGGAGGCATAAGCCCGCGCGTACTCCTCGAGCATGTCGACGATCCAGGCCGGGACGCCGTAGCAGAGCAGGGTCTCGCGCTTGGCGTCGTCGCTGACCGGCAGGTATGTGATGGATCTGCCGAGAGCCAGACCCAGCTGGTCGGCGACCTCGTCGAAGGTCAGCGAGCGCGGCCCGGTGAGGGTGTACGTCCGGCCGTGGTGGCGGTCCGGGTCGTCGAGGAGCACGCGGGCGGCGCACTCGGCGATGTCGCGGACGTCGATCATGCCGATCCGCGCCGCGGCCAGGTTCAGCGAGAACATGCCGGTGGCCGAGATGTCGCCCGCCTCGTTGAGCAGGTTCTGCATGAACCAGTGGGGGCGCAGGATCGTCCAGCGCATGCCGCACCGTTCGGTCTCCCGGTCGGACAGCGCGTGCAGTCTGCCGCTGCGGTTCGGCGCGTCGTGGGCCGCGCCGACGACGGACAGGCGCACGATGCGCTCCACACCGGCCTGGCGGGCGGCCCACACGGCGTTCATGTTGTGCTCGGGAGCGCGCGGGCCGTTCGGGGTGAGCAGCCACACGTCCTGCACCCCCTTGAAGGCGGGCGGCAGCGACCGGGCGTCATCGAGGTCACCGACGAAGGCCTCGGCGCGGAGGCCGTCCGCTTTGGACTCTTCGCGGACGAGAGCACGGAGGTCCACCTCGGCTCCGTCCAGCGCCTTCATCAGTGCGGTGGACACGGTTCCGGTGGCTCCGGTGATCAGTACGGTGCGTGGCACGCTCATTCTCCTTTGGTGGTGACGGGGATTCGGACCAGGGGCTGCCGTGCCGCCCGGTTGATGGTGAAGCGCTCCAGGAGCCAGAGCACGACGGTGCCGGCCGAGAGGGTGGCGCCCAGGACGCACACGCCGGTCCAGCCGCCGCTCACCCAGACCACCGAGGTCAGCGCGGAGCCCACCGCGCCGCCCAGGAACAAGGCGGTCATGAAGGCGGAGTTGATCCGGTTGCGGGCTTCGGGCCGGAGCGCGTAGAGGACGTTCTGGCTGCTGTTGAGCACCGCCTGATGCGCCAGGTCCAGCACGATCACGCCGACGAGCAGCCAGACCAGCGAGCGTGCCCCCGCCGCGATCGCCGTCCAGGAGACCAGCAGCAGGACCGTCCCGCCGCCGGTCACCATCTGGACGTGCCCGCGGTCGGCCAGCCGCCCCGCCACCGTGGCGGTCAGCGCGCCCACCACGCCGACCAGGCCGAACAGGCCGATGGCCGACTCCGTCCAGCCGTACGGCGACCGCGCCAGCAGGAAGGTCAGCGCCGTCCACAGCACGCTGAACGAGGCCAGGCTCAACGCGCCGATTCCTGACCGCCAGCGCAGCAACGGCTCGCACCGGAACATCGCGACCGTCGAGCGCAGCAGCCCCAGGTAGGACAGGTGCCGGGCGTCGCCGCCGAGCCGGGGCAGGAAGATCCGCAGCAGGACGGCCATCAGCGCCATCAGGACGGCGTGCACCCAGTAGACCGTCCGCCAGCCGCCCAGCTCCGACAGCGCTCCGGAAGCGGTCCGCGCCAGCAACAGGCCGAGCATCAGCCCGGTCATCACCGTGCCGACCACCCGGCCGCGCTCGGCCGGGTCGGCCAGCGTCGCCGCGAACGGCACCACCACCTGCGCTCCCACCGAGGTCAGCGCGGTCAGCGCCGTACTGGCCAGGAGCACCATGCCGTTGGCGGCGGTCGCCGACACCAGCAGCAGCACCGCGGTCGCCGCGTAGAGCGACACCGCCAGCCGCCGCCGCTCCACCAGGTCGCCGAGCGGCACCAGCAGGATCAGCCCCAGCGCGTACCCGCTCTGCGCGGCCGTCACCACCAGCGCCGCCAGCGAGGGCCCGACCCTCAACTCCCGGCCGATGAGGTCGAGCAGCGGCTGCGCGAAATAGTTGCCCGCGACCGCCAGTCCGGTCGCCGTCGACATGAGCAGGAGCAGCCCGCCGTTCACGTGAGGTCTTGTCGTCATGCGCCTAGCCTGGGCGACGGGCGATCAATGAGTCCAACACATGTTTGTCATCAACTACGATCGTGCATCACGATTGATCCATGGAGCTTCAGCAGATGCGCTACGTCGTCGCGGTCGCGGAGACGAGCAACTTCACCCGCGCCGCCGAGCAGTGCCTGGTCGTCCAGTCCGCGCTGAGCCACCAGATCGCCCGTCTGGAACGTGAGCTGGGCGCCAAGCTGTTCGACCGCACCAGCCGCCGCGTCCGGCTGACCCCCGCGGGCGAGGCGTTCCTCCCCGCGGCCCGCCAGGCCCTCGACGCCGCCGAACGAGCCCGCGCCGAGGTGGCCGCCGTCGACGGCGAGATCCGCGGCCGGCTCGCCATCGGCGCCATCCCCACCGTCGCGGCGGTCGATCTCCCGACCACGCTGAAGCACTTCCACCTGCGGCATCGGCAGGTGCGCATCAGCCTCCGCTCCGGCGCCAGCGAAGAGCTGATCGAACGGGTACGTCAGGGCACCCTGGACGTCGCCTTCCTGGGGCTGCCCGTGGGCGTACGACCCAAGGGCGTCCACGGCCACGAACTGGCACGCGGCGACCTCGTCGCCGTGGTCGCGCCCGGCCACCCGCTGGCGGACGAGGACCGCGTGGACCTGCGCCAGCTGTCGGACGAGCCGTTCGTCGACTTCCCCCCGGGCAGCGCCGCGCGGGCCCAGTCGGACGAGGCGTTCGCGGCGGCCGCGGTCCGGCGCGAGGTCGCCTTCGAGGTGACGACCGTGGACTTCATGGCTCGCCTGATCCGGCAGGGCCTGGGCATCGGGATGCTGCCCGCCGCCTTCGTGGGCGAGCTCCCCGACCTGCCCGTCCTCCGGCTACGCGACGCCCCCGCCCGTATGGAGCACCTCATCTGGAGCCGCTTCCCTCCCTCCCCTGCCGCCGCGGCGTTCCTGTCCGCCCTCGGCATCTCGGCGGCGGAATCCTCAGAACCGTCAGGTGGCCAGTAGGGGAAGGGCCTCGAAGACGTGCTCCTGCCACAGGCGGCGTGAGGTCTCCTCGGGGTACGCGCTGACCGCCCCGGGCGTGTCGAAGATCCGGGTCTGGCGCTGCTGGGAGTCGTACGCGGGCCAGCCGGGGGCGCCCGAGGTGACGAAGGACGTCCAGGCCGTGCGGATCTGGGTGGTCAGCTCGCGTGCCTCGGCGGTGTGCTCGGGGCCGATGGCCACCGGGCCCAGATGCGCGTCGTAGGTGCCGAACAGCAGCGGGCCGTCCAGGCCGTGGCAGGCGCGCATCACTCCGCCGCTGCCCGGGGACTGCCAGGTCAGCTCGTACAGGTACGCCCGTCCGCCCCCGGCGGTGTGCGCCTCGGCCAGGTGCAGGGTCGGCATGCGGAACAGCCAGTCGTTCTGGACGAGTTCGTACAGACCTTCGGCGGAGGCGTTCGGGAACGCCGCGCGGTAGGCCCGTTCGCCGTCCTCCGCGGGGCCGAAGAGGCGCAGCGCCTCCGTCGCCTGCTCCTCGGTGATCTTGCCGAGCTGTCCGGCGAAGAGGAGGAACGTGCGGCACTCGTCGCGGGTGTGACCGATGATCAGCTCCACGTCCCGTCCCGCGCCACCGGCCAGTGCCTGCCAGGGCGCGGCCGGCAGCACCTCGCCGTCGACGACCGGGGAGAAGAGGGAGAGCGTGTGCGCGAATGTGCCCCAGCGGTCCTCGTACTGCCGCATCTTCGGCTCCAGCGTCTGCCCGAGCTTCGGCAGTTGCCGTGGATCCACGCCCGCCAGCTCCCTGGCCGTCGGACGCAGGCCCGCCTCGGCGGCGATGGCCGTCGCGACGTCCCGGGCCAGGGCATCGGAGAAGAACGTGCCCGGTACGCTCTGTGCGACGGCCCGCCGGAACAGCCCCGCCGCGCTCGGCATGGCCATCAGCGCGACGATGGATCCGGCACCGGCCGAGTCACCGGCCACGGTCACCTGGCCGGGATCGCCGCCGAACGCCGTGATGTTCTCCCGCACCCACTCCAGGGCGGCGACCTGGTCGAGCAGGCCCCGGTTGGCGGGCGCGCCGTCGATGCGGGCGAAGCCCTCGATGCCGAGGCGGTAGTTCAGCGACACGAACACCACGTCGCCGTCGCGGGCGATGTGCTGGGCGTCGTAGCCGGGGCTGCCGGAGAAGCCGAGCTTGTAGGCGCCGCCGTGGATCCACACCATCACCGGTCGGCGGGCGGCCGGATCGGGGTCGGGCGTCCAGACGTTGACCGTCAGCCAGTCGTCGCCCGTGTCCATGAGGAACTCGCCACCGCTACGGCCGGCCATGTTCACATCCTGCGGGGCGGGCGGGCCGAAGGCGTACGCCTCCCGTACCCCGTCCCAGCCGCGCACGGGCCGCGGCGCCTGGAAGCGGGTCTCCCCGATCGGGGGTTCGGCGAACGGTATGCCGCGGAAGACGACCAGGCCGTCCTCCGTGCGGCCGCGCACCACACCGGCGGTGGTACGGACTTCGGGCTCGAGTGCGGACATGGCGGCTCCTTGCTTTCGACAGGTAAAGCGAGTGATTTAACAGTTGTCTATTTTTTAACACGTGTCTAGTGTCCAGAGGTATGCAGGATCGACAAGACCGCCGAGTGCTCCGCTCCCGCGCCGCGCTCATGGCCGCCGCCGTACGCCTGGTCTCCGAGCGGGGCACCACCGCTCTGCCCATCACCGACCTGGCCGACGCCGCGAACGTCAGCCGGCAGCTGGTCTACCTGCAGTTCGGCGACCGTGACGCGCTCCTCGTGGCGGCCGCGGCCGACCTGGTCGAACGGGAGCTGATGCCCGAGGTCGGGGACAGCGGCGCACCGCGTCGCGCGCGCATGCTGGCGATGGCCCGGCACTTCGCCCGGCACCGGTCCTTCTACCGCGCGATGCTCACCGGATCATGCGCCTTCCTCATGACCCGGGCCCTGAACAGGCTGTTCGGCTCGCTCATCACCGTGGCCGGCGTGCGGGAGCTGTTGGGCGACCTCGACGAGGCCACGGTGCGGGACTTCGCGACGCTGATCACGGGCGGAACCGGCGCGATCGTCAACGACTGGCTGATCGACGCCGCGGACCCCCTCGACCCCGAGGAACTGGCGGACCGCCTGCTGCGCCTGTCGACGGCGTTCGTACGCGCCGAACAGCGGCCGTGATCAGGTGGCCGCCCGCTGCGGCACTCCAGCCTTCGTGGGAGAGGCTTCCGCGACCGCCGTGGCCGTGCGGACGAAGGCGGCGACGGCCGCCGAGCGCGCGTCCTGCGGCCAGGCGACGGCCAGCGTGACCGGCTCCAGGTCGTCGACGGCACGGTAGGCGATCTCGGGCCGCGGGTAGATGCGGGCGATCGAGGCGGGGAGGAAGCAGACGAAGCTTCCCAGCTCGACCAGCTTCAAGATCTGCGTCATGTCCGTGACGCTCTGCCCGGACGCGGTCACGAGCCCGCGGCGTGTCGTCTGCGGGCGCTCACCATCGCTCTGGGCGATGGCCGCGTACGGCGGCTCACTGACGCACTTGGCGATGGCGACGTACGGCCGGTCACTGTCGCCCTGAGCGATGGCGGTGTACGGCCGCTCGCCATCGCTCTGGGCGGTGGCGGCGTGCGGCGGTGGGAAGCCGCCCTGGTCGGCGGGGGCTCCGCTGGGGAGTTTGCGGCCGGTGAGGTCGGCCAGGCGCAGGTGTGACCGGGCGGCCAGCGGATCGGCCGCCGCCAGGGCGACCAGGCGGGGCTCGGTCAGCAGCGGCAGCTGGTCCAGGCCGCGGCCGTCGAAAGGGCCGGTCAGCAGCGCGACGTCGGCCCGGCCGTCGCGCAGCGCCGGCGCCTGCTCGTCCCGCCCGCCGAGCACCAGCTCCACCGCGAGCGCCGCTTCCTCACCCCGGTAGGCGGCGAGGATCGGCGGCAGCAGCCCGGCGTCATGGTCGGCCTTGAGCGCGAGTCGCAGCCGCGGCTCGGACCGGCCCGCGTGCCAGGCGCGCCGACCGGCCGCGGTGACCGCGTCGAGGGCGGTCCGCGCGTCCCGCAGGAAGATCTCTCCCGCTGTGGTGAGTGCGACGTGACGTGTGGTGCGTTCAAGCAGCCGCACGCCCACTCGGCGCTCCAGCGTCCGGATCGCCCGGGACAACGGGGGCTGCGCCATGCCCAGCCGCTCGGCCGCCCGCCCGAAGTGCAGCTCCTCCGCGACCGCCACGAAGTACCGGAGCTGCCGCACCTCCAGATCATTCATATCCGCGAGGGTATCAATGGTGATCCGATCGGTCCTTCAGGTTCACCGCTGGGCCGGGTTGACTCAGCCGTGCGGTCCCGCCGACGACCGACTCCCCCTCTGGTCGCATCGGCACATTCCCTTGCTTTGGAGACTTCATGATTGTCATAACGGCTTCCGCCTGCCCGAAAGGCAGGCACGACGTCCTTCACGAGACCACACCGCACGCCGCGCGGGCGGGGCGATCGTGACGAGAGAGCCCACCGGGCGCTGGCAGACGCACGCGGCGATCCTGGCGTTCGGGACCTTCGCCGTGGGCACAGACGCCTTCGTCATCGCCGGCATCCTCCCCGAGATCGCCCGGTCGCTGGACGTCAGCGTGGCCGCGGCGGGCCAGCTCGTCACGGTCTTCTCCATCGCCTACGCCGTGCTGGCCCCGGTGCTGGCCACGCTGACCGCGGGCTGGTCGCGGCGGGTCGTGCTGCCCGCCGGGCTGGCGCTGTTCGCCGTGGGCAACGTGATCACCGCGCTGGCACCCGCGTACGGCCTGGTGCTGGCGGCCCGGGTGGTCGCCGCGGGCGGTGCGTCGCTCTACGCGGCGACCGCCAGCGCGACCGCGGCGGCGCTCGCCGGGGACGAGCGCCGTGGCCGGGCCATCGCGATCGTCATGCTCGGACTCACGTCGTCGCTGGCACTCGGCGCCCCGCTGGGCACCGCGGTGGGCGCGGCGCTCGGCTGGCGGGCCACGATGTGGCTGGTCACGGCGTTGGCCCTGGTCGTGGTCCCGGTCATCGTCGGCCGCCTGCCCGATGTCGGCCACGGCCCGGCCGGCGGGTGGCGGCAGCGGCTCGCTCCGCTCGCCGACCGGCGGGTGCTCGGCGTGCTCGCCACCACTGTCGTGGCGTTCACCGGGATCTACGTCCCCTACACCTATCTAAGCGCCGTGTACGAGCCGGCCACCGGCGGTCAGGGCGGCCGATTGGCGGTGTTGCTGCTGGTGTTCGGGGTCGCCGGCACGGTGGGGAACCTGGCGGCCGGGCACTTCACCGACCGTCGCGGTCCCCGCCGCGTCGTGATCGCCGGCACGCTGCTCCTCGCCTTCGTCTTCCTCTCGGTGCCGGCGCTGCGCGGCTCGTACGCGACGGCGCTGCCGGCGGTCGCGGCCTGCGGCGTGTTCTCCTTCACCGTCACGACGCCGCAGCAGCACCTGATCATGAGCTACGCACCGGCGGGCACGCAGCCGATGGTCGCCTCGCTGAATCAGTCCGCGGTGTACCTGGCGGTCTCGTTGTCCGGCGCGGCCGGCGGGATCGCCCTCGACGCCGCCGGCGCCGCGGCTCTCCCGCCGCTCGCTGCTGTGCTCGCCGTGGCCGCGGCGGCCCTCACCTGGTGGTACGGCCGAGCTGACGCGCGCGCCTCCCGGGGCGACGGAGGCCGCATCGTTCAGGACAGTCATCGGGCGGGGAAGTAGGCGTAGGCGTCCACGGAGACGGTCACCTGCGAGGTGCCCTCGTTCTTCAGCACGACCGTTCCGTCCGGCCGCAGCGCGGCCGTCGTGAAGCCGGTCGTGTCCTTGCCCGCCGCGTACGCCACCACCCGGGCGGTGCTCGGCCCGCTCGCGGGAACCACCGACACGACCCCGGCCGCGGTCGCCTTGGCGGCGACGGTCAGGCCCACGGCGGAGACGCCGGACGCGGGGATGTCCGGCACGCCGGTGAAGTTCAGCACGCGGGTGCCGCCCGCGGTGATGGTGACGGCTTTGGCCACCGGCATCGGACGGATCGCCTTGACGGTCGATCCCCGCTGGGCGGCGGTGTAATAGCCGCTCACGTCAACGGAGATCTCCACGGTGTTGGCGCCGAGGTTGTGGAGGTTGATCTTTCCGTCGGAGCCGGGCTTGACGATGGTGAAGAACTGCGCCGCGACGTTGGCGGGGTAGTCGATGTTGGCGTCGACGGGATAGACGTCACCGGCGGCGTAGGCCCGGATCGTCCCGGTGGCGGCACTCTTCACCATCACCGTGAGCGCGACCGTGTCCACGCCGGAGGTGGGCAGGCCGGTCATGGCGGAGGTCGCCAGCTGCACGTTCCCCCATGCCGGGAGGACGGTCCGGTCCGCGATCCGTACCGGGGAGATCGGCAGGTAGGTGCCGCCCACGGTGGTGGCGGCCTGGGCGCGGGTGTGGCCGTGGACGTCCAGCGTCACGCGGACCGGGGCGGCGCTCCTGTTCACCAACTTGACCTTCCCGTCCGTGCCGACCTTCGCGATGACCATGGTGGAGGCCCAGCGGTTGGGGTCGTAGAAGAGGGTGTTGCTCTCGGGCTCCTGTTCGTCGGAGGGGTACACCGCCACGGAGCCCGAGTTGAACCAGTCGCCCTTGGCGGCGATGTTGAGCGCGACCGCGCGGATCCCCGCCGCGGGCAGTCCGGCGACCCCGGAGACCTGCACCGCCATGGTGGAGTTCGCGCTGATCTGGACGCTGTCGAGGATCCGGCCGCGCGAGTGGAAGTACTGGTCGGGCCCCGGTCTCGGGTTCGCTCCCAGGGCGGCGTCGTCGAGCTGGATCCGTGGCGTCGTGGCGCCGGAGTAGCTGATGCTCTTGCCGCTCTCCTTGAGCATCGACACCAGCTCGGCCACCCCCGCGTTGGGGAAGGCCTGGCGCAACACCGCCAGCGCGCCGGCGACGTGCGGGGCGGCCATGGACGTCCCGCTCATGGAGCGCCATTCGTCACCGGGCACCGAGGAGATGATGTCGGATCCCGGGGCGAAAAGGTCGAGGAGCGGGCCGCGGTTGCTGAAGGAGGAGACCGTGTCGTCATTGGTGGTGCTGCCCACGGCGACGGCCGAGGAGACGCAGGCCGGGGCGCTGATCGCGTCCGGGTAGCCGTTGTTGCCCGCGGCGATGACCGTGGCCACCCCGGCGGCCAGGAGATTGTCGATGCCGGGCTTGCGCGGGTCGGTGGTGTCGCAGGACGCGGTGTATCTGCCGCCGCCCAGGCTCAGGTTGGCCGCGACGATGGGGAGTTCGCCTTTCAGATCCAGGACTTTCTCCAGCCCGGCCAGCTGGGCGCTGGTGAAGCTGAGGACGCACGGCGTCCCGCCCACTCCGCAGAAGTCCTCGGTGTCGAACTTGCTGAAGACCTGGATGGCGACGATGTCAGCCCCCGGTGCGACGCCGCTGCCATCGTCGCCGTCCAATCCCTCGCCGTCACCCGCGACGATGCCGGCCACGTGTGTTCCGTGGTCGCAGTCCAGTTCGACGGCCGCGCACGGGCCGCTTTCCGAGTCCGCCGAGCCCGGCCCTTCCTGCTGGTCCGTACCGTCCGGGCACAGGCTGGTGGCCGAGTAGTCGGGATCGATGGGCGAGAAGCACGCCTCGGCCACGACCCGGCCGCCCAGGAAGGGGTGGTTGACCGCCACGCCCGTGTCCAGCACCGCCACCACGCTTCCCTCGCCCGTCAGACCTGCCGCGCGCGTACGGTCGGCGCCGATGAGCGCGGTGCTCGGACCGAGCGTCGGCGGCACCGGCCGGTCCTCCGACACGCTGACCACGCCGGGCTGGGCGGCCAGCCGCGCCAATGCCGCCTGGTCCGCGCGCAGCGTGACCACGGGTAAGACGGACAACGTCTGGAGCACCTGCCCGGCGCTCGCCGCGGCCGACAGGTCCGCGCGGGCCTTCGTCACCACGTTCACCCTGGTATGGGCGCCGCCCGCGAGTTTCTGCGCCAGGCCGGGCTCCACCCATGGGCCCGCCGACGTGCCCGGGCTCAGCGCCGAGGCGGAGACGTCGGCGGCGACCGCCATCGAGGAGAGCAGGATCGCCGCCACGGCGATGATGCGGCGAATCAGAGGTCGGTTCATCACGGTCTCCGCTCAGGGCCACGAAGGAACTGCACAACATCCACGCCTGAATCACGGCACCCGCGGACGCCACCACGAGCGGCGTCCGCGGGTCCGGGTCACTAGTCCTTGGTCGCGTTCGCGCCGTTCTTGGGGTTGCCCTTGCGCACGGCCTGCCGGTAGGTCCACGCGATGCTCTTGCAGAGCCCCCGCACCCACTTGCTGTAAGCGGTGCACGTCCAGTCGCGCAGGGTGGTGTAGAAGAGGACGTCCACGTCGGTCTTACGGCTGGTGTCGAGGTAGTACGGGTAATACCACCTCTTCCAGTTGTTTCCGATCAGTCCGTAGCCGTAGTCGTGCATGTCGCAGGCGGCACGGAAATTGAATCCCGACGGAGCATCCGGTGAATTGGTGCAGTGGTCGTAGAGGATGCCGACCACCCAGCGCTTGGTGGGCAGCTGCCTCCAGTACGGCGCGTGCCAGCCGTAGTGCGCTGCCCAGGCCGCGCAGTTGCGGCTGTGATACAGCCAGTGCACGGCGGCCCAGCAGGAGGCCGGGTACGACATCGGGCCCGCGACGCCGCCGCTGGGGACGCTGCCGGGAGCGGCCGGGCTGAGCGCCGGCGGCTCGCTGTCGGAGGCGTCCGGCCACCTGGTGGTGGAGGTGGCGGTCGCGGCCGGCAGCGCCGAGTCTCCGGTGTAGGCCAGAGCCCAGGCGCCCGACATACGCGAGTCGATCGTGGTCAGCCGCCCGGTCGGGTCGTAGCCGTAGGTCGCCGGCGGGATGCTGCTGTCGCGCGGGTCGGCCATGCTGCGCAGCAGGCCGGCGGTGTCGTATCCGTACGCGGCCACGGTCTCAGGCGTTCCCGAACCGGCCGTCTGGGTGATCTGCTTGAGGCGGCCCGCGTAGTCGCCCAAGGCCGTGCCCGTGGCCGTGGTGGAGGTCGCGTAGGTGAAGGCCAGCGTGCTCGCAGGCTCCTCGCCGCCGGCGGGCTCGGTGACGGTGGCGACCCGGCCCTGCGTGTCGTACTGCACGGTAGAGGTCCCGAAGGCGTTCGTGCCGACGCGTGTCACCCGCCAGGTGTCGCCCTGGGAGACGCCCGTCTGCTGCCAGGTGTAGACCTGGTTGAGGTTGGCCGAGCTGATCGGGTTGCCGCTGTCGTCGGTGAACCCGTCGTCGCCCGCTTCCGTGGTGCCGAGGTTGGTGGCGATCGTCTCGCTGATGGTGGTGCTCATCGTGCCGGCCGTCGCGTCCCAGCGGGTGGTCTGGGTGAGCTTGGAGCCGTTCTCGGCCTCATAGCGCCGCACCTCGCCGCCGTCGGGGAAGGATGCGCTGCTCTTGAACGCGTATGTGACCTTCTCCCCCGAGTCGAGCTCGGTGACCTGGACGGCGTTGCTGAGGATGTCGAGTTTCCGGCCGGTCGTCCCGCCGAGGAATTCGGCCTGCCAGCCCGGCCCGAACACCGACAGGTCGGCGCGGGAGGCCGGCACCGCCTTCGGCTGGGCCAGACTGCCGTCGACGGCGGCCACGCCGTGCTTGCGGCCGATCGCGCCCGCCGAGGCGTCGATCTCGTTGAGCTCGAAGGTCTTGGTGTCGGAGAAGTACTGGCCGGGGCCGACGGGCTGGTCGCTGTCCGCCGCCGTCGTGGCGACGGCCGCTTGCCCGGGAAGGACGGCCACCAGGGGCAGGATCACCGCGGTGACCGCGGTGACAATGGTTAATCGCCTCATGAAGCTCTCCTCATGTACTCCCCGTGCGAGGCGGGGAACGGTGCTCAAAAATGTAGGGAGAGATCGGCGGCCAGTCTTCAAACCCCGGTTGGATGAGGCGGTCTACCATCCGCGGTAGCCGCTTCTACCTTGTTCGCTTACACCGGGGGGCGATCTACCACAGAAGTCGCAGACAGTCGGCGGTTCCGTCCCCATGAACAGGAGCACCACTGATGAAACTCCTCAGTCATGTCCTGCAGCGCTTCCTGAAGCTGGACCCGCCGCTCACGCGGGACATCGCGGTCCACCACGATCTGCGGGTCCCCATGCCCGACGGGGTCGAGTTGCTGGCCGACCGCTGGGCGCCGCGCACCGGGAGCGACGGGTTGCCGACCGTGCTGCTGCGCAGTCCGTACGGACGCAGCGGACCAGTCTTCGGCGGTGCGATGGCGCTGCCCTGGGCCGAACGCGGGTTCCAGGTGGTGGTGCAGAGCACCCGGGGCACGTTCGGCTCCGGCGGGGTCTTCGACCCGATGCGGCAGGAGCGCGAGGACGGCCTGGCGACCCTGGAGTGGGTGGGGAAGCAGCCGTGGTTCGGCGGCTCCATCGTCCTGGCCGGCGCCAGCTACCTCGGCTACGTTCAGTGGGCCGTCGCGGACAGCCTGCCACCGACGGTCAAGGCCATGATCACGCAGGTCACCGAGTCGGCGCTGACGCTGGAATTCCTGCGCGCGGACGGTCTTTCCCTGGAGACGCCGTTCGGGTGGGGCGTTCAGGTGGACGGCCAGGAACGCCGCTTCGCGTTGCTGCGGCAGCTCACCCAGGGTCGCAAGAGGGGCCGGGCACTGTTCGCCCTGCCGCTCGGCGGGTCCGACGTCGCCGCCACCGGCCACCGCGTCGACTACGTCCAGGACATCCTGGCCCACGACGCGGCGGCTCCGCGCTGGGCCGGGCTCGACCACCGGGACCGGGTGGCGCAGGTCAGCGTTCCGGTCAGCTCGATAGGTGGCTGGTACGACATCTTCCTGCCCGGTCAGCTCCGTGACTTCCGGACGCTGCAGGAGGCGGGGCGCCCCGCGCGACTGACGGTCGGGCCGTGGACCCACCTCGGTATGGACGGCACGGTGATGCGGGAGAGCATCGCGTTCGGACTCGCCCACGCCAGCGGGCAGCAGCCACCGGAGCGCGCGCCGGTACGCCTGTACGTGATGGGCCAGGAAACCTGGCGCGACTTCGACTCCTGGCCGCCGGAAGGTCACGCGCCGCGACGCTTCCACCTCCAGCCCGGCGGCGACCTGGCCACCGAGCCGCCCGGCGAGTCACCGCCCGACCGGTACCACTACGACCCGGCCGACCCCACACCGGCGGTCGGCGGGGTGCGCATGGTCCGCGGCGCCGGCCGGGCCGACAACACCAAGCTGGAGAACCGTCCGGACGTGCGCATCTACACCACCGGCGTGCTCGACCAGGACGTCGAGGTCATCGGCGAGGTCAGCGCCGAGATCTGGTTCCGCTCCAGCCTGCCGTACGCGGATGTGTTCGTCCGGCTGTGCGATGTCGACCCTCGCGGCCGCTCGTACAACGTCTGCGACGGTCTGGTGAGCCTGTCCGGCGCCGACGAGCTCACCCTCGCCAAGGTGACGCTGTGGCCGACCGCGTACCGCTTCAAGCGCGGCCACCGCATCCGCGTCCAGGTCTCCAGCGGCGCCTTCCCCCGCTACGCCCGCAACCCGGGAACCGGCGAACCCCACGCCACCGCCACCACACTCCGGTCCGCCGACCAGGAGATCCACCACGATCGCGAGCACCCGTCCGCCGTGATCCTGCCGGTCCGCACCTGACCTTGGGGGACGGGGCGACCCGCCCCCCTTCCGCGGTCAGTTGCCGCGCAGTACGGTCGTGGCCTTGTTGCCGGCGTAGTCCTCCAGGATGGCGACCACCTTGCTGGTGGCGCTGGACATGGTCACCGTTTCGGCGCCCCGGGTGGTGCGGCCGCGGATGATGTACGGCTTGGCGCCCGAGCTGTAGGTCGTCGCGAACGACTTCGCCTGGCCGTCCTCAAGGATGGTCAAGGTGTGCCAGTCCGGAAGAGCCGGCCGGGAGAAGGTGAACGTGTTCCCGTTGATCGCCACCGCCGAGGCCGGATAGGGGCTGATCTCGGCATCGGCGAACGTCCCGCGTGCCCCGGTGGTCGTGCCCGTTCCCGCCCGCAGGGTGAGGAGGTAGTCGCCGCCGTCGACGGGTACGCCGGTCAGCGTCGTGCCCGTGCTCGTTCCGGACAGTTCGACCTCCTTGGTGTACGGGTGGGCGGTGTCGAGGCTCTGGACCTTCAGGGTGATGGGCCCGCCGCTCCCCCGGACCGGAGGCGTCCAGGCGGCCGTCAGCGTGCCGTCCGGCTTCGCTGACGTCTTCACCCCGCCCGGCGCCGTGGACAGGTCGAACGACGTGGTCGCCGCCGGGCTCTGCGACCCGTCCGGGCCGACCGCCACCAGCTTGATCGTTCCTGACGTGGCCGTGAAGCGCTTGACGTAGTAGACGTCGTCGTAGACTCCGCCGAGATAGGTGTCGTCGAGGTAGACGTCGTAGCGGCGTACCTTGTCGTACCCGGAGCGCTTCCAGGACAGGAACAGCTCGCCGGTCTCGGGGAGCAGCTCGGTGATGCGCAGGTCCTGCGGCGCGGCGGGCGTGTTGGCCTGGCCGTCGCGCAGGGCCAGGGAGCCGAGGTTGACCTGATATCCCGGGATGGGGCGGGCGCCGGCCGCGACGACCAGGCCGAGCGCGGCGACACGCTGACCGGCGTACGCCGACAGGTCCGCCGACCCGGTGGTCCAGCCCGTGGTGTGCCGGCCCGAGCCGGCCAGCGGGAGCTGGATCACCTTGGCCGGGTCGGAGGCGAGGACGAGGCCGAGCCGGAGTTCGGAGTCGTCGCTCGCCGAAGGCTTGTTGTAGGTCAGCTCAAGGGTCGAGCGCTTGGTGAGCTTCAGGTCCGTCTTGTAGAGCCGCGCGGTGTTGTCGCTGTCCAGGGTGCCGCTGAGGACGAGGGAGCTGCCGCCGTTGTAGGCGCCGATCTTCTGGTAGGAGAACCGGCTCGCCGGCGTGTACGCGGGGCCGTAGTCGAAGTCGGCGCTGAGGGGGGTTCCGGCCGCGTCGATCCACCACTGCCAGGTCACCGGGAGGTCCTGGAGGTTGACGTTCCCCCACTCCTTCGGGTTGGACAGCCGGCCCTTGGTCCAGGTGGACAGGCCGTGGCCGGTGTTGAAGGAGGTGGCGAACGTGGTGCCGCCGATGACGGAGCGTTCGGCGATGTACTTCGAGATTCCCTTCCAGCTGCCCTCTGGCGTGGTGGCGCCCTGGGAGGAGCCGGTCCACCAGCGGCGTTCCCGGTCGAAGACGTCTCGCTGGGCCGCGTCGTCGGTCTTGCCGGCGTAGTCGGAGGAGACGAAGTCGGCGCCGAGGGTGGCGATGGCGTTCATCGGCGCACCGCTCGCGTCGAGGTTGTCGTCGAGGTTGTAAGGCTGGTCGAACTGGTACTGCCCGGCCTCGACGCCGGCGAAGACGCTCTTGCGGGCGTTCAGTCCGAGGCCGGCGGCGTAGTTCTTGGAGTTGGTGAGCTTGGTCCTGTTCCACCAGTAGTTGAGGAAGATGGAGTCGGACACGTCACCTTGAGCGTCGCGTACGAACGGGCCGTTGACCGAGTTGAACTCGTTCTGGTACGAAATGGCGCCGGTGGAGCTGTTGATGGAGTCGTACCACTGCACGTAGATGCCGCCCGCGCGCAGTTGCCGCAGAAACTCCTTGTACGCCGGGATGTCGGCCGGCGCCAGCTTCGCCTCCTGGTTGATGAAGTAGCCGTCGAAGCCGTAGAACTTGGCGAGCTGGATGAGCTTGGCGGCGACGGGGAAGCCGCCGTCGGCGTCGCGGACCAGGAGCTCGGCGTAGGTCTGGTCGCCGCGGTCGTTGTCGGAGAAGAAGACGCACCCCAGCGAGCGCACCCCGTTCGCGTGGGCCGCGTTGGTGTAGCCGGGGTTGGGCAGGTTGAGCATCCCGAACTCGAACCACTTCTCCCGCCAGTCCTTGGCCGGGTCGTAGTAGCTCACCGGCACCCCCTCGGTGGGCATGCCGTGCCAGGAGGCGTAGAAGTCGGCGTACTGCCAGTAGTTGAAGAGGTACTGGCTGAACTCGTTGGTGTAAGGGTGGCTTTCGAAGAAGGCGTTGCCGTAGTCGCCGGCCAGGGTCAGCAGCTGGGTGTCGGCGGGCAGGGCGGGGGTGCGCTGCGTGGCGGCGTTGGCCGGGTTGCGCCTCTGGAGCGGCACCTTGGCGCGTAACAGCTCGGCGTGGGCGTCGTCGGCGGGGTTCCAGCGCAGCAGGTCGGTGACGGAGTAGCCGTGCTGGTAGGGCTGGTGGGCACCGGCCGCGCTGTCGCCCGTCCAGGGCAGCGTGTCGCTGGCCGCGGCGCCGCCGGCGGCGAGCACGACGGTGAGCATCGCGGCCAGGGCGGCGGTGCCCGCACGGGTCGTCACCCGTCTGCCGGTGCGAGGTGATCGGGCCATCACAACTCCTCACTGTTGAGAATGAGCTCGGCCGCTGGCGGCCTGAGGTGGCTGAACGGTCGGAGGGTCTCGTGGAGGTCTTCGACGTACAGGTCGGTGACGGCCCGGTCCGCCGCGCCCTCGGCGAAGCAGCGCGCCGCGGGCAGGTCCCAGGCGACGGTGACGCGGGCGCCCGGCGGGACGGTGACCCTGCGGAAGGCGAGCAGTTCGCGTACGCGAGGCAGCACGACGCCGCCGGCCCGGTGCCCGAACAGCGGCACGATGACCTCGGCCTCGGCATCGGCGGGGTTGACGACCTCGACGCTCACCCGGACCGTGGCCGCGTGCGCCGACGCGGTCAGGCGGTCGAACCGCACGGGCCGGTAGCGCAGGCCGGAGCCGAAGGGGAACAGCACCGGGTCCGGCGCGTCCTGGTAGACACCATGGGCCGGGTGCCGGTCGTTGTGGCGGACCGGCACGGCCCCCGGATGGCGTGGTGCGGTGAACGGCAGGCGGCCGACCGGCTCGTGGACACCGAGCAGCGCGTCGACGATCGCATGGCCTCCGTGCGGACCGGGGTAACCGGCCCACAGCAGGGCGTCGGTGTGGGCGAGCACGCCGGTGAGCACATGCGGACGGCCGGCGATGACGACGGCCACCACGGGGCAGCGGGCCCGCGCACGAACTTCGGCGACCAGGTCGTCCTGGCCGCCGGGCAGGGAGAGGTCGGCCAGGTCGACGCCCTCCCCTGCCGTCGCGACGGTCGCCGGACCCGCGATCGCCCCGTTGGCGGCGAAGTCCTCCGCGTACGTACGGTGGCTCGTCCCGCCGAGCGCCAGGATCACTACGTCGGCGCCTTTTAGATCGGCCGCCGTAGGCACTCCGGATACACACCTCACCTCGGCACCGCTCAGGTCGGCCACCGTCGGCACGCCGGACACGCACCTCACCTCGGCGTGGGGAAGCGCCTGCCGCAGGGCCAGGTCCAGGCCGGCGGCCGACCCCGGGGGCAGGGGCGGCACGTAGTCGCCCAGCAGGGCGGTGACGTCGCGGGCGTTCGGACCGGCGAGGACCACCTTGGTCAGCGCCCGCCGGTCCAGCGGCAGGAGCCCGCCGCCATTGCGGAGCAGCACCAGCGACTGCCGGGCCAGCCGACGGGACAGGCCGTCGGCGGCGCGGCCGGCCAGGGCGAGCGTTTCGCGATGGTTGAGCGTGACGGGCGCGGTGGCCGCAGGCAGGCTTTCCGTGAGCAAGCCGAAGCGCTGCTTGAGCGTGAGGACCCGGCGACAGGCGGTGTCGACCAGCTCGGCCACCCGCGGGTCCTCGGTGACGGCCTGCTCCAGCAGGCCGAAGGACTCGTCCCAGAGCGACAGGTCCACGCCGGCCTCGAGCGCCGCCACGGCGGCGGCCGTCGGGTCGCCCGTCATCGCGGTGAGCCGATCGACGGCCAGGCCGTCGGCCATGACGATTCCGTCGAAGCCGCATTCGGCCCGCAGGAAGCCGGTGAGCAGGTCGCGGTTGGCGCAGCACGGCACCCCGTCGATGTCGTTGTAAGCCGCCATGAACCCCAGCGCCCCAGCCTCCACAGCGGCCCGGACCGCCGGGAGGTGCAGCTCGCGCAGGTCGCGGGCGCCGATGACGGCGGACTGGCCGTTGCGCCCGCCGACGGCTTCGCCTTGAGCGGCCAGATGCTTGACCACGATCGCCACTCCGCCGCCGCCCACCGCGCCGCGATCACTACCCTGCATGCCGATCACCAGCGCTCTGGTGAGCTCCGCGGCCAGCAGCGGATCTTCGCCAAAGCACTCCTCCGCCCGCCCCCAGCGTGGGTCGCGCAGCAGGTCGAGCGCGGACACCAGCGCCAGGTGCACCCCGCTGGCCGCGAGCTCGGCCGCGACGGCGGCCGCGGCCTCGGTCAGCAGCGCCGGATCCCACCCCGCGGCCACCGCGAGGTTGGTCGGCAGCAGCGTCCCGCCCAGCGCCTGGTGCCCGTGCGGGGCCTCCTCGGACAGCAGCACTCCGATGTGGCGCCCGCCCGCCCGCGACACCTCGTCCTGGACCAGGGCGGCCACCTCGGCGCGTTCCTCCGGCCGGATCCCGTCGGCCCACGAGCGGCCCGACCAGGCGTCGGCGCGGAAAACCCCGTACAGTGCGCCGAGTCCGCCCCACCGATCGAGCTCGGCACGAGCGAGGTCGGTGAGCCGGAAACCGCCCCGGGGAGCCCGCTCGACGGCCTGCCAGCCGAACAGGCGCTGGTTGAGCTGGCCGACCTTCTCCCGCAGGGAAAGCTCGGCGAGCAATAGCTCCACGACGCCGATCCCCAGCCCCATGCCGGGCCCGGTCCCGGTCCCGGGTTCGCCACCGCCACGGCCACCGCCACCGCCGCCCCCGCTCCCGCTGCTCCCGCTCCCGCCACCGCCGCCCCCGCTCCCGCTGCTGCCTCTGCCGCTGCCGCTGCCGGGCTCAACGATCAGCATGCGCGGCCATCCGTTCGAGCACCTCGACATCGGCGACCGAGCTGTAGAAGGTGCGACCCGTCGGCTCGGCGTGGACGAGCCGTTCGATGCCGCGGGCGCGTAGCGCCGACGGGTCGCCCGCGGTCGTGGAGGTGACCACGGCGGGCCGGGCTCCGGCGCGGGCGCGGCTCATCCAGGTCTCGAACACGCCGCCGCCGGGAGAGAGCTCCGCCCGGGACACGGGGACGTCCTCGGCGTCGACCGGAACGACGACGGCCTCCCGCCGTGGGGAAGGGCGCGGCCGGTGCCGCAGTTCGGCGGCCAGTTCGGCGAAGCGCCTGCCGATCGGCTTGACGCCGGCGTCGGCGCCGATCAGGCCGAGGCTGTACTCCAGGTCGGGGAAGTCGGCCAGCCCGCGTTCCACGTCGTGCGAGCACCACCACGTGACACCCCACAGGGCGTCGCTGTCGGCCGCCGCCCGCACGGTGCCCTCGCAGAAGTCCGGCGCCTGGTCCTCGGTGAGGTGGTTGAGCGGCGCGCCGACCTCCTGCAGCCACACCGGGCGGGCCGGGTCGAGGGCGAAGGCGCGCGACAGCTCGATGAGGTACGCGGCGTGGCTGACGCTCTCGTGCGACATCGCGCCGTACCCCTGCGCCGTGCCGTTGAAGATCCACGAGTGGATCACGCTCATCTGGCCGTGCCGGGTGGAGTGCGCGGGGGTGAAGGCGTGACCGTCGGCGTACCAGACGGCGTCGTATTCGGCGTTGAGCCGGAAGTGGCGCCGGTCGCGCGGACCTTCGCCGTGCAGCGCCCGGAGCCAGACCGTGACCTGCTGCGCGGTGGCCGGCATCGGGCTCGGGTGCAGGGCGGAGGTGAACTGGTTGACCTCGTTGCCCAGGGTCAGGCCGAGGAAGTTGGGCAGGTCGCGCAGGTGCTCGTCGAGGGCCTCGACCAGGTGGGCCTGCGCGCCGATCGCGTCCGGGTCGGTGAACATGCTGCGGCGGTGCCAGTCCGTCAGCCAGCTCGGCACGAAGTCGAAGCCCGACAGGTGTCCCTGCAGGACGTCGACGCTGGCGTCGAGACCGGCCTCGCCGGCGATCTCCACGACGTGACGCACGTCGTCGAGGGCGCGGCGGCGGATCAGCGTCCGGTTCGGCTGCAGGACGGGCCACAGCGGCATGACGCGGACGTGATCCAGGCCGAGCCCGGCCAGGGCCGTCATGTCGCGCCGGGTGGCCGTCCAGTCCGGATCCAGCCAGGAGTAGAACCAGTCCCGGGAGGGCGTGTAGTTGACCCCGAATCTCAGCATTTCACCCTTTCAAGCCTCCCGCTTCGAGCCCGCGGAAGAAGTAGCGCTGCAACACGGCGAAGAACGTGACGATGGGAACCAGGGCGATGATCGTGCCGGCCGCGATGAGGCGCGGATCGTCGTAGAAGGTGCCGCGCAGCCGGTTCAGTCCGACGGTGAGGGTGTAGTTGTCCTCGTCGGACAGCACGATGAGGGGCCACAGGAAGTCGTTCCACGAGCCGACGAAGGCGAAGATCGCCACGACGGTGATGACGCCCTTGACCTGGGGGACGGAGACGCGGATGAACCGCTGCCAGGCGTTGGCGCCGTCGATGACGGCCGCCTCGTCGAACTCGGCGGGCAGGTTGGCGAACGCGTTGCGCATGAGCAGCACGTTCAGCGCGGCCACGATCGTCGGCAGGACGACGCCGATCAGGGTGTTGGCCAGACCGGCCGCCCTGACCAGCAGGAACTGGGAGATGAGGACCGTCTCGGCCGGGACGAGAAGGGCGGCGACGAAGATGCCGGCCGCCACCCCGCGGCCGCGGAAGCGCAGCCTGCCCAGCGCGTAACCGGCGCAGGTGGCGCCCACGACGTTGCCGGCGACGGCCATGGCGGCCACGGTCAGTGAGTTGAGCAGGTAGTGGGGCACCGGGATGCGATCGAGCACGGTCGAGAAGTTCCCCAGCGTGGGATGGCCGGGGATCAGCTCGGGCGGCCGGGTGTACAGCGCGTCGCCGGCGCCCTTGAGCGACAGCGAGAGCTGCCAGAGCAGGGGGCCGGCCAGCAGCACGGCCATCAGGACCAGGATCAGGTAACGCACGGCCGAACCCGGCGAGAAGCGACGTCGGGTGGACATCAGAAAGACCTCTGCTTGCGTTGCATCACGAGTTGCGCGATCAGCAGCGCGCCGAGGATGACGGACATGACCAGGCTGATCGCGCCGGCGTATCCGGTACGCGCCTGCAGGCCGGTGCCTTCGCGCTGGATGAGCATGGTCATCGTCAGATCGCCGCCGCCCACCCCTCCGGTGCCGTCGGTGAGCACGTAGATCTCGCCGAAGACCCGGAAGGCCGCCACGGACGACAGGACGCCGATGAGCGCCATCGTCGAGCGCACGCCCGGAACGGTGACGTTCAGGAACGTGCGTACCGGGCCGGCGCCGTCCATCGCCGCCGCGTCGTACAGGCTGGGGTCGATGTTCGCCAGCGCGGCCAGGTAGATGACCATGTAGTAGCCCAGGCCCGTCCACACGGTGACGAACATCGCGCTGAACAGCAGCAGCCAGCGGTCGGTGAGGAACGGCACGGGCTGGGCGACGAGCTTGAGCGTGCCGAGCAGCTCGTTGACCAGGCCGCGTTTGTCGAGCAGGTTCGTCCAGATCAGGCCGACGATCACCGGTGACATGATCACCGGCAGGTACATGGTGGTGCGGAAGAACCCCATGAGCCGCCCGGCCCCGCTGAGCAGCGAGGCGAGGACCAGGGGCAGCACCACCATGAACGGCACGACGCACACCACGTACAGGCTGGAGTTCAGCAGCGCGGTGCCGAACCGCTCGTCGGCGAACATCCGCCGGAAGTTGTCCAGTCCGACGAAGTCCCCGGGCCGCAGCAGCATGGAGTCCGTGAACGCCAGCCGCAGCGTGTTCAGGAACGGCACGAGGACCAGGAGCACGACGACGGCCAGGCCCGGCACCAAAAACAACCAGGGGGTCACGCGCCACTTGTGGGTGGCCGGGGTGGAGTCGGTCATCCGTGCGAGGCCAGCCGGTCGTTGGAGTACTTGACCGACTCGTCCAGCGCCTGCTGCACCGACTTCTTGCCCAGCAGGGCCTGGGCGATCTGCTCGCGGAGCGTGTCAGCGTCGGCCGAGCCGGAGAAGGCCGGCGGCCACCACACGACCGCCTTCTTGACCTGGGCGGCGCTCTCCAGGCGCGTCTTCGTGGCGGGGTCGCCGTCGTCCTTGGTGAAGTACTCGTCGTCCATCGACCCGGTCGACGAGGGGAACACCGAGGCCTTCTTGGCGAAGGCGAGCTGGTTGGCGGCGTTGGTCACGTACTTGGCGAAGGCCGTGGCCAGGGGCTGGTTCTTGCCGGTGGCGTTCACGACGAGCGACTCGATGTACATGTTGGGGGCGGCGGTGCTGATCCGCGGCCCGATCCCGAGCGCCTTGTAGATGTCGGGCGCGGTCTCCTTCAGGTCGTTGAGGGTGTAGGAGCTGCCCGACAGGTACGCCAGCCGCCCGGCTTTGAACTCCTCCACCTCCTTGGTCTGGAGGTTGTTCAGCGACTCCTGGGTCAGGCCCTTGCCGGCATACAGCTTCCTGAAGCGCTCGACCAGCTCCACGCCCTTGGCGTCGTTGTAGGTGAACTTCTTGCCCGCGGCGTCCATGAGGGGCACGCCGGCCTCACCGAACATCTCGATGACCGGCATCCGGGCGATCATCGACACGTCCGAGCACTTCTTGGCCATGGTCTCGGCCTGGCTGAAGAGCTCGTCATAGGTGGCGGGCAGCTTGGCCGGGTCCAGACCGCACTTCTTGAACAGCGCCGTGTTGAAGAACGACGGCCCGGTGTTCAGGTACCACGGGTAGCCGAAGGTTCCGCCGCCGAGCCCGCTGAAGGTCATCGCCTCCCACGCCTTGTCCAGGTACAGGCTCTTGGCCTGGGGGTCGGCCTTGCTGAGGTCGAGCAGGACCCCGGCCTGGGCCAGGGTGTAGGCGGCCTCGGGTCCCATGTCGACGACGTCGGGCAGCGCCCCCGCGGCGGCGTCGGCCGACAGCTTGTCCTGGTAGCCCTCGGCGGGCTGGTCCACCCAGGTGATCTTCGTGCCGGCGTGTTCCTTCTCGAAGGCCGCGATCAGCTCGGTGAAGTAGGGCGTGAACTTGTCGTTCTTCAGGTTCCAGGTCTGGAACTTGATCGTGCCCGACAGCGCCCCGCCAGAGGCTTGCGGCGTCGGATCGCCGCCGCCGCACCCGGACAGCAGTAGCGATCCTAGGGCGAGTGCCGCGACACCGGTCCATTTTTTCATTGGATGTCCTCCTTGGGTGGGGCGGCGATCCTCAGGGTCGCCACCTGGAAAGGGCCGAGATCCAGCCGGGCCTCGCTCACGGAACGGTGTGTCGGCCCCACGGCCAGGGGCAGGTCCTCGTCACCGGTGAGCTCTCGTTCGAGCAGGTCGGTCTCCCACAGGACGGCTCCCGCGCCGAGTTCCTCGTGGCAGTGCATCCGTGCGCTCGCCCGTCCTCCCTGGGTCTCGTACACGCGGACGACCAGGTCACCGGAGCCGTCGTCGGCCTGCTTCACCCAGTCGACGACCGCGTGGCCGGTGAGGAGCTCCAGGCGGACCAGCGGTGCTATCGGCGACAGCCCGGCGAGGTCGGGTGCGTTGAACGCGTAGGCGGCCTCCACGGCGGTGGGCACGTCCGCGCCGGGCAGCACCGCCCAGCGGAAGGCGTGCGTGCCCTGGTCGGCGTGGGGGTCGGGGAAGCGCGCGCTCCGGAGCAGGGACAGCCGGACGACGGTGGAGTCGCCGTCGGCGCGGGCGTCGGCTCCGTACATCGTGTCGTTGACGATCGCGAGGCCGAAGCCGGCGTCGGCCACCTGCACGTAGCGGTGCATCGCGGCCTCGAACATCGCCTCCTCGGACGCGGTGTTCGCGAGCAGCGGGCGTTCGACGTACCCGTACTGGGTCTCGAACCGCGCGGTCCGCGCGCTGACCCGCGCCGGGATGGCCACCTTCAGCAGGCGTTCCCGCTCCTGCCAGTCGACGGCGCACTCGGTCTCGAACCGCCCGGTGCCGGCCCGCAACCACATGGTCAGCGTGATCGTGGACGCGCCGGTCCGCCGGACCACCTCCACGCCCGCGTCGGATCCGTCGCGGATCACCTTCCGGCTCGTGACGTCGTCGAGCACCTGGGGGTGGCGCAGCACGTGCCGGTCCACGTCCCAGGCGTCCCAGCGCACCGGCTCGTCGCGGAAGAGCTGCAGTTCGTTGAGGCGCCGCCCGGGCGGGACGACCTCCCGGCCGCCGCGCTGGTCGAGGAGGGAGACGACATGGCCGTCGCCGTCCACCACGACCCGCAGCAGACCGTCATCCAGTACGGTGGCGCCGGCCTCGCCGTCGGTGACCTCGACGACGGCCGCACTCGGTTCCGCCGCAGCGCGTGGGTCGGCCCGCTCGCCGCCCAGTGCCGCCGTGGCCTGTTTGATCAGATCGTGCAGCCGTTCCTCGACCGCCCGGTAGGTGTCGCGGGCCTCGCGGTGCACCCAGGCGATCGAGGTTCCGGGGAGGATGTCGTGGAACTGGTGCAGCAGCACGGTGCGCCAGATCTCGTCGAGGTCCGCGTGCGGGTAGGGCGCGTCGCGCAGCGTGCTCGCCGCCGCGCTGAGGTATTCGGCCGCCCGCAGCAGCGACTCGCAGCGCCGGTTGCCCTGTTTCATGGCCGTCTGCGAGGTCAGGGTGCCCCGGTGCAGCTCCAGATAGAGCTCGCCACGGTAGACCGGTTCCAGGGATCCGGCGTCCAGCAGCTCGGCCTCGGCCTCCTGGAAGAACTCCGCCGGCGACCTGGAGGTCACCCGTGGCGCGCCTTCCAGGTCGGCGAAGCGGTGCAGCCGTTCGGCCATCTCCCTGGTGGGTCCGCCGCCTCCGTCGCCGTACCCGTAGGGCAGCAGCGAATGGGACGCGATCGCCTTGTCCTTGAAGGTGGTGACCGCGTGGCGGAGCTCGCGGGCGGTCACCTCGGCGGCGTACGTCTCCGCGGGTGGGAAGTGGGTGAAGATCCGCGTGCCGTCGATGCCCTCCCACCAGAAAGTGTGGTGCGGGAAGACCGTGGTGTCGTTCCAGGAGATCTTCTGGGTCAGGAACCAGCGGGACCCGGCCCGGCGGGCCAGCTGGGGCAGGGCGCCCGAGTAGCCGAACGAGTCGGGCAGCCACATCTCCCGTGGTTCGCGGCCGAACCGGCTGATGAAGTAGCGCTTGCCGTAGGTGAGCTGGCGCACCATCGATTCGCCGGTGGGAATGACGCCGTCCGCCTCGACCCACATGCCGCCGACCGGTACGAACCGGCCCTGCTCGACGTGGTGCCGCACCCGGTCGAACAGCTCCGGGTAGTGCTCTTCGAGCCAGCTGAAGTGCTGGGCCGCCGACATCGTGTACACCAGCGCGGGGTCGGCGTCGAGCAGGGCGAGCGCGTTGGAGACCGTACGGGCGAGCTTGCGTACCGTCTCGCGCAGCGGCCACAGCCACGCCGTGTCCATGTGCGCGTGCCCGACGGCGGTGATCCGGTGGGCGCTGGCGTGCGCGGGCGCGGCCAGGACGGGAGCCAGGATCGCGCGCGCCCGCCGGGCGCCGTCCTCGGCGTCCGCCTCGTCGTAGACGTCCAGGGCCTCCTCTATCGCGCGCAGCAGCCGCCAGTGCCGGGGCTCGTCCGCGCTCAGCTCGGCGGCCAGGCCACCGGCGACGTCCAGGTCGCAGGCCAGGGCGTGGATCTCCGGCGAGAACGCGGCGAGCTCCGCGCGGCGCAGCCTGAACTGCTCGAACGGCTCCTCCGCCCCCTTCTCACCGTGATCGGTGACGACGAACGGCGGCAACCCGAGCAGCAGCGGATTCGCCGCCGCCTCGACGTAGAGCACGAACGTGCCGTCGGCGTCGAGCAGGCCGGGGACGGCTCCGTCTCCGCGTAACCGGACGTGGGACTGCCGAGGGTGCAGGCCTTTGACGATCGTGCCGTCCGGGGTGAAGACCAGGCCCTCACAGTGGCCGCCGACGGAGTGGTCGAACCAGCCCAGGTCGAGGACGAGGTCAAGGGGACCGGCCTGCTGCCCGGCCGTGCCGCGGATCCGGAACCAGGTCGTGGCCCAGGCCTGTCCCCAGGCGGCGCCCAGCGGGAAGGGACGGTAGCCAGGTGCGGTACGGCCGGGGTCGCGGGCGAGCCCGAGGGCGTGCCGGGCGCTCACCGGTTCCCCGTCGTCCGCGACGGTCCATGCCTCGACCTCGACGCCTGCCGACCGGGCGTGAATCCGGGGCAGGATCCGGTCTCGCCGCACGCGGTCGAGCCGCTCAAGGGTGCGGCTGAGGAGGTTGTGCATCGCGTGCCTCTCCGTAGCGGAGGTGTGACAATATGCCTGAAACGTTTTAGTTGTGGCAAGTGACCGAAGACTAATACGGTTTAGTTCTCATGGTCACGAGGGAGGATCATCTCGTTTGCGTAACGACGATGGAGGAGCGATGCCACCGAACGACGAGGTTCCGCCTGCTTCATCCGGCTCCCCCGAGCCCTCGGCGCCCGCCCCACCGGCCCGGCTGAAGAGCACCGACATCGCGCGGCTGGCGGGCGTCTCCGTCTCGGCGGTGTCACTGGCGTTCAACGCCCGCCCCGGCATCAGCGACGCGACGCGCAAGCGCATCCTCGAGGTCGCCGAGGAGCTCAACTGGCGCCCGCACCGGGCCGCGCGCTCCCTCAAGGGGGCCAGCAACGACGCGGTCGGCATCGTCCTCGCCCGTCCGGCCCGCACGCTGGGCGTCGAGCCGTTCTTCGCGCACGTCCTGTCGGGCCTGCAGTCCCGCCTGTCCAACGAGGGCATCGCCACCCAGCTCCTCATCGTCGAGGATCCCCAGGCGGAGGTGGCGGTCTACCGCCGCTGGGCCGCCGAGAACCGGGTCGACGGGCTGGTGCTCTTCGACCTCACGGTCGACGACGTCCGGCCGCGGCTCATCGCCGGCCTCGGCATCCCCGCCGTCATCCTGGGCGGCCACGGGGCTCCCCTGCCGCTGACCAGCGTCTGGGTCGACGACCACGCGGCGATGACCCGCGTCCTCGCCTACCTCGCCGCGCTCGGCCACCGGTTCCTCGGCCACGTCAGCGGCATCCCCTCCTACCAGCACACACGACGCCGCCTCCAGGCCGTCGCCGACGCGCGCGAAACGCTCGGCGTCGACATCGTGAGCGTGGCGACCGACTACTCCGACACCCAAGGAGCGTCGGCCACGCGCCAGTTGCTGGAGGCGAGCCCCCGGTGCACGGCGATCATTTATGACAGCGACGTCATGGCGGCGGCGGGGCTGGGCGTGGCCACCGAGAGGTCCGTACGGGTCCCCGGCGACGTCTCCATCGTGTCCTTCGACGATTCCATCCTCACCCAGTTGCCGCATCCCCCGATCACCGCGCTAACCCGCGACACGTACGCGCTCGGCACGCTCACCGCGACCGAACTGCTCCACGTGATGGCCGAGCGTCCGGAGCCCCGCGCGGTGCAGGCTCCCACCCCCGACCTCGTCATACGCGCCAGCACCGCGCCTCCAGCCGACATAGACGAATGGAGAGTTTCGTGAGGAAACCAACCCGCACAGCAGCCCTCGCGCTGGCCGCGACCCTGTGCGCCGGGGCACTCCTGCCCGCCCCCGCGGCCCATGCCGCTCCTCCCTTACCCTCGGTGTCGCCGACTCCGCAGTCGCTGAGCGGCGTCGGTGCGGCCGCCGTCGTCACCAGCCGGGTGCAAGTGATCGCCGACGACCAGACCGACCCCGCCGCCCGCGACCGCCTCGTACGGGAACTCAAGGCACACGGCGCGACCCGGGTGGACATCGTCACCCCTGACCGGACCCCCGCCGCCGGGCTGCTCACGGTGCGGCTCGGCCCCGCGGCCCGCCCGGACATCGCGCGGGCGCTCGGCGACGTGGTCGTGCCCGACAAGGCCGAGGGATACGCGTTACGGGTCTCGGGCGGCCGGTCGCGCCAGATCGCGCTCGGCGGCAAGGACGCCGGGGGCCAGTTCTATGCCGTGCAGACGCTGCGCCAGTTGTTCGTCCGCTCGGGTGGCGGCTGGGAGGTGGCGGGAGTCCGGGTCAGCGACTTCCCGTCCATGCCGCTGCGCGGCACCATCGAGGGCTTCTACGGCGCGCCGTGGACACACGCCGAACGCCTCGACCAGATGGACTTCTACGGCGACGTCAAGGCCAACACCTACATCTACGCCCCCAAGGACGATCCCTACCACCGCGACAAGTGGCGCGACCCCTACCCGGCGGCCAAGCTCGCCGAACTGGGCGAGTTGGTGGCCCGGGCCGGCGCGAACCATGTCCGCTTCACCTTCGCGCTCTCCCCCGGCGTGTCGATCTGTTACTCCGACCCCGCGGACCGCGACACCCTCAAGCGGAAGCTGCAGGCGCTCTACGACCTGGGCGCCAGGGCGTTCTCCATCCCGCTGGACGACATCAGCTACACCCGCTGGAACTGCGCGGCGGATGAGGCCGCGTACGGCGCGGCCGGACGCACCGCCGCGGCGAAAGCCCAGGTCGATCTGCTGAATGACGTGCAGCGCACCTTCATCGCCGGCCACGACGGCGCCCAGCGGCTGCAGATGGTGCCCACCGAGTACGGCGATCTGACCGACACCACGTACAAGCAGACCTTGCGGGAATCCCTGGATCCCGCGATCGAGGTGATGTGGACCGGCACCGACACGGTGCCGCCGGAGATCACCAACGCGCAGGCCGAGAAGGCGGCGGAGCTGTTCGGCCGCAAGGTCTTCGTCTGGGACAACTACCCGGTCAACGACTACGGCAACACCAGTGGCCGGCTGCTCCTGGCGCCCTACGACAAGCGTGAGGGCGGCCTGGCCGCGCACCTGTCCGGCATCGTGGCCAACCCGATGAACCAGCCGTACGCGAGCAAGGTCGCGGTCTTCGGCGCCGCGGACTTCACCTGGAACGACGGAGCGTACGACGCGAGCAGGAGCTGGCCACGGGCGATGTCCTATCTCGCCCGCGGCGACAAGGCGGCCACCGAGGCCCTGCTGGTCTTCGGCGACCTGGAGCACGTGGCTCCCACCTTCGGCGGCACCCCCTGGCAGCCTCAGGCACCCGTCCTCGCCGCGCGCGTGGCCGAGTTCTGGCGAGTGTGGAACGGCGGGCGGCCCGGCGACGCGATCGCCGCGCTGCGTCCGTACGCGAAGGCCGTCGCCACGGCGCCGGCCACCATCCGCGGCGGATCGGTGGAGAAGGGCTTCACCGACGACGCCGCGTCCTGGCTGGACGCCACCGAGCTGTGGGGCAGGGCGATGGTGACCATGCTCGACGCGCTCCAAGCCAAGCAGGCCGGAGACGAGACCAAGGCCGCCGCGTTGCTCGCCGAGTCGCGTGACCTGCAGCGGCAGGCCCGCGCCGTCCGGGTCAGCCCGCCGCGCAACCGCTGGGGCGCGGCCCAGCCCCAGGTCGGGGACGGGGTGCTCGACGTCTTCCTCGCCGCGGCCGACGCTCGGCTCCAAGGGTGAAACGGGTCAGCCGAACTCCTCGACGTGCTCCTCCGGAGGTCCCAGCTCGGGGCGGTCCCGCAGCTCGGCGACCGGCGCGTCGGAGTCGTAGCTGGTCACAGTGGGCTGCAACCGGCCCTCGTGCTCGTTGCCGCCCGCCCAGAGCCCGAAGTTGGTCCCGCCGTGCGCCATGTAGACGCTCACGCCGCCGCCGTCGGCGCCGCGCCGTTTACCGCACCGGCCAGTAGGCCATGGGTGGGTGGAGATCGGTTGCGTGACTCTCATGGCGGAGTGTCGAATGGGAGCGCACGGGCGAGACGTCGGGCGACCCCTTGGAGAGGCCATGAGGCCGTTAGCCATCGCGTTGGTAGCGGTCCTGATGGTCGCGGGCTGTTCGACGTCGAGAAGGGACAAGATCACGGTCGCGTGCGGCGCGAGCGAGCAATGGTGCGCGATGATGGTCAAGAGGTTCTCCGACGCCACCGGCGTGGAGGCCGACTTCGTCCGGCTGTCGAGTGGCGAGGCGCTGGAGCGGATCAAGGCGGCCAGGGCACGGCAGGAGTTCGACGTCTGGCACGGCGGTCCGGCCGACGCCTACGTGGCCGCCAAGAGTCAGGGCCTGCTTGAGCCGTACAAATCCGAAAAATCCGTTGAAATCCGGCAGGGGTGGGCTGATCCGGAGAACGCCTGGAGCGGGATCTACGCCGGCGTGCTGGCCTTCTGCAACAACACCAAGGAGCTGGCCGAACGCGGCCTGAAGCCGATCAGCTCCTGGCAGGATCTGCTGGACGAACGGCTGCGCGGCAGCGTCGCCATCGCCCACCCGGCCACCTCCGGGACCGCCTACACCACCCTGTGGACGCAGGTGGAGCTCAACGGCGGCGATCAGGACGCGGCGCTCGGCTACCTGCGCAAGCTCCACCCGAACGTGCTCAGGTACAACTCCTCCGGCAGTGCGGCCGCCGTGCAGGCGGCCAAGGGGGAAGCGGCGGTGGGCGTCGCGTTCTCCCATGACTGCGTCGCCGCCCAGGAGCAGGGCTATCCGAACCTGCAGGTGACCTTCCCCGCGGAGGGCACCGGTTACGAGCTCGGCGGCCTGGCGGTGCTGGCCGGGGCCCACAACCCCGACAGCGCGCGCAAGTACGTCGACTGGGCGCTGAGCGGAGCGTCCCAGCGGCTGGGGCCGCTGGCGAAGTTCTACGCCCTGCCCACCAACACCAAGGTGCCGGCGCACTCCAAGGCGGCCGACCCCGCGACGGTCAAGCTGGTCTCCTACGACGTGGAGGTCGCCGGGCGCGCCAAGCAGGCGCTCGTCGACAGGTTCAGCGCCGAGATCGCCAGGCCGCCCGCCTAGGAGCAGCCCTCGAACTGCGGAACCGCCACCACCGACAGGTCGATGCCGGACTTGCCGAACCACTTGTCCAGCAGCATGTTCGCCGTGCCGTCCTGGTACATCTCGGTGATGGCCCGGTTGAGCTCCTCACAGCCGTCGACGTCGCCCTTGCGCACGCCGATCGACGTGCGTTGCTCGTTGAAGGTCGCGCCGACCAGGTGCAGGTCGACGCCCGGCCTGGTGAGCAGCCCGGCCAGGATCTGGCTGTTGGTGGAGATGGCGTCGATCCTGCCGTCCTTGATCATCTCCAGGCAGGCGTTGTAGTCGGGTGCCGGGACGACGATCGCCTTGACCCGGCGCTCGTCGACGATCCGCTGGGCGATGTTCGTGCCGCGCACCCAGCAGATCTTGCGGCCCTCCAGGTCGCGGACGTCGCGGATGACGCCCTTGTCGGCCGGTCGTACCGCGATGTCCTGGAAGTCGACATGGTACGGCCCGGCGAAGTCGATCACCTTCTTCCGCTCCGGGGTGACCGACATGTGGGCGAAGACCAGGTCGGCACGCCCGTCCGTGAGCACGGTGAGCTGGTCGCCGGCCTTGATCTCCAGCCAGCGGATCCGCTTGCCCAGCCGGGAGATGAGATCCTCGGCCACGTCGATGTTGAAGCCGTCGTAGGAGCCGTCCGCCCCCTTGAAACTGATCAGCGGGACGTCGGAGCGGATGGCGACGATCAGCTCGTCGTGGTCCATGAGGGAGGCCGGCCGTGCGGCGCCGCAGGCGCTGACCAGCAGGATCAGGCAGATCAGCAGTCTTCTCACCGGTACTCCCTGAGTCGTGGCCATACGCCGACCAGGATGAGCAGGGCGCCGGCGGCCAGCCCGGCGGGGATCGACCGCCACAGCGTCTCCAGGGCTCCGTCGCCGCTGTCGATGGCGCGCTCGAAGTCGGACTCGTGCCGCCGGACCAGTTCCTCCAGCACCTTGTCGTAGCTCTCGTAGGTCTGGGTGAGCTCGCCGTCCCAGAACTTGATCGCCGCCTCGGCCGACATGGTCCGCATCCGCCCGTCGGCCTGCTGGAACCGCTGGTAGACGGTGAAGAGTCGTTGCCGGTCCTGGCCCGTCAGACTGCCGAGCAGTCCTTGGAAGTCGGCGCGCAGCTTGCTCTGGTAGTCGGGCAGGCTGGTCGACTCGACGGCCGCGATCGTCTGAGACTTGTCCAGGAAGGTGTGTTCGTAGGTGTCCTTGCGGAAGCGGTCGAGCAGGTAGCGGCTCTGGTCTCCGTACATGCTCTTGCTGATCGCCCGCGCTCTGGTCAGGGTGAGCACCGAGTCGAACCCATCGCGCTTGGCCTCCTCCAGCGCCTGGCCCTGCCGGTTGAGCAGAGCCGTACCGGTCACCAGACCGGCCGCGGTGAGCACGGTCGCGACCACCAGGGCCGGCGCGAAGACCCGCCGGAACCTGCGGGTCAGATAGGCCTGCAGGCCCAGCAGGCAGGCCAGCGCGAGCAGCCCGATGACGATGACGGCGAAGCGGGCCAGCGAGGTGGTCGAGCGCTCGGCGGCGTGCGCGCGTCTGACGATCGTCCCGGTTTCCAGGGTCAGGTTGTACGCCTGAGGGAGCAGTTCGCGATGCATGAGGTCGGTGGCCTGCTGATAGGCCCTGACCACGTTGTCGGGCGGCTGTCCCGCGGTGTGCTTGGACTGCGTGTCCAGCAGCCGGGCCTGAGCCGCCAGCCGTTCGTAGCGGCCGAGCCCCTCGATCAGCGACTCGACCGTGCGCTGCTCGGCCGGGTTGTCCAGGGCCAGCCGGTAGGCCCTGAGCAGGCTCTCGGAGATCTCCAGCCGCCGCTGGTCATAGCTGGTCAGGTCGGCCTGTTGCTGCGGGCCGTACTCCCTGCCCAGCAGCAGGGCCTCGGCCACCAGCGCGTCCATCTCCGACAGCTGCCGATACAGGCCCGCGGTGGCGAGCACCTGCGGCCCGGCGTCATGCCCGGTGGTGCGCAGGCTGGAGCCCGTACTCGCCGCGCCGGCCAGGATCGCGGCCAGCAGCAGGGCCAGCGTCAGCAGGGACAGCCCGGCCAGCGTGCGCACCCGCCCGGAGACCGACTCCTTGCGCCGGACCGGAGGCGTCGCCGTCACCGTCATAACAGACTCCGGCGGGAGAGGCCAGGATCGTGAGTGTGCACCGCGCCCCCCGAGATCGACTCGTGCTCGGAAATCGAGCATGGCCGCGGGCGCGGCAGATCCGCAAGAGGGGACTCAACACCGACTCAACACATGCTCAACACCGCGCTGCCTACCTTCTTCCCAGCCGATCGAAGGAGACATGATGAAGGCAGTGAGAACGACCGCCATCGCCATCGGTGCCGGTGCGATAGTCGTCAGCGGATTCGCCGCGGCCCCGGCCCAAGCGGCCCGGATCGACACCTACCTGGCCGCGATTCCCAACGGTACGAAGCTGAGCGACAACGAGATCTCCTGGGAGGGCGGCACGGTCCGCCTGCTGATGTCGGCGACCCAGGCATCCTGCCCGTCCGGTTGGTACTGCGTGTACGAGCACAGCAACTGGCGCGGTGCGATGGCGAAGTGGCGCTCATCCCCCGCGAAGTGCAAGAAATTCGAATTCACCCGCTACTGGCGGGACAAGATCTCGTCGTTCTGGGCGCGCGGCAACTGCCCCAGCGACAACTACTTCCTCAAGGACAAGAAGGTCGCCCAGCCCGACCCCTTCGAGCCTTTCGTGGGCAAGAAGGCATACGTCCGCTACAACGACCGCTACGACTACGCGGCCCACGGCCTGTGAGCGTCAGAGCGAGCTCAGCGCCGCCGAGAACGCTTCGACGGTCGCGGCGACGTCCGCCTCGGTGTGCGCGGTCGACAGGAACCACAGGCCGCGCGGCACCATGTTGACCCCCTGGTCGAGCAGCGCGGCGTGCAGGCGGCCCATCATGGCCCGGTCCGTCGCCGCGAAGTCGCGGTAGTTCCGCACGGCGGACGCCTCGGTGAAGTAGATCTGGAAGACCGGTCCCGGCCCGTCCACCAGCATCGGGACCCCCGCTTTGGCCGCCGCCTCCGCCAGGCCGCGCATCAGCTCCCGGCCCCGGGCGTACAGCGTGCCGTACACCTCGTCCCGTTGCTCGTCGAGGATGCGCAGGGTCGCCTCGGCGGCGGCGATGCCGACGGGCTGGGAGTTGAACGTGCCGGCGTGCGCGACCTTGCCGGAGGAGATGGCGTCCATCACGCGGGCGCGTCCGGCGAGCGCCGACACCTGCATCCCGCCCGCCATCGCCTTGCCGAACACCGACAGGTCCGGGGAGACGCCGAGGTACTCCTGGGCGCCGCCGGGAGCGAGCCGGAAACCGGTGATGATCTCGTCGAAGATGAGCAGGCTGCCGTGGCTGTCGCAGAGTTCGCGGACACCCTGGAGGTAGCCGGGGTCGGGCTCGATGGCTCCGGTGTTGCAGAGCACCGGCTCGGTGACCACGGCGGCGATCTGCCCCGCGTGCTCGTCCATCAGCCGGGACAGGGCGTCGAGGTCGTTCCACGGGCAGACCACCAGGTCGGCGGCCTCGGGCTGGCCCGCCGTGCCGGGGACGGCGGCAGGGCGGTCGGCGGGCCCGGCCGCCTCCAGGGGCGGGTGCACGCTGTAGAGGACCGGGTCCAGCCAGCCGTGGTAGTGCCCCTCGAACTTGAGGATCTTGGGCCGCCCGGTGAAGCCGCGGGCCAGCCGCCAGGCGGCGTGCACGGCCTCCGAGCCCACCGTGTTGAACCGGACGCGCTCGGCCGAGGGCACCATGGCGCAGAGCCGTTCGGCCACGCGGGCCTCCGCCGCGTGCTGGGCGGAGTAGACGATGCCGCGGGCCACCTGCGCGGTGACCGCCTCGACCACCGCGGGCGGGCAGTGGCCGAGCAGCGCCGGTCCCTGACCGAGCACGTAGTCGAGGTAGGTGTTGCCGTCGGCGTCCCAGAGCCGCGCGCCCGCCGCCCGGTCCACGTAGAGCGGAACGCCCGCCATGCGGCGGGCGTCGCTGGAGACGCCGCCGGCGATGTAACGCTGGGCGGTGGTGTACAGGTCGCGGCTGACGTCCAGTGTCCGGGTCATGTCGGCCATCAAACGGTGAAATATCGCCTGGCCACAAGAAAGAGGGCAAGAAGCGGGTTGTCAGCGCAAATTTCGGTGCTTGTGGTGGTCGCGGGCCCTTGATGGGGTTGCGGTCATGTTCCTTGGACGTATTCGGCGTACCCCCGCAGGCCCCGTCGAGCTGGTGGCCCTGCACCCGAGCGGCGACGGCCTGCTCAGCCTGGCCGACCTCGGCGACGACCCGGTGGCCGCCCTGCGCGTACACGGTCTCGACTGGCTCACCGAACTGGTGGACGAGCGCTCGGCGGGCCCCCTGCTGGACCAGAGCGCGGTGCTCTTCGAACCGCCGGTGGCCACCTGTACGAAGATCTGCTGTCTGGCCCTGAACTACCGGGCGCACGCGGAGGAGAGCGGCATGGAGGTGCCGCCCGAGCCGGTGCTGTTCTTCAAGCCGCCGTCCGCGCTCACCGGTCACAACCGGCCGGTGGTGGCGCCGGCCCGTACCCGCCACCTGGAGCACGAGGTGGAGCTGGCGGTCGTCATCGGCAAGGCCACCAGGAACCTGCCCGCCGAACGGTGGCAGGAGGCCGTGGCCGGCTACACCGTGATCAACGACATGACGGCCCGCGACCTGCAACTCGCGAACATCGCCAGGAACGTCCCCTGGGACCAGTCAAAGGGATTCGACACCTTCGCCCCGGTCGGGCCGTTTCTGGCGACGGTGGACGAGGTGCCGGATCCGCAGGGGCTGGAGCTGGTCCTGGAGGTGGACGGCGAGGTCAGGCAGCGGGCGAACACCAAGCAGATGGTCTTCGGTCTCCCCCGGCTGATCGAGGACCTGTCCGACGGGATGACACTGATGCCCGGAGACCTGATCGCGACCGGCACCGTGGCCGGAATCGCGCCGCTCAAGGACGGCGACACCATGAGGGCGACGGTGGCGGGAGTCGGCACGCTGGTAAATACGGTCAAATTTCGGTCCGCCTAAAGTAGGGGGATGGACTACGCTGTGGCCGCACTGGTGGACATCGACGACTACATGGCGTCCGAGCAGGCTCGGGGAAGACCGTGGGCGCGCCGCCAGCTCCGGCAGGCCGACCAGGTGGTGCGGGCGGCCACCCGCGGCCGCCCCGGGGCCACCTGCCGCCCGCAGCCGCCCGAGGAGTGGCTCGTCCTGCTGACCGGAGCCGACCCCGACGCCCTGATGAGCGACGCGGCGGCGCTGGCGGAGGAGGTCCGCGCGCACATGGTGCGCGAGACGGCCTGGACCGCCACTGTCAGCCTCGGCTCGCCGAGCCTGGACGGCCGCGGGGCGGCCGAGCGCGACGCCAGGCTGGCCAACGACTACAAGCTCGTGCTCGGCGGCGACCGGGTGATCGCCCCGCCGCCGCCCGCGCGGGTGACGCTCGCGCCGCCCGTACGCATCGAGCGGGAACTCTCCAGGCGAGTACGGGCCGGTGACCGCAACGGTGCCGCCGGGCTGCTCGCGAGCTGGGTGGACCGATGCGCCCGCGAGCGGGACGTGGACCCCCGGACGCTGCGCAACTGGCTCATCGGGCAACTGCTGTTCGTGGTGGACGTGGCCAACCGGTCCAGGCTGAGCGACGGCTCGACCGACTGGGTGGAGGCGTGCGCCCGGCTGCCGATCGAGGACATCGTCTCGGTCGGCGACATCCACGAGCGCTCCTACCTGCACATCTGGCTGCGCGAGACGCTCGGCCGGCTGATGCCGCCGCCGCCGCGCAGGGACGTGCTCACGCTGGCCGAGGCGTACCTGGCCGAGCACTACACCGATCCCGGGCTGCGCCTGACGACGGTGGCGGAGGCGGTGAACGCGAGCCCGTTCTACATCTCGCACCTGTTCGCCGAGGAGCGCCGCACCACCTTCCTGCGCCACCTCACCGGCCTGCGGTTACGGCACGCGCGCCGCCTCCTGACCACCTCGCCGCTGCCTGTCGACGTGATCGCCGCACGTACCGGCTACCTGAGCGCGAAGGCGCTGCGCGGCGCGTTCAGCCGGCACGTCGGATGTTCCCCGACCGAATACCGAAGGGCCGGGCTCCGGCCCGGCTCGTGATTCGTCCTGGAGGGCACATGGACCTGGCGATCGACGGCGGCCAGACGGGCCTGCGCCTCGGCCTCGCGAGCGGCGGCCGGATCCGGGAGGTGTACGAGCGACCCGGCCTGTCCTATGCCGAAGGCTCGCCGGTGGAGGCGGTGCTGTCCCGGATCGGCGACGGCTGGGGCAACCTCGGCACCGTCTGCCTCGGCCTGACCACCCTCCTCGACGCCCCGGAAGAGCTGGCCACCCGGCTGCTCGTGACGGCCCGGCGCGTGATGATCACCACGGACGTCGTCACCTCGCACGCGGGCGCGTTCTCCGGCGGCCCCGGCGTCGTGCTGGCGGCGGGCACGGGCGCGATCGCCCTCGGTGTGAGCGGTTCACGACCGGCCGTCGTCCGGCAGGTGGACGGGTGGGGGTTCCTGTACGGCGACGCGGGCGGCGGCTACTGGATCGGGCGGCGCGGGCTGGAGGCGGCGGCCCGGGGCTTCGACGGTCGCGCTCAGAGCGGCCCGCTCACCCGGCGGGCCCGCGCCGTCTTCGGCGACCTGGCCGGGCTGCCCGCCAGGCTCTACCTGTCACCGGATGGCGTGGCGCAGGTGGCGGGCTTCGCCGTGCACGTACTCGAAGTGGCGCGCGGCGACACGGCCCGCGATGACACGGCCCGCGCCATCGTCGACGAGGCGGCCCGCGAGCTGGCGGCGACCGCGGCGGCGGCCGCCCGCGCCTTCCCCGGTGATGCGGAGGTGCCCGTGGCGTGGACCGGCCGGCTGTTACGCGACCCCGCGCTGCGGGCCGGGTTCGAGGCGGAACTGGCCGACCTCCTCCCCCGGGCCCGCCTCCGGCCACCAGCCGGCGACAGCCTCGCGGGCGCCGCCTTTCTGGCCGCCACCGAAGACCCAGGACTCTACGGAACGATGATCAGGACGGTGCGGCGATGAGAGTGGGCCATGGCAGGGCGAACCTCCCCGTTCCCGACGGCACACCGATGGGCGGCTACCTCGACCGCCCCGGCCCGTCAGCGGGCCTGCTGGACCCGCTGACGGTGAACGCGATCACCTGGTTCGACGGCGAACGCCGCTTCGCACTGGCCACCGCCGACGTCATCTGCGTGAACGAGGACCTGGCCCACCGGGTCAGATCGGAGGCCCGCTCACTCGGCTGCGAGCTATGGCTAGCGGCCAGCCACACCCACTCGGGCCCGGAGACCGGCTGCGTACCTGGCGGAGGGCCAACACCCGCCCCATGGCTCGACCGGCTCACCGATGCGGTGGGCACGGCCGTACGTCAGGCGATCGAGTGCGAGCGCCGCTGCGACGGGGAGGCCCACCACGGCGAGCTGCACGGCGTCGGCGCCGACCGCAGCCGCCCGTCCGCCCCGGCAGTGGTCCCCCTCACCGTGATCGCCGTCCGTCACAGGGCGGATGAGAACGGGCGACTCATCGGCCGTAACGAAGCGGGCGAGAACGGGCAGCTCGCCGGTGTGCTGGTGGTGCTGCCCGTTCATCCCACGGTGCTGCCCGCCGCCAGCCGCCTGGTCAGCGCCGACCTGGTCGGTGCCGTACGACGGGCGCTGCGCGCGAGGCTCGGTCCGGATGTGTGGGCACTGGTCGCCACCGGCGCGGCGGGCGACATCAGCACCCGCCACACCCGCCGCGGCCAGGACGCGGCCGAGCTGGACCGCCTCGCCGCGACAGTCGCCGACCGCTGCCTGGAGTTGCTGCGCGAACCCCCGGCCCGCGCCTGGTCGGCGCGCTCCGACATCACGTGGGCAGCGCGACGACTGGAGCTCGCCCCGGTACAGCTCAGCGAAAGCCGCGGCTCCGTGCCCATGGATCTGTCCGGGGATCGGGCCAGGGGTCCGGCCGTGAGTCCGGTGCCGGATCGGGCCGGGAATCGGCGCGGAGATCCGGCCGTGAGTCCGGCCGCGGATCGGGCCGGAGGTCAGCGCGGGGATCCAGCCGTGAGTCCGGTCGCGGATCGGCGCGGGGATCCAACGGTAGGTCCGGCCGTGGATCCGGGCGCGCTGGCCGCTGATCTACGCGCGGCCGAGGCGAGCGGCGATCCGGTCGCTGTCCGGCTTGCCCGCAGCAGGCTGGAGGGGGTCCGGGCCCGGCTGGACCGCAGCGGGCGGGAAGGCCCGATCGGTGTGCACGTGCATGCCGCCCGTCTCGGGGAGTTGTCCGTGGTGGGGCTACCCGGCGAGCCGTTCCTCGCCGTGGCGGAGAGCATCACCCCAGGGGGGCCGGTCATAGTACTGGGATACGCCAACGGGTATCCCGGCTACCTGCCGACCGCCGAGGCGTACGGGCGGGCCGAGTACGAAGTGCTGGTGAGCCAGGTGGCTCCGGGCAGCGCCGAGGCGCTGGCCGGAGCCGCGCGCCAACTGCTGCAGGACATGTGATCGAACTGCTGGAGGACATGTGATCGGCCAGAGCGGGTACGCGGACGTCGCCAGGGCGGCCGTCGAGCGGGTGCTCGACGCGGAGCGGGAGGCGATCGGGCGGGCCGGGCGCCTGGTCTACGACGGGTTGCGGGCCGGTGGGGTGGTGCAGGCGTTCGGCACGGGGCACTCCAGGGCGGTCGCGCTGGAGCTGGTCGGCCGGGCGGGTGGGCTGGTGCCCGCGAACCAGCTGGGCATCCGCGACCTCGCCTACTACGGCGACGCCTCTCCGCAGGACATCCTCGACCCGAAGATCGAACGGGAGCCGGGACTGGCCCTGCGCATCTGGGAACTGGCCGAGATCGGACCCAACGACGTCTTCGTGATCATCTCGAACTCCGGCGGCAACGCGACGATCGTCGAGATGGCCCGTCTGGCGGCCGAACGCGGGCACCCGGTGATCGCGATCACCTCGAGGACGCACACAGCCGAGGCCGCCACGCGCGAGCGGGCCGACTCCGATGCCGATGCCGATGCCGGTGGCGGTGGCGGTGCCGGGCGCGTCCCCGGTGGGCGGGAGCGGCTGGCTGGGCTGGCCGACGTGGTCATCGACAACGGCGCACCGTACGGGGACGCGGCCCTTCCGTTGCCCGGCGGCGGCGCCGTCTGTCCCGTGTCGAACTTGACCGGCGTCCTGATCGCCCAGCTCCTGGTCGCCGACGTGGTGGGCCGGTTCCTGGCCGCCGGGCAAGCGCCGCCCGTTTACAGGTCCGCCAACACACCTGGGGGCGACGCGCACAACGACGCCCTGCTGTCCGCGTACGGCGGCCGAGTGCGCCTAGGAGACGCCTGAGCCCGCGCGCCGAAATCATCCAGGGAGAGGCGACCACATGAAAACCACCGGGCAGCCACCCCACGCATCCTCACCCGCCGGCGATCTCCTCAACGACCCCGATGTGTCCAGGCACACCTACGTCGTGATCGACTTCGAGGCACTGACCCCGGCCGGCCGACCCGCCGTCCCAGTCGAAGTGGCCGCGCTGGCACTCACCGTCAAGAACGGCGACCTGGCGGAGCTCTGGCGATTCGAGGCCCTGCGCCCTCTACCCGGAGCTGAGCTCGCACAACCTCGACACGCTGCTGCGGTTCCTGCACATCCCACGGCCGATCGACCGGCATCGGGCGATGCCCGACGCAGAAGCGACCGCGCACCTGTTTCGCCGTCTCCTGGCCGATGGCCAGCAAGCCGGATGGCGAACCATGCACCGTCTCGAGGCCACCGCCGGTCTCCCGCCCAAGAAGCTGCCGACGCGGACAGGTGACCAGGAGGAGCTGTTTTGACGTCCACAGCCCACCACCAGCGGGCCGGCCCCACCCAGCAGTGCCATTCTCACGTCGGCGACAGGTCCACCTCACGGGAGGTTCTCACCCGTACTGCTGCCTCATGGATCTGTCGTAGTCGGCGTGCGGTCCCAGCCCAGCCCCGGCTCGGCGCTCGTCGAGCCGCTCACGATCTTCGATCGGCCGCGGCTGGAAAACGCCGTCAGGGGCGTGGTACTGCGTGCCGTACACCTGCGGCCGCTCCTCGTTGACACGAACGCGATCGACCAGGTACGCGAGGTTACCCGGCGCCGCTTGGCCCCGGTCTACGGCGTCCTGCAAGAGCGCCAAACACCGCCGCTGGAAGTCCAGGTCGTGATCGGCATGCTGCGCCAGGAGCCAAGCTGCCTGCGCGCCTTCCTCTCCGACCAGGTCATGACCCGGCCAGCCGTACTCGTCGACCACCTGCTTGAGGTACGTCGTGTTGTCGTCGTCTACGCTCCTCCATTTCTCCATCAGGTCACCCGGCACAGGTCCGTCCTTGGGCAGGCTCAGGCGTACCTCCTGGTCACGTCGCATGCGTCGCAGCAGTTCATCATGAAGGCCGGCATCAAACACGATGTGCGTTCCCCTTCCGGCTGATCGCCTCGAACTATGTCCAACCGACGTCGGGGATTAACGACCATGGATCATCGTGTGCTGCCGAAGCGGCGCAGGACGTAGTTGCCGCTCCCCCAGAGGCTGTGCGGCTGGTGGTCGCTCGGGCAGACGTTGTTGGTGTACAGGCTGTTATTGACGGCGTCCCAGAGCCCTTTGCATTTGACACAGAAGCGCCAGCCGGAGAAACCGCCGGGCCGGTCTCTGTTGGTGATGTCCTCCAGGACGTAGTGCGCCGACGATGTTCCCGGCGTGCCCGCGACCGGACGCGTGAAGGGGAGATGTCCGGGGTTGCCGCCGTAGGCGGAGGGGCACGCGCCCGGATCGCCGCCGTTGCCTTCGAACCAGAGCGCCTGACAGAGCCCACACCACCGCCAGCCGGGTTGCCCGGCTCCGCCGTCTTCGACGGTCTTCACCATCCAGTCGATCCCGAGGTAGTGGTGTCCGCCGTCGAGGACGTCGCCCGCCGGGCAGCCACCCCGGGTGCCGTTCCCGGTGAACCAGAGGGTCCTGCACCGCGTACAGGTCCCCCACAGGTGTTGCAGAGCCTGGGCGGGTTGCGCGGTGATGGCAAGCCCGCCGAGCGCAGCGAGCGATGCCCCTGTGACCAGCCGCAGTGCTGTGCGACGCCGGATGTTCGCCACTCGGATTCCCCTTTCGCTTCTTCGCCTGGTGACAGTCAGACTCCTCTTGCTCACGGAAAGTTGCCATCGTTCGCTGTCCGGATGCGGACACGGCGCGAGTCAGTGCTGATCGGTCTCACGCTCGGGCGCCTCGGTGCGCTCTGCGGTGGGGTCCATGTGACGCCCCTTTCGATGAGCACACCTGACTTGGGGTTTTGTTACGTTCGTTCCCTCTCTTTGCTGTTGTTTTGATCCACAAGAAATGTTCCTGATAAATGTCGCCGATTCTTTGATATGAGGCCAGCGAAAGGGTGGGCGGATACTTGCTCCTTCGCCGGTAATTTTAAGTTCTGTCCCTCACTCGTCCTTGTGAAAGGGGAGCACCTCGAGCAGCACAAGTACGGTCCCGTCTACCCGCGCGCCAAGACGCTGGGCAGGACGATCCGGGCAACCTCCGGGGCGCGGCGGTTGCCGGAGTGCCGAAGCTGCACCGAATGATCAGACACGGCACCGCTTACGGCCCGCTGCTGCCCGGGGGCGTCCTGGACGACGGCGGTGCCTGCGGGCACTGCCACGATTCGCGGTCGCACGCGGCGGCGAATACCCCCTCGTGCCCTCTCTACCCGCCCGGCGCCGGCACGGCGACCTCAGAGACTGACGCGCGGCGCCAGGCACCGCCTGGACACGGGTCGCCGCCGAGGGTGGAGGTTTCATGAACGCATTGCAGCTGCTGTTCAACGCGATCACCGTGATCTTCATCGCGGCCACCATGTTCGCCGCCGGTCTCGGCACCACGCTGCCGGCGCTGCGTGCCGTCTTCACCGACCTGCCGCTGCTCCTGCTGACGGTGCTGGCCAATCTGGTGGTCGTCCCGCTGCTCGGCTGGGGTATCGCCGCGCTGTTCGGCCTGCCGGCCGCGGGTTTCATCGCCCTGGTCCTGGTCGCCTCCTCACCGGGCGGGCCGTTCGGGGCGAAGCTGAGCATGGTGCAGAAGGGGGATGTGGCCGCGGGCACGGCGATGCAGGTGCTGCTGGCCGCCGTGGCCAGCCTCACCTTCGGCCCGATGAGCAGCGGCATCCTCATCACGGCCGAGGTCGGTGCGGGAATCTCCTTCGACGTCGCCGCGCTGGTGCGGACCATGGCCATCCTGCAGCTCGTGCCGTTCGCCATTGGGTTGATGGTGCGCCACTACGCACGGTCGACGGCACTCTCATGGCATCCGGCCGCCGCCACGGTGTCGAACGTGACGTTCATGATGGTGCTGACGGGCATGCTTCTGGGCAGCTGGCGTGACGTCGTCATACTGCTCGGCTCGCGTACGCTGCTCGCGGGGTTCGTCCTGTCCGTCGTCGCGTTCGCCGTTGGCACGCTGCTGGCCACCGGACCGCGCACGCGCCGTACCACCATGGGAGGCATAGCGGCGGTACGCAACGTGGGACCTCCGCTGGCCGCCATCGGAATCGCCTTCGGCGATGAGCAGGCCGTTCTGGGGGCGCTCGCCGCAGTGCTGATCAGCGGCCTGGCAGCGGCCCTGCCGATTGCCGCGGTGCTCGGCCACAACCGAGACGACGGCGCCACCTGAGATGCGCGGTGCCGCCTGAGATGCGCGGTGCCGCCTGAGATGCGCGGTGCCGCCGAGGTGACGGCCTGCGGAGCGCGAGGCGAGCCGTTTGAGAGGGGGTGGAGCCATCGGTTCTGGACGGTGTCAGAGCAGGCGTTCCAGGAAGACCATGACCGACATGACCGTGATTCCGGCGACGATCAGGTCGACGACCCAGCGTAGGCTGCGCTGTTTGGCGCGCGCGATCCGGGCGACCCGGAGGGCGTCGGTGGCCAGGAACAGCTCGTAGTCCTCTATCTCGGCGTTCATCCGCGCGATCAGCGCTTGAGGTGTGGGCTCATCGGCGTAGGTGAGGATTCTCATTCCGCCGTGTTCGGGGGACAGCGGGCGGATGGTGATCAGGATCAGCAGGACCGCCGCGGACAGCAGGATCAGCGCCAGGATGACGCCGAAGCGAGCGAGTCCCGGGAAGCGGGCCGGACCGGTGAGGATGAGAGTGACGATCACGCCGTAGGCGACGCCCGCCCAGGACAGCAACAGGCCGGCTCTCTTCTCGATGGCGCTGATCAACTCGGCGCGGGCCGCGCTGGCGGCGGCGTCGAGCCGGTCCCTGAGGAGTGGGGACATGGGCTGACGCCGTGCGCCGTTGTCGTCTCCGGAGTGGCCGCTGGGTGTGTCCGGTTCGTGGTTCATGGTGGCGGGTCCTTTCCGCCGGGGCCGTGGCCGATGGAACCGACCGGCGGCCGGGTGGATATACGAGACGGCCGACGCTTCAGACGTGGGCCGATGTGCGTTCGATTACCTTCGACTAAAGGCGTGTACCCAGAATGGGCCTGCGATGCCCAGACGCGGCTAAACCCGAACAAGCCGGTACGGCTGGCGCGGCCGACCGGCCTGAGCGCCCTTGACCGGAGGTATCGGCCAGGCCAGCCCCTCCTCAGCGAGGCTCTGCAGCACCCGGCGGGCGCTGCGCGGCGCGATGGCCAGCACGTCGGCGACGATCTCGGCATCCACCACCATCGCGTCCGGCCCGTCGTCGAGCCCTTCGATCAGGCGTTCCAGCAGCTTGGCCGCCTTGGTGGTGACGGCGGGCTCGGCCTCGACGCGCTTGCGCCGGCGGACCGGCAGGGACAGCACCGAGCCGTCGACGCCCACCAGGTAGGCCGCCGCCGCGCCCGCGTTACGCGCCTTCTCGACCGCCACCAGGGCATTGGCGTCGGCGTCCCTGGCGGTGCTGCCCAGGCCGATGCCGACCTCGACCTCGGCGCCGGTGTCGGAGCGGATCCGGTCCATGAACGGCGCCGCCCGCAACCCGTCGGTTGCCTGGCCGAGCGCGCCCAGGGTGGCGGTGACGACGTAGCTGTTCTCGTCCCGGGGGGCCACGGTCGCCCCCATGAGCCGGGCGTCGGCCAGCAGCGCCTGGTGCAGTTTGAGCTTGAGCTCCTGCTGCCAGTAGTTGCCTGGCCCCGAGTAGCTGGGCCGCGAGGAGGTGGCGAGCTCGACCACGACGATGGCGATCTGCGCCTCCTCCAGTCTGCTGCCGGTGCCGAGCAGGGCGGCGGTGTTGAGGGCCAACCGCAGGGTGTGGGTGGTCGGCATCATCCGCAGAGCGGGCACTCCGGCGGTGTTCAGCGCCTTGGCCACGCTCCTTATCGTGGTCAGCGCCGCGGTGGTGGCGCCCTGCCGGTAGAGCTGCTCGTGGAAGCCGATGAAGCCGCGGACGGACTCGGGCTCGTCGTACTCCGACAGGTGGACGCCGGCGGTGCTCACCCCGATCTCGCCGTAGGCCTCGTCCACGTCGGCGGCGGGCAGCGAGTCGATGCTCACCCTGGCCGGGTCGATGCCGTGGGTGAGCACCCCGCGCAGGAGGGTGGCGTACAGGGCGGCCCCGCTCATCGGGACGTGCGTGGCGGGGACGGGCAGCTCGCCCCCCTGCCTGGCGAGGTCGTGCTGGAGCGGGCCGGTGAAGAGCACGACGTCGATGCTGTCGGCGATCCGCGAGAACTTCTCGTACGTCTCGTGCTCCCCGGCGAGCGGAGCGCCCACCAGCCGCCAGTCGGCGGCGGCGGGTAGGTCGGCGCCGACCATCACGATCTGTTCGACGAGGTCGTGCGGGCCGACCACCCCGATCCCCACCCTGGACCGTGTCTCGGGACGCAACCGATCCATGTTCTTGATCACCCCAGTCCCGAACGCCATCGAAGCAGGCGGGTCATCGTTCCGCCGAGCACCGCCGCCCGGTCGTCCTCGGCAAGGTCACTGAAGATTACCCGGCCGAGCGACATCCGGAGATCAATGAACGGGAAGTCGGACCCGAACACCACCCGGTCCGCGCCCACTTCACGCACCATTCTGGAAATGTCGGCGCCGGTGTTGAACGACCCGCAGAGCTCCAGTATCACCCCAGGGCGCCGGAGCGCCACCTCGATCGCGGCCTCGAAGCCCAGGGGGGTGGCCCCCGAGTGCCCCGCGAGGATCACCGCGCCGGGGTGGGCCGCCGCCACATGATCCACCATGGGCAGGTCGTTGTACGGCGAACCGTCATAGGTGTGGGTGAGCACGGGACAGCCCGTCCGCTCGGCGAACTCCCACACCGGGGCGTAGCGCGGGCCGGTGAGCGGGTAGTCGTGCAGGTCGGGGTGGAGCTTGATGCCGCCGAAGCGCTCGTCGGCGCCCCACTTCTCCAACTCCCCCACCGGGTCCTGCCAGGGGTTGACGGTCAGGTAGCCGGTGAAGCGGCTGGGCGCGAGGCCGACCGCCGCGGCGGTGGCGGCGTTGCCGGCGGTGGCGTCGAGCTGGATCGCCAGGTGACTGGAGAGGACGGCGTGCGACACGCCGCACCGGTCCATGACCCGGACCATCGCCTCCGGTCCCGCGTCGGGGATGAAGAACAGGCTGTACGGGCCGGCGTGCGCATGCGCGTCGACGATCCGGACCTCGGTCTGTGGCCGCCGCTCCCACAGCGCGGACACGAGCGGGTTCACGCGATCTCCGCCTTGAGCGGACATGAGCGGGTTCACGCGGCCTCCGCCTTGAGCAGGCCCAGCAGGGTGCCGGAGCCGATGGCGGCCACGGCGTCGTCGTCCAGTTCGGCCCAGAGCAGCCGGGTGACGGCCTCGGCCGGGTCCCGCAGCGGGGCCCCGGTGCCGAAGACGAGGCGGTGCGCGCCGTACCGCTCGACGAGCCATTCGAGCCCGCGGTGCGAGGACAGGTTGGCCAGCCCGAGGTACACGTTGCCGGTACGCGACAGCACCCCGGCCGCCTGCCTGAGCAGGCGGTAGCCGAGCGAGCCGACGACGATCGGCAGGCCCGGGTGCGCGGCCGCGATGGACTCCACGGCGGGCCAGCCGATCTGGGGCGCGTCCACGAGCAGCGGCAGCCCGGCCTCGGCGATCGCGCCGAGCATCGGCGCCGCGTCCCTGCCCGCCAGGTCGTAGCCGTGGTCGCCGGGATAGGCGCGGACGGCGCGGACGCCCCCGTCGAGAGCGGCGGCGACGAACTGGGCGGGCGTGCCCGTCTCCCCGCAGGTGTCGGGGAGCATCACCCAGCACGGGTGGAGCCTGGGCTCCGCCGCGACCAGGCCGAGCAGCTCCCGGTTGCCCGTCCCGGGGTCGTGCAGCCATGACAGGGTGTGGCTCACCACGGCTTCGGCGATGCCGAAGCGGTCCATCCCGGCCAGTGCCCCCGTGACCGTGCCCGGGCCGGCGTCCCTGCGGGGGTACCGGCCGAGCATGGCGTCTGCGTCAATGAGCATGAACCATCCATCTGTCGGGGATCGAGGGCGGCTCGTCGCGGTAGGGGAAGACGCCCACCGTGAAGCGGCCGTCGCGGCGGCGCAGGCCGAGTGAGTGGATCTCCCCGTACTCCGCGGTGCGGGTCAGCGGGTCGGGGATCCTGGCGGGACCGGTCCCGTACAGGACCTCGTCGGGCGGTTCGAGGGGGACGACGAGGATCCCCGGGCCACTCTCGCCGGCGTATCCACCGGCCCGCTGAGTCCACGGAGACAGGCCGTGGACCTGCCAGATCGCCTCGGCGTCGATCCGGTCGGTGATCACCCAGTACGGCGACGGCCCCTTGACGAAGCGGATCTCGCGGTCGTGGCGGGCGCTGTAGCCGTGGTGGTGCCCGGCGAAGACGTCGGCCTCCGGCGAGACGGAGAACAGGTCGCAGGCCGCGCGGCGGTCCTCGGTGTACTCCTGGCCGGGCACCAGCAGGGTGTTGTGGGCCCTGGTCGCCTGGTACCAGTCGTAGTAGCCGGGGTCGTCGTAGGACGGCGGGCCGCCCCCTTCCCAGGCCAGCGGCACGCCCCAGCCGGACAGCACGAAGTCGAGCGCGGCGTGGTGGCTGTGCGGCTCCAGCTCATGGCCGACGTACGGGCCATAGTTGATCACCGTGTGGAAGTGGTCGTGCCGGAAGGTGGCGTAGCCGCTGGCCGCCAGGTTGTGCGAGCCTTCGGCGGGCTGAACGCCGTCGAGCCAGACGACGCCGCTGTCCTGGAGGTGCGGCACCCAGCCGGCGGGCGTCGCGAGAACCGCCAGCCAGCGGCGCATGGCCTGGTAGCGGGGGTGCGCGTTGAGCCCGGGTTCGACGGCCGCGGCCCGGCCGAGCCCTTCGAGGCACATGCCGTGGTAGCCGGGAGAGCGTTCGTGGTGGCCGCCGTCGGCCCGTACGTCGTGCTCCAGGTGCTCCAGCACGCGGGCCGTCGCGACGGCGGCCCAGTCGGCCGATTCGGGCAGGTCGGCGAAGATTCTCGCGGTGTGCAGGAGTTCGCAGGCGGTGGCGAACTGCCAGTTGCCGTACCTGAACTCGTCGTGCTCCTCGGCGGCCCAGCGGGCGCCGCCGAGCATGGTCTTCATCATCCGCAGCCAGCATCCGTCGCTCAGCGCGGGCTCGTCGGCGAAGACGGCCAGGGCCTCGGTGACGTACATGGCGCGGGCCCGCACGCCGAGCGAGTACCAGATGACGTCGAGGCCCGGCCAGTCGCCCCGGACCAGGTCGCGGCCGTCGTACCACTGGCGGAAGAGGCGGTCCCACTCGGCGGCGTAGCGCGGGTCGCGGGTCTCGGCGTACGCCGTGACCAGCGGAGTCATCCAGCGCAGGTAGTGGAAGCCGTACAGCCGGGAGCGACCGTGGCCCTTGTCGAGGAAGTCGACCTCGGCCCCGAGGAGCTCGTCCGCGCCGGCGGCGGCGAGCGCGGCGGGCACCGGCCGGGCCCGCCGCCAGCGCCTGGCCTCGGCGACGCTCGCGGCGCCCAGCGCGCCGAGCAGCGCCTCGTCGCTGATGTGCCGCATCCGCTCGGGGTCGACGTGCGGCGCTTTCTCGATATAGCTCATGCGGGCTTCACCGGCAGCCCCGTACGGGCCGACTCGTGGGCGGCGGCGAGCACGGCGGTCACGTGCCGCGAGCTCTCCACGCTGACGAGAGGCTCGGCGCCGGTACGGGCGCAGTCGACGAAGTGATGGATGGCGTCGCGGTAGGCGCCGGCGGGCACGCCGTGCACGACCCGCTGGAGCATGTTCCTGGGGTAGGAGTAGGCCTGCTCGGTTGCGAGCTGGATGTTCTCCTTCTGCCGGTCGAGCTGGATGACACCCGACTCGCCCACCACGGTGACGTAGCTGTCGACCATGGTCGGGAAGGTGCTGGGGTAGATCCAGGCCGACTCGAACGTGGCCACCGCGCCGCCGGCGAACCTGGCCTGGATCTGCATGGCGTCGGGGGTCTCGATGCCGAGCCCGCGCAGCTTGCCGTAGCGGGCGGTGGCGAAGACCTCCACGACGCGGTCGTCGTACAGCCAGGTGACCAGGTCGATGTCGTGGCTGGACAGGAACCACGCGCAGGTGGTGCGGTCGGCCCAGCCGATCATCTCGGTGGGCACGTGGATGGTGTCGTCCTTGCGGGCGTAACCCACGACGGGCTCGCCGATGAGCGGCATCTGCTCCTTGGCCTGCGCGTAGGCGGGCACCCAGCGGTGGTTGAACAGGCACATCGCGGTCACGCCCGCCTGCCGGATCGCGGCGACGGAGCGGTCGGCGTCCCCGACCGTCGTGGTGAACGGCTTCTCGACCAGAATGTGCGCGCCCGCCTCGGCGGCGGCCACCATCACGTCGGCGTGCAGGTGGTCGGGGGTGGTGATCGAGACGGCGTCGACCGTGCCGGAGGCGAGCAGCTCCTGGTAGCCGGGGTAGACCGCCACCTGCGGGGCCTGGTCCAGGGGGCGGCGGGCGACGGCGGTGATCTCGGCGTACGGGTGGGCGGCCAGGACCTCGGCGTGGCCGCGACCCATGATCCCGGCCCCGACGATCCCGATTCTGAGCTTGGGCAAGCTGAGCTTAGGCAAGTGCGTCATTCCATTGCTTCTCGGCGGCCTGGAGCGCTTCCTCGGCGGTCTTGGAACCCTGGAGGAAGGCTCTCAGCTCCTCGGCCAGCGACTCCGACAGCTCCATGTCCTTCTGCGTGCCGAGCGGGGAGTACTCCAGCTTCGGCAGCCCCTTCACGATGAGGCCACGGGCCACGTCCATCGGATCGTCGCCCCCTTGACCGGCGAAGAAGGGATCCTTGGTCGAGGAGATCGTCGAGGGGTAGATCGGCACCAGCTTGCAGAAGGCGAGCTGGTTGGCGCCGTTGGCGAAGAACTTGATGAACTCCGCCGCGGCCCGCTGGTGGGCCGAGGACTTGGGGATGGCGAAGGTCTGCTGGGCGAGGAGCAGGTAGCCCCCGGTCTTGGTCCGTACCGGCTCGGTAATGGCGAGGTCCTTGTAGACGTCGGGCGCGTTCTTCTGGATGTTGAGCAGCGTGGCGGCGAACGTGCTCGCGGACAGGGCGAGCTGGCCGTTGTCCAGGCTCTGCGGGAAGTTGCGTACGTCCTTGGAGACCGCGCCGGGCGCGATGCCGTGCTTGTCGTAGCTCTTCTTGAAGCCGGCGAGCAGTTCGGCGACCTCCGGGGTGTTGAACGCGGCCTTCTTCTTGTCCGCCGACAGCAGCTCGACCCCGTAGTAACGCAGGACGGAGGCGGCGTTGATGCCGGGGATGTCGTTGGTGCCGTAGACCTTCGTCTCCGCGTAGACCTTGTCCGCCAGGGCCAGCGCCTCGTCGTACGTCTTCGGCGGCGCCTTCTCGTCGAAGCCGGCCTTGGTGACGACGGACTTGCGGTAGATGCCCACCGGGGTGCCGCCGTTGTACCAGGGCACGGCGTAGAGCTTGCCGTCCACGCGCAGCGGCTCGACCAGGTTCGGCTGGAAGTCGGCCAGGTCGGCGGGCTTGAACAGGGTGTCGAGCGGGGCCAGCGACTTGACGAACCTGCCCAGGTCACTGGAGGCGAGGTTGACGGCGTCGGGGACGTCGCCGCTTGCCACCGCGGCGAGCAGCTTGGTCGCCATGTCCTGACCGGGCACGTCGACCCACTTCACGGTGACCTTGGGGTGGTCCTTCTGATACTGGGCGATCAGGCCGTCGATGTAGGCGCCGTAGTTCTTCTTCAGGTTGATCGTCCAGAACTCGACCTCGCCCTCGAACGGCTGGTCGTCGCCCGTTCCGGCGGTGCCGCCCGACGTGCCGGCGACGCAGCCGGAGGTCAGGAGCGCCAGGGCGAGCGCTCCTGCCGTTAAGGCGCCTCTTCTCATCACCGCGGGACCTCCTGGCTCTTATGGCCGTCCTTAATGCTTCTTTCGGCACCATGGCAGTCCGCTGCTTGTGCCGTCAAGTCTTGGACCTTGACGGCTTTCGGGCGTTGTCTATAAGCTCCGCCCAAATTCTGGCCAGTTTTTATCCCTACTTCGGCCAGCACAATTGGATGTGATGCCGATGGCCATCAGCCGGATCCCAGGACAGCGCTGGTACACGCCGTACCTCTTTCCGATCCCGGCCCTCGTGCTGTTCGGCGTCTTCTTCGCCTGGCCGGCGTTCACCGCCCTCCAGCTCTCCTTCACCGACTACGACGGGGTGAGCCCGCCCGTCTTCGCCGGCGTGGACAACTTCGTCAGGATCCTCGGCGACACCCGGTTCTGGACGGCGCTGCGCAACTCGCTGCTGTTCCTGCTCGGGCTGTTCCCGCTGCTGGTCGTGCTGCCGCTGCCGCTGGCCGCGCTGGTCAACCAGAAGCTGCCGGGGATCAAGACGTTCCGGATGCTGTACTACCTGCCCGTCGTGACCTCGATGGTCGCGGTGGCGGTGGCCTGGAACTACGTCTTCCACCAGCAGGGCGTCCTCAACTGGCTGCTCACCGGCTTCGGCCTGCTCGACGAGCCCGTCCAGTTCCTCCTCGACCCCACCTGGGCGCTGCCCGCGCTCATCCTGGTGGAGGGCTGGAAGAGCATGGGCGTCTACATGATGATCTACCTCGCCGGCCTCCAGACGATCCCCGCCAGCCTGTACGAGGCCGCGCGGGTCGACGGGGCGGGCACCTGGCGGCGCATGCGGAGCATCACGGTGCCGCTGATGATGCCCTACATCGCGGTCGCGATCACGATGGCCATGCTCGACGCCATGCAGGCGTTCACCACGGTGTTCGTCATGACGAAGGGCGGGCCGCAGGACGCCACGCTCATGCTCGGCTACTACATCTGGTCCGAGGCGTTCGAGAAGTACGACATGGGCTACGCCAGCGCCGTCGGGCTCGTCTTATGGGTGCTGCTGATCGTCATGGCCCTGCTCAACTATCGGCTCACCGGCGGAAAGCAGGCGGAACGTTGACCCACAGACTTGCCTTCCACGCGCGCCGCGCGGGCATGTACGTGGTGCTCGTCGCGATCGCCCTGGTCTTCGTCGGCCCCTTCCTGATCCTGCTGTCGGCCGCGCTCAAGCCCGCCGGACAGGCCGTCTTCTCCTTCCCGCCCGACATCATCCCCCGGCCGCCGGTGCTCACCTGGGCCCAGGAGGCGTGGACGGCCATCCCGTTCCTCCGCTACCTGCTCAACTCCGTGCTCCTGGTCGGGGTGACGGTGCCGCTGTACATCCTGGTGTCGGCGCTGTGCGCCTACCCCCTCGCCCAGATGAGCTTCCGGGGCCGGAGCCTGATCTTCTTCGCGATCCTGGCGACGATGTTCATGCCGGGCGAGGTCATGCTGCTGCCCAGGTTCCTGGTGGTCTCCCAGCTCGGGATGGCCGACAGCTATCTGGGCGTCATATTGCCCGGGGTGCTCTCGGCGTTCGGGATCTTCCTGCTCCGCCAGACCTTCGCCGGAGTGCCGCGCGAGGTGGTGGACGCCGCCAGGACTGACGGCTGCCACGAACTGCGCATCTTCTGGCACATCATGCTGCCCGCCGCCCGGCCCACCCTGGCCATCCTCGGCGTCTTCGGCTTCATCTCGGTATGGAACAGCTTCATCTGGCCCATGGTCGTGCTCAAGGACTCCTCGCTCTACCCCATCGCGCTGGGAATCGCCTACCTGGCGGGCATCACGGGCACCGACGTCCGCAGCCTGGCCGCCGGCACGGTGATCTCGATCCTGCCGGTCATCGTCTTCTTCATGCTCATGCAACGCCACGTCCTCGAAGGCATGCGCGGTGCGGTCAAGGGCTGACACCGCGTCCCACCCCCCTCGGAAGGTAGTGCCATGCACCTGTCCCGCAGGCAATTCACCACCGGCGCCCTGGCCATGGGCATCCTGGCGCCCCTCACCGGAACCGCCCGCGCCACGGCGGGCTACGACTACACCGCGCGCGAGACGTTCGACCTGTTCGACCGGACGTTCCACGCGAGCGGCGGCAGCGGGCAGCCGACCGACACCAACGAGGCCGGCGGGCTCGCCTGGGGGCAGTCGTACGTCCTGGCCGGGTTCATCCGCATGTACGAGGCGTACAAGGACACCCACTACCTGGACCGGCTGATCACCAACATCGACCTGGTGCTGGCCGGCCGCGACTCGGCGCGCGGGGTGACCGACTATCGCGGTCGCTCGCTGCCGGCCTGGCGGGCGGCGGCGCCGTACACCGTCGGGACCGTCACGCTGAAAGGCGCGGACGGCACCCCGCTGCTGGAGGTACGCACCTCGCTCACCTACGCCGACGACGCGGTCGCCACCGTCACGGCGGGCACATCCGAGGGCCGCTTCACCCTGGAGGTGAAGAACAACCGGACCAACGTGGTCGCCACCTTCCCCGACCTGTCGCTGGATCCGTCAGCGGCGGACTACGCGGTGCGCCGGATCCTGGACGCCTTCCCGACACCGACGCGGGTGACGGCCAAGGACCTGCGGCCGTCGCCGTCCGCCCCCTACGCGGTGCCCGTGCTGGGGGCGACCCCGTTCGTCTCGCAGCCGGTCGTCTTCACCGTGCACACCGGGATGATCACCTACCCGATGGCGTCGTTCGCCAAGATCGTCCTGCGCTCCCCTCGCCTGCTGGCCGTGGCGAAGTACCGGCACAAGGCGGTCGAGTACCTGAAGGCGGCGCGGGACGCGGCGGCCGTGCACGACGACGAGTGGCGCCAGACCGACGACGGATACGGCTACTTCGTCTGGAACAAGGGCACCCCGCTCGCCTACGACGGCACCGAGCAGCCCACCAACCAGGGCCTGGCGCTCGGCCAGACCTACGCCGAACTGGCGGCGGCCACGGGCGACCCGTTCTACCGGGACCGGACCCGGCGGATGGCCCGCATGTTCGCCCGCGAGCTCACGGTGGACGCCGACGACGCCTACGTGTGGACGTACTGGCCCGCGTTCGGCAAGACGTACCAGGGCTTCGCCAAGACCGACGGTGTCTCGGAGTACACCCCGTCCAGCACGCCGGTCCGCAGCATCGAGGATCTCAGCCATGGCGCGATCGACGTCGAGTTCGCCGCCGCGGCCTTCCGCGACAAGCTGTCCTTCACGGGGCAGGACATGGCCAGGTTCGCGCGGACGTACAGCAAGAACCTGATCGCCCCTGTTGGCACGGACGGCTCCCCGACCGCCTACCTGCGCGTCGACGGGACGGGCAGCACCACCACCCCTGGGCAGTACCTCCAGGCGCCGCGCTGGATGGCGGTCGCGCAGTGGGACGACGCGGTGTTCACACACTCGCGCTCGATCTATGACGCTCGCGCCGTCGAGCCGCAGTACGGCTCCTACCTGAGCTGCGTCGCCTACCTCAACTGGCACGCCCGGCGCCGGTAGCGGCCTGCGCGCCTTGGTGGTCGCTGACGCAGCAGCGGTCGAAAGAGAACGGCCGGTCGTGCGACTCCTGCCAGATCCGGGCGCTGTACGGATCCTTGGACGCGGGGTTGATCAACCGGGCGACGACGAGCGCCACCACCGCCACGGCGCCGTTCTCGATCAGCGTGGACGCGGCGCTCTGCACGTGAGCGCCGGACACGAACAGGTCATCCACCAGCAGCACCCGTGCGCCGGCCAAGCCGTCGCCTCGGACGCGGAACGCCTCCCGATGCGACCGGCGGCCGGCGAACACCGGCGCCAGCCTGTCATCGGTTTCCAGGAGGAGGGGCCGATGCAGGCGGGCCAGCGCGCCCACCTTGCCGACGACCTGCGGCATGGTGTGGAACGCCTCGATGGGCCGCTCGGTGCGGGTGCTCGGGATGGTGGCCACCACTGTGAAGGGTCCGTGGGCCAGGCTCTGCAGGCAGTCGGCGTGCCGCCGGTAGAAGCAGGCCACCGTCGCGGCGAGAAAGTCCGATCGCTTCCGCCTGCCCGGAGGATCTCTTTTGCGGACCACGATGTCGTACAGCTGCGTGTCTTTGGCGGTGAGCGAGATCGGCACCACGTGCTCGGTGTGCCCGTACAGGTTCTCCGTGGTGCGCTTGCAGCTCGCGCAGGTCGCCCAGGGCCCGCCGGTGGCCTCGGAGTCGTTCGGGCCCGAATGACAGATCCGGCATACGCCCGGCCGTGCCGGTGGAACCGGGCGATACAGCGGCAGGAACTCGCGGGTGAACGCCTCGGCGTCACCCATGGTCAGCAGGTGTGCGTTCGAGGGGTCATATCTACGAGATTGACCGCCTGCTGGCACAGGTCGTCAATGTCCTGGACGCCAGTCATGCCTCCCCGGGAACCCGCCCTGTCCACCCACGGCTGTTCCTGCTGGAGCCGCTGTGACACGAACACACGCTTGCCGGTCCGCAGCGCCTCCTCGACATGGCTTGCGGAGGGTCCGCCATCGGCGCCGTCGACGACGTACAGGCAGTCGGCCAATCCGCAGGTCACGACGCATGCTCTCGTGATGGTGCGGTCGGTGGGGGCGGTGCCGGGCCAGAACGGGGAGACGACCGCGCCGCAGTCGGCTATCTGCTTGGCCACACTGGCGTACTCGCCGACCGTGGCCGGCTCGGTGATGCCGCCCGCGAGGACGGCCAGGGTACGGCTGGTACGGCCACCGGCGGCGGCGAGCGCGGCTTGGTGGACGGCCGCGTCCAGGTCGGTGCGCAGCGGCGCGACGACGGTCAGCCCGGCCTCGGCCAGGGCTCGCGCTGCGGCGGTCGCGTGGTCGACGTCGTACTCGCCGACCACGGCGACCGCCCGATGGTCTGCGGCCTGGAAGCGGCCGCGGGTCCACAGGAACGGCTGGCGGTCGTAGGCCCAGATCGCGTTGCCGGGGTAGGCGTCGTCCAGCACGGTGACGAGATGGACGCCCTCGGCGCGCATGTCGGTGATGAGGTCACGGCCCTGGGAGAGGTCGCCGGGCTCGACGCGGGCGGCGATGGCGGCGGCGTGCGCCTGGTCGTCCTCGTCCCGGCACGCGTAGCCGCCGTCGAGGAGCTCCAGGGCGCTGCCGGCGTCGAGGATGACGCGCGCGGTGTAGAACCAGGGCTTGTCGTGGGTGGCCTTGGTGAGGGCGAGAACGGCGGCCTGCTCGTCGATCGTGGTCATGGTCATCACCATCTCGAACGTGGTTTCGGTGGTGAACGTACGCGCCGACACCGACAAGGCGGCAACGGGATGCGCGGTTCCAGTGGCCTATGGTGCCGAGGTCGGCAAGCCGACGCCGTGAGATTGGCACGAACCGGCTATGCCGTATTGGGCTTTGACATCCCCGGCCGCGCGGTAGCGTCCAACACGCGACGTTGATCACGAAGGGTGCCTGCCATTGGACCTGCGAGACGCCCGATCGGACATGTCTCACGGTGAGCGTGTCAGCAGCTCCCCCCCTGGAGTACAAGGAGGCAGCGCATGCCCACGAAGCCGTCCCTGCCCGAGGTGGTCGCGGCGCTGCTACGCCGAGACCCGGTCGTGCTGTGCACCCGGCTGGCGCTCACACACGAAGGAGTTGCCCGGCTGCCGATCCCGGGGCGCCGGAAGTTTTGGGTGGTGAGCGATCCCGAGTGCCTGCATCGAATCCTGGTCACCGACGCGAGACACTTCGACAAGGGCGGGCCCATCTATCGGATCATCGCCGATGCCCTGGGCGAGGATGGCCTATTCACGGTGAACGATAAGGCGACCTGGCACCTGCTGCGCCAGATCATGAATCCCGCCTTTCGCCGAGCCGAACTGCGCACCGTAATGGAGTTGACGGCCGATGCCTGGCGGAGCCGAATGGACGCATGGGACCTGCGCGGTCCGATAGAGCTCTTCAGCGAGCTGAAGCTGCTGAGTGTCGAGGTGTTGATGCGGCATGCGCTGGGGAACGCAGTCGATACGGCCGAGCTCACGCGGCTCGCCCTGCCGGTCTTCGACGGCATGGCGGGACGAATCTTCCTCCCGCACTGGGCACCCGGGGCGAGCGGCTATCGAAAGGCCATCGCGGCGCTGGATGGCAGAGTTAGGTCAATCATCTCCTCGCGCCGGGATCAGGGCACCGAGGCCGGGGACCTGCTCGGGCAGCTGATGACCGCCACCGATCCGCAGACCGGTCACCGCCTGAGCGACCGGCAGGTACGAGACCAGGTCTTCACGCTGTTGATGGCGGGATTCGACTCCACGGCAACCGTGCTGTCGTGGGCGTGCGTCCTGATGGCCGAGCGAGGGGATCAGTTGGACCGGCTACGGACCGAGGTGGCCAATGTCTGCGCGGACCGCACCCCTACGCTGGAGGACCTTCCGCGGCTCGTCATCGCGCAGGCTCTGCTGCAGGAGTCGCTGCGCCTGCATCCCGCGTTCCCCATGTTCTTCCGCAACGTCAAGGCGGAGACCCAACTTGGCAGGCACCGGCTCGCCGTGGGCGACCAGATCATCGTCGCCCCCTATGCGACGCACCGCGATCCAGCCCGATGGCCGGACCCGGCGGGCTTCGACTCCGGCCGATTCGCCGGCAGGCTCGACCACGAGCAACGGGCGGCTCATCTGCCGTTCGGCGAGGGAAAGCGGAAATGTATCGGTGAGGACATGGCCACCATGACCGGGCTCCTCATCCTGGCTATGTTGGCGCAGCGGTTTGCCGCCTTTCGCCGCCCGGACGGCCATAGCGGCCAGGCGGCCCGATACGCGATGACCCGTCCATCGAGGGACAACGCCCGCTTGATCCTCACGCCGATCGATGAGTAGGCCGACCTTAGGGGCGCAGGTCGGTCTTGGCCTTACCGCTGACCGGGTCGTGCGGGACAGACAGGTGCTGGTGGACCATCATCCACTCGCCGCCCCTCCGCTCGAACACCCGCGTCCCCCGTGACCAGCTGTCAAAGCCCTGCCCGTTCGCCGGCTCCACCCGGACCCGGTTGAGGCCCCAGGCCACCGCGAGGTCCTCGCGTGCCAGGATCTTCAGGTCCGGCACGTCCAGGCTGACCACGGCGTCACCGGCCGCCTCCAGACCGCTCGCGCAAACTGCCCGCACCGCCTCCACGCCGACGTGCTGGAGAGGTGTCTCGTGCTCGTACGAGACGATGTCGTCGGCGATGGCGGCCATCAGGCCGTCCAGGTCCTTCGCCGCAGTGCCGTCGTACCAGCGCTCGTGCACCCGGCGCACCTCCTGCTCCGCTGCGCCCCGATCCATGATCGGGAATGAGTGATGCTCGTGCGCGACGACCCATCGGTCGTCCTGCTTGCGCAGGCCGAGCGTCAGCCGCAGCCGGATGTCCGGCTCGCCGGCCAGTTCCTCAGGGGTGCCGCAGCGCAGCAGCGCGTACGCGTACGCGACGTCGCCGCCAGCGGTCACGTCCAGGGTCTCGATCTCGAACAGGGCCCCCTGCGCCTGCCACCGGAAGAAGCCGGGCCACGTCTTCCGATAGGCCTCGATGCCGCGAACGCCCTGGTGGGGCGGTGGCACGTCGTACATCACGATGTCCTCTGCATGGTCGGCGACGACGCCTTCCAGGTCGCCGGCGTGCACCGCCTCGGCCCAGCGCTCGATCAGCGTACGGATCTGCTCCTCGTCGGTGAGCATGGCTACAGTCCTTCCGGGTTGATGTGTCCGTCAGGACTACAACCCGGGCCGATCCGGAAACTCATCGCTCGCCAGCTCGACCGGCAGATCGAAGTCCGCGAAATCGGCCTCCAGAAACGAGACCACCTCGGCGATCCGCGTACCGCGCAGGACGAGCAAGTCCAGGCCCGCCGGCACGTAGACGCCCCGCTCCTCGTCCCACATGTACGTGCCGAACGCGAGCTGCCCGTTCGCCCGAGCCGGCAGGAACCGCCAGCGGCGCGCCATCGGCCCCTCGGCCAGGAAGGCGCGGATGCGGTCGTGGCCCTGGTACCAGGCCGTGAGCGGCGGCATCGAGTATTTCGCGTCCTCGGTCAGCATGGCCACGATGGCGTCCATGTCGCCGGCCTCCCAGGCTGCGGCGTACCGGCGGGCCACCTCCCGCTGCGCCTGACCGAGCGTCCGCTGCTGGCTGGTCTCGGGCAGCAGCCCGTCGAGCACCTTCCTGGCCCGCTGCAGGGCGCTGTTGACCGCCGCCACCGTGGTGTCCAGCAAGTCGGCGGTCTCGGACGCGGGGTATCCGAGCACCTCGCGCAGCAACAGGACCGCCCGCTGCCGGGCCGACAGGTGCTGCAGCGCGGCGACGAACGCGAGCTCAACGCTCTCCCGCGCCACCACGCGCTCCTCGGGGCCCAGCTCCGCCGTCCAGCTCATCAGCCGATCGGGGTACGGCTCCAGCCAGACCACCTCCGTCACCGGCGCACCGGCGGGACTCAGGTCGATGGGCAACTCGCGCCGCCCCCGCCGCTCGATGACCGTCAGCGCCCGGTTAGTCGCGATCTTGTACAGCCACGGCCTGATCGACCCGCGGTCCTGGAACCGCCCCAGATTGCGCCAGGCCCGGTCCAGCGTGTCCTGCACAGCGTCCTCCGCGTCGTGCATGGACCCCAGCATCCGGTAACAGTGCGCCCGCAGCTCCTCCCGCAACGGCCCCACCAACCGGGCGAACGCTTGCTGGTCCCCCACCCGCGCTGCGGCCAGCAACCCCGCCGTCTCCGCCTGGCTCGCTTCGATCCGCATCGCACCCGTCCTGATCCCCTGCGTGCCAAACTACCGCCCGAGGTACGGCGGGCCCGCCCTTGTCGCCGAGGCTGTAGCACGCCAACTGCGGCACCAACTTCTCGGTGCCGAACTCGTGCGTCACCAGGAGGAGCACGGGGAGTTTACCGACGAGGAGCTGATCGAAGCTCACACCAGAATTTTCGGGGAGACGGGCCCCTGCGGTTCGGCGAGCACGGTGTGATCGAGCACGTCTAAACCGTTGTTCTGGATTCCCGGGGACTCTCCGCCTGGATCGCGCAGGACCGCAAGATTCTCGCGATGTTCCATGTTTTCACACCATGGGCGCCGATCTCGTGATCGGCGCCAATACCATCGTGGAGGTCAGCCACACGCGGGTGAACATGCCTCGGCTGCAGTGGGTGCTCTCTCGCGTCAAGGTCGAGCCGGTTACCGAGGGCGCCGCTAAGGCGTCCGCGGATCTGCTCAAGACGGCAGGTCTGCACGGCCACAAGTACGCGATCGACGCGACGATCGCCAAGATGGCGCTACGCCAGCCCGGGCCTGTGGCCATGCTCACCTCGGATGTCGATGACATGGCTCGACTGTGCGGCCATCGTGTCCGGCTCATCGGCATTTGAGCATGTAAAGGCCGATGTCCTCCCTGTCCCAGTTCGGCTTATGTCCTTTCGCTACACGTGGGCCAGCAGAATGGCGGGGTTCTCGACGCAGTCGGCCACGTAGCGCAGGAAGCCGCCGGCGGCGCCGCCGTCGCAGACTCGGTGGTCGAAGGTGAGGGACAGCTGGGTGACCTTGCGGGGTACGACCGCGCCGTCGGTCACCCAGGGCCGGTCGATGATGCGGCCGATGCCGAGGAGTGCCGCTTCGGGGTGGTTGATGATCGGGGTGGATCCGTCCACGCCGAAGACGCCGTAGTTGTTGAGCGTGAACGTGCCCCCGGTCAGTGCCGCGGGAGGCAGTCCGCCCGAGCGGGCGAGGCCGGTGAGACGGGTCAGTTCGGCGGCGAGTTGTGCGGTCGTCATCAGATGCGCGTCCCGGACCACCGGCACGACGAGGCCGCGATCGGTCTGCGCGGCGAAGCCGAGGTTGATGTGGCCGTGCCGGACGATCTCGGCGCGGCCGGTGTCGACCGAGGAGTTCAGCTCGGGGAACTGGCGCAGGCCGGCCACGCAGATGCGGGCCAGAAGCGCGAGCAACCCGATGCCCAGGTCCGGGCGGGCCTGTCGCAGTGCGTCCTTGATCGTGAGCAGGCCGGTGGCGTCGACGTCCACCCAGGTGGTGGCGTCGGGGATCTCGCTGCGGCTGCGGGTCAGTTTGTCAGCCACCGCCCGGCGTAGTCCGCGCAGGGGGATGCGCTCCGCGGTCAATGCCGTTCCGGTCACTGAGGGCGGAGACGCGGGCGCGGACAGGGACTTGGGCGTGGACGCAGGCGCGGGCGGGGACTTGGGCGTGGGCAGGGACTTGGGCGTGGGCGTGGGCGCGGGCGGTGCCACGGAGTCCTCCGCCGCCATGCCGACGCCTACGCCGACACTGACGTCGCCGTCCATGGCGTCGGTGTCGGCGATGGCCCGCTCGACGTCGCGGCGAAGGATCACTCCGCAAGGTCCGGTGGGGCTGAGGGCGGCGAGGTCCACTCCGTGCTCGCGGGCGATCCTGCGGACCAGCGGAGAGATCACGCGGGGCGCGGGCTCCGGTTCGGTTGCGTGTTGGGAGACGGGCACCTGGGGTGCGGTCGTGGATGCCTGCCGCGCTGAATCGGAAGCCTTCCGGTAGCCGGTCCGAGAGCCGCCGCGCCGCCGCCTGCGCGTGCCGGAGCTGTGGCCAGTGCCGTACCCGATCAGGACGTTGCCGGAGCCGGCCCGCTCCTCTTCGCGGTAACGGGCCGCGTCCGGGTCCACATCGCGCTCTGCGGCGGGTACCGTCACGCCCGCCGGACCGACTTCCATGCCCGGGCCGACTTCGATGAGAGGTGCGCCCACCGACAGGACGGCCCCCGCCGAAGCGTGCAGGATCAGCACCGTGCCCGCGTAGGGAACAGGCACCTCCACCGCCGCCTTGGCGGTCTCGACCTCGACCACGATCTGGTCGATCTCGACCGTGTCGCCGACGGCGACTTTCCATTCGACGATCTCGGCCTCCGTCAGGCCCTCGCCGAGGTCGGGCAGGCGGAACACCTGCCGAGAAACGGTGGCCGTCATGACGCCTCCCCCGCCAGGTGGAAAACATCGGGCTCGTCGCCGAACTGGAGCCGGTCGACCGCGTCCAGAACCCGGTCGACGTCCGGCAGATGCGAATGCTCGAGTATCGGCGGCGGGTAAGGGATGTCGAACCCCGAGACGCGCAGCACCGGCGCGGCCAGCGAGTGGAAGCACCGCTCCTGTACGCGCGCCGCGATCTCCGCCCCCACCCCGGCGAACCCCTGCGCCTCCTGGATCACCACACAACGACCCGTCTTGCGCACCGAGGACACCACGGTCGCGTCGTCGAACGGGACGATCGTCCGCAGGTCCACCACCTCCAGGGCGAGGCCGTCCTGGGCCGCGGCTTCGGCGGCCTGGAGCGCCACCGGGATGCTCGGCCCGTAGGCGATCAGCGTCGCGTCACGCCCCTCGCGCAGCACCGCCGCCTGCCCGAACCCGGCGGCGCGCCGATCCCCCAGCGTGGTCTCGCCTTTGGACCAGTACAGCCGCTTGGGCTCCATGAAGATCACCGGGTCGGGGTCGGCGATGGCGTCGCGCAGCAGCCAGTACGCGTCGTCGGAGGTCGCGGGGGTCACGACCTTCAGACCCGGAGTATGCGCGTAGTAGGCCTCGCTGGAGTCGCAGTGATGCTCGACGCCACCGATGCCGCCCGCGTACGGGATCCGGATCACCATCGGCAGCGACAGCCGCCCGCGCGTGCGATTGCGGAGCTTGGCCACGTGGGAGACGATCTGCTCGAAGGCCGGGTAGGCGAAGGCGTCGAACTGCATCTCGACCACCGGACGGAAGCCGCCCATGGCCATGCCCACGGCGAGGCCCACGATCCCCGCTTCGGCCAGCGGGGTGTCGAAGCAGCGCTCCTCGCCGAACTCCTTGGTCAGCCCGTCGGTGATGCGGAAGACGCCGCCCAGCGGGCCCACGTCCTCGCCGAAGACGAGAGCGCGTTCGTCTTCGCGCAGTGCGTCGCGCAGCGCGGCGTTCAGCGCCTGCGCCATCGTCATCGCGGTCATCTCAGTCCTCCGGGGCGGTCAGCTCGGCCGCCAGCAGTGCCCGTTGCTCGCGCAACTGGGGCGTGGGCTCGGCGAAGACGTGGTCGAACAACTCGAACGGGTCCGTCTCGGGGTCGGCGTTCATCTCGTCGCGGACGCGCGCGGCGAACTCCTCGGCGGCCTGGTGCGCCGAGGCGACGGCCTCCGGGTCGAGCAGGCCGCGCCCGCTCAGGTAGGTCTCCAGGCGGGCGAGAGGGTCGGCCGACTGCCACCGTTCGACCTCGTCGGCTTGCCTGTACCGGGTGGCGTCGTCGGCGTTGGTGTGGGCGTCCATGCGGTAGGTGTGCGCCTCCACCAGGAAGGGGCCGCCGCCCGCCCGCGCGTGTTCCACGGCCGCGGTCAGGACCGACAGCACCGCCACGAGGTCGTTGCCGTCCACCTGCTCGGACGGGATGCCGTAGCCGATCCCCTTGTACGCCAGCGCGGGAGCCGCGCTCTGCTTGGCCAGCGGTACCGAGATCGCGTACTTGTTGTTCTGCACGAAGAACACGACGGGGGCGTGCAGGACCGCGGCGTAGTTGAGCGCCTCGTGGAAGTCGCCCTCGCTGGTGCCGCCGTCGCCGATGAAGGCCATGACGACGCCGTCCTCGCCCTTGCGGCGCAGGGCCTCGGCCATGCCCACCGCGTGTACGGTCTGGGTGGCCAGCGGGGTGCACTGAGGCGCGACCCGAGTGGCGGCGGGGTCGTACCCGCAGTGCCAGCCGCCCCGCAGCAGGGTGAGCACCTCGACGGGGTCGAGCCCGCGCGAGACCAGGGCCACCGAGTCGCGGTAGGTGGGGAACAGCCAGTCGTCCTCGCGCAGCGCGAGGACGCCGGCGATCTGGCAGGCCTCCTGCCCGCGGCTGGACGGGTAGACGGCGAGCCGGCCCTGCTTGGTCAGCGCGGTCGCCTGACGGTCGAAGCGGCGGCCCAGGACCATCCGGCGGTACGCCTCCAGCAACCGCTCGTCCGCCGGCGCCGAGTATCCGGCAGGCGGCTGGACGGCCGTGCCGTCCTCGGCCACGAAGCGCACCGGCACCGGTGAGGGCAGCAGGCCGTCGACCGTCTGGCGACTCGTCCTCACAGACATGGCAACGCTCCCTTTCTCTTGATGCTGGACGTTTGACAGCCACAGCGTGTACTTCTGGAGCCATTCGTTCAAGACATCAGGCATGATGAGCGACAAATGGGTTAAATCAGGACTTGAGGGGGGCCAATTGTCAGCAAATGGGGGCGTTGAGGGTGGCTGGCCGGGACGTTCGGCGAGCCAGTTGGACGGGGTGGACCGCGCGATCATCGCCGAACTGCTCCGCGACGGCCGGATCTCGATGCGCACCCTCGCCGAGCGCGTCCACATCTCCCGCGCCAACGTCTACGCCCGGATCACCCGGCTGATGGACGACGGGGTGATCACCGGTTTCACCGCCGAACTCGCCCCGCACAAGGCGGGCCTGGGCACCAGCGCGTACGTTTCGGTCACCATCGAGCAGAACTCCTGGCGCACGGTCTCGGCCCGGCTCCGCGAGACCCCGTACGTCGAGCACTTCGCGATGGTCGGCGGCGACTACGACGTCCTGGTGCTGGTCAGGACGCCGGACAACGAGGTGCTCAGGCACGTGGTGCTGGAGCGCATCCAGGACATCCCCGGCATCCGCGCCACCCGCACCTGGCTGGTCTTCGAGGAGGCCCGGGGTCTGGGCACGGAGTGGGCCGCACGGGAGAGCTGAGCGGCGCCGGTCAGCTCTCCCTGGCCGCCTTGTACTCCTCGAGGATCGCTTCGATGTGCCGCACCATGAAGGTGTAGTAGTCGCGCATCTCCCGCAGGCGCCCGCGCTGCGGCTCGGGGAGGTCGGCCGCGTGCGTCTGCGCGTTCTCGGCCAGCGCCAGCAGCTCGACCGTCTGCTCCAGCTGGTGCTGCAGGCAGCCGATCCAGGCGTCGTCGCGCCACTCGTACACGTACTGCCGGGAGCCGGGCTCCTTGAAACGCCGCACGGTTCCGCTGAGCACCAGCAGGCGGGTCATCTCGGAGACCGAGCCCTTGCTCGCGTCGAGGGCGTTCTGCAGGTCCAGCATCGTCATGGGCGCCTGGCTGAGCATCAGGACGCCCGCGGCCCGCCCCGCCATCGGCGGCCATCCCATGGCGCGGCCGATGTGCAGGCCGAAGTCGTCGATCAGCGGATTCGCAGCGCCGCGAGCTTCGTCACCGACGGGGCTGAGCACCAACGGGGCACCATCCGTTCAGAAAAAAATGAACTTTCACTATTGACTGAACTTCCTGCTGGGGGCAGTCTACCGGCTAACAGCGGCCCGGACATGTCCGAAGCCGCTCCCTGAGCCGAACGCAGGAGGTTCGCCGTGACAGGCACGGGCTGGGACATCATCGTCGTGGGTGCGGGTTCCGCAGGCGCGGCGCTCGCTGCCCGCTCCGCCGAGCGGGGGAAGCGCGTCCTGCTTCTGGAAGCCGGACCCGACTACCGCTCAGCGCACATGCACGAGGCGTGGCGGTCGCCGAACCCCGTCCGGGCGCTGCTGGACCCCAGTGCCACCGAGGGCCTGGTCTGGGCGGGCGTCCATTCCTCCCGGACCGACAAGCAGCCGCAGGGCCCGTACTGGCGGGGCCGGGGTGTGGGCGGCAGTTCGTCGATCAACGGGCAGATCGCGATCCGTCCGCCGATGGAGGACTTCGACGACTGGGCCGCGGCGGGCTGCGCCGGCTGGTCGTGGCAGGACGTGCTGCCCTACTTCGCGAAGCTGGAGGACGACGAGGAGTTCGGGGACGAGCCGTACCACGGCAAGGGCGGTCCGACCCCGATCTTCCGCATGCCGCAGGAACAGTGGGGCGGCGTGGACGCCGCCCTGTGCGCCGGGGCGCTCGCCGCCGGCCACTCCTGGGCTCCTGACGTGAACGCGCCGCAGGCGAGCGGGGTCTCGCCGTATCCGATCAATTCGCGCGCCGGGCGCAGGGTCACGGTCAACGACGGCTACCTCGAACCGGCCCGGTCGCTGCCCGGCCTCACCATACGCGGCGAGGCGCTGGTGGACCGGGTCGTCTTCTCCGGTGACCGCGCCGTCGGCGTCCGGGTCATCGTGGACGGGACGGCGACGACCGAGTACGCGGACGAGATCGTGCTCAGCGCGGGCGTGATCCACTCCCCCGCGATCTTGATGCGGTCGGGGGTGGGCCCGGCGGCCGACCTGCGCCGGCTGGGGATCACGGTACGGCGGGACCTGCCGGTCGGCCTCGGCATGCAGGACCATCCGATGGTCGTCGTCGAGCTGCCGCTGACCGCGGACGCCGCCATCAAGACGGCCGGCGACCGCCACACCAATGTCTGCGTCCGCTACACCAGCGGGCCCGGGGGTCTCCCCCACGACATGATGTTCGTCTCGCTGAACCAGAACGTGCTGTCCATGGAGGCCGCCGACACGCGGTTCCCGGCGGGCGGCCTGGGCGTGTGGCTGAACCAGAACCACTCGCGCGGTGTGCTGACTCTCACCTCCGCCGACCCGGAGGCCCAGCCCGAGGTCCGGGAGCGGATGCTGTCGGACGCCCGTGATCTGGAACGGCTGCGCCAGGGGGTACGCGCCCTGGTCGAACTGGCGCGCGGCGCCGAGGTCGCCTCGATCGTCGCCGGCTCCATCGAGACCAGTAACAGCCGGCTGTTCGCGGTGCTGGACAACGACGCCGAACTCGACGACCACCTCCTCACCACCGCGGTGGACGCCCAGCACGGCACCAGCACCTGCCGGATGGGCGCGCCCGGCGACGTCGGCGCGGTCGTCGACCCGTCCTGCCGTGTCCTCGGGGTCGACGGTCTGCGCGTGGTCGACGCGTCGATCTTCCCGTCCGTACCGCGGGCCAACACCAACCTGGCATCGATCATGGTCGGCGAGCTCATGGCCGACCGTCTCGGCTGAGCCGAATCCGGCGAAGGAGCACCATTCCGTGAAGACCCTGCAGAACCTGATCGGCGGCATCTGGGAGGACTCCCGTGGTGACGCCTTCCACGAGGTGATCAATCCGGCGACGGAAGAGGTCGTCGCCCGCTGCCCTAGCGGCTCACCGGAGGACGCCCGCCAGGCCGTGGACGCGGCCGTCCGGGCCCAGCCGGCCTGGGCGGCGCTACCGGTCGCCGAACGCGTGGCGCGTCTGTGCCGGTGGGCGGACACGATCACCGAGCACGCCGACGAACTGGCGGAGATCGAATGCCGCGAGATGGGCAAGCCCGTCGCCCTCGGCCGGACCTTCATCGCCGGCGCGGCACAGGGGTTCAAGGCGGCGGTGGCCGAGGCCCTGGACTACCCATTCGAGGAGACCGTCACCGGCGGCACCACGATCCTGCGCCGGCCGCTCGGCGCCACGGCGGTCATCGTGCCGTGGAACTTCCCGGTGCCCATGGCACTGGGGGCGCTCGGCCCGCTGCTGGCCGCGGGCGACACCGTGGTGCTCAAGCCGTCCGAACGCTCGCCGATGTCGGCGGTGCGGCTGCTGGAGCTGATGGACCCGCCGGCCGGCGTGGTGAACCTCGTTCTCGGCGACTCCCGGGCCGGTGCGCCGCTGGTCGCCGACGAACGGATCGGGCTCGTGCACTTCACCGGCTCCGTCGAGGCCGGGCGCCGGGTCGGCGCGGAGAGCGGGGCCCTGCTGCACCGTTCGATCCTTGAACTCGGCGGCAAGGACCCCGTGGTCGTCGACGCGGGAGTCGACCCGGTCGCCACCGCCGCGGCGGTCGCGTTCGGCGCGTTCGTCAACACGGGCCAGATCTGCACCTCGATGGAACGGATCTACGTGCACCGCGAGATCGCCGAGGAGTTCATCGACGCCCTCGTGGACGTCGCCGGCACCTTCGCCCTCGGAGACGGGCACGACGCGACCACGGTGCTGGGCCCGCTGGTCGACCGGCGCCAGCGCGACATCGTGGTCCGGCATGTGAACGACGCGGTCGAGCGCGGCGCGACCGTCCGCACCGGCGGAACCGTGCCCGAGGGCAAGGGCTTCTTCTACCCCGCCACCGTACTGACCGATGTGGACGACTCCATGCTGGTCATGACCGAGGAGACCTTCGGCCCGCTCGCCCCGGTCGCCGTCGTCTCCTCCTTCGAGGAGGGCCTGGAGAAGGCGGCCGGAACGCGTTTCGGCCTCGCCGCCACCGTGTACACCAACGACCCCGCGCACATGATCGCGGCGCGCGGCATCCCCGCCGGCGTGGTGTGGGTGAACCAATGGCAGGGCGGCGGTCCCGAGCGGCTGTACGAGCCGGCCGGCGACAGCGGCATGGGCGCTACCGGCTCCCGGGCCGCCTACGACGCGGCCACCCGCCCCGTCTCTGTCCACGTCGCCCCCGCCGCCCCCGCCGCCCCGGCCACCCCGGACACTCAGGCCACCCCGGACACTCAGGCCACCCCGGACACTCAGGCCACCCCGGACGCTCCGGCCACCCCGGGCGCTCCGGCCACCCCGGGCGCTCCGGGCGCCGCTGGCGCTCCGGGCGCGTGACGCCCGCGGCCCAGGGCGCCAAGCGGCAGGCCGCCGACGCCGTCGGCGCCTGGGCGGCCCGCTTGATCGACCTGTCCCATCGCATCCACGCCCACCCCGAGCTCGCCTTCGAGGAGACGCTGGCGAGCACGTGGGTGGCGGACGCGCTGAGCGCCGCCGGTTTCGACGTCCAGCACGGCTGCTACGACCTGCCCACGGCCGTACGCGCGACCGTGGGAACCGGTCCGCTGCACATCGCGATCTGCGCCGAGTACGACGCTCTGCCCGGCATCGGGCACGCCTGCGGGCACAACGTCATTGCCGCCGCAGCGGTCGGCGCGGGAGCCGCGCTGGCCGGGCTGGCCGACGATCTCGGGCTGACCGTGACCGTCCTCGGCACCCCGGCGGAGGAAGGCGGCGGCGGCAAGATCCTCATGCTGGAACGCGGCGCGTTCGAGGGCCTCGACGCCGCCATGATGGTCCACCCCGCCGCCGTCGAGATGGCGGCGATGCCCGGCTCGGCGGTCGCCCAGTTCGAGGTCTCCTACCGGGGGAAGCCGGCCCACGCCGGCGCGTACCCCGAGCTCGGCGTCAACGCCGCCGACGCGATGACCGTCGCGCAGGTGGCGATCGGGCTGCTGCGTCAGCAGACGGGCGCCGATGACCGCGTCCACGGCATCGTCACCCAGGCAGGTACGGCCGCGAACGTGATCCCCGACGTGAGCCACGGCCGGTGGATCGTCCGATCCTCCACTGTGGAGGCACTGGCCGAGCTCAAGCCACGCGTGCGGCGCTGCTTCGAGGCCGGGGCGCTGGCCACCGGCTGCGACCTGGTGGTCACTCCGCCGGCCCCCGACTACGCCGACCTGCGGCCCGACGCGGTCATGCTGGGCATGTACCGGGCCAATGCGGAGGCGCTCGGGCGGGTCTTCCCGGATCTGCGCGGCGGTCCCCCGGCCGGCGCGGCCACCGACATGGGCAACGTCTCCCACGCCGTGCCCAGCATCCATCCCATGCTGGGGCTCGACTGCCTGCCTGCGGTCAACCATCAGCCCGAGTTCACCGCGGCCTGCGTCACCCCGGCCGCCGACAGGGCGGTCCTCGACGGCGCCACGGCCATGGCGTGGACCGCCGTCGACCTCGCCCGCGCCTCGTCGGCACAGCGGGCGTCCCACGGCTGAGCCCCCGCCGGACGTTCAGAGAAGTCGGGCGTTCACAGAAGTCGGACGTCCAGAGAAGCCGGACGTCCAGGAAAGCCGGACGTTCAGGGAAGTGGCGGCGTGCGCCGTTCGCCCCGGTCACCACGCAGGTGGCCGGGGCGATGACCGTACCGAGGGGCGGGAGTTCAGCGCCCTTCGAAGACGGGCTGCTGCTTGGTGAGGAACGCCTCGACCGCTCCGGCGTGGTCGGCGGTCCGGCCCAGGCGCGCCTGGGCGCGGGCCTCGGCCGTCAGCACCGTCCCGAGGTCCTGGTCCCAGGCTTGCGCGATCAGCCGCTTGGACTCGGCGTAGGCGGCGGTCGGCCCGGCCGCGAGCCGGGCCGCGAGCTCGCGGCCCGCCGTACGGACGTCCGCGCGGGGGACGACGCGTCCCGAGATTCCCCACGCGACCGCCTGCTGGGCGCTGAAGGACTCGCCGAGCAGGACGAGCTCCTTGGCCCGGGCCTCACCGACCGCCCGCGCGAGCGTCGTGGACAACCCGGAGTCGCACGTCAGCCCGATCGCGGTGAACGCCGTGGCGAGAACCGCCTCCTCGGCCAGGACCCGCAGGTCGCAGGCGAGCGCGAGGGCCAGCCCGGCGCCGGCGCACGTGCCGTTGACGGCGGCGACGACCGGCTTGCCCATCGTGGCCACGAGCCGGATGATCGGCGCGTAGTCCTCCTCGACGGTGTCGAACGCGTGGTCGGCGTCGGTACGGAGAGCGGCCGCGTGCTCGGCGAGGTCCTGACCGACACAGAAGGCGTTCCCCGCGCCGGTCAGCAGCACGGCACGGACGGCGGCATCGGACGCGACCTCCTCGAGGGCCCGGCGCAACGCCGTCTTGAGTGCGGCGTCGAGCGCGTTGCGGCGATCCGGGCGATTGAGCGTCAGTACGGCCACGGCCCCGTCACGTTCGAACACGACCGGGGCCGCCGGGACAGCGAGCGCGGTCGGCGCACCGGGAGTGGCCGACGCACCGAAAGCAATCGACGCGCGCGGAGCAGCCGAAGCGCCCGGAGAGGCCGACGCACCGGGAGCAGCCGAAGCGCCCGAAGTGGTCGAGGCGGCGTCCATGTCAGGCCTCCTGGGCGGGCGTCGCGGGCCAGGTCTTGGCCACGAGGGTCAGTACGTCGTAGGTGGCGACCGCCTGGCCGTCCTGGTTGGTCACGACGGCGTCCCAGCGGACCTCGCCGTAGTCCGCGCCGGCCCGCGGGGTGATCTGCTTGACGGTCAGCGTCACGTCGATGGCGTCGCCGGCCTTGACCGGGGTGAGGAAGCGCAGCCCGTCCACGCCGAAGTTCGCCAGGACCGGTCCTGGCGCGGGGTCGACGAAGAGCCCGGCGGCCAGGGACACGACGAGGTAGCCGTGGGCGACGATGCCGCCGAACAGCGGGTTCCGCGCGGCGGCCGCGGCGTCGGTGTGCGCGTAGAAGGTGTCTCCGGTGAACTCGGCGAAGTGCTCGATGTCCGCGAGCGACACCGTCCGCGGCGCGGAGCCGATCGTGTCGCCCACGCGCAGCTCCGCCAGCGATTTGCGGAAGGGGTGAACGCCGGATTCGGCACGCGCGGCGCCCGTCGTCCACCGTCCGGTGATCGCGGTGAGCTGGTCCGGGGAGCCCTGGACGGCGGTGCGCTGCATGTGGTGCAGGACCCCGCGGACGCCGCCGAGCTCCTCCCCACCGCCGGCCCGCCCGGGGCCGCCGTGGACGAGGACGGGCAGCGGCGAGCCGTGCCCGGTGGACTCCTTGGCGTCGTCCCGGTCCAGGACGAGGACCCGGCCGTGCCATGGCGCCAGACCCAGGACGACGGACCGAGCGACCTGCGGGTCGTGGGTGACGACGGAGGCGACGAGGCTGCCCTTGCCCCGGGCGGCCAGGGCGACCGCCGCTTCGATGCCGTCGTAGCCGAGCACGGTGGCGACCGGGCCGAACGGCTCCACGTCGTGCGGCTCGGTGGCACCGGGGCGGGCGCGCAGCACGAGCGGGGTCATGAACGCGCCGCGCTCGGGGTCTCCATCCAGCAAGGACGAGCCGGGGACCCCGTTGAGAAGGGACGCGCCGTAGACCACCTCGGCGCTCGCTCTCAGCGCCTCGACGGCTTTGCGTACCTCCTCGCGCTGGCCAAGGCTGGCGAGCGGGCCCATCCGCACGTCCGGATCGCGCGGGTCACCGACGGTCACCTCCGCCAGGCGCGCGGCGAGCGCCTCGGTCACCTGGCCGGCCATCGTCTCGGGAACGAGCACCCGGCGAATGGCGGTGCACTTCTGCCCCGCCTTGACCGTCATCTCGGTGACGACGCCCTTGACGAACAGGTGGAACTCCGGATCGTCCGGCCGCACGTCGGGCCCGAGGATCGAGCAGTTGAGGGAGTCGGCCTCGACACCGAGCCGGACGCCGCCGTCGAGCACGTTCGGGTGGCGGCGCAGGATGCCCGCGGTGTGCGCCGAGCCGGTGAAGGCGACGGAGTCCTGCACCGTCAGCTCGTCGAGCAGCCCGCCCGCGCCGCCGGCTACGAGCTGGAGCGCTCCCTCGGGCAGGATTCCCGACTCGATGATCTGCCGGACGGCGAGTTCGGTGAGGTAGGCGGTCTGGCTCGCGGGCTTGACGATCGACGGCAGCCCGGCGAGGAAGGCCGGGGCCAGCTTCTCCAGCATGCCCCAGACCGGGAAGTTGAAGGCGTTGATCTGCACCGCGACACCCGGCCGGGAGGTGTAGAGGTGCTGGCCGACGAAGGTGCCGCCCTTGCCCAGGCGTTCGAGGCCGCCGTCGAGGACGACGGTGTCGTTCGGCAGCTCGCGGACCCCCTTGCTCGCGTAGCTGAACAGGGTGCCGATGCCGCCGTCCACGTCGATCATCGTGTCCCGCGAGGTGGCGCCGGTGCGTACGGACAGTGCGTACAGCTCCTCCTTGCGCTCGGACAGGTGCTTGGCGAGCGCCTTGAGCAGGGCCGCCCGCTCGTGGAAGGTCAGCGAGCGCAGTGCGGGTCCGCCGGTGTCCCGGGCGTGCCGGACCATCGCGGCGACGTCCAGGCCCCGGCTCGAGATGCGCGCGACCTCCTCGCCCGTGGCGGCGTCGAGCAGGGGTTCCCCGTCGTCCGCTGCCCGGAACCAGCGTCCGGCGGCGTAGCTCTCCAGAATCGCGCTCACCTTGTCTCCTCCCTGGGGGACCTATTGCGCAGGAGCCCCGACCCGTGCAACCGTATTACTGACCGAGTGATAAGTAAATACGACCGAGATCTTGGAGGGAAGATGGCAGTTGAAGCGGAGGAGCGGCTGCTTGCCGGGTTCGAGGCGACCATCGCGCGCAACGACCGGATCGAGCCGCGCGACTGGATGCCGGACGCCTACCGCCGGACGCTCGTACGCCAGATCGCCCAGCACGCGCACTCCGAGATCATCGGCATGCAGCCCGAGGGCGAATGGATCGGACGTGCCCCGTCCCTGCGCCGCAAGGCGATCCTCCTGGCCAAGGTGCAGGACGAGGCCGGGCACGGCCTCTACCTGTATTCGGCGTGCGAGACCCTCGGTGTCTCCCGCGCCGAGCTGACCGGCCTGCTGCTCGCCGGCCGGCAGAAGTACTCCTCGATCTTCAACTACCCCACGCTGTCCTACGCCGACGTCGGCACGATCGGCTGGCTGGTCGACGGGGCCGCGATCTGCAACCAGGTGCCCCTCTGCCGCACCTCCTACGGACCGTACGGCCGCGCCATGATCCGCATCTGCAAGGAGGAGTCCTTCCACCAGCGCCAGGGGTACGAGCTGCTCATGACGATGATGCGCGGCACCGACGCCCAGCGGGCCATGGTGCAGGAGTCGGTCGACCGGTTCTGGTGGCCGGCGCTGATGATGTTCGGCCCGCCGGACGCCGAGTCCACCAACAGCGCGCGGTCGATGGCGTGGGGCGTCAAGCGCAACTCCAACGACGAGCTGCGCCAGCGGTTCGTGGACATGACGGTCCCGCAGGCCGACGCGCTCGGGGTGACGCTGCCCGACCCCGACCTGCGCTGGAGCGACGAGCGCGGACACCACGACTTCGGCGAGCCGGACTGGGAGGAGCTCGCCGCGGTCATCCGCGGGGACGGTCCGTGCAACGCCCAGCGGATGAGCCACCGCCGCGCCGCCCATGAGGACGGCGCCTGGGTACGCGAGGCGGCGTCGGCGTTCGCGAGCCGATCCGCCGAGGCGGGCGCGAGCCTGTCCGGCGAGGCGGGTGCCCGGTGAGCGCCGACCGGCGGGAGTGGCCGCTGTATGAGGTGTTCGTCCGCGGCAAGCGCGGGCTCAACCACGTCCACGTCGGCTCGCTGCACGCCCCGGACGACGCGATGGCCGTACGGCACGCGCGCGACGTCTACACGCGGCGCAACGAGGGCGTGAGCATCTGGGTCGTACGGGCCGACGCCATCACGGCCTCCAGCCCGGACGAGAAGGACCCACTGTTCGCCCCGAACGGCGACAAGGTCTACCGGCACCCGACGTTCTACGACATTCCCGACAACGTCCCGCACATGTGAGCACCACACGATCGGAACACTCATCACCATGAGCGACGAACACGGCAGCGTCTACGACGGCCTGCTCGGCGGCGACTCCTCCCAGTGGGCGTTCGGCACAGATTTCGAGGACCCGCTGGCCGGCATCGACACGACGGTGCCCGACGGCGTCGACCACACCGAACTCGCCGAATACTGCCTCATGCTCGGCGACGACGCCCTGATCATGTCGCAGCGCCTGACGGAGTGGTGCAGCCGCGCACCGGACCTCGAAGAGGACATCGCGCTGGCGAACATCGCCCTCGACCTGCTCGGGCAGGCGCGCCTGCTCCTGGCGCGGGCGGCCGCCGCCGACCCCGGCCTCCTGCCCGCCCTCCCCGAGGGCTCGCCCGTGCCCACCGAGGACGCGCTGGCGTTCTTCCGTGACGCCGGACAGTTCCGCAACGTGCGCCTGGCCGAGGTCGCGAACGGCGACTTCGGGCACGTCGTCGTCCGCCTGCTGCTGTTCGCGGTGGCTCGGCTCGCGCTGCTGGAGCGGCTGCGCGCGAGCGGCGACACGGTGCTGGCCGCGGTGGCGGCCAAGGGCGTCAAGGAGGTCACCTACCACCGGGACTGGGCGGCCCGCTGGTTCCTCACCCTGGCACAGGGCACCGAAGAATCGCGCCGCAGGCTCGTCACAGCGCTCGACGCCCTGTGGCCGCTCCAGCCCGAGCTGGTCGCCACGCACCCCGTCGAGCTCTCGCTCGCCCGCGCCGGCGTCGGCGTCGACCCCGCCACCACGCGCGGCGAGGTGGACGCCCTCCTCGACCAGGTACTCGCCATGAGCGGCGTCGCCCGCCCGGACCACCCACCCCTGGAGGGCAGCGGTCGGACCGGCACGCACACCGAAGACTTCGCCGACCTGCTCGCCGAGATGCAGGTGGTCGCCCGCGCACACCCGAGCGGGCGCTGGTGAACGGCGCCGAGCCGGCCGGGGCCGAGCGAGCGCCGCTGACAGTCCGGCAGGCCGCCGAGGCCGAGCGAGCGCCGCTGACGGTCCGGGAGCCCGCCGGGGCCGAGCGGGCGCCGGCGAGGATCCGAGAGCGGGCCGTCGAGGTCGCCGGGCAGGTACGCGACCCCGAGATGCCGATGCTCACCCTCGCCGATCTCGGCGTCCTGCGCGGTGTCGATGTGGAGCGGACGGCGGACGGCCACGAGCTCGTCATCGCCTCGATCACCCCGACCTACACCGGCTGCCCGGCCATGGCCACCATGCGCGACGACCTCGTCCACCGCCTGAACGACGCGGGCTTCCCCCACGTCGAGGTACGCGTCGTGCTCGACCCGCCCTGGTCGAGCGACTGGATCTCCGAACGCGGCCGCACCGCCCTGCGGGAGGCCGGCCTGTCGGCGCCCGGCCCGGCCCGCCGGACGTCCGGGCCCATCGCGCTCACGCTCGGACCGGCGCGGTCCGCCCCGACCTGTCCGCGCTGCGGTTCGGCGGCCACCCGGCTGACCTCCGAATTCGGCGCCACCGCCTGCAAGGCCCTCTACACCTGTACCGACTGCCTTGAGCCGTTCGAGCATGTCAAGGAGATATGAGATGACCACGCTCGCGCCCGGACCGGCGCCGACCCGGGCGTCCGCCACCTTCCGGCCGCTGACCGTGGCGGCGGTCGACCACCTGTGCGAGGACGCCGCGGCGATCACGTTCGCCGTGCCCGACGAACTGCGCGAGGCGTACACCTTCCAGGCGGGGCAGTCGCTCACCCTTCGCCGCGTCGTGGACGGGCGGGAGCACCGGCGGTCCTACTCGATCTGCGCGCCGGCCGGCGCCGCGCCGCGCATCGGGGTCCGCGAGATACCGGGCGGGCTCTTCTCCTCCTGGCTCGTCCGCGAGGTGGTGCCGGGAACGCGGATCGACGTGCAGACTCCGACCGGCTCCTGGCGGGCCGACCCGGCACGGGGAGAGCGGCACCTGTGCATCGCCGCCGGGTCGGGCATCACCCCGATGCTGTCGGTCGCCTCGACGGTGCTGGCCCACCCCGGCGCCCAGGTGTCGCTCCTGTACGGCAACCGCACGAGCCGCACCGTGATGTTCACCGAGGAACTCGGCGACCTGAAGAACCGCTACGGTGCCCGGTTCCAGCTGGTTCACGTCCTGTCGCGGGAGCCGCGCGAGGTGGAGCTGTTCTCGGGCCGGCTCGACGGTGACCGATTGCGCCGCCTGCTCACCGATCTGGTGCCGGTCGAGGTGTTCGATCATGTCTGGCTCTGCGGACCACTGCGCATGATCCAGGACGCGCGGGCGGTGCTGACCGACCTCGCCGTCCCCGCGCGGAACGTCCACGTCGAACTCTTCTACGTCGACGAGCCGCCACCGCGACCGCGGCGGGCCGACGAGGTGCCGGCCGGCGCGACCAGCGTCCTGACGACGGTGCTCGACGGGCTGCGGGCGACGTCGACCGTGTCCCGGGAGACGACGCTCCTCGACGGCGCCCAGGCCACGCGCGCCGACCTGCCGTTCGCGTGCAAGGGCGGCGTCTGCGGAACGTGCCGGGCCGTCGTCCGTGAGGGTGCGGTCGACATGCGCCGCAACTACGCCCTCGAACCGTCCGAGGTGGACGCCGGGTTCGTGCTCACCTGCCAGACGTTCCCGGTCGGCGAGAGTGTCACCGTCGACTACGACGCCTGATCTTGTTCCTTGATGGATAGGAGCCCTTCGTGACCCACTCCTGCGTACGGACGCCGACAGGACACCCGAAATGACGCTGATCATCGAAGAAGCGGCCGACCGGGTCGTGTGGCGGCTCAACAGACCCGAGGTCCGCAACGCGATCGACCGCGAGCTGGTCTCCGCGCTCCACCAGGCGTGCGCCGCCGTCGAAGAGGAGCCGCGCGTCGTCCTGATCACCGGCGAAGGGCCGGCCTTCGCGGCCGGGGCGGACATCGCCCAGCTCCGCGAACGCAACCGGGACGACGCGCTGCGGGGCATCAACTCGAAGATCTTCGACCGGATCCACCGGCTGCCGATGCCGACCGTGGCCCTCGTCGACGGGTACGCCCTGGGCGGCGGCGCCGAGCTCGCCTACGCCTGCGACTTCCGGATCGGCACACCGCGTACGCGCATCGGCAACCCGGAGACGGACCTCGGCATCATCGCGGCGGCCGGCGCGGCCTGGCGCCTGGCCGAACTCGTCGGCGAACCCCTGGCCAAGGAGATCCTGCTCGCCGGCCGCATCCTCACGGCCGACGAGGCACGGGCCGTACACCTGCTCAACGACGTCGTGGAGGCCGACGACCTGCTCGCCGCCGGCCATCGGCTCGCCGATCGCATTACCGCGCGGGCGCCCCTGGCGACCCGGCTGACCAAGGCCGTCTTCCACGCCCCGCGAGCCGCGCACCCGTTCATCGACGACGTCGCCCAGGCGATCCTGTTCGAGACAGAGGAGAAACACACCCGCATGACGGCATTCCTGGACCGGCGGCAGGAGCGGCGCTCATGACCCTGCCACGTACGGTGGGCGTCTTCGGCGGTGGGCGGATGGGGTCGGGGATCGCGCACGCGTTCCTCGCCTCGGGCAGCCACGTGATCGTCGTGGAGAACGACCCCGAGGCGGCTGACCGGGCCAGGACCCGGGTGACCGGCAGTCTGGCCAAGGCCCACGACAAAGGCCGGCTCGGGGTTCCGCTCCAGGACGCCGTCTCCCGGCTGCGGACGACGACCGACCCCGGCGAGCTGGCCCCCTGCGAGCTCGTCGTCGAGGCGGTCCCGGAGGACGCGGCGCTCAAGGCACAGGTGCTCGCCCTGGCCGAGCAGCGGGCGCCGGGCACGGTGCTCGCCTCCAACACCAGCAGCCTGTCGATCGACGGGCTGGCCGCCGGCCTGACCGCACCGGACCGCTTTCTCGGGCTGCACTTCTTCAACCCCGTCCCCGTGAGCGACCTCGTCGAGATCGTCACCGGGCGCCGCACCACGCCCGCGCTCGTGACGCAAGCCCAGGACTGGGTGGCCGCGCTCGGCAAGACACCGATCACGGTCTCGGACTCGCCGGGTTTCGCGAGCAGCCGCCTCGGCGTCTGCCTGGCGCTCGAGGCGATGCGGATGCTCGAGGAGGGTGTGGCGAGCGCGGCCGACATCGACACGGCGATGACCCTCGGCTACCGGCACCCGATGGGGCCGCTGCGGACCACCGACGTGGTGGGACTCGACGTACGGCTCGCCATCGCCGAACATCTGGCCCGCGAGCTCGGACCCCGTTTCGAGCCACCGCGGATCCTGCGCGACCTCGTGGCCGACGGGCACCTCGGCCGCAAGACCGGCCAGGGCTTCTACGCGTGGTGAGAGGTGGGTTCAGGGCTCGTGCTTGGTCAGGCCGTCGAAGGCGATGACGGTGATGGCGTCGGCGACCGTCGCCAGGTCGTACAGGCCGTCGGGGCGGTACCACTCGACCAGCGAGTTCACCATGCCGAACAGCAGCCGGCTCACCAGCGCCGGCGGCACGCTGTCACGCAGGGAGCCCTCCGCGACGGCGTCCGCGACGAGCGCGGCGAGGCGGTCGTCGAGCCAGCGGCGCCGCTCCAGGGCGGCCAGTTCGAGCCCGCTGTTGCCACGTACCCGCAGAAGGAGCGTGACGGAGGGCTGATGTGCCACGAGGACCTCGACGCTGCGCCGCACCACCTCGCGCAGCCGCTCGTAGGCGGTCGCCTCGGCCTGGTCGCGGGAGGCCGCGGTCACGGCCGCGGTGAGCTCGTCGAGGGCGTCGTCGAGGGCCTGGCCGAGCAGTTGCTCCTTGCTCGTGACGTGGTGGTAGATGGCCGGCTTCGTCAGCCCGAGCTCCTTGGCCAGGTCTCCCATGCTCGTGGCGTCGTACCCCTTGCGATTGAACAGCTCCACCGCGGCGCGCAGGATCGCCGCCTGGTCGTAGCCGGGACGGCCACGACCACGGCGCGGAGTCGGTTCGGCGGGCTCGCTCGTCGTCACGAATGCAGCATCTCACGGCAGATCAGACGCCCTTCCCCGGCCTAGGCGGGCTGGGCGGGCTGGGCGGAGGGCGCCAGCCGCCGCGTTTCCTGCGCGTTGGTGATCCGCAGGATCACCGCGGCGGCGAGTGCCGCGGCGACCATCCACATCGCGAGGTTCACCAGGTCGAACTTGGCCGCGGCGGCGATCCCTTCCAGGTCGTCGGTCTTGATGATCAGTCTGACGACCACGTAGGACACCCAGGAGCTGAGCAGCCAGGCCGTCCACCAGGCGATGATCACTCCGGAGCGCGGTGGCTGGTCGATCCGCCGGGAGGCGCGCCAGATGTCGTCGATGATCTGCTTCGGGAACCAGAGGGCGAGGATCGGGGCGATCCAGCCGAAGATCAGCCAGTGCTTGCGGTGGCGGTGTCCGTCGGGCTCCAGCACGTCGGCGTTCGCCCGGACCCGGAACATCCACATCAGGAACGCCAGGCCGGCCACGAAGTAGACCGCCGTCTCCACGTATCCAGACGTGGCGTAGATCATGTCGCTCGTGTTGATCTCCGCCTCGCTGACGGCGTCGGGGTCGCTGATCAGCCGGTTGATGAGCGCCACTTCCCGTAAGTCGACCACGGCGACGGCGAGGCCTGTGAGGCAGTCGAGCGCCAGCGCGCCGAGTGCGAGGTTGGCCAGGAGGCGTACCGGACGTAACGGCAGTGGCGGTGTGAACGGTGGCGGGTACATGGGGCGCCCTTCAAAGACCGAGACCGACGAGATGGCCTGCCAGTATCGCCACGCCGGCGAGCGGGATGGAATGAAGTCCCCGGCCTCGGCACCCTTTCGTGATCAACACGACCGGGGTTGACGACGCGGAGCGTGGTCGCCGTAGGATCGCCGCCCATGATCACGACTATCGCGCTCAGCGCTTCTCTCGCTCTGAGCGGTTCGCCCGCTCATGTCGCCACCAAGCCGGTCACGTTCCAGGGGTTCACCCTCCAGGTCCCCGCCCAGTGGAAGGTCAAGAAGAAGGGGGTCGATCTGCGCGTCGTCACCGGCGCCTGCTCCGCTCGGGCCGCCGAGTGCGAGGGCTTCCTGCTGGGCGGCCCCCAGGCGGTCAAGTACGCCTCCGAGGGCAGCGCGTACCGGCTTGGCCGGCCCTACCATCCCAGCAGCGGCGTGATCGAGTGCGTGCCGATGAAGAAGTACTACAGCGGGCAGGCCACCCGCGTAAGGACCTCGACGGTGGCGTTCGGGACCGGGCAGCGGGCGCGGTTCACCGAGTGGAAGGTGTCCTGCGACGGCAGCAGGACGAAGGTCGCCTCCTACACCCAGCGCGTCTGGTACGTGAAGGCCAAGAAGGTGATCGTCGTCGACCACTGGAAGACGCCGGGCCTGGGCGCCATCCTCGGCAAGGCCGTGTGGAAGTAGCCGGCACCCTTGAGCGGCGGGCGCGAACGGCTGCGGTCAGCAGACCCGCGCCCGCCGCGTTTCCCACGGTCTCGCATTTTGTGAATGGCCGAATAAGCCCTCACACATGCCCCCGAGGTCATTATTATCGAAGCCTCCACACCGTCGCCATAAATTCACCATAAACTCGCCATACAACCCCTCGACCTGCGTGAACGCATAAATAAATCACCCCCGGGGACATGGCCGCACAGGCGATTCGAACCTCGTTCCAATGGAGCTCTTGTCAAAACGATTTACCAACACTTACTCTCCAGGTGATCAAATCACTTTCTGTCTTTACCTGGAGGCACCACTTGCGCCGATTAGCGCTTCCTGTCGCCCTCACGGCGTCAATGCTCTTCCCCTTCCTCGCCCCTGAGGTCGCCGTCGCCGCCTCCGCCGCCACGGCCGCCACCGTGACCGCGGATCCGCCGCTGGCCAACGTTCAGGAGATCGGCCCCGGCCAGTACTCCGCCGACACCAAAACCTTCCAGCTCACCGAACTGGACGTGTCCGCCGGCGCGATCAGCCGCAAGCATGGTGTGGCTATGACCACCGGCGACCTGGCCCGGCCGCAGTCGGCCCCGGCCACCCGCCCCGAATTGGGGGTCTTCGGGCCGGGCTGGCAGGCCGAGTTCGCCGGTGGGCAGATCAACCGGAAACTGGAGAGCCAGAACGGCACGTTCGTCGTCACTGACCTCGAGGAAGGGACGTCGACCAGCTACCCCCTGAAGAGCAGCGTCTCCTTCCCCGACGGCGGCGGCGTCCAGACGTACGAGGCCACCGACGGATCCAAGATCACCCAAACCACCAAGTGGGACGCGCTCATCGGAGTGATGCGCACCACGACAGTCGAGTCGTTCACGACAGATTTGGGTCCCGTGGACGAGGGCAAGGAGCCCTTGACCAACCCCGACGGCACGCCCGTCAGCGCCGCCGACCTCCAGTTCACCTACACCTGGTCACGGGAGTCCGGGGCGCCGAGCGCCGACCCCTGGCGGGTGATCAGCGTGGGCACCGCCGCCCTCGGCAAGTCCACGGTCGCCTACGACGCCCAGGGCCGGGTCAGCACCGTCAAGGAACCGGCGCGCGGCGAGAACCCTGCGTCCGTCACCAAGTTCACCTACGCCGCGACCACCACGGCCGCCGGCACCTCCCTCGGCGACTTCGCGGGCCGGCTCAAGGAAGTCACCGTCACCTCCGGAACCGAGGCGCCGCAGACCGAGGCCAGCTACGCCTACGACCTGAACGGCCTCCTGCGCAACGTGACCGACCCCAGCGTCGGCGCCACTCAGGGGACCTATGCCTACGACTCGGTGGGACGCCTGTCATCGATCGAGTCCGCCATCAACGGCGCATGGCAGCTCACTTTCCCGGCGGGCGTCGCCGCTCCCCAGGTGACCGCCATCGGCACCGACACGCCGGCCAACGGCGGGACGACCGAGGGCGCGGCCGGGAGCGAGGACCCGAACGCCACCGAGCCGCCGGCCAGCGACTTCCTGCCGGACGGCGTGGACGTTGCGCAGTCCTACCCGAAGAAGTGTGACACGGCCAAGACCTGGATGTGGTACACGAAGTCGGGCTGCTCGGCCTGGGCATACCACGGCGGCAAATGGCGGCAGCCGGGCTGGAAGCGTACCGCCAGCGGCTTCAAGGTCCGGGGCATCGTCTACGACCACTGCACGAAGCCGGGAGCGGACCGCCCCCTCGGGTTCGACTTCCGACCGGCCTGTGACTCCCATGACTACGGGTATGGCCTGATGACCAACCAGAGGATGCACTACAGGTACTATCTCGACCGCACGTGGTTCCGAAAGGCCGACGTGGACACCCGCTTCTTCATCACCTTGAAGGACAAGGTGTGCGGGGGCTACTTCTTCCTGGTGCGGCCCAGCTGCAAGAGGATCGCGGCAGTCTATTACGCGGCCGTCCTTACTTTCGGTAGGCCCTAAGAACGGCGCGAGCAGAACGTAAACCTGCGCTGTGACCTTTCCTCGGGGGACCTTCCTTAGGGGCCTTTCCTCCGGGACCCTTCCTCAGGCCGGATGGCGGCATCGGCCGCCGTCCGGCCACCCCTCATGCCGGTGTCGTTTCCCTGCACCTCCTTTATGTAAGGCGCGGTACGTCATGAAATTACGAGTCTTAAACTGTCTCATCGTGGCGCTGGCGGCCACGGCGATCGGGACCGGGCCGGCCTACGCGGCGGAGGCCCCTTCAACGGCTTCTACAGCGACTCCCACAGCCGCCGCTTCGGCCGCTCCCTATATCGAGCCTCAGCTGAGCGCGCGGGTGGCCGCCACCGGCAAGATCAGAGTGAACGTGCTCAGCAAAACCCGCGCCGACATGCCGGACGCGGCCGCAAGCGGCCAGGTCGTCCGGCAACTGTCCCGCTTCCCCCTGACCACCCTGCACGTCGACCAGGCCGGCCTGGACCGGCTGTCCAAGCTGCCCAGCGTGATCAGCGTGAGCGAGGACAAACTAGCGCGGCCGTCACTGGCCGAGAGCATCCCGCTGATCGGCGCGGACAAGACCAGGGCCGCGGGCAAGACGGGCGCCGGCAGCGTGGTGGCCGTGCTGGACACCGGCGTCGCGGTCAACCACCCCTTCCTCAAAGACCGGGTGCTGGAGGAGGCCTGCTTCTCCACCATCGACGACAACTACTCCGCCACCAGCCTGTGTCCCGACGGCACCATCGCGCAGGAAGGGCCCGGCTCCGCCGACACCGACCAGGGCCCATGCGCCGTCGTCGCGCTGGGCTGCGCCCACGGCACGCACGTGGCCGGCATCGCGGTTGGTGACGGCACGGGCGTGACCGGCGCCCCGCCTGCCGGAGTCGCGCCCGGCGCCGAGGTCGTCGCCATCCAGGTGTTCACCAAGTTCAGCTCCGAAAGCGTGTGCGGGGCGGGCGCCGCCCCGTGCGTGGCCAGCTTCACCAGCGACCAGATCGCCGGCCTGGAGAAAGTGCTGGAACTGAAGGACGAAGGCGTGCCGCTGGTGGCCGCCAACCTCAGCCTGGGCGAAGGCCTGCACAGCGCCGCCTGCGACGACGACCTGCGCAAGAAGGTCATCGACAGCCTGCGCGCCGCCGGCGTGGCCACCGTGATCGCGGCCGGCAACAACGGCTACGGCGCCGCCGTGGCCGCCCCCGCCTGCGTGTCCTCGGCCATCACCGTCGGCGCCACCACCGACCAGGACGGCGTGGCCGCCTTCAGCAACCGTGGCGCGCTGCTGGACCTGTTCGCCCCCGGCGTGTCCATCGTCTCCTCCGTCCCCGGCGGCAAGTGGGCCGACATGAGCGGCACCTCGATGGCCGCCCCGCACGTCACCGGCGCCCTGGCCGTACTGCGCCAGGCCATGCCCGATGCCACGCTGGACCAGCTCGAAACTGCCTTGAAGACCACCGGCAAAGCCATCACCTACAGCGGCGTGACCACCCCCCGCATCCAGGTCGACGCCGCCGTACTGGGCAAGTCCCCCGACCCCGGCGCCTGGCCCACCCCGTACTACGAGAACATGAAGGACACCGCGATCCCCGACCACGGCACGGTGACCTCCTCCATCGCGGTCGCCGGCCTGCTCGGCACCGCGCCCGCCACCACCGAGGTGTACGTCGACATCCACCACACCTGGCGTGGCGAACTGAAGATCGACCTGATCGCGCCGGACGGCAAGGTCTACCCGCTGCAGGCCAACGACCCCAACGACAGCGCCGACATCCTGCACGAGACCTACCAGGTCAACGCCAGCGCGTCCCAGGCCAACGGCACCTGGAAACTCCGCGTGCAGGACGTCGAATGGCTCGACACCGGCTTCATCGACGGCTGGTCGCTCCGGCTGCCCTGCTTCGGCAACTGGGACGACACCGCCATCCCCGATCCCGGCGTCGCCCAATCCAGCATCGTCCTGGCCTGGCTCAACGGCAACGCCCCCACCCGCACCCATGTCCACGTCGAGATCGACCACACCTGGCGCGGTGACCTGAAGCTCGACCTGGTCGCGCCGGACGGCAAGGTGTACGCGCTACGTGCCGCCGATGCCAAGGACGGCACCGACAACATCGACGAGAGCTACTGGGTGAACGCCAGCGCCTCACCATCCAACGGCACCTGGAAACTCCGCGCGGAAGATCTCGCCAAGGGCGACAAGGGCTTCATCAACGGATGGACCCTGACGCTGTAGTGGCACCTGCTTGGACGGCTGCTCGCACGCCTGTCGCGGGCAGCCGTTCTCGGGTCCCTGCGGACTCGACCGCCGTGACGACGCCCGATTTGTGCCCTAAAGCGGGCCATTGAGATACTCCGCCCATGGAGACAAGCACGAGGACGGGCCGTCCCGTGGAATGGGCGCTGCGTTCCGCGGAGCCCGCGGATCTCGAGGCGATCGTGGAGCTGCGAGCGACGGTGATGCGCCCGGACCTGGAGCGGTTGGGACGGTTCGACGAGCATCGGGTCCGGCAGCGGCTGCGGGATGCCTTCTCTCCTCAGCACACCTCGGTCATCGTGGCCGACGGCGCCTTCGCGGGCTGCGTCGCTGTGCGCCCGGCCGAGGACGCGCGGTGGCTGGAGCATTTCTATCTCGATCCCCGCCTCCAGGGCCGGGGGCTCGGGTCGGCCGTCCTGCGGACACTGCTGGCCCGGACCGATGCCGACGACGTGCTCGTCCGCCTGAACGTCCTGCAGGGCAGCGCCGCCCGGCGGCTGTACGAGCGACACGGGTTCACCGTGGAGGCGCAGGACCCGGTCGACGTCTTCATGGTGCGACGGCCGGGTGCGGGCACCCCATGAGGTAGATCGGCCGCTACGACCTCAGTCGGCCAGGCCACGGCGCAGGGCGGCGGCGAGTTCGGCCAGTTGCCGCTGTGACACGTCAGCGGACAGGATCGCCTGCGACCCGTGGAAGGTGCCGGGCCACTGGTGCAGATCGACCGACACACCGGCCTGCAGCAGGCGCAGCGCGTAGCCCATGTCCTCGTCGCGGTTCGGGTCGAACTCCGCGGTGGCGATGTAGGCGGGTGGCAGGCCGGACAGGTCGGTGGCCCGTGCCGGGGCGGCGTACTGCGAGGCCACGGCGGTGCCCAGGTAGTAGCGCCACGATGCGGTGACCACATCGCGATTTATCCAGGGCGTGTCGGTGAAGTTCCGTGCCGACCAGGTCTCCTGCCGGTCGTCGAGCTCGGGCTCGTTGAGCAACTGGAAGCGGATCGGCGGCCCCTGCTCATCGCGCGCCCGCAGCGCCACCGCGGCCGCGAGCCCCCCGCCGGCGCTGTGGCCGCCGACCGCGATCCGCCCGGCGTCGATGCCGAGCTCGGCGGCGTGCTCGGCCGCCCAGGACACCACGGCGTAGACGTCGTCCAGCGCGGCCGGGAACCGATGCTCGGGAGCCAGCCGGTAGCCCACCGAGATCACCACCGCACCGGAGGCACCCGCGAGCCGGGCGGCCCAAAGGTGCTCGGTGTCCAGGTCACCCATGACGAATCCGCCACCGTGCAGCCAGACGACGGCGCCCTGGGCCTGGCGCGGGCGATAGATCCGCACCGCCACGTCCGGATCGGCGGGCACCATCCGGTCCTCGACCTCCAGGTCCGCGAGGTCCGCTGCCGGCCTCGCGGCGGCCGCCTTGGCGTAGTTCGCGCGGGCGGCGACCGGGTCGGCCAGCTCGACCCGGGGGATCAACGGGAGGAACGCTTCAAGTTCGGGATTCATGTCGACCATTCTCACGGTCGCCATTCCCGAGATCACCCGCCATCCGTCGGACATCCCCGCCTGGCCGCGCACCGATCGGCGCTATCCTCCTGCTATGGAGGCACTGGCCGAACGGCTGTCGCACCTGGACGCGCAGGCCGAAGGCGCGATTCGCGTCGTCCAGTTCTACGACACGCTGATGCGCCGCCGGGTGGACCTCCCCGCGCTCGCCCGGGCTTCGGCGGTCCTCGCCGAGTGCGTGGCCGGGTTGCGGCTCCACGGCACGGGCCGGGCGATCCGCATGGCGCCCGACGGCAGAAACGCCTCCACCCCGTCTGCTCCCGCGTCCACCACGATGCCGATCACCCTCGACGAGGAGGAGATCGGCACGGTATGGCTGGAGCGCCCCGGCCCACCCGTCCCCCTCGACGAACTGCTCCTGGACCGGCTCGCCATCGCCGCCGCGGCCGCCGCCGAGAAGTACGGTCCGGCCCGCACCACCATGGCCGACCCCGCGCTCGTCGAACTCGCGATCAGCACCGACAGCGACGACGCCGCCACCGCCCGGGCACTACGCCTGCTGGGGTTCGCCGCCGACCTGCCCATCCATGTCCTCGCCGTACGCTCACAGCTTCCCCTCGACCAGATCGCCGGCCGGCTCTGCCCCGCCCGCCCGGTGAAAGCGGCGCCACTCGCCGACGCGGGCGTCATCCTGGCCACCACCATCGACCCGGCCCGGCTCCCATCGGGCGTACGGGCGGGCATCGGCGCCACCGACAGCCCCAGCCGATCCTGGCAGCAAGCCCGCGCCGCCCTCCGCTTCACCACCGCACGCCAGCCGGTCATCCACTACGACGACCTGGGCGCCCTGACACTCCTGACCGAGATACCCCCCGACACCGCCCGGCACAACACCGACGTGACCGCCATCGCCCGCATGGCCGACAACCCGGAAGACCTGGAGACACTGGACGCCTACTGCGCCACCGGCTCCCTGCGTCAGGCCGCCGACCTCCTCCACCTGCACCACAGCAGCGTCGCCCGCCGCATCGAGCAACTCGCGAAGACCCTGCGCATCGACCTCACCGAACCCACCGGACTGACCCGCGCCAGACTCGCCCTCACCACATGGCGGCTCCTCAACGACTGAGAACCGGCCGAGTCCGGCGGCTGTGGTGCCCCACGATCAGTTGCCGGTGGTCAGGACCATGCGGAAGCGGGCCTGGCCGGAGAGCATCTTCTGGAACGCCGCACCGGCTTCCTCCAACGGAACCTCCTCGGTCCACGCCCGAACACCGCTCTGGGCGGCGAACCGCATGGTGTCCTGGATGTCGACTGCGTTGCCGGAAGCATGCCCGTACACCCGCTTGGCCCCGCCCACGAGCTGCAGGGCCGTGATGTCCAGCGGCTCCATGGCGACGCCGACGACGATGAGCTCACCGCGGCGCCCCAGCCCATCGACCGTCGCGGACATCGCCGCGGCGTTGGTCACCGTCGCCAGCACCACCTTGGCTCCCCCGCGGGCCTGCAGCGCGTCTGCCGGCTTCTCGATGGCGCTGTCGATGTAGTGAGACGCGCCGAGCTTGTGAGCCAGCGGCGCCTTTTCCGGACCGCGAGCCATCGCGACGGTGTCGAAGCCCATCTTCGAGGCGAACTGAACGCCCAGGTGCCCCAGACCACCCAGACCAAGGACCGCGACGGTGTCGCCTGAACGCGCGGAGCTGCGGCGCAGCGCGTTGTACACGGTCACGCCGGCGCAGGCCAGGGGCGCGGCTTCCACCGCCGTCACCCCGTCCGGGATCGCGGCCAGGGCGACGGCCGGCACCACGACGGCATCGGCGAACCCTCCGGCGTACGCGGCTCCCGGCACCTGGATCTCGGGACAGAGGACACCGTCTCCTTCCCTGCAGGCGTCACAGTGGCCGCAACTGCCGCCGTACCAGCCGACCGCGACCCGATCACCCACGGCCCAGCCGGTGACGTTGTCGCCGATCTCGTCGATGCGTCCCGCGATCTCGTGCCCTGGCGTGACGGGAAAGGTGGTGCCCGGAAGGTGCCCGGCGATGATCATCGCGTCGGAGTGACACACCCCGGACGCCTCGACGGTGACCCGCACCTGCCCTGGCCCCGGTTCCGGAGTATCGACCTGAACCAGCGACATGTCCCCGCCAGGCTGGGCGACCTGCATGGAACGGTGCATTGCGGAAGAAGACATGGCCGTCTCCTTTTCTTACGGAAAGCAGCCGCCTTACGGAGCGGCCTCTACCAGTCCACCATTTCACTTCGTTCATTCACTGCCTGTCGGACCCCCTGTCAAGCCCCGCGGGTCCGCTCGACCTCAGGAGAGGAAGACCAACAGGCGATGCGCCGGGGTCAGGCGTGCTCCGCGCAGAAGCAGCCCACGCCCTTTTCGATCCACTCCTGGCCGGCCCACTCCGGGTGGCGTTCGACCATCAGCGCCTTGACCTCCTCGACGATCGTCTCCTGGGTCATCGCCGAGTCGCGCCGTACCCAGGTCTCATCGCGCAGCAGCTCGAGATAGTCACGGACATCGACCAGCAACTGCTGGCCGGAGATGTCACCGTGGCCGGGCACCACCACGGTCGGATCGCTCGCGACCAGGCCGCGCATCACCTCGATCCAGCGCAGCCCCGAGACGTCGGTGTCGTACGGCGGGAACCACGGGAAGATCGAGAACTGTCCGGCGTCGACCAGATCACCCGTGAACAGCACGCCCGCATCGGGCACGGTCACCACCTGGTCGCCCTTGCTGTGCGCGCGGCCGGTGGCACGCAGTCGCACGACCCGGCCGCCCAGGTCGAGCTCGTACGCGCCGTCGTAGACCGCGTCCGGCGTGACCAGCTCGACGTCTTCCAGTTGCCGCGCGATCGGCGCGCCCAGGCCGCGGAACATCTCGAGGTAGCCTGGCCCCTTTCCGGCCAGGTCCGCTGCCTGCGCGCCGTTGACGAGGTACGTCGCCTCGCCCGCGAAGGCCTGCGCGCCGAACGCATGCTCAGGGTGGAAATGCGTCGTGGTCAGGTAGAGCTTGCGGCCCTTGGCGTATTCGGTCGCGAAGGCGAGCACCGTCTCGCCGTTGCGCGGGCCCATGCCGGTCTCGACGACCAGCACGGAGTGGTCGCCGCCGATGACGCCGATGTTGGGCACGAGCCCGACCCGGCGGTTCGGGATCACCACCAGGTCGCGGGCGAGTTCCCGGACCTGGGTGATCTCGACGATCGGCTCGTGGATGAGTGGTTCGGAAGACATGCTCCGACCCTGCCGCCGGCGCGCGCCCGGCGTCCAACACCGATCCCGCAAGCCCGATACCGTCCTGGTATCTTCGCTGATGATGGAGCTCCGCCTGCTGCGCTACTTCGTGGCCATCGCCGAGGAACGGCACTTCGGGCGGGCCGCCGCCCGGCTGCACATGACGCAACCGCCGCTGAGCCGGGCCATCAAGCAGTTGGAGACCGACCTGGGCGTCGTGCTGCTGCACCGTTCGGCCACCGGTGTCGAGCCCACTCCCGCCGGCGACGCGCTGTACATCGAGGCGCGTACGCTGCTGGAACAGGCCGAGCAGGCACGCGCGCGAGTGACGGCGGCCGCCGGCGCCGTGACGCTCACCATCGGCACGCTCGCCGACAGCGCCGAAGAGGCCGGCACGCGCCTGGCCGCGACCTTCCGCAGCCGCCATCCCAAGGTCTCGATCCGGATCCGTGAGGCGGACTTCACCGACCCCACCACGGGACTGCGCAACGGCCTGGCCGACGTGGCGCTGACCCGATTGCCCTTCGACGACACCGGCATCAGCACGCGGGTGTTGCGTACCGATCCGATCGGGGTCGTCCTGCGCGCGGACGACCCGCTGGCCGGCCGCGACACCGTGTGCCTGGCCGAGCTCGTCGACCGTCCCTGGTTCCAGCTGCCAGAAGGCACCGACCCGATCTGGCGCGCCTACTGGAACGGGGCGAGGCCCGTCGGCGAGCGGCCGGCCGGCCCGGTGGTCCGCACCGTCAACGAATGCATGCAGGCCGTCCTCTGGAACGGTACGGTCGGCATCGCACCGCTCATCCACGCCCTGCCCGAGGGGCTGACCTGGGCGCCCCTGACCGACATGCCCCCGAGCCGCCTCGTCGTCGCCTGGGCGACCGAGCACGAGAGCCCCCTGGTCCGCTCGTTCGCCCACATCGCCGTCAGTACGTACCGGTCGTAGCTCGGGTCAGGCGGGGGTCAAGCGGATGATCGGCAGCTCCCGGTCGGTCTTTTCCTGGTATTGCGCGAAGCGGGGTGCGGCGGTGGTGATCTGCTGCCAGGCCTGTTCGCGTTCGGCGCCGGCGAGTTGTTCGGAGGTGACGGGGACGGTACGGCCGTCGACCTCGATGGTGACCTTGTCGGGGTGGGCGGCGAGGTTGTAGTACCAGCCGGGGTTACCGGTGGCACCCATGGCGGAGGCGACGACGAGATAGCTGCCGTCGGGGCCGGGGAACCAGCCGACGGGGTTGGCGCGTTCGGCACCGCTCTTGGCGCCCACCGTCTTGAGGACCAGGGCGTTGAACCCCATCATCTGGCCCTTGCCCTTGCGGATGCGGCGGGCCGCGAACTTGTTGAACAGCCGGAACAGCGGCCCCGAGGGCTGGCGGGTGCCGTGGGTGCCCTTGCCGGTGCTGAAGCTCATATGTCCTCCACTCTCAGATACATGTCCGGACAATTAGCCGAGGGTTGGGTAATCGGTGTAGCCACGGTGGTCGCCGCCGAAGGATGTGCCGCGGTCGGGGGCGTTGTACGGGCCACCGGCGGCCAGGCGGGCGGGCAGGTCGGGGTTGGCCAGGAACAGCGCCCCGAAGGAGATGAGGTCGACGGTACCGTCCTCGATGAGGCCGAGGGCGTCGGGGCCGGTGGGCTCCATCCCGGTGAAGGGATTGAGGATGAAGGCGCCGGGCCAATCCGCGCGCAGCCGCAGCACCAGCTCCCGGACGCCAGGGGCTTCCATGAGGTGCAGGTAGGCGAGGCCGAGCGGGGCGAGTTCCGCCACCAGGGCGCCGTAGGTCTCCTCCAGGTCTTCCTCGGTGATGTCGTTGTAGGGGTTGCCCGGAGACAGGCGGATACCGGTCCGATCGGCGCCGATGGCGTCGGCGACCGCCGCGGCGACCTCGACCGCGAACCTGATCCTGTTGGCCGGGGTGCCGCCCCAGTCGTCAGTGCGCTGGTTGGCGCCGGAGGCGAGGAACTGGTGGACCAGATAGCCGTTGGCGCCGTGGATCTCCACGCCGTCGAAGCCGGCGTCGATCGCGTTGCGGGCGGCGGTGGCGAAGTCCCCGATCGTCTCGGCGATGTCCTCCTGCGACAGCTCCTTCGGCGTCATGAAGTCCTTCGGTCCCTCATGCGTGTAGACCTGGCCGGCCGCGGCGATCGGGGACGGCCCGACCGGGTACATCCCCTCGGGCAGGAAGTCGGTGTGCCCGACCCGGCCGGTGTGCATGAGCTGCGCGAAGATCACACCGCCCTGGGCGTGGACGGCGTCGGTGACCTTCCGCCAGGCCGCCACCTGCTGCGGCGAGTGCAGACCGGGAGTGTCGGGGTAGCCCTGGCCGATCACCGACGGCTGGGTGCCCTCGGTGATGATCAGCCCCGCCGCCGCGCGCTGGCCGTAGTAGGTCGCCATCAGCTCGGTTGGGGAGGCGCCGGGGCCATAGGCACGGCTGCGCGTCATCGGCGCCATCACGATGCGGTTGGCCAGACGGGTGCCGCCGAGCTCGTAGGGGTCGAATGCCGAAGTCATGATCACGTTCCTTGTCCTCACATACGGCAGCTCAGCCGCCGCGATTGACTGTCCGAACAAGTAATCACGGTAGTTCATTCCGCGGGCTGCTCCGCTCGGAGCGTGGGAGTGGGGCTAGACTTGTACTTGTTCGAGCACCTATCAGCGATTGCGAGGAACCCGCGTGGGCAGACCGAAGGATTACGGCGAGACCGCGGATGTCGCGCGTACGCCGTTGCCCGTCTCGGCCCAGGCAGGGGCGATGAACCACGCGATCATCCGCGTCGCACGCCTGCACCGCATGCTCGCCGCCCAGCTCCTGCGCCGCGTCGGCCTGCACCCCGCCCAGGAACTGGTGATGATGCAGCTGTGGGACCACGGTCCCCAGCGTCAGGTCGACCTGGTCCGGATGCTCGGCTCCGACGCCGCCACCATGACCCGCACCATCCAGCGCCTGGAGCACGCCGGGTTCGTCCGCCGCAAGCCCAGCCCCACCGACAAACGCGCCACCATCATCGAGGCCACCCCCGCCAGCCAGGCCGTACACCGGCAGATCGACGGCATCTGGGCCGAGCTCGAAACCGCCACCACCGCCGGCCTCACCCCCGACCAGCAGGCCGAAGCCCTCAAAGTCCTCCAGCAGATCGAGGACAGCCTCGCCCGTGCCGTCTCCGGCTGAGATCGCGGCGGTCGATCACTCGGCCCCGTCGAGGCGCGACCTGATCAGGACCTCCACTCCGTCCAGGATCCGGTCCAGGCCGAACGCGTAGTCGAAATGCCGCTCCTCCTCAGGAGTGCCCGCCGGATAGTCGAACGCCCCCGCGTCGACCGCCTGGCGCAGCGCGGGAAAGCGCCGCTCGTCGGCCAGCGAGCCGAGCAGCGTGCTGTAGGCGGCGATCGACTCCCCTGAGGCGGCCTGGCCGAGATCCGCGGTCAGCCGCGCGGTGGTGAGCATGTAGTTGGCCACCAGCAGCACCACACCGGCCTTGTCGCTCTCGCTGAGCCCGGTGCCGCGCAGCACGGCCAGCGCCCGGTCGGTCCACGCGAGCTGGTTGGGCGTGACGGGCGGCCCGGTGACGGGCAGGTGGACGATCCACGTGTGGGCGCGCAGCATCTCCCACTGCGCGCGGCACCAGCGCGCCAAGCCCGGCCTCCAGCCCTCACAGGGCCGGTCCAGCTCGGCGGGCACGGCGGCGACCGAGTCCAGCATCAGCAACAGCAACTCGTTCTTGCTCTTGACGTGCCGGTAGAGCGACATCGTGGTGAACCCCAGCCGCTCGGCGACCCTGGCCATCGACACCGCTTCCAGACCGCCCGCGTCCGCCAGATCCACCGCCGCCCCCGCGATGCGGCCGAGGCTCAGCCCGGTCCTGGGCTCGGGCGCGGGCCGGTGGAGCCGTTCCCAGAGCAGGTCGAGCCCGGCCGGCAGCTTGTCGTTCATCGTCTCCCGCTTTCCTGCTCGCGCTTGTCCCAAGTGTATGTCATACACTCGGTGTATGACATACACAGCACTGATCGCGGGCGGCGGAATCGCGGGTACGGCGGCGGCGATCGCCCTGCGCAAGGCGGGGATCGACGCGGTGGTCCACGAGGCGTACGACAGGACCGCGGACAATGTGGGCGCGTTCCTCACACTGGCGGTGAACGCGCTCGACGCCTTACAGGCGATCGACCTCGACACCGGCAAGGTCGGCTTCGACACCCCGCGCATCACGATCACCAGCGGTTCCGGCCGGCGGCTCGGCGAGCTCCCGTACGGCACGGGCGTACCGGGCGGCCTGGTCAGCCGTACCGTCAAGCGCGCCGACCTGTACCGGTTCCTGCGCGAGCAGGCCGTCAGCCGAGGGGTGCGCATCGAGTACGGCAAGCGGCTCGTGGACGCGAGGAGCACCGGCGGCGGGGTGGCTGCGCGGTTCGCCGACGGGAGCGTGGCCGAGGCGGACCTGCTGATAGGCGCCGACGGCCTGCGCTCACGCACGCGCGAGATCATCGACCCGGCGGCCCCTGGCGCGCGGTACGCCGGGCTGCTCAACACGGGCGGCTATGCCCGCGCCGTCCCCGCCGCCGGGGAGCCTGGCATGATGCACGCCATCTTCGGCAAGCGCTGCTTCTTCGCCTACACCGTGCACCCGGACGGCGAGGTGTGGTGGGCGGCGAACCCGGCGCAGGCCACCGAGCTCACCCCCGCCGACGTGGCGGCGATCACACCGGCGCAGTGGCGGACCCGGCTCAGCGAGCTGTTCAGGCGCGACCACGGGCCCGCGCTCGACATCATCGCGGCGACCGATGAGATATTCGCGGGCTGGAACACCTACGACGTCCCCACGGTGCCGGTCTGGCACCGCGACCGGATGATCATCATCGGCGACGCGGCCCACGCCACCGCCCCATCGATCGGGCAGGGCGCGGCCATGGCCATCGAGGACGCCGTCGTCCTGGCCACATGCCTGCGCGACGGCCCCGACACCGAGTCCGCGTTCACCGACTACGAGCGGGCGCGGCGCGGACGCGTCGAGCGGGTCGTCGAGCAGGGCAACCGTACCGGCGGCTGGAAGGCGCTGAGCCCGCTGGCCAGGGTGCCGCGCGACGTGATCATGGGCCTGGCCATGAGACATATGGCCAGGACCGGCAACGACCCGAGCCGCTGGATCTACGAACATCACCTCACCTGGGACGAACCCGCTAGGAGCGCAAACTGACCAATTGAACTCATTTGGTCAGTTCGTCGGCTAGGGTGGCGGTGACTCGACAGGAGAGGAGTTGCCATGAAGGACGCAGTCGGCCGTGGCCGAGCGCTGGTGGTCGGGCTCGGGATCGCGGGCATCGCCACCGCGTTACGGCTACGGCAGGTCGGCTGGGAGCCGGTGCTGGTGGAGCGGGCCCCGGCCCGCCGCTCAGGCGGGTACTTCATCATGCTGTTCGGCACCGGTGCCGCCTCCGCGCGCCGGCTGGGCGTGCTGGAGGCGATCGGCGACCGTACCCCGGGGCCCGCCCCGTACGAGGTGAACCGGGCCGGACGCCGCAGCGTCGGCATGAGCCTGGCCAACCTGCCCGGCAAACCCCGGGTGGTGCTGCGTGGCGACATCGAGCAGGCGCTGTTCTCCGCGCTGCCGGCCGATGTGGAGATCCGCTATTCCACCGTGCCCACCCGCATCGTCCAGGACGACTCCGCGGCGGAGGTCACCCTGCACGACACCGCCGCCGACACCACCGTCACCGAGCGCTTCGACCTGGTGGTGGGCGCCGACGGAATGCGGTCAACCGTGCGCGGGCTGGCCTTCGGCCCCGAGGATCGCCTGAGTCCGCTGAACTACATGATCGGCGCCACCGTCCTGGACAAGCCGATCGAGGGCCTCGACCAGGAGCAGGGCCTGATCTTGGCCGAGGCCGGACGTTCGGCATGGATCTTCCCCTTCTCCGACCACGCTCCTGGCCTGCTGTTCTCCTACCGCACCGACGACGTCGACGCCGAGTTCGCCCGCCCACCGATCGAGTCCATCCGCGCCGCCTTCGGCCCGCAGCCCCCCGGGCCCCTGCTGGAGAGGTTGCTCACCGCGTTCGAGCACACTCCGGAGGTCCTGTTCGACTCGGTGAACCAGGTCAAGATGCCGCGCTGGCATCAGGGGCGGGTCGTGCTGGTCGGCGACGCCGCCTGGTGCGTCACCCTGTACGCGGGCATGGGCGCCTCCAGCGCCATGGCCGGAGGGGAGCTGCTGGGCACCATGCTGCAGCGCCACGGCGACCTGCCCGCCGCGCTGCACGCGTGGGAGGCGCGGATGCGGCCGTTCATCCAGACCGAGCAGGACACCGCGCTGATCATGCGCAGGATCTTCACCCCCCACGACCGCAAGGAGCAGCTCCTGCGCGCCGCGATGCTGCGCCTGATGCGCGCCCCGGTCATCGGGCCGGCGATGGGCAGAATAATGAACGGCGCAGACATGCAGAACAAACAGTTCGACGTCGCCGCCGTTTGACGCGCCCCGAGCACGGAAGAACAGGACAGCCCAGGTGAGCCAGCTGATCGAACACCACTCACGCAAAGCCGCCCGCATCCTGGACAGCGCACGGGAACTGGTGCTCGACCATGGTGCCCACAAGGTCACCGTCAGCGAGATCGCCCGCGCGGCCGGGGTCGGCAAGGGCACCGTCTACCTGTACTGGCCCGCCAAGGAGGACCTCATCCTCGGATTGTTCGCCCGCGAACTGCTGACCTTCCTGGATGAGATCATCGCCCGCATCACCGCCGACCCCGCCACCGTGCTGCCGTGTCGCCTGGCCCCGCTGCTGATCCGCACCGGACTGCGACTCCCCCTGGCAAGCCGCGTGCAGAGCGGCGACGCCGACCTGCTGCGGCTGCTCACCCAGCAGGCCGGCGACCGCGAGCTGTTCGCCCGCACCACACCGAGCGCCATGTGCGAGACGGTCATGCCGATCCATCACCGCCACGGACTGATCCCCCGAGACCGTCCGTTGCCCGAACTGACCTACGCCACACACGCCGTGCTCACCGGGTTCGGTGTCGCACTGTCCGACCCGGCCACCGCCGCGTTCGGTGTCGGCGACCCTGACCAGGTCCTCGCCGACACCGTGGCCCGGCTGCTCGAACCCCCCGTCGCCCCCAGCGAGCAGGCCATCGCCGCAGCCGCCGAGGAGATCCTCGTCGTCCTGCGCCAAGTCCGGGAGGCGGTACTGGAGCTCATCGAGCGGAGTCAGATCCTCCAGCAGTGAGCTCGCGCACGACGGCGAGGAAGTTGGCCGTGACCGGCCTCATGTGGGCGCGATCCCACACGGCGCCCACCTGCCATCTCGCGGGAGGCAGTTCCATGGGCACTATGGTGACGGCGGGGGACGCGATCTTGGCGGCGCTGGCCGGCACGATGGCGATGCCGACGCCCGAGGCCACCAGGGCCACGACCGTCTGAAGATCGTGAGCTTCCTGAAGGATGCGCGGCCTCAGGTCGTAGGCCTTGAGGAAGCCGTCGAGCTGGGCCGCCAGTCCTGGGCCCTTCGCCGCCGCGAGCCGGATGAGCGGGTGGTCGTCCAGCCATGACACGACGCTCTCGTCACCCGGAGGCGCGGGCCCTTCGTCGCAGGACACGGCGACGGCGAGCGTGTCCGTGCTCAGGGCGATGCTCCCCAGGTCGTCGTCCACAGGCAGCCTGACAAAACCGACATGCAGCCTGCCCGCCCTTATGAGGTCCACCTGGGTGGCGGTGGACATGTCGTCGAGGGTGATTTCGACGTGCGGGTAGCGGCGGCGGAACGCCGCCACGGCGCGCGGGGCCAGGTCGATGGTGGACATTCCGAAGCCGACGCTCAACAAGCCCGATTCGCCGAGTGCCGTCTGGCGGGCCCGGCGGGCCAGGAGGTCCGCGCGGCGCACGAGGTCCTGGGCATCGGGGAGAAACAGCTGGCCGAGGGGGGTCAGGGTGGCCCCGTGCCGTCCCCGGTCGAACAGCGGGCCGCCTACCTCGGCCTCCAGAGCCTGGATCTGCTTGGTCAGAGCAGGCTGCGTGACAGCGAGCGCCTGCGCCGCCCGGCCGAACGCACCCACCCTGGCCGTCTCGATGAACGCACGCAGCAGCCGGATTTCCATTCCCGCAGTCTATGGAACCCGTCGAAAGTTTCATTGGACCGGCCCACCTCCTGTCGGGTGTGATGGAGGACATCGATTCCAGTTCAGGGAGAACCATTGTCACCATCGACCGGCGATAAAGAGCGGACGAATATCCTGAGATGCGCTTCGGTGCAGTTCGAGGCAAGGCCGGACGCCAAAGAACATAATTTGGCGAGAATAGCGCACTTCGTGCGCGAGGCCGCCGCGGACTCCGTACAGGTCATCGCCTTTCCGGAGATGTGCCTGCTCGGCTACTGGCATCTCCGCAATCATTCGGCCAAGAAACTGCACGAGCTCGCGGAGCCGATTTCCGGGCCATCGACGACCGCGGTACGTCGCCTCGCGATGGAGAACGGCATGGCCGTCGGTGTGGGATTCCTGGAGGTGGACGAGAACGGCCGCCTGTTCAACTCGTACGCGGTATGCCTTCCGGACGGGCACGTGCACCGCCATCGCAAGCTGCACGCGTTCGAGCACGAGGCCATATCCAGCGGCGCGGAGTACACCGTTTTCGACACTCCCTGGGGTGTTCGACTCGGGGTGCTCATCTGCTGGGACAACAATCTCGTGGAGAACGTGCGCGCCACCGCTCTCATGGGCGCCTCCGTACTTTTGGCTCCGCATCAAACCGGCGGGACGGCATCACGCAGTCCGCACTCGATGAAGCCGATCCCGTTGGAGTATTGGCAGGCCAGATATCGGGATCGGAAAACGATCGAAGAGCGGTTCCGCGGGCCCAGCGGACGCGAATGGCTGCTCCGCTGGTTGCCGGCGCGCGCCCACGACAACGGCCTCTGTGTCGTCTTCAGCAACGGCGTCGGGCGAGACGACGACGAGGTGCGTACCGGGAACGCCATGATTCTCGACCCCTATGGCCGGATCCTGGTCGAGACGGCCTCCCCTGAGGACACCATGGTGGTCGCCGATCTCGACCTGGATCTCCTGCCGATGTCCACCGGGCGGCGCTGGATGATGGGGCGCAGACCCGAGCTGTACGGCATTCTCACCGAGCGTTTCGGCGACGAACGCGACCCGCGCACCGCGCGTTTCTCCGACGAGCCCGCGCGGATCTACGTCTCACCTGTTGACGACGCGCAGTAAGACGTGATGCTGTCGCGGCCGCGGCCTGACGGCCCAGGGCGTCAGGCGGGTTCGAGTCCGATGAGCCGGGCGAGGACGGCGACCTGGTCGGCGAAGTGGGCGATGAAGTCGGGGGAACCCGGATCGGTGCCGCAGACGCCTTCGATGACGTGCGGCAGCGTGGTGGGCGCCATGGCGGCGGCCATCAGCATGATCAACAGGCAGGCAGGGTCCACCTCGGCCGGAAGGTGGCCGGCTGCTTGCAGTGCGCGCAACTGGTCGACGCTCTCCGCGAGCAACCGGGCGCGGGGCGCGTGGTCGGGGTCGTCGTCCGGACCGGTGTATTCCAGGCCGCTCCAGGCGAGCAGGCGGGCCCCGTCCGGGTTGTGCGCCGCCTCCATCGCGTATCGGTGCAACTGCTCGGGCAGTGGCGTGCCCGGTGGCGCCAGCTCGCGCTGCCGCTGCTGCCACTGCTGCGACATGGCCTCGTACAGGCCCTCTTTGCCGTCGAAGTAGTAGGAGATCAGCTGCACGTTGACGCCCGCTCTGGCGGCGATCGCGCTGACCCGGGCGCCCGCGTAGCCGTGCGCGCCGAACTCGGCCGATGCCGCGTCCAGGATCAGCTTGCGGGTGCGTTCGGGATCGCGCTGCCGGTCCTGTGGCGTGGGCGACCTGCGAGGTTTCGACGGAGGCATGGAAGGGACTATACATACGCCTGACGTTATCAATCATTAACATGTATTAATCAAATGATCATTTGACACCGTCACCCGTCTTGGGCATCCGTGGTGGACAACTCCAGGGCGGCATCGAGCAGGCTGCGGGTGTACTCGTGCCGCGGCGCACCGAGCACGTCTGTCGTCCGCCCTTCTTCCACCACCACACCGCGGCATGACGGCGATGCGGTCCGCGATCTGGTGCACCACCCCGAGGTCGTGGGAGATGAACAGCATCGCCAGATGGTGGCGCTCGCGCAGGTCGACCAGCAGCCGGAGGATCTGCGCCTGGACCGACACATCCAACGCGGACACCGCTTCGTCGCACACCAGCAGCCGCGGTCTGACGGCGAGCGCGCGGGCGATGCTGACCCGCTGGCACTGTCCGCCGGAGAGTTCGTCGGCCCGGTGCCGGGCGACGCTCGCGTCAAGCCCGACGTCGTCGAGCAGGCGGTGCACAGCGGCGGTACGGTCGCCGGGCGGGGCCGACTCCGGATGGGTGCGCCATGCCTCGTTGATGATCGCGGCGACGGTCATGCGCGGGCTCAGCGACGACCGGGGATCCTGGAAGACCATCTGCGCGGCACGTTGTTGCGCCGTGGTCCGGCGCCCGACCGGTCCCAGGGGCACGCCGTCGAGCAGGACGCTGCCGGAGCCGGGCCGGACCAGGCCGACGATCGCCCGGGCCACCGTGGTCTTGCCCGACCCCGACTCTCCGACCAGTCCCACGATCTCGTCGGGAGCCACCGTGAGGCTCACGCCGTCGACCGCGACGAAGTCCCCCGAGCGCGACCGGAACCAGGTGTTACGGCGGGCGAAGCTGACCCGCAGGTCGTTCACCTCCAGCAGGCTCATCGCTGCAGCAGCTCCTCGGCGAAGTGGCACGCGGCCCACCGGCCGGGCGCGACGGGTCTCGTCTCCGGCTCCTCGGTGCGGCACCGGTCACGCGCCAGCGGGCACCGAGGGTGGAACGCGCAGCCCGGTGGGCGGTTCTCCGGAGCGGCCGGCGTGCCGGGCAAAGGGTGTGCCAGGGCGGCACGGGTCCGCACTGCGGGCACGCTGTCGACCAGTGCCCGGGTGTACGGGTGGGCCGGGCGGGCCAGCACCGCCGTGGTGGGGCCACGCTCGGCGACGCGGCCGGCGTACATGACGACGACCTGGTGCGCGACGTGCGCCACGACCCGCAGGTCGTGGCTGACGAGGAGCATCGCCAGCCCCTGGTCCTGCTGGATGGAGCGGAGCAGGCGCAGGATGCGCGCCTGCACCGTCACGTCCAGCGCGGTGGTGGGCTCGTCGGCGAGCAGCAGCGCCGGGCTGCCCGCCAGGGCGAGGGCGATCATGGCCCGTTGCCGCATCCCGCCGGAGAACTCGTGGGGGTAGTTGCGCATTCTCGCGGCCGGCTCGGGGATGCCCGCCCGCTCGAGCAGTTCGAGCACCCGCTGAGCCACCTCGGCGCGCGGGCGGCCGGCGCGGCGGAGGATCTCGCCCACCTGGCGGCCGATCGTCTGGGTCGGGTTGAGCGCGGCCAGCGGATCCTGGAAGATCATCGCGATCTCGTGGCCACGCAGCCGGCGCCGCCGGGCGAGGCTCGCCCGGAGGAGGTCCTCGCCCTGCCAGCGCAGCTCCCCGCCGGTCGCCGCTCCTTTCGGGAGCAGGCCGATCACGGCGTTCGCGGTCATCGTCTTGCCGCTGCCGGACTCGCCGATGAGCCCGACCGTCGTCGCCTGCGGGATGTCGAACGTCACCCGGTCGACGACGCGGACGCTGCCTCCGGCGACGGGCAGGTCGACGACCAGCCCGTCCACCTCGAGCAGCGGGTCGATCGGCACCGAGTCGTCCCGCACCGGCGTTGTCGCGTCCCATGTTCGGCTCATGAGCCGCCGACCTGCATACCGGCGAAGTTGGGCAGCCCGTTCGGATCCGGCGTGACGCCGGTGACCCGGCCGTTCCAGGCATAGGCGTACTTGACCGCCATCGGGAACATGCCGACCGCGTCATGCCAGATGATCTTGCTGGCTTCGCCGTACAGCTTGACCCGCTCGCCGCTGTCCGCGCTCGCTCCGGCGGCGGCGAGCAGCTTGTCGAGGTCGGGGTTGCAGTAGCCGTTGCGCTTGGCCGCGCAGGGGTACAGCCGGCCGAGCGTGTTGGCCGCGTCGAAGGTGGGGTTCGAGAGCTGCTGGAAGTTGACGTCCCAGTTCAGGGCGAGCAGGTCCTTGGTGAACACCGCCTGCTCCTTCTCCAGCAGGTCCACCTGGACGCCGATCTTCTGCAGGTCGGAGACGATCGCCTGGTTGAACGGCCGGAACTCGGCGTTGGCGAACTGCAGCCGCAGCTTGGCAGAGAAGTCGAAGCCGGCGGCGGTCAGCGCGGCCTTCGCCGCGGCCGGGTCGTAGCGGACGGGTTCCTGGGGGACGTAGCCGAGGGTGACGGGCGAGACCGGGGCGTCGGCCAGGGTGCCGGTCTGCGGGTACAGCCGCTTGATGATGGTCGCGAAGTCGACCGCCTGCCACAGGGCCCGCCGTATCTTGGCCTCCTTCAGCGCCGGCGCGGAGGAGTTGAACCACATGGTGAACACGGCGGTGCTGGGCACCGTCCCGACCGTGAGGTTGGAGTCGCGCTGCAGCTCCGCGAGCTGATCGTCGGGGATGCCCCAGATCATGTCCACCTCGCCGGTCCGCAGCGCGGTCATCCGGGCCGCGAGCTCGGGCATCTTGCGGATGGTCACCCGGCCGAGCCGGGGCGCGCCGCCGAAGTGCTCGGGGTTCGGCACCAGGACGAGCGTCCCTGAGGAGTCGAACTTCTGGAACGCGGCGAGGTCGGCTTCTTCGAGAAAGGCGGTGCGGCGTGACGAACACCGAACTGAAGACCACGTACGAGCGCGACGGCTTTCTCGTCCTCCGGGAGGCGTTCAGCCCCGGCGAGGTCGGCAAGCTGGTCGAAGAGGCCGTCCGCATCTGCCGCGGCGAACTCGGCGACGTCCAGAGGGCGCTCCCCGCCGGGCCCGCCGACACCGACGACGACGTCCTTCGCCGTTTCCTCTGCGTCCACTACCCGCACAAGCTCTCCGGAGTGATGCTCGCCGCCATGCGCCATCCGGCGATCGTCTCGCCGCTCACCACGATCATCGGCCCGAACGTGAAGGCCATGCAGTCGATGCTGTTCATCAAGTCCGAAGGGGAGCCGGGACAGGCCTGGCATCAGGACGAGATGTTCATCCCGACCCGCGACCGTTCGCTCACGGCGGTCTGGCTCGCGCTCGACGACGCCACCGTCGAGAACGGCTGCCTCTGGGCACTGCCCGGCTCGCACCGGTCCGGCGTGGTGTACCCGAACCGTGAGCACGATGATCCGCGCTACGACTGCACGGTGGAGTCCTACGGCTTCCCGTTCGACGACTCCGACGCGGTGCCCGTGGAGGTCCCGGCCGGCTCCGCGGTCGTGTTCAACAGCTATCTGCTGCACAAGTCGCTGCCCAACACCGCCAGGAGCGGCTATCGGCGAGCCCTGGTCAATCACTACATGAGCGCCGAGTCGCTGCTGCCCTGGGACACTCCCCCGGCGGGGACGCCCATGGCGCAGGCGGACCACCGCGACATCGTCCTGGTCGCCGGCGCCGACCCGTACGCGTACAAAGGCCTGCGGGAGGTACGCCGGCCGCGGATCCGCCCGAACAGGGACGGCGGCTGCGACAGATGACCCACGGAAAAAGAAAAGCCCCGAATATATATCGAGCGGCAATGAGAATACGGACACAAGAATGGCGATAAGCGCCGGCCGACCTGGATCGGGATGAGCGATGCAGAACGGCTCCACCCGGCGCGCCGCGTCGATCTCCTTGGCGAAGCGGTGATCGTCGGCCAGCCCGTCCGCCAGCAGCT